>NZ_JBIAWE010000001.1:0-805737 GCF_042895235.1 Streptomyces sp. NPDC001410
CCGGCGGTGTGCTGCTGCCGTTCTTCTCCTTCATGACGTTCCTGATCGCCGTACCGACCGGTGTGAAGTTCTTCAACTGGATCGGAACGATGTGGCGCGGCAGCCTCTCCTTCGAGACACCGATGCTGTGGGCCACCGGCTTCCTGGTGACGTTCGTGTTCGGCGGGCTGACCGGGGTGATGCTGGCCTCGCCGCCGCTGGACTTCCCGACCTCCGACACCTATTTCGTGGTGGCCCACTTCCACTACGTCATCTTCGGCACGGTCGTGTTCGCGATGTTCGCGGGCTTCCACTTCTGGTGGCCGAAGTGGACCGGCAGGATGCTGGACGAGCGCCTCGGCAAGATCACCTTCTGGACGCTGTTCATCGGCTTCCACGGCACCTTCCTCGTGCAGCACTGGCTGGGCGTGAACGGCATGCAGCGCCGGATCCCCGACTATCTGGCGGTCGAAGGGCTCACCACGCTCAACACGGTCTCGACGGTCTTCTCGTTCCTGCTCGGCTCGTCGATGCTCCCGTTCTTCTACAACGTCTGGAAGACGGCCAAGTACGGCGCGAAGGTCGAGGCCGACGACCCCTGGGGCTACGGCCGTTCACTCGAGTGGGCGACCTCCTGCCCGCCGCCCCGGCACAACTTCCTCTCCCTGCCGCAGATCCGCAGCGAGTCGCCTGCGTTCGACCTGCACCATCCGCGGGTGGGGCAGCAGGAGCGGGAGCTGACCGCGCGATGAGCACGGGAGAGGAACGGGCGCTGGTCCAGGAGATCGAGGGCCATCTGCTGCTCGCCGCCGCACGGGAGGAGGGCCGTACGGCGGCGGCCCGTGCGGCCGCCCGGCTCGGCTGGCTCACCGACACCCAACGGGACGACCTGGAGCGGCTCTTCGAGATGGAGTACCTGGCCCTGGCCCGCACCTCGTGGCGGCGCACCGCCGAACGCGCCGAGGAGCTGCGGCACACGTACGAGGCCAGGTACCGGGCGCTGCGGCAGCGGCTGGTGGCCTGGTGCGTGCTGGGCTGCGCCCTGCTGGCGGCGACGAGCCTGCTGGTGCTCGCCGCCGCCTAGGCGGTGTCAGGTCCGGGACCACTTCTGGTTGTCGCCGCCGTTGCAGGCCCACAGCACCAGGGACGTGCCGTTGCCGGTGCCGGCGTTGTACGCGTCCAGGCACAGGCCCGCGTTGACGTTGGTGATCGTGCCGTCGGCGTTGACGTTCCACTGCTGGTTGGTCTGTCCGTTGCAGTCCCAGATCACCACCTTGGTGCCGTTGGTGGTGCCGAGGTTGTAGGCGTCGAGGCACTTGTCGCCGTAGACCACGAGTTCCTTGCGCAAGGTGTAGGTCCAGGCCTGGTTGGCGCCGCCGTTGCAGTCCCAGAGTTCGGCCTGGGTGCCGTTGGTGATCGTGTTGTCGTAGACGTCGGCGCAGCGGCCGGACTGCTTGCCGGCGAGCAGGGTGCCGCCGGTGCCGGGGACGGGTCGCACCGAGAGGGTGCCCAGGGTGGGACCGCCGGTCAGGGTCAGGGAGTTGGTGGACCCCTTGGTGAGGTGGACCTGGACCGAGACCGTGCCCGGGGTGGATCCGGTGGGCGGGAAGGAGACGGTGGTGGCGGTCTGCCCGTTGACCTGGAGCGTGCCGGTGACGGGGGTGGACGCCGTGTTGGTGTAGGCGAGGTCGACCACGTCCAGGCCGGTGCTCGCCGCACTCACCCCGGTGTACCTGCCGGTGGATGTGGCGCTGTAGCCGCTGCTCGCCGCCTCGCTGCCGGTGACCTTGAGCATCACCGAGCCGCCCGCCGGGACGCGGGTGGTGTAACTCGTCGTGTAGGAGCCGAGGTTCTGCTGCGCCCACAGGTCGCGGACGCCCGCCGCGGCGCCGGTGAGGCCGAGGTCGGACCAGCGGACGGTGATGTCTTTGGCGGCGGAGGTGCGGTTGAGGAGCACGACGGCCCGGTTCCCGGTGCCGGCGAGGACCTTGCCGTACACCTGTAGGCCCGTGGTGTCCTCGGCGACCTTGACGCCCTGGAGGCCGCGTGGGTCCTGGTCGACGGCGATGACGTCCTGGTTCTTGAGGGCGGCGGCCGTCTCGCTCGACATGGTGGTGAGGTCGTTGCCGGCCAGCAGCGGGGCGCCGGATATCGCCCACAGGGACATGTGGGTGCGGTTCTGCGCGGCGGTGAAGCCGGGCATGCCGACCATCAGCATGTCGGGGTCGTTGTAGTAGCCCGTGTGCTGTGCGGCCGGGTGCAGGGCCTGGTCGAAGTTGGACAGCATGCTGGTCTGCGAGGGCGCGTTGCCGTAGTAGATGATGTCCGTGCTGGTCCGCCACATGGGGGCGCGGCCCGGCGCCCAGTTCCAGGGGTTCTGCTTGCCCCAGTTGCAGACCGAGAGGGTCAGCGGGCGGCCCGTGGTGGCGGCGGCCCTGGTGGCGGCGGAGCTGATCGCCTTGTACGTGGTCGCCGCGTCCAGTCCTTCGGCGTCGCCGCCGCACCAGTCGACCTTCACGAAGTCGAAGCCCCACCGGGAGAACTGCAGCATGTCCTGGTCGTAGTGGCCCTCGCTGCCGGTGTTCGCGGCGGCGGGGCGGCCGGTCGGGTAGTAGTAGCCGCAGCCGTTCTTGCCCGCGTCGGTGTAGATGCCGGCCTTCAGGCCCTTGCTGTGGATGTAGTCGGCGATGGCGCTCATGCCGCCGAGCCACTCGGAGGTGTCGACGGTGATGTTGCCCGCGCTGTCCCGGGTGCCCTGCCACCAGCCCTCGTCGATGTTGACGTACTGGTATCCGGCGGCGGGGAGTCCGGCCGAGACGAACGCGTCGACCTGCTGCGCGATGACGTTGTGGTCGATCTTCGAGGCGAAGCTGTTCCAGGAGGCCCAGCCCATGGGGGCGGTGGGGACGGACACCTGACGGGTGGTCACCGCCTGCGCCGGACCCGGCTGGGCGAACAGGAGGGCGGCGGCCGCGGTCAGGACGAGGACCAGGGCGCGTACGGCGGCGGTTCTGCAGCGTCTTGCGAGACCGGGTGGGGGGTACATCGGCTCCTCCGCGTGCGGGACGGAATGCATGTGTGATCGGGATTTCGAACAAAGATCGACTAACCGAACATGCTGCGCGCCGACCGTAGAGCCGCCCGGGGTGAAGTCAACGGATGCGGCAGGCGTGAAGTCGTCGGGCGGGCCGGGTCGTTGGTCCGCTGCGCGGCGCGGCGCAGCCATACTGGCCGCCATGCGGCTTGCCATCATGACGGCGGGATCCCGGGGCGACGTGGCCCCCTACACCGGCCTCGGGTACCGGCTCGGCCGAGCCGGGCACGAGGTCACCCTGGTCACCCACGGCTGCTTCGAGCCGCTGGTGGAGGGATCCGGGGTGCGGTTCCACGCGCTGCCGGTCGATCCGCGCGCGGAGCTGGAGTCACCGCGGGGCCGGGGGCTGCACCGCAGCACCAGCGACGCCGGGAAGCTGGTGCGGGTGGTCGAGCTGGCCCGGCGGCTGGTCGGGCGGATGACCGACGACCTGGTGGCGGCGGCACGGCAGAGCGATGTGCTGCTGCTGTCGGCCTCGCTGGCACCGCTCGGGCACGCCATCGCCGAGGGCCTGCGACTGCCCAGCATGGGCCTCTACCTGCAACCCCTCGCCCCCACCCAGGAGTTCGCCCCTCCGGTGCTCGGCGGCGGCACGTTCGGGGCTCCGGCCAACCGGCTCGCCGGGCACGGTGTGAACCTCGCCGTGGAGCACGTCTTCGCCGCGACCGTGCCCGCGGTCCGCGCCCGCCTCGGGCTGCCCCCGGTCGGCACCGGCCCCGCCCGGCGTGCCCGGGAGCGGCGGCTCTGGCCGGTGCACCACGGTTTCAGCCCGCTGGTCGTGCCCCGGCCCCGGGACTGGCGGCCGGGCCTGGGCGTGTGCGGCTACTGGTGGCCGTACGACACCGAGACCGAACTCCCGCACAGGCTGCTGGAGTTCCTCGACGCCGGTCCGCCGCCGGTGTTCGTCGGGCTGGGCAGCGCCACCGTGCCGGACGCCCGCCGGCTGAGCGCACAGGTCGTGGCGGCACTGCGGCGGGCCGGGCTGCGCGGGGTGATCCAGCGCGGCTGGGGCGGCCTCGCGGCGGACGGCGACGACATGCTGACCATCGACGAGGTGCCGCACTCGGCGCTCTTCCCGCGGACGGCCGCCGTGGTCCACCACGCCGGGGCGGGCACGACCGCGGCGGGCCTGCGCGCCGGGGTGCCGGCCGTGCCGGTCCCGATCCAGTTCGACGAGGGCTTCTGGTCCGCCCGGCTGGTGTCATTGGGCGTCGCCCCGGCCGCCGTACCGCTGCGCCGACTGACCGTCGACGCCCTGTCCACGGCGCTGCTCCGGGCGACACGCGAGGCGTCGTACGCCGAGCGGGCCCGAGCACTCGGCGCGCGGATCCGCACGGAGGACGGAGTGACGCCAGTGCTGGACGCGGTGAACGCGCTGGACGGCTGATCACCGACGCCACACCCACCGCGCCACTCCCGACCACACACGACGCGTCGCACACCCAGCGGACCCGAGCACTCGGCGCGCGGATCCGCACGGAGGACAGGGTGACGCCGGTACTGGACGCGGTGAACGCGCTGGACGGCTGATGCTCAGCCGTTGGTGAGCACCATCCGGAAGCGGGCGGCGCCGGTGAGCATCTTCTGGAAGGCCTCGTCCGCGCGGTCCAGCGGCACGGGCTCGGTCATCGGGCGGATGCCGTGCAGGGCGCTGAACGCCATGGTGTCCTCGACGTCCTGCGCGGTGCCGGACGGGTGGCCGCGGACGACCCGTGCGCTCATCAGCAGTTGGACCGGGGTGATGCCCAGCGGTTCGACGTCCGCTCCGATGACGACCAGCTCGCCGCGGTGGGCGAGGCCGTCCACGGTGGACGTGATGGCCTCGGAGTTCCCGGCGGTGGCGAGGACGACCTTGGCGCCGCCGAGGGACTGCAGCGACTCGGCGACCGGAGTGCCGGAGGTGCTGTCGACGTAGTGGTGGGCGCCGAGCTGCTTGGCGAAGTCGGCCTTCTCGGGGCCGCGGGCGATCGCCACGGTCTCGAAGCCCATCGCGACCGCGTACTGCACCCCGAGGTGCCCGAGGCCACCGAGGCCGAGCACCGCCACCAGGTCCCCGGGCCGGGCGGAGCTGCGCCGCAGCCCGTTGTACGTGGTCACGCCCGCGCAGGCCATGGGCCCGGCGTCGCTCGCGGACAGCCCCTCGGGGATCCGGGCCAGGGCGTCGACGGGCGCGATCACCTTCTCGCCGAAGCCACCGTCGTAGGCCCATCCCGGGACCTTCAGGTTCGGGCACACGATGAAGTCGCCCTCGCGGCAGGGCGTGCAGTGGCCGCAGCTGCCGCCGAACCAGCCGACGGCCACCCGGTCGCCGACCCGCCAGCCGCGCTCGTGGGTCCCCGGGCCCAGCTCCTCGACCTGCCCGGCGATCTCGTGCCCGGGTACCTCCGGGAACGTCACGCCCGGTAGTCCGGCGTTCACGAAGAGGGCGTCGCTGTGGCAGATCCCGCAGGCCTCCACGGCGATCCGCACCTCGCCGGGCCCTGGCTGCGGCACCTCCCGCTCGGCCAGCTCGAACGTGCCGCCCGGGGCGGTCACCTGCGCGACTCGGTAGGTACTCATGCGTCACTCCGGAGAACGGGTACGTAGGCCCCCCGGTCCAGCAGACCAGCTCCGGACCGATCGCGCGCGTCGAACCCCGCGAGCCCTGCGATCACACCCCAGGTGACCTGGGGAAACGCGCCTCGACCGGACCGAACCGGCCGGTCAGGCGGTCTCGGGGCGCCAGCCCTCCGGGCGCAGGATGCCCAGCAGTTGGCGGACCAGTTCGTCGACGACCTCGTCCAGGCTCGCATCCACCCAGCCGGCGCTCCAGTCGTGCAGAAGACCGTTGACGCTGCCGATGAAGGCCGTGGCCGCGAGGCGGTAGTCACGCGGTGCCGCCTCCCCGCGGGCCACCGCCGCGTCCGCCTCCGAGCGGATCAGGTCGACCCAGCGGGCCCGGCGGGCCAGCCGCTGCTCCTCCAGGCGGGCGCTGACGCCGATGATCTCCACGAAGGCGATCCGGATGCGGCGTGGGTCGGAGGTGACGTCGCGGGCGTAGGCGTGGAACAGCACGGCGACCCGCTCGGCCAGCGGCAGCCCCTCGGCCGCCGCGAGCGCGTCCAGCACCGCCTGTTCCGCCCAGCCGTTGACCTCCAGGTGCAGCGCGGCGAGGACATCCTCCAGGGTGCGGAACTCCTCGTAGAACTGGCGGGTGGACAGGCCCGCGGCCTGGCTCAGCGCGGCAACCGTCGTGGCGCGGAAGCCCGGGCTGTCGCCGAACGTCTGCAGTGCCGCCGCCAGGAACCGGCGGCGCCGCTCGGCCTGCCGTTCCTCGGCGGACCTGCCACCGTAGCGGCCCGTCGGCGCCTTGAGCCTCCCCGTCACGCTTCCCCCTCCGTCACCCACCGGTTGCCATTCTTGTCGTGCACACATCTTGTCGAGAAGGGCGCCCCCTCCTTACTTTTCAGTAAGTTCACTGTGAATCCGCCCGTGTTCAGATTTCCCCGAGGAAAGAGAGCAGTCATGCCTGCCTCCAGATCCAGGCACCTTTGCTCCGTGGCCGCCGCCCTCGTCCTGACCGTCGCCGGCCCGGCGACCGCCGCCTCCGCAGCCTCCGCCGCCTCGTCCGACGCCTCGGATCTGCGCGAGGTGCTGTTCGTGGGCAACAACTGGGACGGCACCGCCGATGTCATCAAGTCCTCCGGCGACTTCGCGAAGGTCGGCCGGATCAACGTCATCCCGGACAAGGACCAGCGGATGGCGGAGATCAACGCGGACCCCATCAAGTGGATCTACTTCATGGCGATCCGCAACAGCGTCGGCGAGGGCCACGACCAGTTCGCCGACGACATGTACTCCACGCCCGACGGCAAGTCGGTCGTGGTCTCCCGCCCGAGCTTCGCCGACGTCGTGTCCATCGACCTGGCCACCGGGAAGATCAACTGGCGTTTCCCGGTGTCCGGTTACCGGGCCGACCACATGGCCGTCTCGCCGGACGGCACCCGGGTGGCCGTCTCCGCCTCCACCGCGAACACCGTGCACGTGCTGGACATCGGCACGGGCAAGCAGCTGGGGTCGTTCGCGACCGGCGACAAGCCGCACGAGAACATCTTCACCAAGGACGGCAAGTACATCTGGAACATGGCCATCGGGGACGTCAACACCGCTCTGGACGACCCGGGCTGGGACTGGACGAAGGGCGACCGCCACATCACGGTCGTGGACGCGACCACGTACAAGCAGGTCAAGGTCATCGACATGCGCCAGCGGCTGGATGCGATCGGGCTGAAGGACTTCTCCGACGCCGTGCGGCCGGCCGTCTTCTCCCCCGACGAGTCGAAGCTGTACTTCCAGGTGTCGTTCTTCAACGGGTTCCTGGAGTACGACGTGGCCGCCGACAAGATCACCCGGGTGAAGACGCTGCCGAAGAACCCGGCGACCAGCGAGGACCGCACCACCTGGGTCAACGACTCGCGCCACCACGGCATCTCGATGAACCCCGCGGGCACCAAGCTGTGCGCCGCGGGCACCATGGACGACTACGCCACGGTGGTGGACCGCGCCACCCTCCAGGAGGGCACGCTGGTCCCGGCCTCCAAGCCGTACTGGGCCACGGTCAGCGGCGACGGCAAGGACTGCATCGTCTCCGAGAGCGGCGCCGACCAGGTCACGGCGATCGACTTCGCCACCGGCCGGAAGGTGACGTCGATCCCGGTCGGCGACCATCCGCAGCGCGTCCGGCTGGGGCATGTGCAGGCCGACTGGACGGGTCCGAGCGGAAGTTGAGCCGCTGCCGTACGGCCTCCGGGGTGCCCCACGCACCCCGGAGGCCGTACCGCTGTCAGAAGTGCGCCTTCGCCCAGGAGGCCAGCTCGGACCCGGCGGCGCTGAGCAGGTCCGCCGAGGGCGCCGTGGCCCCATTGGTCACCAGGGCGTAGTGCAGGACGCCGGAGTCCGAGTCGGTCAGCAGCAGTCGGCGGCTGCCGGTGCCGCCCGGCTCGGGGGCCACACCGACCGGGGTCCGGTCGGTGTGAGCGGGCGGTGCGTAGGTCGTGCCCAGGTCGGAGACGACGGTGGTCGCCGAGGTGGGGAAGGTCGCCGGCAGGTGCAGTTCGGTGGGTGCGGTGCCGCTGCCGGAGCGCCACACCAGCAGCCCGTACTGGCCCGAGCCCACCAGCCGTGCCACGTTCGGCAGCGAACTCGGCACCGGGTTCCAGGTCAGGGTGGTCGAGCCGTCCCGGGAGCGGTCCTCGTAGGTGAAGGCGAGCGTCGAGCCGGCGGTGGCGCTCGGGTAGACGCGGTCGAGCAGCCGGGCGTCCTGACGGAGGGCCGCGTTCCCGGAGTCGTCGAGCTTCACGGCGGAGAGGTCCTCGTCGTTCCAGGCGTCGCCGGAGGTGAGGACCTTGTCGGGGTTGCCGTTCATCAGCTCGTGGTGGCGGCCGTTGTAAAGGTCCCACTGCCACTGCGAGCCGGACAGCACCGGGCCGGAGGCGGCCGGGTTGGTCCACCAACTTGCCCCGGGGACACGGGAGTCGAGCGCCTGGTACATCGCCTTGAGCACGGTGGGCGCCTTGTCGGACACCGTGCCGGACAGCGGGTGCCCGAACTCGCTGACCAGGGCCGCGGTCCCGGCGGCCGAGGCGCGGTCGCGGACGGCACCGAAGCCGGAGGCGTACTGGCCGTCGGCCGCCTTGCCCCACATCAGGATGCCGGAGATGGCCTTCTGGTCGTAGAAGTGGGTGTTGAAGACATAGCGCGGACCGAGCGTGGCGGCGTCCAGCAGTCCGCCCTCCTGCTTCTGGGTGGAGATGTTCGCGTTCCAGAAGAGGTTGGGCTCGACGAAGGCGGGCTTGTCCTGCCAGCCGGCGGCGTCCATGCGGGCGCGGAACTTCACGTAGAACGGCCAGAGCAGGTCGCGTTCCCAGGTGCGGGAGGTCTGCCCGGAGTCGTAGCTGCCCGCGTACGGCTCGTTGTACGGGTCGAAGCCGACGACGCCGGCGAACTCGCCGTCGGTGAGGTGCTGTCGGAGGTAGACCATGGCCGTCTCAGCCGTGGCGAGGAAGGCGTCCTGCAGACCGTAGCTGTTGTGCCAGAAGTCGTACTGCGCCTTCTGCACGGCCGCGTTCTGGGTGATGTTCTGACCCCAGAAGAGGCAGATCCCGCAGGACTCCTTGGGGTAACTTCCGGCGTCCACCGCCCACTCGGGGGCGCCGTCGCCCGTGTACCAGCTGCCGGAGTTGAAGAGGTAGCGGGAGTGGAGGTCCTGGTGGAAGTCGGGATAGACCCGGATGCCCGCGTCCAGGAAGGCGCGCATCTGCTCGGTGACCGCGGCCAGGTAGGCGGCGTCCGCCCGGCCGCGCGCGGGTTCGGCGTGCGCCCAGGAGAGCAGGAAGCGGACCGCGTTGCCGCCACCGAGGGCGCGCAGCGCGGTCGCCGACCTGCGGGCGTCGGCGACCGACGCGAAGGGCAGGCCGCCGTTCTCCTCCAGCTTGGTCTCGCCGGAGACGTTGTAGCCGCGCAGCACGATCTCGCGGCCCTGACCGTCGGTGAAGCGGCCGTTCTGGACGGTGAGCGGGGTGCCGTCGAACCAGAGCGAGTCGGAGGGGGTGGCGGCGGTGGCGGGCGGGGCACCCGCCACCGTCAGGAGTCCGCAGAGGACGACCAGGACAAGAAGCACACGCGCCCTGATGGTGGACATGTACACCACAGTCCGGGGATGCCGGGACAGCGTCAATACTACTGACTCAAAAGTAAGTTGACTCTCAGTCAGCACATTCCTCTCAGTCGCCCACCCGGCGTGTGACGTTCAGCAGGTACTCCTTCCGGTTGAGCGGGTTGTGGTCGGTGCGCGGACGTTCGGGCAGCGGGCCGCGGGTGACCGGTGCGTAGTGGTCGAAGGCGGACTCCAGCTCGCCCTCGCCCCGGGTCAGCCCCGGCAGCCGCTGCTCCAGCTCATGGACCCGGGCGGCGGGCACGGCACCCTCCAGGACACCTTCCTGCCCGTGCGCCTCGGTGCTCTCCGCCACCGCGCCCAGCCGGGCCAGCACCGGCAGCAGGGCACCCAGCGTGTCCGCCGGGGCCTCGATGCGGAAGCGGTGCATCGGCTCGTAGACCTGGGTGCCCGCCCGGCGCAGCGCCTCGGCCAGGACGAGCGGGGTCAGGCCGCGGAAGTCGTAGCCGGTGCTCGACATGCTCTTGTCGAAACCCTGGTGGGCATGGCTCTGCCGGGGCGAGTAGCCGGAGTGGGTCATGGTGACGGTGCAGTCGGGGATCTGCCAGCCGTGCAGCCCCTGGCCGAGCGTCTCGCGGACGGTGTCCTCGACGGCCTTGAAGAAGGCGTACGGCATGGAGCCCAGCTCCACCTCCAGCCGGAACCGCACGCCGGAGCCGGGCGGGGCGGGGTCGACACGCAGGCCGACGGTGGCCAGGAAGGGGTTGGGGTCCTTCTTGTTGAACTCCACGGCCTGCCCGGCACCGACCGGCCGTTCGATGCACAGGGTGGTGGTCTCCCGGAAGGTGACGTCCAGGCCGTACTCGTCGGCGAGCGTGGCCTGGATGACCTCCTTCTGCACCTCGCCGTAGAGGGAGACCGAGGTCTCCCCCCGCAGCTCGTCGTGGCGGACACCGATGAGCGGGTCCTGTTCGGCCAGCTGGGTGAGCGCGAGATGCAGGGAGCGCCGGTCCGCACCGGCCCCCGGGACGACGACGGTCTCCAGGGTGGGCGGCGCGAAGTGGTGCTCGTAGACCCGCCCCGGCACACCGATCGCGTCACCGATCCGGATGCCGGCGAGTCCCCACACCTTGGCGATCCGCCCGGCGCCGACCCTGTCCTGCCGGAGGTCGGTGCCGTTCTCGAAGACGGTGAGTGCGGTGACCCGCCCCTCCGCCCGAGCGCCCTTGCCCTCCTTGCCCTCCTTGCCCTCCTTGCCCTCCTTGCCCTCCTTGCGGCCGACGCCGCCCGCCTCGCGACCGTCCCCGAACAGAACCCGCTCACGCACACGCAGTGCGCCGGAGAGGATCCGCGCGTAGGCGATCTTCTCCCCCGCCGGGCCCCGCTCGACCTTGAACACCGTGCCGGACAGGGGGCCGTCCGGGTCGCCGGAGGCGGTCGGCAGCAGGCGTTCGATGCCGGTGATCAGCTCGGGCACGCCGGCGCCGGTGATGGCGGAGCCGAAGTAGACCGGGTGGACCAGGGCCCGTCGGGTCTGGGTGGCGAGGGCGGTGTTGAGGCTGGCGTCGGAGACATCGCCCGCCACGTAGGCGCGGAGCAGGTCGTCGTCGTGGTCGGCGAGCGTGTCCAGGGCGGACGGGAGCAGGCGGGGGACGAAGCGGGCGTCGCGGGTGCCGAGCGCTGCGGCCGTCCCCATGGGTACGAGCGGTACGGCCAGCCTGCGGGAGAGGTCGCGCAGGACCGCCTCCTCGCGGGCGCCCCGCCGGTCGATCTTGTTGACGAAGACGAGCGTGGGGATGCGCAGCCGGCGCAGGGTCCGCATCAGCACCCTGGTCTGCGCCTGGACGCCCTCGACGGCCGAGACGACCAGGACGGCGCCGTCCAGCACGCCGAGCACCCGCTCCACCTCGGCGATGAAGTCCGGGTGACCGGGGGTGTCGATGAGGTTGACCGTCACCGAGTCGAGCGGGAACGACACGACCGCCGACTTGATGGTGATCCCGCGCTGCCGCTCCAGCGCGAGGGTGTCCGTCCGGGTGCTGCCGTCGTCGACGCTGCCGACCTCGTCGGTGACTCCGGCCGCGTGCAGCAGCCATTCGGTCAGGCTGGTCTTACCGGCGTCTACGTGCGCGAGAATTCCGAGATTGAGCAAGTGCACTGAGCGTGATGTCCTTCGGCATGGGTGGGATTCCTTCCTGGGTGGACATGCACGCAGTGCGCATTGCTGGTCCTCTCTGGTTGACGTCGGGTCAGGGGAAGTGCAGCAGGGCCGCTCCTCGACAGCAATGGATTAATGTTCAACAAAAGCCCCGCCGCAGCACTCGCCGCCTCCAGAGCGCGGCCATAGAGTGACCTACATCACGTCGATCTGGCTGATTCTCGCTCCTGCCCGCACGGTCTGGAGGGCACATCACATGACCCACATCAAGGTGAACGTGGACGGCACGGCGTACGAGGACGACGTCGAACCCCGTCTGCTCCTGGCCCACTACCTGCGCGACCGCCTCGGCCTGACCGGCACCCCGATCGGCTGCGACACCTCGAACTGCGGCGCGTGCACGGTCGACCTGGACGGGGCGACCGTCAAGAGCTGCTCGGTGCTGGCCGTGCAGGCGGACGGCGGCACGGTCACCACCGTCCAGGGGCTGGCCAAGGACGGCGAGTGGACCGCGCTGCAGCACGCCTTCCACGAGCGGCACGCTCTCCAGTGCGGCTTCTGCACCCCGGGGATGATCATGGCGGCGCGCGATCTGCTGCGCGAGAACCCGCACCCCACCTCGGACGAGGTCCGGGAGGCCCTGGAGGGCAACCTGTGCCGGTGCACCGGCTACCAGAACATCGTCCGCGCGGTGCTCGCCGTCTCCGGGCAGCAGCTCCCCGAGGAGGCCACGGCATGACCGATCAGGCCGTAGAACACGAGGTGGGCCGGCCCCGGCTGCGCAAGGAGGACGCCCACCTGGTCACGGGCCAGACCAACTGGACCGACAACATCCAGGTCGCCGGACTGCTGCACCTGGCCGTCCTGCGCAGCCCGATGGCCCACGCCCGGGTCACCCGTGTCGACGTCTCTCCCGCCCTGGAACGCCCCGGTGTCGTAGCGGCGTTCAGCGGCGCCGACCTCGCCGAGGGAATGGGCTCCCTGCCCTGCGCCTGGCCGGTGACCGAGGACATCGTGCACCCCGACCACCCGCCGATCGCCGTCGACGAGGTCCGCTACGCCGGTGACCCGGTGGCGGTCGTGGTGGCCCGCGACCGGTACGCGGCCGCCGACGCGCTGGAGGCCGTCGAGGTCGACTACGAGCCGCTGCCACCGGTCCTGGACCTGGAGGCCGCGCTGGCGGACGGCGCCCCGCTGGTCCACTCCGACAAGGGCACCAACCACTGCTACACCTGGCCGCTCGCCACCGGCGAGAGCTTCGAGTCGGTCCGGCAGCGCGCCGACGTCACGCTCAAGCGCCGCTACCACCAGCAGCGGCTCATCCCCAACGCCATGGAGCCGCGCGCGGTCGTCGTCACCCCGCTCGCCGCCTCCGGCGAGTACACCGTCTACTCGGCGACCCAGATCCCGCACATCCTGCGGATCATGCTCGCCGTGGTCACCGGGATCCCCGAGCAGAAGCTGCGCGTGGTCGCCCCGGACGTGGGCGGCGGCTTCGGCTCCAAGCTCCAGGTGTACGGCGAGGAGGCCCTCGCGCTCGCCGTCGCGCGCAAGCTCGGCCGTCCGGTGAAGTGGACCGAGTCCCGCTCCGAGGGCTACCTCGCGACCCACCACGGCCGCGGCATGATCCAGGACGTGGAGATCGCCGCCACCCGGGACGGAAAGCTCCTCGGCCTGAAGGTCGACCTGCTCGCCGACATGGGCGCCTACCTGATGCTCGTCACCCCGGGCATCCCGATCCTCGGCGCCTTCATGTACCCGGGGATCTACAAGATGGACGCCTACGAGTTCAACTGCACCGGCGTCTTCACGACCCGCACGCCCACCGACGCGTACCGCGGCGCCGGACGCCCGGAGGCGACGTTCGCCATCGAGCGGATCATGGACGAGCTGGCCGCCGAACTCGGCCTGGACCCGGTGGAGGTGCGGCGCCGGAACTGGATCCGGCACGAGGAGTTCCCGCACACCTCGATCGCCGGGCTGACCTACGACAGCGGCAACTACGAGGCGGCGACCGAGAAGGCGCTGGCCCTGTTCGGGTACGACGACCTGCGCGCCGAGCAGCACAAGCGCAACGAACGCGGCGACCCCGTACGCCTCGGCATCGGCGTGTCGACGTACACCGAGATGTGCGGGCTCGCGCCGAGCCGGGTGCTGCGCGACCTGCGGTACGGGGCCGGCGGCTGGGAGGCGGCGAGCATCCGCATGCTGCCCACCGGCAAGGTCGAGGTGGTCACCGGCACCAGTCCGCACGGGCAGGGCCACGAGACCTGCTGGAGCCAGATCGCGGCCGACGTGCTGGGCGTGCCGTTCGAGGACGTCGAGGTGGTGCACGGCGACACCCTGGCGGCCCCGCAGGGCATGGACACCTATGGCTCGCGGTCGCTGGCCGTCGGCGGCGAGGCCGTGCACCGGGCGGCGACGAAGGTGGTCGAGAAGGCGCGGAAGATCGCCGCGCATCTGCTGGAGGCGAGCGAGCAGGACCTGGAGTTCACGAACGGCGTGTTCTCCGTGAAGGGCTCCCCGGAGGCGCAGAAGACCATCCAGGAGATCGCCTTCGAGACGTTCACCTCGCACGATCTGCCCGACGGCGTCGAGCCGTCCATCAACGCCGAGACCCTGGTAGACCCGGAGAACTTCTCCTACCCGCACGGCACCCACCTGTGCGCGGTCGAGATCGACACGGAGACCGGGCAGACGCGGATCAGGTCGTACGTCTGCGTCGACGACGTCGGCCGGGTCGTCAACCCGATGATCGTCGAGGGCCAGGTGCACGGCGGTCTCGCGCAGGGCATCGCGCAGGCGCTGTACGAGGAGGCCGTGTACGACGACGAGGGCAACCTGGTCTCCGGCACGATGGCCGACTACCTCGTGCCGTCCGCGGCGGACCTGCCGGAGTTCGTGACCGACCGGACGGAGACGCCCGCGGTCTCGAACGCCATGGGGGTCAAGGGAGTCGGCGAGGCCGGGACGATCGCGTCGACGCCCGCCGTGGTCAACGCCGTGGTGGACGCGCTCAGGCCGCTGGGCGTGCACGACGTACGGATGCCCTGCACCCCCGAGCGGGTGTGGCGAGCGGTGAGGGAGGCGTCGGCATGATTCCCCCGGTGTTCGAGTACGCCCGTCCGACCAGCGTCGACGAGGCGGTGCGCGCGCTCGCGGACGCGGGCGAGGAGGCGAAGGTGCTGGCCGGCGGGCAGAGCCTGCTGCCGCTGCTGCGGCTGCGGCTCGCCTTCCCGGAGCTGGTCGTGGACGTGGGCCGGATCCCGGAGCTGCGCGGGGTCCGCGAGGACGGCGACACCCTCGTCATCGGCGCCCTGACCACGCACCACGAGGTGATCCGTGACCCGCTGGTGCGCCGGCACGCCGGTCTGCTCGCGGAGGCGACGGCCACCGTCGCCGACCCCGCGGTACGGCACCGGGGCACCCTGGGCGGCTCGCTCGCGCACGCCGACCCCGCCGGCGACCTGCCCGCGGTGCTGCTGGCGATGGACGGCGAGATGGTCGTCGCCGGGCCGAACGGGCGCCGGACGATCCCGGCCCGGGACTTCTTCGTCGACTACCTCCAGTCTGCCCTGGCCCCCGACGAACTCCTGGTGGAGGTGCGGGTGCCGAAGGCGGACGGCTGGGGCTTCCACTACGAGAAGTTCCACCGGGTCGCGCAGGCCTGGGCGATCGTCGGCGTCGCGGCGCTCGTACGGCGCGACGACGGACGGATCGCCGAGGCGCGCATCGGACTCACCAACATGGGCGCGACCCCGCTGCGGGCCACGGCGGCCGAGGAGGCGCTGTCCGGTGCCGACGGTCCCGAGGCCGTGGCACGGGCAGCCGAGGCGGCGGCCGAGGGCACCCGGCCGTCGCAGGACCTGTCGGCCTCGCCCGAGTACCGGGAGCACCTCGCGCGGGTGCTGACCAGGCGGGCGGTGCTGACCGCCGGCGGAATGGGGTGAGCACCGATCACCCGGATGGACAACCCGGAGCAGGTGCGGGCCCGCCTGGAGGAGACGGGGTACCTCGTCGACGAAGGGCTGGGCGTCACCTGCTTCCTGGCACTGAGGCTGCACCGGCCGCTCTTCTGCGAGGGCGACGCGGGCGTGGGCAAGACCGCGCTCGCGACCGCCCTGGCCGAGGCGCTCGACGCGCCGCTGATCCGCCTGCAGTGCCACGAGGGCATCGACGCCTCCCAGGCCCTGTACGACTGGGACTTCCCGCGCCAGCTGTTGCATCTGAGGGCCGCCGAGGCGGCCGGCGTCCAGGACGCGGACCGTCTGGAGAGCGAGCTGTACGACCGGCGCTTCCTCGTCGCCCGGCCGCTGCTGCTGGCCCTGCAGACGCAGCCGTCGGTGCTGCTGGTCGACGAGATCGACCGGGCCGACGACGAGTTCGAGGCGTTCCTGCTGGAGCTGCTCTCCGAGTACTCCGTCACGATCCCGGAGCTCGGCACCCTGCGGGCCGAGGAGCCGCCGGTGGTCGTGCTGACCTCGAACCGGACCCGGGAGGTGCACGACGCGCTGAAGCGGCGGTGCCTCTACCACTGGTTCGACCATCCCTCCTTCGCCCGCGAACTGGCCATCGTGCGCACCCGGTTGCCGCAGGTGTCGGCACGGCTGGCCGAGCAGGTCACCGCGCTGGTGCAGGCGCTGCGGGGCGCGGACCTGCTCAAGCCGCCCGGGGTGGCCGAGACGATCGACTGGGCCGAGGCCCTCGACGCGCTGGGCGCGAGCGAGGTGGACGCGGAGCTGGCCGTGGCGACGCTGGGCTCGGCACTGAAGTACCGGGAGGACGTGGACCGGGCCCGTGCGCTCGATCTCACGGCGGTCCTGGCGACGCGGGGGACGTGAACGCCATGGCCGGATCGGGGCGCAGGGGGAACGGGACTTCGGGGACCGGGGATCAGCCCCCGCGCGGTCCGGCCTGGCCAGGAGGCGTGCCCCCCATCGGCCCGGCAGGGCCCGGCACGAGCGGAACGTCCGATGCCGCGGACCGGCCGCCGGACGAACCGGAAGACCCGACCCTCCCCGGCCCGTCGACGCCCGACACGAACGAACCCTCCAGCGCCGAGAACCGACCTCGGGACGAACCGGAAGACCCGACCCTCCCCGGCCCGACGACACCCGACACGAACGGGCCCTCCGATGCCGGGGACCGGCCTTCCGGCGGACCGGGGGGTGCGCCGGCCGGGATGGGCGGGGCCGCAGGGGCGGATGCCGTGCTGCTCGGGTTCGTGCGGGCGGTGCGGGCCGCGGGGGTCGACGCGAGCACCGAGCGGGCGTACGCCTTCCTGCGTGCCGTGGACGTGTTGCGGCCGGGGGTGCGGGCCGACGTGTACTGGGCGGGGCGGGCGACGCTGTGCGGCGGCCACGACGACCTGGAGCGGTACGAGCGGGTGTTCGCCGCCTACTTCGGGCCACCGGGCGAGCCCGCCCGGCAGGTGGTGCGGCACGCTCCCCCGCCCCGGCTGCGGCTCGTCGTGCGGGACGCGCCCGCCGGGAGCCGTGACCCGGGCGAGAGCGAGCCTTCCGGGCCGCCGACGGCCGCGCTCGCCAGTGCCACCGAGGTGCTGCGGCACCGCGACGTGGGCGAACTGGACGCCACCGAGCGCGCCCATCTCAACCGGCTGCTGGCCGCGTTCGCGCTGTCCGGGCAGACCCGGCGCTCCGCGCGGCGGCGCCCGGCCCGGCGCGGGGACGTCGACCCGCGCCGCACCGTACGGGAACTGCTGCGGCGGGGCGGTGAGCCGGCCCGGCTGCGGCGCCGCGCGCGCGTGGACCGGCCCCGCCGGATCGTGCTGCTCGTCGACGTGAGCGGGTCGATGGCGCCGTACGCCGACGCCCTGCTCAGGTTCGCGCACGCCGCGGTGCGCGGGGGCCGTACGGAGGTGTTCACGATCGGCACCCGGCTGACCCGGGTGACCCGGGAACTCTCGCACCGCGACCCGGACCTGGCGATGACGGCGCTGGCGGCGGCCGTCCCCGACTGGCGCGGCGGCACCCGGCTGGGCGAGCTGCTGCGCGAGTTCCTCAACCGCTGGGGACAGCGCGGCATGGCGCGCGGCGCGGTCGTCGTCCTGCTCTCGGACGGCTGGGAGCGCGATGATCCGGAGCTGCTGGGCGCGCAGATGCGCCGTCTGCACGGGCTGGCGCACCGGGTCGTCTGGGCGAACCCGCGCAAGGCACGCCCGGGTTACGCGCCCCTCGCGGCCGGGATGGCGGCGGCCCTGCCCAGCGTGGACGACTTCGTCGAGGGGCACAGCCTGGCGGCGCTGGAGCGGCTGGCGGCGGTGGTGCGCGGGGCGGAGACCGAGAGGGTCCCGGTGACCCGGGTGAGAGGAGCGGAGCGTGCGTGAGATTCTGCCGGCGCTCGAGCGCTGGTACGCGGCCCGGATCCCGTTCGGCCTGGCGACGGTCGTCGCGGTCAGCCGCAGCGCGCCGCGCGGACCCGGCGCCGCCATGGCGGTGGGGTCGGACGACGAGGTCGTGGGAAGCGTGTCCGGGGGCTGTGTGGAAGGGGCGGTGTTCGAGCTCGCGCAGGAGGTGGTGGCGAGCGGCGAGGCCCGGCTGGAGACCTTCGGGTACAGCGACGAGGACGCGTTCGCGGTCGGACTCACCTGCGGCGGCGAGATCACCCTGCTGGTACGGCCGGTGACGCCCGAGACCGACCCGGCGTTCGGGGCGGTCGCCGGGTGCGTCGCCGCGGGTGAGCCGGTGACCGTGGCCACGGTGGTCGACGGGCCCGCCCCGCGCGGGGCCACGCTGGCGGTCTGGCCGGACACCGCGGCCGGCCCGCCCGGCAACGTCGGCACGCTGGGCACGACCGGGCTCGACGTCGCGGTCACCGCCGACGCGCGCGGCGAGCTCGCCCTCGGCGCCTCGGTGCTCAGGCACTACGGGCCGCACGGCGAGCGCCGCGAGGACGCCGTCACCGTGTTCCTGCAGTCGTTCGCGCCACCGCCGCGCATGCTGGTCTTCGGCGCGATCGACTACGCGGCCTCGGTGGCCCGCATCGGCGACTTCCTCGGCTACCGGGTCACCGTGTGCGACGCCCGCCCGGTCTTCGCCACGCCCAAACGCTTCCCGCCGGGCGTGGAGGTCGTCGTCGAATGGCCGCACCGCTACCTCGGCAGCACGGACACCGACGAGCGCACGGTGATCTGCGTCCTCACCCACGACCCGAAGTTCGACGTGCCGTTGCTCGAGGAGGCGCTGCGCCGGCCGGCCGCCTACATCGGGGCGATGGGCAGCCGCCGTACCCACGACGAACGGCGCGCCCGGCTGACCGAGGCCGGTCTCACGGAGGCCGAGCTGTCCCGGCTGCGCTCGCCGCTCGGGCTCGACCTCGGCGCCCGTACGCCGGAGGAGGTCGCCGTGTCCGTCGCCGCCGAGATCGTCGCCCTGCGCTGGGGCGGCAGCGGCGCGCCCCTGACCACGACCGCGGGGGCCATCCACCCACGCGCCACAGCCTGAGTACGAGGAGGAAGTCATGGAGCTGCACCACGAGTTCACCGTCCCCGTCACGGTCGACGACGCCTGGCGCGCGCTCCTCGACATCGAACGCGTTGCGCCCTGCCTGCCGGGCGCGGTGGTGGAGGAGTACGACGGCAAGACCGTGACCGGCTCGGTGAAGGTCAAGGTCGGCCCGGTCACCCTGACCTACCGGGGTACCGCGGTCTTCGAGGAGCAGGACGAGGCGGCGCACCGGATGGTGCTGGTGGCGAGCGGCCGGGAGACCCGGGGGCAGGGCACCGCGCGGGCGACGGTCACCGGAACGCTGAGCGGGCGCGACGGCGGTACGGCGGTGTCGGTGCGGACCGATCTGACGGTGACCGGGCGGCCGGCGCAGTTCGGCCGCGGTCTCCTGTCGGAGGTGGGCGACCGCCTGGTGGGCCAGTTCGCGGCCTGCCTCGCCGAGCGGCTGACCGAGCGCCCCCCACAGCTCACCGGCACCGGCGAGCAACAGGAACCGCCCGCCGAGGAGGAAGTGGCCGAGCCGCTCGACCTTCTGCGAGCGGCCGCGGTACCGGTGGCCAAGCGAGCCGCGGAGGCGGCCGTGGTGTTCGCCGTGCTGGTCATGGTCGCCGCGGGGGCGCGGCGGTGCAGGCGGGCCCGGCACCGGTAGTCGTGGGCCCGCATCCCGCGCGGGGATCAGCCGCCCTCGGCCACCAGTGCGTGCAGATGCTCGTCGTGCCAGCCGTCGGCGTGCAGCAGGGAGGAGCGCATCGTGCCCTCGAAGGCGTAGCCGGCCTTCTCCGCGACTCGGCAGGACGCCGGGTTGCCGACCGCGTGGCACAGCCGCAGACGGTGCAGGCCCAGGTCGTCCAGCGCCCACCGGCTCAGTCGCCGGGCCGCCTCGACGACGATGCCGCCACCGCGGGCCTCGGGCAGCACCCAGTACATGATCTCGGCGCTGCCGCCCGCCAGATCGACGTTGTGGAAACCGGCGAGTCCCAGGGGCGGGCCGCCGGGCCGGGCGATCGCCCATACGGCACCGGTCTCGGCGCGCCACCGCTCGTGCATGCGCTCGATCCGGGCCCGGGCCTCGTCACGGGTGCGGACGGAGAACAGGTTCCACAGCTGGATCGCCGGGTCCGACCCGGCGGTGAGCAGCGCGTCGGCGTCGGCGGTCCGCCAGAGCCGAAGCTCCAGGCCGCCCGGCAGTTCGAGGACGGGCTGGTCGCGCTCGGCCATGCTTCCCGTGGGTACGACGTCGGGTATGTCGTAGTCGGAGATCATCGACGCATCGTGCCACAGGCCGGCCAGCGCTGGGGCAGCCGCTGCAGAGTGACGTCGGTGAGCGCGCCGTCGGCGACGGTCGCCGTGAGGTAGGTGTAGTGCGGCTGGCGGCGGCGGTCGGTCGGGGAGCCGGGGTTGAGCAGCCGCAGGCCGCCGGGGGCGACGGTGTCCCACGGGATGTGGCTGTGGCCGAAGACCAGCACGTCCAGGTCGGGGAAGCGGGCGGCACAGCGGGCCTCACGGCCCTGCGCGGGGCCGGTCTCGTGCACCACGCCGAAACGCAGGCCGCCCAGTTCGGCGTACGCCACCTCGGGGAGCCGGGCCCGCAGCTCGGGGCCGTCGTTGTTGCCGTACACGCCGATCAGCCGCCGGCTGCGGCTCCCCAGCAGGTCGAGGGTGGCGGTGTCGACCCAGTCCCCGGCGTGGAACACGACGTCCGCGTGCGGGAGTTCGGCGAGCAGCTGGTCCGGGAGCCGCTTGGCGCGCTTGGGGAGGTGGGTGTCCGACATCAACAGGAGACGCACCCCACCAGCATAGATGTGAACAGAGAAACAGATCTTCAGGTGAGACTGAACAGTCTGAGCTGGACAGGCCCCACTGACGGTTCTACGCTGACGCCATGGCTCACATCTCGGACTCCGCCGCCCGCACCGCACGCGACCTGCGTGTGGTGTTCAGCCGGCTGCGGCGCCGTATCCGCGAGGTCGCGCAGGACTCCGACCTGACCCCGTCGCAGGAGTCGGCGCTCTCCCTGGTCGGCAAGCACGGCGCGGCCACGGCCAGTGCCCTGGCCGCCGCGGAGGGCGTGCGGCCCCAGTCGATGGCGACCACGCTGGCCGCCCTGGAGCAGCACGACCTGATCCGGCGTGCCCCCGACCCCGACGACGGCCGCCGCCAGCTGGTCACCCTGACCGAGGCCGGCCGGTCCCGGGTCGAGGGCAACAGGCAGCTGCGCGAGGAGTGGCTGGCCCGCGCCTTCCAGGACCGCTACACCGAGGAGGAGCGGCAGACGGTCCTGAAGGCGCTGGAGCTGCTGGAACGGCTCTCGCAGCCATGAGACCAAAAACTCACCCCCCGAAAGGCCTGATCGACCCATGTCCGTCAGCACCCTCGACCCCCGTACCGCGCTCGTCGTGATCGACCTGCAGAGCGGCATCGTGGGCATGCCCACCCAGCCGTACGCCGCCGCGGACGTGGTGGCCCGTACGACCGAACTCGCCGACGCCTTCCGGGCCCGCGACCTGCCCGTGGTCCTGGTCCGGGTCTCCTTCGCACCCGACTGGGCGGACGCCGTCCCCGGCCGGACCGAGCGCCAGGCGCGCGGTCTCGCCTTCCCGGAGGGCTGGGACGTCATCGTCGACGAACTGTCCGGCCACCCCGGCGACATCCACGTCACCAAGCACAACTGGAGCGCCCTGTACGGCACCGACCTGGACGTCCAGCTGCGCCGGCGTGGCGTCACCCAGATCGTGCTGACCGGCATCGCCACCAGCATCGGCGTGGAGTCCACCGCCCGCGACGCCTACGCCCACGGCTACCACGTCACCCTCGCCACCGACGCCATGGCCGACAGCGACGCCGAGGCACACCTGGGCAGCGTCGAACGGATCTTCCCGCGGCTCGGCGAGAGCGGTACGACGGCGGAGATCCTGGAGCTGCTCGCCAAGACCCACGCCTGACCGGCCAGTTGGGGCATCCCTTGTGCGGGCGGGCGGTCGCCCGCGCAAGGGCCCGGGTTAACATTCGGCCACGCGCACCGTGCCACCCAGGCGACGGAAAGCGAACCAAGGGGGCTTGGAAACCGGATGCCGGTCAAGGTCAGCGTCGTCGTACCCGTGTACAACCCCGGGCCGTACATCGAGGACTGCATCGCCTCGCTGCTGCGACAGTCGCTGCCCCCCGAAGAGTTCGAGGTCCTCTTCGTCGACGACGGCTCCACCGACGCCACCCCGGCCCGGCTGGACGCGCTCGCCGCCGAGCACCCGCACATCAGGGTCGTCCACCAGGAGAACTCCGGCTGGTCCGGCAAGCCCCGCAACGTGGGCATCGAGGCCTCCCGCGGCGAGTTCGTGATGTTCGTCGACAACGACGACCACCTCGGCGACGAGGCCCTGGAGCGGATGTACGAGTACGGGGTCGCCCACAAGGCCGACGTGATCGTCGGCAAGATGGCCGGGAAGGGCCGCCCGGTGCCGGTGGAGCTGTTCCGCCGCAACCATCCGTACGCCACGGTGGACAACGCCCCGCTGATCGACAGCCTCACCCCGCACAAGATGCTCCGGCGCTCCTTCCTGGACCGCACGGGGCTCAGGTTTCCCGAGGGCCGGCGGCGCCTGGAGGACCACGTCTTCATCACCGAGGCCTATCTGCGCGCCGACAACGTGTCGGTGCTGAGCGACTACGTCTGCTACTACCACGTCAAACGCGAGGACGCCGCCAACGCAGGCATCCAGCGCTTCGAGCCGGCCGGCTACTTCAAGAACCTCCGCGAGGCCCTGGACGTCGTCGAGCGGTACACCGAGCCGGGCCCGCTGCGCGACAAGCTGCAGCGCCGCTGGCTGCGGGTGGAGATGGTCGAGCGGATGAGCGGGTCCCGGCTGCTGACGCTGCCGGACGACTACCGGCGCGAGCTGTTCCGGGAGATGCACGCGGTGGTCGTGGAGCGCTTCGGCCCCGGCGTCGCCCCCGGGCTGCCGCCGGGCCGGCGGGTCGTCGCCGCGCTGATCCGGGACAACCGGTACGACGACCTGGTCGCCTACGCCGAGTGGGAGGACCGGGTCCGGCCCAAGGCCGCCCCGACGGGCATCGAGTGGCAGGACGGGACCCTGCGGGTGCGGTTCAGCGCCGAGTTCACCGATGCCGACGGCCCGCTGACCGTCCGCGCCGACGGGCCGCGGCCCCCGGCGGACGGTGCGCCCGCCGACCTCGCCGAGGCGGCTTCCTGGCTGGCCACGGCCGCCGCCGACGGCTTCGAGCAGGCGACCGTCGACCTGGTCCTGCGCGACCGGGAGACCGCCGCCTCCTTCTTCCAGCCCGTGGAGGTCACCCGGGAACGCGTGGCGGCCGGGGACGGCCGGACCCGGCTGGTGCTGTGCGGCACGGCCACCGTCGACCCCGCCGCGGCGGCGGGCGGCGCCCCGCTGCACGGCGGGCTGTGGGACGCCTACGTCCGGGTCGGCCTCGGCGGCCGGACCAAGGAGTGCCGGCTGGGACCCGCACCCGCGCACGGACTCGCGCTGCCGCCCGCCGGTATGGTCGCCGGCCGGGTCGTGCTGCCGTACTGGACGAAGCAGTACCGCAACCTCTCCCTGGACGTCGACCGGGCCGTCAGGTCGCTGGGCCTGCACCGGCTCACCCCGGCGGACGCGGCCGTCTCCGACACCGAGGTGCTGACCGTCGCGCTGCCGTTGTACGTCCCGGACACCACCGAGGTCCTGGTGCGGCTCGCGGACAGCACGTCGCATCGCACCTTCGACCGGGCCGCCGCGCTGACCCCCGTGAATGGCGCGCGGTCGCTGCTCGAGGTGCGGGTGCCGGTGCCGCTCCTGAGGAACGCCAGGTGGCGGGCGGCACTTGTGCCGTCCCGGGACGGCGGGCAGGAGCGCGTGCTCGGGCTGCCGCTGCTGTTGAAGGTGGGCCGCAGGCCAGGCGCCGTGGAGGTGACGCCCACGGCACCGCCCGGCCTCCCGCAGCGGCTACTGCGCGCGGCACGGCGGGTGCTGGGAGCCGTGCTGAAGAAGACGACCGGGAGGATGTGACGGAGTGCGGCAGCTGGGCATAGCGGACACCTGGGTGCTGGAGCCCAAGGTGTTCCCGGACGAGCGGGGCAGCTTCCACGAGTGGTTCCGGGGCGAGGAGTTCCGGGAGACCACCGGTTACGACCTCACGCTCGCCCAGGCCAACTGCTCGGTGTCCCGGCGGGGCGTGCTGCGGGGCGTCCACTTCGCCGACGTACCGCCGGGGCAGGCCAAGTACATCACCTGTGTGCGCGGTGCCGTCCTGGACGTCGTGGTGGACATCCGCCTCGGCTCGCCGACCTTCGGGCGGTGGGAGGCCGTGCGCCTCGACGACGACAACCGGCACGCCGTGTTCCTCGCGGAGGGCCTCGGGCACGCCTTCATGGCGCTGACCGACGACGCCGCCGTGGTGTACCTGTGCTCGGCCGGGTACGCGCCGAAGCGCGAGCACGCCGTGCACCCCCTCGATCCCGGGCTGGGCATCGCCTGGCCGGAGGACATCGAACCGGTGCTGTCGGAGAAGGACGCCGAGGCGCCCACCCTCGCCGAGGCGGAGCGGTCCGGGCTGCTGCCCACCTACGCGGACTGCTCCGCCCACTACGAGCGGCTGCGCGGCCGGTAGGACGGGTTCAGCAGCCCGTACCGTACGGGGACACCGCGCGGCGCAGCTGCTCCCAGCCGCGGGAACGTCCAGTGCCGCGGTTGCGGGCCGCGGCCAGTGGCTTCCAGAAGCCCGCGCCGAGGAACTCCTCCGGTTTGACGGCCGTGGTGCGCCCCAGGACGGACTCGGGGACCTTCTGCGGGTCGGGGACCTCGAACTCCGCGACGATCTCGTCGTACTTGTCCCCCAGCACGGTGTTCTCCGGGTCGGCGCCGAAGACCACCAGCTGGCCGGTGGGCGCCGTGTCGACCAGGACCGTCACCAGGTCGGGGCGGTGGCGGTGCAGGATCTCGACGAGCTTGTAGACGTCTCCGGTCCAGGCGTTGGTGTGCCGGTCGCGGGCGGCCTCGTCGACGTTGCGCGGCAGCATGTCGTCGAAGACGATGACGCTTGCCCAGTCGGAGTGCCGCTCGATGTTGATGAAGTCCCGTAGCGCGTACTCGAACAGGTGCATGCCGTCGATGAACGACAGGTCCAGGGTGGTGCGCTTCCAGTAGCCGAAGGGACTGCGGTTGCGGGCCAGGTTGCGCAGCGGGTGGCGGCCGCCCTTGAGGTGCGCGAGGGGATTGTCACGGGCGAAGAAGTCGTCGCTGGTCGCCTTCGCCAGGTGCACGTCGCAGCGGATCTCCGTGACCACCTTGAACGCCGGGTCGATCGCGATGCTGGGCACCCGGGACAGCGTCAGGCTGCGGCCGTCGTTGACGCCGATCTCCAGGTAGTTGCGGTTCGCGGTGACCTTGTGCAGCTCCCGCAGGAACTCGTGCCGTTTCACTGGGACATCTCCTTGCGGATGAGAGGCAGGGCTATGGACAGGGCGGACCGCCAGTCCCGCGACGGTGCCAGACCGGCTTCGCGCCAGCGGGCGTGCCCGAGGGCGCTGTAGGCGGGCCGGGGCGCGGGCCGGGTGAAGGACCGGCTGTCGGTGGGGCGCACCCGGTCCGGGTCGGCGCCGGCCAGCCGGAACACCTCGCGGGCCAGCTCGTACCAGCTGCACTCGCCGGAACCGGTGGCGTGGAAGACGCCGTGCGCGGCGGTGGCGCCCAGGTCCGCGATCCGGGCGGCCACGTCGGCGCTCCAGGTCGGCTGCCCGCGCTGGTCGTCGACGACGTCGACGGTGTCGCGGCGGGCCTCCAGTTCGAGCATCGTGCGCACGAAGTTGCGGCCGTGGACGCCGTACAGCCAGGCGGTACGCACCACCGCGGCGTCCGGGAGTTCGGCCAGTACGGCCCGCTCCCCGGCGAGCTTGGTGCGGCCGTAGGCGGTGCGCGGGGCCGGCGGGTGGTCCTCCGGGTAGGGGGTCGCCAGGGTCTCGCCGGAGAAGACGTAGTCGGTGGAGACGTGGATCAGGCGGGCGCCGTGCTCGGCGCAGGCTCGGGCGAGCAGCCGGGGGCCGTCGCCGTTGACGCGCAGGGCGCGTGCCTCGTCGGTCTCGGCGTCGTCCACGGCCGTGTACGCGGCGCAGTTGACGACGACGTCGGGACGGTGGGCGTCGAACGCCCGCCGTACGGCGTCGGGTTCGGTGATGTCGAGTGCCGTCCGGTCGAGTCCGGTGACGTGCTCGCCGCGGTCCAGCAGCTCCTGAACGGTGTCCTGGCCGAGCATCCCGGCCGCGCCGGTGACCAGCCACCTCATCGGGCACCCTGCTTCTTCAGCGGCTCCCACCAGGCGCGGTTGTCCCGGTACCAGGCGACCGTGTCGGCGAGCCCCGTGGTGAAGTCGCGGCGCGGGCGGTAGCCGAGTTCGTCGCGAGCCTTGCTCCAGTCGACCGAGTAGCGCAGGTCGTGACCCTTGCGGTCGCTCACGTACTCGACCCGGTCCCGGCCGGCGCCGCACGCGCCGAGGAGCAGGCCGGTCAGGTCCCGGTTGCTCAGCTCGGTACCGCCGCCGATGTTGTACACCTCACCGGACCGGCCCCTGGTGCGCACCAGCTCGATGCCCTGGCAGTGGTCCTCGACGTGCAGCCAGTCGCGGACGTTGCGCCCGTCGCCGTAGAGCGGGACGTTCAGGCCGTCCAGGAGGTTGGTGACGAAGAGCGGGATCACCTTCTCCGGGAACTGGTGCGGGCCGTAGTTGTTCGAGCAGCGGGTGACCCGGACGTCCAGCCCGTGGGTGCGGTGGTAGGCCAGGGCCAGCAGGTCGGAGGAGGCCTTGGAGGCGGAGTACGGGGAGTTGGGTGCGAGGGGGTGGTCCTCGGGCCAGGAGCCGGACTCGATGGAGCCGTAGACCTCGTCGGTGGAGATGTGCACGAACGGGCCGACGCCGTGCCGCAGAGCCGCGTCCAGCAGGGTCTGTGTGCCCACCACGTTGGTCAGGACGAACTCCCCCGCCCCCTCGATGGACCGGTCGACGTGCGACTCGGCGGCGAAGTGCACCACCTGGTCGGCGTCGGCCATCAGCTTGTCCACCAGAGGCGCGTCACAGATGTCGCCGTGGACGAAGTCGAGCCGGGGATGGCCGGCGGGGAGGTTGGTGAGTGTGCCGGCGTAGGTGAGCTTGTCCAGCACGGTGATGCGGGGCGCGTCGGGCGGGTCGTCGGCGAGGAGCGTGCGGACGTACGTGGAGCCGATGAACCCGGCGGCGCCGGTGACGAGGAGGTTCATGAACGGATCTGCACCTTGCTGTGGTCTCCGAGAACAAGACGGTGGGCGCTGGGCACTCCGGTCGCCGGGGTGACCTCGACGTGCCGGCCGATCAGCGAGGACTCGATCCGGCCCACCCCGGCGATCGAGGAGTCCCGCAGCACGATGGAGAACTCCAGTTCGCTGTCGGTGATCCGGCAGTTCTCCGCAATGGAGGTGAAGGGGCCGACGTAGGAGTCGCTGACGACGGTCCCGGCTCCTATGACGGCCGGGCCGACGATCCGGGAGTGGGTGATCCTCGCGCCCTTCTCGATCACCACCCGGCCGACGGTCTCCGACGCCGCGTCCACCTCGCCGTCGATGCGCCGCAGCACGCCTTCGAGGACGGTCCGGTTGACCTCCAGCATGTCGTCGACGTTGCCGGTGTCCTTCCAGTAGCCCTCGATGACGGTGGAGCGCACGTCGGCCCGTGTGTCGATGAGGTGCTGGAGGGCGTGGGTGATCTCCAGCTCGCCCCGCCGGGACGGGCCGATGGTGCGTACGGCCTCGTGGATGGCCGGCGTGAACAGGTAGACGCCGACGAGCGCGAGGTCGCTCTTGGGGTGCTCGGGCTTCTCCTCCAGGCCGATCACCTGGCCGGCCGCGTCGAGTTCGGCGACGCCGAAGGAGCGCGGGTCGGGGACGTGGGTGAGGAGGATCTGGGCGTCGGGACGGCTGGCCCGGAACTCGTCGACGAGGTCGCGGATGCCGCCGACGACGAAGTTGTCCCCGAGGTACATCACGAAGTCGTCGTCGCCGAGGAAGTCCCGGGCGATCAGCACCGCGTGGGCGAGTCCGAGGGGGCGCTCCTGAGGGATGTAGGTGACGTCGAGGCCGAATCCCGCCCCGTCGCCGACCGCCTCCTCGATCTCCGCCGCGGTGTCTCCGACGATCATCCCGACCTGGGTGATCCCGGCTTCGGCGAGGGATTCGAGGCCGTAGAACAGCACGGGCTTGTTGGCCACCGGCACCAGCTGTTTCGCCGAGGTGTGCGTGATGGGGCGCAGTCGGGTACCGGCTCCGCCGGAGAGGACCAGAGCCTTCATTGGCCATACCCTAACGGCGATCGTCCGGATCGGACCTTCGTTTGTCCTACTGGTTTGTCACGAGGGTGTGGCTCCGGTGCCGTCGGCGGTTCATGTGGTGTCCATGCGGTAGCGTCACCGGCGATGACGGAACTACCCGACATTTCCGATACCGGAAAGATCGTCGCGCGGTACACGGCCCCCGCCCCGCGGCCCGGCCGGACCCTGCTGCGCTGGGCCTGCACGACCGACCACAAGGTGATCGGCCGGCTCTACATGGTCACGGCGTTCTGTTTCTTTCTCCTCGCCGGGCTGCTGGCCCTCGCGATGCGCGCCGAACTGGCCCGGCCGGGGCTGCAGTTCCTGAGCATGCAGGGCTACAACGAGTTCTTCACCATCCACGGCACGATCATGATGCTGCTGTTCGCGACGCCGATGTTCGCCGGTTTCACCAACGCGGTGATGCCGCTGCAGATCGGCGCGCCGGACGTGGCCTTCCCACGGCTGAACGCGCTGTCGTACTGGATGTACCTGTTCGGCGGGCTGATGGTGGTGTCCGGGTTCCTGGTGCCGGGAGGTGCGGCCGCGTTCGGCTGGTTCGCGTACGCGCCGCTGAACAGCGCCTACTTCTCCCCCGGAGCGGGCGGTGACCTGTGGACGATGGGGCTGGTGGTGACCGGTGTGTCGACGACGCTGGGCGCGGTCAACTTCATCGCGACGATCGTGTGCCTGCGGGCGCCGGGCATGACCATGTTCCGGATGCCGATGTTCACCTGGAACGTGCTGTTCACCTCGATCCTGGTGCTGCCCGCGTTCCCGGTGCTGACGGCGGACCTGCTGGTGCTGGAGTCGGACCGGAAGTTCGGCTCGCGCGTCTTCGACGCGGCGAACGGGGGTGCTGTGCTGTGGCAGCACCTGTTCTGGTTCTTCGGGCATCCGGAGGTCTACATCGTGGCGCTGCCCTTCTTCGGGATCGTCTCCGAGATCATTCCGGTGTTCTCCCGCAAGCCGCTGTTCGGCTATCTGCCGATGATCGGGGCGACGATCGCCATCACCATGCTGTCGGCGGTGGTGTGGGCGCATCACATGTTCGCGACAGGCGCGGTGTTGCTGCCGTTCTTCGCCATCATGTCGTTCCTGATCGCGGTGCCCACGGGCATCAAGTTCTTCGCGTGGATCGGGACGATGGTCCGCGGGTCCGTCTCGTTCGAGACGCCGATGCTGTGGTCGCTGGGGTTCCTGGTGACCTTCCTGCTGGGCGGGTTGAGCGGGGTGCTGATCGCGTCGCCGCCGCTGGACTTCCACCTCACCGACTCGTACTTCATCGTCGCGCACCTGCACTACGTGCTGTTCGGGACGGTGGTGTTCGCGATGTTCGCCGGCTTCTACTTCTGGTGGCCGAAGTTCACCGGGAAGATGCTGGACGAGCGGCTCGGGACACTGCACTTCTGGCTGCTGTTCCCCTCGTTCCAGCTGACCTTCTTCGTGCAGCACTGGCTCGGCGAGGAGGGGATGCCCCGCCGGTACGCGGACTACCTGCCCTCGGACGGCTTCACGCTGCTCAACACCCTGTCGTCGGTGGGCGCGTTCCTGCTCGGCCTCTCCACGCTGCCGTTCCTCTACAACGTCTGGCGCACCTCCACGACGGCCGAGAAGGTCACCGAGGACGACCCGTGGGGATGGGGGCGGGGACTGGAGTGGGCGACGTCCTGCCCCCCGCCGCGCCACAACTTCCTGGCACTGCCCCGGGTGCGGTCGGAGTCGCCGGCCTTCGACCTGCATCATCCGGAGGTCGCCCAGATGGCCGAGGACACCGGGCAGAGGGGGCTGCGGTGAAGGCCGAGGCGATTCTGTTCGGCGGGGTGGCCCTGTTCTTCGGCGGGACCGCCGCCCTGTACGGGGTGTGGTCCCAGGACGACACGGGCACGACGGTGCTGGTCGTCGCGTTCGGGATGGCGGCGCTGGACGCCTTCTTCTACCTGATCCAGTACCGGCGCCGCGGGAAACGGGCGCAGGACCGCAAGGACGCGGAGGTGGTGGACGGGGCCGGGCCGGTGGCGTTCTTCCCGGACGAGAGCCCGTGGCCCATCCTCACCGCGCTCGGGTTCGCGGTGGCGGCGACCGGCGTGGTCTTCGGGCTGTGGCTGTTCCTCATCGGTCTGGGTGTTCTGGCGCGCGGCGTCTACGGGATGGTGTTCCAGTACGTCCACCGGTGAGCGGCCTGCGCGGCGCGCCGGGCCGGAACCGCTCGACGCGCTCGTGGTCGCTCTCGTAGGCGCCGGTCAGGCTCTGGCGGATCTCGCCGGTGGACACGCCCTCGGCGAGGCGCGCGCACTCGGCCTCCGTCAGCGCCCGGCACAGCCAGCGGGTCACCAGGAAGGCGAGGACCGGCGCGACCACGAGGGCCACGCGCAGCACCCAGGTCACGGCATTGACGGAGATGCGGAAGGTCAGGGCGATGATGTCGTTGCCGCCCGCCAGCAGCAGCACGGCGAAGAAGACGGTGCCCGCCACCCCGAGGCCGGTGCGCACGGGACGCTCGCGCGGCCGGTCGCACAGGTGCTGCTCGTGATGCCACTCCCCCGTCAGGCGCTGCTCCACGAACGGGTAGGCGTACAGCACGGTGAAGAGCAGGCCGGGCAGGACGACGGCCGGGAGCAGCACGTTCCACATGAAGGTGTGTCCGGCGAGGTTGGTCTCCCACGGCGGCACCAGCCGCAGCGAGCCCTCCAGGAAGCCGACGTACCAGTCGGGCTGGGAGCCGGTGGAGATCACATCGGGGCGGTAGGGGCCGTAGTTCCAGATCGGGTTGATCTGGGCAAGGCCGGACAGCAGCACGAGCACGCCGGAGGCGGTCATGGCCAGGCCCGCGGTGAGGGCGGTGAAGTGCGGGAGGAGCGGCTTGCCGACGGCATTGCGGTTGCTGCGGCGGGGGCCGCGCCACTGGGTGTGCTTCAGATAGAACACCAGGGTCAGATGCACCGTCACCAGGCCGATGAGCGCGCCCGGGAGCAGCAGGATGTGCATCGGGTAGAGCCGGGTGATGATGTCGTGGCCCGGGAACTGGCCGCCGAAGACGAAGAAGGCCACGTACGTGCCGACCACCGGGAGGGAGAGCATGATGCCCTGGGCGATGCGCAGGCCGGTGCCGGAGAGCAGGTCGTCGGGGAGCGAGTAGCCGGCGAAGCCCTCGGCGAGCGCCAGGACGAACAGGGTGAGCCCGATCGCCCAGTTCAGCTCGCGGGGCCGACGGAAGGCCCCGGTGAAGAAGATCCGCAGCATGTGCAGGCCGATCGCGGCGACGAACACGAGCGCGGCCCAGTGGTGGGCCTGCCGGATCAGCAGTCCGCCGCGCACGTCGAAGCTGATGCGCAGGGTGGAGTCGAAGGCCGCCGACATGAGCACGCCCTGCAGCGGCTCGTAGGAGCCGTGGTAGACGACCTCGCGCATCTCCGGCTGGAAGAAGAAGGTCAGCCACACCCCGGTCACGATCAGCACGAGCAGGCTGTAGAGGGCGATTTCGCCGAGCAGGAAGGACCAGTGCTCGGGGAACGCCTTGCGCAGCAGCTGCCCGCCCTCCAGGAGGGGCAGCCGGGCGTCCGCCGCGTCCGCGAGCCGCTCGGCTCGGCGGCCGGCTCGGCTCATGTGTCCCCCGCAGCCGCCGCCCGCTCCACCTCGGCCTCCACCTCGGCACGCGGCCGGTCCGTCTGCCGGGCGAACTCGCTCACCGCGGTCTGCACGTCCCGCGCGAGCTCCCGCCAGGCACGCAGGGCCGTCTCGTAGGTGTCCGACTGGGCGCCCGTCATCCCGCGCTCGGCGGGCGGGCCGTAGGTGTCGCGCAGTTCCTCGACCATGCGGTGCGCCGCGGCGGCCGCGCGCTGCTTCTCCACCAGTTCTTCGAAGGTGTGTGCCACGACAGGAGACCCTAGGCACGGCGGGCCCGCGGGCTCCTCCGACCTGCCGGGAGTGGCCCCGACCGGTACCCGAGTGGCCGTCAGGTCTCGGGGGCGAGGTCGGCCCACACCTGTTTGCCGCCGCTGACCGGCACCGTCCCCCAGGCCTCCGACACCGCCTCCACCAGCAGGATGCCGCGGCCGCCGGTGGCCTCCCAGCCGACGTTGGTGTTCTTGACGGGGCTGCGTGGCGAGGTGTCGGCGACGGCGAGCCGCAGCCGGTGGTTGACCAGGCTGAGGTCGAGGCGCACCTGGCCGTTGGTGTGCACGAGGGCGTTGGTGACCAGTTCGGAGACGACCAGGAGGGCCGTGTCCATGGTGTCGGACGGGACGCCCCAGGTGCGCAGGGTGCGCCGGGTGAAGCGGCGGGCGTGCCGGACCGCTTCGGGGACCCGCCACACGGTCCAGGTCTCGCGCAGCGGGCGTACGGCCATGCCGTCGTAGCGCATCAGCAGCAGGGCGACGTCGTCGCCGCGGTGGGCGCCGGTGAGCAGGGCGTCGGCGACGAGGCCGAGGTGGCCGGGGTCGGCGGCGGCGAGTTCGCTCGTGAGCCGGTCGAGGCCCGCGTCGATGTCGGTCTCGGCGGACTCCACCAGACCGTCGGTCGTGAGCGCGAGGACCGTGCCGGGCTGGAGGCGGAGCGGGGTGATCGGGAACTCGGCCTGGGTGAGCACCCCGAGCGGCGGGCCGCCCTCGGCCTCGACGATCTCGGTCGTGCCGTCGGGGTGGCGCAGCACCGGCGGCAGATGACCGGCGCGCACGCACCAGGCGGTGCCCTGCTCCATGTCGACGTCGACGTAGCAGCAGGTGGCGAAGAGGTCGGTCTCCATGTCCAGCAGCAGCCGGTTGGCGTGCGCGACGACCACGTCCGGGGTGTGGCCCTCGGCGGCGTAGGCGCGCAGGGCGGTGCGCATCTGGCCCATCAGGGTGGCGGCGCCCGCGTTGTGGCCCTGGACGTCGCCGATGACGAAGGCGACGTGGTTGTCGGCGAGCGGGATCACGTCGTACCAGTCGCCGCCGACCTCAAGGCCCGCGGTGGTGGGCAGGTACCGGGCGACGGCGACCGCGCCGGGCAGCCGGGGCAGGCGGCGGGGCAGCAGGGTGCGCTGGAGCATGCCGACGAGTTCGTGCTCGGCGTCGAAGGCGTGGGCGCGCAGCAGGGCCTGCCCGGCGAGGCCGGCGGAGGCGGTGAGCAGCGCACGCTCGTCGGGGGTGAACTCGTGCGGCTGGTCCCAGCCGACCAGGCAGGCGCCGGCCATGCGGCCGCCCGCGGGCAGCGGCAGCACGGCGAGGCCGCCGGGGCCGACGCCGGCGAGGGCGGGCTCCAGCGGGGAGCCCGCGGGCCAGATCCGGGTGCGGCCCTCGCGCAGGGCGGCGGCGAGGGTGGGCATGGCGCGCACCGGTGCGTCGGGCCATTCGGTGCGCCACTCGGAGCGCCACAGTTCGGGCCAGGCCTCGGGTTCGGGCGGGTCGAGGACGGTGACGACGAGGCGGTCGTTCTCCAGCTCGGCGAGGGCGATACGGTCGGCCTTGAGGGGTTTGCGCAGGGCGTCGACGACGGCCTTGCCGACGTCCTTGACGGTGCCGGCCATGGCGAGGGCGGCGGCCAGCCGCTGCACGCGAGCCACGTCGGTGACGCCGGAGCGCACGGTGGAGGCGTCCGCGACGGTGCCGACGAGCCGGGCCGGGTGCCCCTCGCCGCCGGGCAGCAGCCGGCCGCTCAGCCGCAGCCACCTGGGCGGTCCGGAGGGCTGCAGGGCGCGGAACTCCAGCTCGCGGTCGCCGATGGACATGTGGTCGGCCTCGACCACCGACATCAGCGCGGGCAGGTCCTCGGGCACGGTGAGGGCGAGCAGTGTCTCCACCTTGCCGTCGAAGGTGTCCCGGCCGATCCCGAAGAGGCGCAGGATCTCGTCGCCGACCTCGACCCGGCCGCTGTCCATCGCCAGACTGAACGCGTCGCCGGGCAGCTCACCGGTGTCGGCGCCCAGGCCGGCCGGCACGGGCACGGCGACCGCGCGGGCGATCAGCTCCAGGCAGGCGCGGTCGTCGGTGCCGAATCCGCCGGGGTGCTCGCTGACGGCGAGCAGACAGCCGCTGCCGGCCGGACCGAGCGGCAGCGCGCCTACGGAGAACTCGGCCGACGGAGTACGGCGTGCATCGGCGCAGTCGGCCAGCTCGTCCGGGCCGAGCCATCGGGGCCGCCCGGTGCGGTGGGCCTCGGCGACCGGGGAGCCGCCCGTGGCCGGATAGCCGTCGCGCAGGCCGTACAGCGTGCGGGGCAGACCCGCCGACTCGGCCAGACAAAGCACGGAGGGATCGGCACCGGGCACGTAGACGCCCACGAACGCCGCCCCGGCGAACACGAGTGCCTGTTCGAGGACCCGGCGCAGCCGGTCGGGAGAGGCGGGCACGGCGATGAGTGTTTCAAGGGCGATTTCGGCACGCTCGGCTCTCGTTCTGCGCACCGCAGCACCCTCACTGGCCACTTGGCCATTACAGCGCGTATGAGCCGCCTGCGCAGCCCCTGTGAAGGCTCCGCGTGCCGTCTGTGGAGACGCGGCTCGAAAGCCGCCGAACACATCTTTACCCGTGCGTTCCGCACGGTGATCTCGTGACAGTCGTTACTGTCCGCGTCCGTCCGCCTGCTGCGAGTGTCTACCGGGTCAACCGAAGGAGGGGCGGGAGACGCATGGACAAGCGGTACGAGGTGTACGCGCTGGCAGACGGGCACTTCTACGACACGCCCGACCGGCTCTCGGCGGCCGGGAGTGAGCCCGCACCGCTGTTCCCGACGGCGCGGCGCGCGGTCCCCGACGGCTGGCGCGCGGCGCGCTCCGGCGACTGGCTGACGCTGACCCCGCTCGGCGGGGACGGCGAGCCGCTGCCGTCGCCGGCCCAGGGCTGGAAGATCCACTCATCGGCGACGGCGGCCGATGCGGAGCGGATCGCCGGGATCGTGTGGGACTACTGCGTGCCGCGCCGCATCCCGTTCAAGTTCGTGCCGTCCCCGCATCTGCTGCACCTGCGCAACGCCAAGTACGCGGGCCGCGACACCAGCGGCAAGTTCGTCACCGTCTACCCCGCCGACGAGGAACAGCTGCACGAGGTGCTGCGCGGGCTGGGCGCGCTGCTGGAGGGCTGCGAGGGGCCGTACGTCCTGACCGACCTGCGCTGGCACGACGGCCCGCTCTACGTCCGCTACGGCGCCTTCGCGCGCCGGTTCGTCGTCGACGAGCGCGGTTCGCTGGTCCTGGCCGTGACCGACGGCGAGGGGCGCCTGGTCCCGGACCGGCGGGCCCCGTCGTTCCAGGTGCCCGAGTGGGTGACGCTGCCGGAGTTCCTGCGCCCGCACCTGGAGGCCCGCAACACCACGACGGTGGGCGGGCTGCCGTACCGCATCGAGAAGGCGCTGCACTTCTCCAACGGCGGCGGGGTGTACGTCGGCACGGACACCCGGGACGGGCGCCGGGTGGTGCTGAAGGAGGGGCGTCCGCACGCGGGGCTCGCCGCCGACGGGGCGGACGCGGTGGAACGGCTGGCGCGGGAGAAGGCCGCGCTGGAGCGGGTCGCCGGGACGGGCGTGGTGCCGGAGGTGCGGGACTGGTTCACGCTCGGCGACCACCGGTTCCTGGTGATGGACTTCCTCGAGGGCCGCCCGCTCAACTCGTTCTTCGCCGAACGGCATCCGCTGCTCACGTCCGACCCGGATCCGGCGAAGGTGGCGTCGTACACGGCGTGGGCGCTGCGCATCCACGCGGCGGTGGAGCGGGCTGTGGCGGCGGTGCACGCGCGCGGGCTGGTCTTCCACGACCTGCACGTCTTCAACGTCATGGTCGCCCCGGACGAGGAGACGGTGTATCTCATCGACTTCGAGGCGGCAGCCCCGGCCGCGGAGAACGGCCGGCAGACGGTGGCCCACCCGGGCTTCTTCGCCCCGCCGGACCGCCGGGGCATCGATGTCGACCGGTACGCGCTGGCCTGTCTGCGCCTGGCCCTGTTCCTGCCGGTGACCACGCTGTTCGTGGTGGACCGCGGCAAGGCGGCCCATCTGGCCGACGTCATCGCGGAGCAGTTCCCGGACGTGCCGCGCGCCTTCCTGGACGAGGCGGTCGCGGAGATCACCCGGGACATCGCGGGCGGGCGAGCCCGTCGTACGTCCGCTCCGCCGGTGGTGCCGGGCGACTGGCCCTACAGCCGGGACTCCATGGTCAAGGCGATCCTCGCCGCAGCGACCCCGGAGCGCGACGACCGGCTCTTCCCGGGCGACATCGCCCAGTTCTCCGACGGCGGCGGCCTCGGACTCGCGCACGGCGCGGCCGGGGTGCTGTACGCGCTGGAGGTCTCCGGCGCCGGCCGGTACGACGAGGGCGAGCGCTGGCTGCTGGACCACACCGCCCCGCCGCCGCCCGGCACCCCGCTCGGCCTGTACGACGGTCTCGCGGGCGTGGCCCTGGTCCTGGACCGGCTCGGCCACCGGCAGCGGGCGCTGGAGCTGATCGGCGGCGTGCTGCGGGAGAACTGGCGCAACCTCTCCTCCGACCTGCACGGCGGCCTCGCCGGACTCGGCCTGGTCCTCGGCGAGCTGGCGACCGCGACCGGCGAGCCGGCGCTGCGCGATCGTGCCGCCGAGGCCGCCGAGATCCTTCTGCGACGCCTCGCCGAACCGGTCCCGGACCCGCCCCGGCGGCGGGCCGGGCTGCTGCGGGGCGCGAGCGGGCCCGCGCTGTTCCTGCTGCGGCGGTACCAGGAGACCGGTGAACCCCGGCTGCTGGCGGCGGCCACCGAGGCACTCCGGCGCGACCTGGCCTGCTGCGTCGTCCAGGAGGCGAGCGGCGCCCTGGAGGTGGACGAGGGCCGGCGGACGCTGCCGTACCTCGGCGACGGGAGCGTGGGGATCGGGCTGGTCCTCGACGACTACCTGGCGGAGGCGGGCGGCGCTCTCATCGAATCAGCCGACACCGCAAGGGAGTTCGAGCGGGCCCGGGCGGGCGTCCTGACCGCCGCCACCTCCCGTTTCTACGCACAGCCCGGTCTGTTCCAGGGCCGCGCCGGCATGGTGCTGCACCTCGCCCGCAGTACCGCGCCGGGTGCCGGGCGGGAGCGACTCGCGCAGCAGATCGACGGGCTCGGCTGGCTGGCGATGGCCTATCAGGGCCAACTCGCCTTCCCCGGGCACCAGATGATGCGGCTCTCCATGGACCTGGCCACCGGAACGGCAGGCTGCCTGCTCGCGCTCGCGGCGGCCCACGACGCCGGGCGCACCGCGCACCTGCCCTTCCTTCCGCCGCCACCGGCGGCCCCCACCCGCGGCTCCGCGACCTGACGGAGTCGTGACACAACCCCGTCCCCGATGAAGGGAAAGGACACGATCATGGCACTTCTCGACCTGCAGACCCTGGAGTCCGACGAGCTGTCCCACACCGGCGCGAGCACGGTGAGCCTGCTGTCCTGCGTCTCGGCGGCGAGCATCCTGCTCTGTCTCTGACCGGGCCGGTGAGTCCACGGCTCCGGGCAGCCCCCTCCCCCGTCCTGGAGGGGCTGCCCGGAGCCTTCCCGTCCGCCCCGACGCGAGGCCGCAGCCGATGACGCCCTCCCCCGAAGCTCCCGCTCGTCTGCCGCGTGCCGTGCTCCGGCACGGCGGCGCCCGCTGCGCGGCCCTGTGCGCCGTGAGCACGGCCGCCACGGCCGCCGGACTGCTGCTGCCCGCCGCGCTCGGCCGGACCCTCGACCTGCTGCTCGCCCACGCTCCGGCAACCCGCTGGGTGGCCTGCTGCGCGGCCCTGGTGCTGCTGATCGCCGTGCTGGACGGATGCGCGGGCGTGCTCACCGGCACGGTCGACGCCCGGTCCACCGCGTGGCTGCGCCGCCGGGTCACCGGGCAGGTGCTGGCCCTGGGCCCGCGCGCCGGCGCCCGGTTCGGCGCCGGGGACCTGGTGGCGCGGCTGGTCGGCAACGCCGCGCAGGCGGGGACGGCGCCGGCCGCGGTGGCCGCGCTGGTCGCCGCGCTCGCCGGGCCGGTCGGGGGCGTGGTGGCGCTCGGGCTCATCGACCCGTGGCTTGTGGCGGTGTTTCTGGCCGGTGCGCCGGTACTGGCGCTGCTGCTGCGGGCCTTCGCCCGGGACACCTCGGCGTGCGTGGCCGACTACCAGCGGGTGCAGGGGCGGCTGGCGGCCGCTCTCACGGAGGCGGTCGGCGGCTTCCGCACCATCCGGGCCGCGGGCGCGGAGGACCGCGAGACGGCCCGGATCCTCGCACCGCTGCCCGAACTGTCGCGCGCCGGGCACCGCATGTGGCGGGTGCAGGGGCGGGCCGCCGCACAGGCGGTCACCGTGGCACCGCTGCTGAACCTGGGCGTGGTCGCGGTGGCCGGGCTGCTGCTCGCCCGCCATCGCCTGTCGGTGGGCGAGGTGCTGGCCGCCTCCCGGTACGCCGTCCTCGCCACGGGAGTCGGCGTGCTGGTCGGACAACTGGCCGCACTCTCCCGTGCCCGGGCGGCGACCGCACGGCTCGCCGAGGTGCTGGCCGAGCCGGCGCCAGGGTACGGCACCCGAGGGCTGCCGTCCGGCTCCGGGCAGCTGGAGCTGCGCGGTGTGACGGCGGGCCGGGGCGGCCGCACCGTCCTGGACGGCGTGGACCTGCTCGTCCCCGGTGGCACGACCCTCGCCGTGGTCGGCCGCTCCGGGACGGGCAAGTCCCTGCTGGCCGAACTCGCCGGCCGGCTCGCCGACCCGGACGCGGGCGAGGTCCTGCTCGACGGGATCCCCCTGCGCGACCTCGGCCACGCCGACCTGCGCGGCGCGGTCTCCTACGCCTTCGAACGACCCGCCCTGCTCGGCACGACCGTCGAGGACGCCATCGCGTTCGGGCTCACCACGCCCTCCCCGGACCGGATCCGGTCGGCCGCGCGCACGGCCCACGCCGACGGCTTCGTCCGCCGCCTGCCCGACGGCTACGCCACCCGCTGCGCCGACGCGCCCCGCTCCGGCGGCGAGTCCCAGCGCCTCGGCCTCGCCCGCGCCTTCGCCCACGGCGGCCGCCTGCTGATCCTCGACGACGCCCTCTCCAGCCTCGACACGGTCACCGAGCACCGGATCGCCCAGTCCCTGCTGGCCCCGGGCGCGGGCCCGACCCGTCTGCTGATCGCCCATCGCACGGCCACGGCGGCCCGCGCCGACGCCGTCGCCTGGCTGGACGGGGGCCGGATACGAGCGGTGGGCCCCCATGCCGAGCTGTGGCGGGACGCGGAGTACCGGGCGGTGTTCGGGGCATGAACGCGCGGGCGCGGGTCCTGGGTGCGGGACGGGCGCGATGGCGGGTGCTGGTCCGGCTCGGGCTCTGGTCGGTCCTGGAGGCCGGCCAGACCTTCCTGGCCGGCTATGCGCTGGCCCGGGCGCTGGACGACGGGTTCCTCACCGGGAACGCACGGGCCGGTCTGCTGTGGCTCGGCGCGGCCGGGCTCGCGGTGGGCGCCGGGGCGTACGGGACCGGGCGGGTGTACGGCGTGGTGGCCGCGCTGGTCGAGCCGGTCCGGGACCGCCTGGTGGCGAGCGTGGTCGGGCGCGGGGTGCGGGAGGCGGACGCCGGGGCGCTGTCCGGGCTCACCCAGCAGGTGGAGATCGCCCGGGACACGCTGGCGGGACTGGTGCTGGTCTCCCGCTCCTTCCTGTTCACCGTCGCCGGCGCGCTGATCGGCCTGTTCTCGCTGGCCCCGCTGCTGCTGACGGTCGTCGTGCCCCCGCTGCTGGCCGGGCTGTGCCTGTTCGCGGCGACGCTGTGGCCGCTGGCCCGGCGTCAGGAGGCCTTCCTCGCCGCCGACGAGGCGCTGGCCGCGGAGCTGGGCGCGGTGTGTCCGGGGCTGCGGGACGTCACGGCCGCCGGTGCCGAGGCGCAGGTGGCGGCCACCGTCGCGGAGTCGGTCGACGCGGAGCAGCGGGCCGCCCGCAACCTGGCCCGCTGGAGCGTGGCCCGGGTGGCTGCCCTGGCGGTGGGCGGCGAGCTGCCGGTGGTCCTGCTGCTCGCCACCGCGCCCTGGCTGCTGCGCCACGGCGTGACGCCAGGTGCGCTGGTGGGCGCCCTCGCCTACGTCACCCAGTCCCTGCTCCCCGCCCTCCAGAACCTCGTCCACGGCTTGGGCACCAGCGGGTCCCGGCTCACGGTCGTCCTACGGCGCCTCGCCCCGCCGACGGTTCCCGGGGCACGACATCCCGAGGACCGGAGCAAGTCCCCCTCGCCCACGGGACCCCCGCCGCCCGCCACCCCCGCCCTGGTCCTCACCTGCGTCACCTTCGCCTACGGCCCCGCGAGCGAGCCCGTCCTCGACAAACTCGACCTCACGGTCCCGGCGGAGTCGCACCTCGCCGTCGTAGGGCCGAGCGGGGTCGGCAAGTCGACGCTCACGGGGCTCGTCGCCGGGCTGCTGGAGGCGCGGGAGGGGGCGATCCGGGTGTACGGGCACGCCGTTCCGGGAGCGGAGGCGGCCGCCTGTCGCGTGCTGATCCCGCAGGAGGCGTACGTCCATGGCGGGACCCTCGCGGAGAACCTGGGCCTGTTCCGCCGGGATCCGGTGCCGGAGGCGGAGCTGCTGGCCGCTGCCGAGGCGGTCGGGCTGACGCCGCTGCTGCGGGCGCTGGGCGGGCCCGGCGGCAGGGTCGATCCGGTCGCGCTGTCGGCGGGCGAGCGGCAGCTGATCGCGTTGACCCGGGCCTATCTGTCACCCGCGCCGCTCGCCCTGCTGGACGAGGCGACCTGTCACCTGGACCCGGCGGCAGAGACACGGGCCGAGCGGGCGTTCGCGGCGCGGCCGGGCGGCACTCTCGTGGTCGTCGCCCACCGCATCAGCTCGGCCCGCCGCGCCGACCGCGTCCTGGTGCTGGACGGCTCGCGCACCGCCTGCGGCACCCACGACGAGCTGCTGCGGACCTCGGCCCTGTACCGGGACCTGGTCGGCGGCTGGACGGCACGGCCCACCGCACCGGTCCGGTGATCACACCCACCCCTCCCCGCGGGATATCCGGATGGCGTCGATGCGGTTGCGCGCCCCGGTCTTGCGGGTGATCGCCGCCATGTAGTTGCGCACCGTGCCGTGCGACAGGTGCAGGCTGCCGGCGATCTCCGCGACGGACGCCCCGCCGGCCGCCAGGGACAGCACGCTCAGCTCGCGTCTGGTGAGCGGCATCTGCGCCGCCTTGAGGAAGCCGAAGCCCAGCGACGCATCGACGAAACGTTCCCTCTCCGCGACGCAGCGGATCGCGCGCACCAGCCGCTCCGGTGAGCCCGCCTTGTCGACGAAACCGAGCGCACCCGCCTCGGCCGCCCGTTTCAGGAGCCCGGGACGATTCGCACTCGCAAGCACCACCAGCGCCGGCGGCCGGCCGCCCGTGCCGGGCGGGCACAGGTCGCCGAGCGGCGGCACGCCATGACCGTCGGCGCAGTCCAGGTCCGCCGCGCACACGTCCGGACACCCGGACCGTACCCGCGCTGCCGCGCCACGCCAGGGCGTGTCCTCCACGTACAGGCCAGGCTCCTCCCGTAACCACTCGGCCAGGACCGATCGCACCAGACACGCGTCGTGCACCAGCAGTACCCGGATCACTGCCCGCCCCTCCAGTCGGCCTTACTTCGCCCCGTATCGCCGGGCTCTCGTCTTCAGGTGTTCCGCGCGTGCCCCATTCTTGGACGCGTTCGCCGTTCGCGGGCGCAGAGAATCGGCCATCAGGGTGCGCGGGGGCGCACACCCGGCGCCCGTATTCTGCCGCGCGCTTCGGCTGCGCAGGCATGGTCCTGTCCCGACGGGGTATTCGCAGGCCCCCGGGGCGACCGGGCACCTGCGCAGGTCGCCGACGGGCGCTCGCCGTGCGCCGCACGCCCCGGCGAGGCAGCCTTGACCCCGAGACGCGACGCGCGGCCCGGCGAGGAGGTGGTCGGCGTGTCCGACGGGCCAGGGCCGGCACAGCGACCGGCGGCCGACCGCACTCAGGTCGGCCGACCGCTGCTGTCCATTGCGCTGGCCTCGATGATCGAGGACGTGCACGCGCACTCCGGCGCGGTGTACCTGCTCAGGCCCGATGAGCCGGTCCTGGAGATGGCCGTGATGGCGGGCATGCCCCGGGCGTTCGCGGCGCCGTGGGAGCGGGTCGGGCTGAGCGCGCCGGTCCCGGTGGCGGACGCGGTGCGCGACCGGCGGCTGGTGTGGGTGGGCGGCGAGGAGCAGATGGCGCGCTGCTATCCGCGGATCTCGATGGTGCTGCCGTACCCGTTCGCGCTGGCCGCGCTGCCGGTGGCGACGGCGGGGACCGTGTACGGCGCCGTGTTCGTGACCTGGCCCGGCGCGCATCCGCCGGAGCTGTCCGACCGGGAGCGCGACATTCTGACGGCGGCCTGCGAGCGGCTGGCTCTGCGGCTGGAGCGGGCCGCGGCGGAGAACCGGCGGATCGGCCCCGAGGTCGACCTGCTGGCGACTCCGCTGTCGGGCGTGTCGGACACGCTGGGGTCGGTGGAGGCGACCCGGATGGTGTCCCGGCTGCCGTACGGGCTGGTGTCGCTGGACCTGCACGGCCGGATCGTCTTCGTCAACGCGGCCGCCGCCGACCTGCTCGGGCGCCCCTCCGGGGAGCTGCTCGGCAACCTGCCGTGGGTGTCCGTGCCGTGGCTGAACGATCCGGTGTACGAGGACCGGTACCGGGCCGCGCTGATCAGCCAGCAGGTGACGTCGTTCGTGGCGCTGCGCCCGCCGGGCGAGTGGCTCTCGTTCCGGATGTATCCGAGCACGACCGGGCTGAGCGTGCGGATCAGCCGGGCGCGGGCGGTGGCGGAGATGGCGCGGGACGCGCCGCGGACGGGGGCGGGGCCCTCGCGGCTGGTGACCATCACTCAGGTGCTGAGCCTGGCCGCGGCGCTGACCGAGGCGGTGGGGGTGCAGGACGTCGTGCAGTTGGTGTGGGACGAGGTCGCCCCGTCGGTCGGCTGCCAGGGGCTGGTGATCCTCGCTTCGCAGGCGGGGCGGCTGCATGTGCTGGGGCACCGCGGGTACGCGGACCCGTACGTGGTGGAGCGCTTCCACGGGCTGCCGCTGAGCGAACGCACCCCGGGCACCCAGGCCCTGAACACCGGTGTGCCGGCGTTCTTCGACTCGTGGGAACAGATGGCGCGGCTGTATCCGAAGCGGCCCCCGGACGGGTTCGCGTCCTGGGCGTATCTGCCGCTGATCGCGTCCGGTCGGCCGGTGGGCACGTGTGTGCTGGCGTACGCCGACCCGCATGTCTTCCCCGCCGACGAGCGGGCGGTCCTCACCAGCCTCGGCGGCCTGATCGCGCAGGCGCTGGAGCGCGCCCAGCTGTACGACGCCAAGCACCGGCTGGCGCAGGGGCTGCAGGAGTCGCTGCTGCCGCACACGCTGGCGGCGCTGCCCGGCATCGAGGCGGCCGCCCGCTATCTGCCGGCCACTCAGGGCATGGAGATCGGCGGCGACTTCTACGACCTGGTGCCGACCCGGCCGCTGGCCGCGGCGGTGATCGGGGACGTCCAGGGGCACAACGTGACGGCGGCCGCGCTGATGGGGCAGATCCGCACCGGGGTACGGGCGTACACCACGGTGGGTCAGGCGCCGCAGGACGTGATGAGCAGCACCAACCGGCTGCTCATCGACCTGGGCGCCGACCTGTTCGCCAGCTGCCTCTACCTACGGCTGGACCCGGCTCAGGGGCAGGCCGTGATGGCACGCGCCGGGCATCCGCCACCGCTGCTCCGGCGCCCGGACGGGCAGGTGCGGGTGCTGGACCTCGCCGGCGGCCCGCTGCTCGGGATCGACGCGTCGGCCACGTACCCGACGACCGAGGTGTCCCTGGCCCCGGGCTCGGTCCTCGCCCTCTACACAGACGGTCTCGTGGAGTCCCCCGACGTGGACATCGAGGACTCCCTGGTCGACCTCGGCGCCCTCCTCGCCGAAGCCGGCGACCAGCCTCTGGAGAACCTGGCCGACGAACTCGTACGGCACAGCGCGGCGGCGCGGGAGCGGGTGGACGACGTGGCGGTCCTGCTGCTGCGGGCCCACGAGAACCGCTGAACCACCGGGCCCGACGACCGTGGTCCGACCCAACCGCTGTGGTCCGACCCGACCACTGTGGTCCGACCCGACCACTGTGGTCCGACCCGACCACTGTGGTTCGACCCGACCACTGTGGTTCGACCCGACCACTGTGGTTTGGCCCGACCACCGTGGTTTGGCCCGACCACCGTGGTCCGGCCCTCCCGCCGGAGGGCCGGACCGTCCCTGCCGACCGGAACCGCGGTGGGCCGGCCAGGGAGTCTGGGGACGGCTCGGCGGTTCCGCCGCGGGGGCGGCTCGGGCGGCCCCGGTGCGGGGACAGCCCGCCGAATCCCAGTGCGGGACGGCTCAGCCGGTGCTGTCGAGAGGCCGCCCCGCCGGACTGCAGTGAGGACAGCCCGGCGGGCCAGACCACCAAATCCCAGTGCGGGACAGCTCGGCCGGTCCCGTCACGGGGACAGCCCGCCGGATCCCAGTGCGGAACGGCTCGGCCGGTCCCGTCAAAAGACCCGACCGCCGCATCCCGGTGAGCAACAACCCAGCGGCCCAGCCGAAAGGCCCGACCACCGGACCCCGGTGAGCAACAACCCAGCGGCCCAGCCGAAAGGCCGGACCGCCGAATCCCGGTGCGGGAGCGTTGGTGTCCCGCTGGAGGAGGGTCAGTGACTGTCGGTCAGGGACGACGAGCCGTCGCCCGTGCCCGCGCCGGACTGGTCCCCCGTGCCCGCACCGGACTGGTCCCCGGTGCCCGCGCCGCTCTGGTCGCCCGCCGAGGCGGACGGGTCGGCGGAGCCGCCGATCTGGTCGCCGCCGGCCTGGTCACCGGCCCCTGCCTGGTCGCCGGCCGAGGCCGAGGGGTCGGCGGTGCCCGCCTGGTCGCCCGCACCAGCCTGGCCGCCCGCGCCGTTGCCGCCGTCGCCGAGGGTGGCGCCGGTGGCCTGCAGCGCGGCGGTGACCGGCTGGAAGAAGGTCTCGCCGCCGCTGGTGCAGTCGCCGCTGCCGCCGGAGGTGAGGCCGACCGCGCCGCCGTCCTGGGTGAACAGGGAGCCGCCGCTGTCCCCGGGCTCGGCACAGACGTTGGTCTGGATGAGGCCGGTGACGGTGTCGACGCCGTTCGGGTCGGTCTCGCTCTGGAAGTTGACGGTGGCGTCGAGGCCGGTCACCTGGCCGTTGTGCAGCCCGGTGGTGGAGCCCATCCGGAACACGGTCTCGCCGACGGTGGCGTCCTGGGCCTGGGTGATCGGGACGGTCTGGCCGTTGCCGGCGTTGACCTCGCTGGGCGCCTGGGTGGTGGCGTCGTTGTACTTCACGAGGGAGAAGTCGTTGCCCGGGAACTTGGCCTGGTCCACGGTGGCGATGGGCTGGCCGTTCTGGGAGTCGGACCAGTCCTTCGCGGCGACCCCGCAGTGACCGGCCGTCAGGAAGGCGGGGCTGCCGTCCGAGGCCTTGACGTTGAAGCCGAGGGAGCAGCGCACGTTGCCGCCCTGCACCTGGGAGAAGATGGCGTCGCCGCCGGAGACGAAGGTCTTGAAGGTGCCGGCGGACTTCTTCAGGGTCGCCATGCCGGAGCCGAGGCTCTGCACGGTCGACTGGAGCCGGTTCCACTTGGCGCCGGTGACGCTGGAGTCGGCGCTGACCACGACCTTGTTGGTGCGCGGGTCCACGGCCCAGGCGGTGCCCGGGATGGTCGCCTTGGTCTTCAGCGTCCCTGCGGCGGCCTTGAGTTCGGAGACGCTGTTCTCCACCTGGCGGACGACCGCACCGGCCTTCTCGGCCTGCTGGACGATGTTGTTGTCGCCGCTGACCACGTTGACGACCAGCTGCTTCTTGCCGCTGTCGTAGTAGGACCCGGCAGCGGCGTCACCGAGCACCTTCTGCAACCGTGCGGCGAGATCCGAAGCGTCCGAGGCCTTCAGGGTCTTCGCGGTGCCGGCGGCGCCCGCCGCGTTGTTCTGATCCTGTGACGCGTTCGCGTTGGGCAGCAGGAGGGCCGCCGCTCCGAGCGCCGCGACACCGCCCACCGCTATCGCGGCCTTGCGCTTGGGCATTCGCTTGTGACTCAAAATTCTCGACCTCCTGGGGACGGGGGTATGCCGCTGTCGGGCAGTTGATCGGGGGCGCCTGGATGGCTGTAGGTACGGGCGGGTCATGCGGTGTGTTCAATTCCGTTCGCCAACTTCCGCCCCCTGGAGGCGAATCAGCCACGCTCCGCGTGTCGCACCGAGCGGCCGGGAAGAATCCCCCATATGACGATGACCACGGCCGAAGCCGACAAGATCCTCTCCGCCAACTTCGCCCCCTGGGTGCTCGACCTCGGACTGTCCGTCCAGGCCTTGGGCGCGGACCGCGCGGTCCTGCGTCTGCCCTGGTCGGAGCGGCTGGCCCGGGAGGGCGGCGGGCTGTCGGGGCAGGCGCTCATGGCGGCCGCCGACACGGCGACGGTGATCGCGGTCTCGGCAGCACGGGGCGGCTTCGTGCCGATGACGACCGTGCAGCAGTCGACGTCCTTCCAGCGGGCGGTGACCGGTTCGGATGTCCTGATCGAAGCGGTCCTGACCAAGCTGGGCCGGCGGATGGCGTTCGCGGACATCACGCTGGCCGACGCCGCGTCAGGTGCGCTCGCCGCCCGCGCGAGCACGGTCTATGCACTGATGGGCTGACACGTCTGCGCACTGATGCAGTGACGCTTCTCTGCACCGGCAGACCGACACGCTCAGCTACTGATCGGTAGCGGTCCGTTCCGATCACTTACCGGAATCCCTGCTTCAGGGAATCTGCACATTGAATACTCAACCAAGTCACTGACGCCCCCGGTTCTGCACATCCGCACGCCCCCCGGCACGCCTTTGGCGCCGAGTGCCGGATTCGCCGCCCGATGGACAAGGGCCGGGTCGGGGCGATGCCGTGCGGCATGTGAAGGAGTCGCCGACAAGCCGTGCGCGCACCTGCACGCTTGGGGCTTCGGGCGGGGCAAGTGCGCTGGTGAGAGGCCTGGTTGATTGGAAGCGCGGCCCGCGTGCGTGCTTTGATCCATCGCATCGCGGGGGTCCCCCGGGCTCCCGGACACGGGGGTTCCGGCACCCGCGGTCGCGGCCGTCGTCTGTCCCCAGAGGGGGCCGCTTCCCCCCTTGTGAAATATCCATACGAAGGGAAGTTCCACCATGAACTCCACCCCCCAGGTTGAGACCGTCGAGATCTCGGACGCCGAGCTGGACAACGTCTCCGGCGGCCTTTCCGTGAACGCCCTGAACACCGTGACCGGTGCCGTCAACGGCATCGCCCCGGTTGCCGGCGTGGTCGACACGGTCGTCGGCACCGTCGAGGGTGTCACCGGCCTGAACGTGGCCCCGGTCACCGGCCTGGTCGCCGGTCTCTGATCGCACCTCGGTGTCACCGAAGTCCCGGAGCCGCCCCCCGGCTCCGGGACTCTCGGGTGCCCGTGGGTGCCCGAAGCAGGTCGTAACGATGTCTCTCCTCGGGTGAGGGAAGTTCCGTGCAGTTCCGCCAACAGGCCCTCGCCAAGCTCCAGTCGCCGGAGGAGCTGGACCTTCCGGTGCGGCTGGCCCGTCCCCAGGGCTGGCTCGCGCTCGGCGTCACCGTCGTCGTCATGGCGGCGGCCTCCGTGTGGGCGGTGACCGGCTCGGTCGCCTCCACGGTGAGCGCGCAGGCCATCCTCACCCACGGACAGGGCAGCTATCTGCTGCAGAGCCCCGTGGCCGGTCAGGTCACGGCCGTACTCGCCAAACAGGGCGAACGGCTGCCCGCGAACGCCCCCGTCCTCGAAGTGCGCACGAGCCAGGGCGAATCCGTGGTCCGCACGGTCGCCGCGGGCCGCGTCACCGCGCTCGCCGCCACCATCGGCCAGATCATCCAGACCGGCGCGAACATCGCGGCGGTGGAGAAGGTCGCCCACGCCTCCGACCCGCTGTACGCCACCGTCTACGTCCCCGCCGAGAGCGCCGCCGCCATCCCGGCGCACGCCGCCGTGGACCTCACCGTGTCCTCGGTGCCGACCCAGCAGTACGGCGTGCTGCGCGGGCATGTGAAGTCGGTGGACCGGACCGCCCAGTCCGCCCAGTCGATCGCCGCGTTCCTCGGGGACAGCCAGCTGGGCGAGCAGTTCACGAAGAAGGGCCGCCCGGTGGCGGTCCTGGTCGCGCTCGACAGGTCGTCCGGCACGAAGAACGGCTTGCGCTGGTCCTCCGCCGACGGGCCGCCGTACCAGCTCGACTCCATGACCCTCGCCTCCGGTTCGATCCGGCTGGCCGACCAGCGTCCCGTCGATTGGCTGCTGCCGTGAGCACCACTCAGGAAACCCGCGGCCGCAGACGGGCCGCCCCGGCCCGGCGCCCGGTCCCCAAGTCCAGTGGCGGCACGGTCCGTACGCCGACCGTGCTCCAGATGGAGGCCGTCGAGTGCGGAGCCGCCTCCCTCTCGATGGTCCTCGGCCACTACGGCCGGCACGTCCCGTTGGAGGAGCTGCGCATCGCCTGCGGCGTCTCCCGCGACGGCTCGCGCGCCAGCAACCTGCTGAAGGCGGCTCGCAGTTACGGCCTGACCGCCAAGGGCATGCAGATGGACCTGGCCGCCCTCGCCGAGGTGACGGCACCGGCCGTCCTGTTCTGGGAGTTCAACCACTACGTCGTCTACGACGGCATGGGCCGCCGCTTCGGCCGGCGCGGGGTGTACATCAACGACCCCGCGAAGGGCCGCCGGTTCGTGCCCATGGAGGAGTTCGACGGCAGTTTCACCGGTGTCGTGCTCGTCATGGAGCCCGGCGACGGCTTCAGCAAGGGCGGTCGCAAGTCCGGCGTGCTCGGCGCGATGCCGGCCCGGCTGCGCGGCACCGCGGGCACCCTGCCCGCCGCCGTGCTGGCCAGCCTGCTGCTGGTGGCGGTGGGCGCGGCGGTGCCCGCGCTCAGCCGTACCTACATCGACATGTTCCTCATCGGCGGCCAGACCTCGCTGCTCGGCGTGCTGTTCGCCTCGATGGCCACCTGTGTCCTGCTCACCCTGGTGCTGACCTGGCTCCAGCAGGCCAACCTGCTGCACGGCCGGATCATCTCCTCCACCCTCTCCAGCGCCCGCTTCCTGCGCCATCTGCTGCGGCTGCCGGTCACGTTCTTCTCCCAGCGCAGCCCGGCCGACCTGGTGCAGCGGCTGCAGTCCAACGACCAGGTCGCCGAGACCCTGGCCCGCGACCTGGCAGCGGCGGGCGTGGACGCCGTCGTGGTCGTGCTGTACGCCGTGCTGCTGTACACCTACGACCCGCAGCTGACGTTCCTCGGCATCGGTGTGGCCCTGCTGAACGTGGTGGCGATGCGGCTGGTCGTACGGCTGCGCGCGACCCGTACGGCGAAGCTGCGCGCGGACACCGCACGGCTCACCAACACTTCGTACACCGGTCTCCAGCTGATCGAGACGATGAAGGCGACCGGCGGCGAGGACGGCTACTTCCGCAAGTGGGCCGGGCAGCACGCCACCACGCTGGAGGAGCAGCAGCGGCTCGGTGTGCCGAGCGCCTGGCTGGGTGTGGTCGCGCCGACGCTCGCCACGCTCAACAGCGCGCTGATCCTGTGGATCGGCGGAATGCGGGCGGTCGAGGGGCACATCTCGGTCGGCCTGCTGGTCGCCTTCCAGGCGCTGGTCACCCGCTTCACGGCGCCGCTCACCCGGCTCAACGGCGTGGCGGGCCGCATCCAGGACTTCGCGGCCGACGTGGCCCGGCTGAAGGACGTGGAGAACTTCCAGGCCGACCCGCTCTACGCCCGCCCCGGCGGCGCCGACTCCACGCGCCGGCTGCGCGGGCACGTCGAGCTGGAGAACGTCACCTTCGGCTACAGCCCGCTGGACAAGCCGCTGCTGACCGGGTTCGACCTGACCGTGGGCCCAGGGCAGCAGGTGGCGCTGGTGGGCGGCTCGGGCAGCGGCAAGTCGACGGTGTCCCGGCTGATCTCGGGTCTCTACGCGCCCTGGGACGGCGTGATCCGCATCGACGGCCGCCGGCTGGAGGACATCCCGCGCGGCGCGCTCGCCTCCTCGGTCTCCTTCGTGGACCAGGACGTGTTCCTCTTCGAGGGCTCGGTCCGCGACAACGTGGCCCTGTGGGACCCGTCGATCCCGGACGAGGCCGTGGTGGAGGCGCTGCGGGACGCGGCCCTGTACGACGTGGTGATGCGCCGCCCCGGCGGCGTCCACAGCAAGGTCGAGCAGGACGGCCGGAACTTCTCCGGCGGGCAGCGCCAGCGCCTGGAGATCGCCCGGGCGTTGGTGCGGCGGCCCAGCATCCTCGTGCTGGACGAGGTGACCAGCGCGCTGGACGCGGAGACCGAGCTGGTCGTGATGGACAACCTGCGCCGGCGCGGCTGCGCCTGTGTGGTGATCGCCCACCGGCTGAGCACCGTCCGGGACAGCGACGAGATCGTGGTGCTCCAGCACGGCACGGTCGTCGAGCGCGGGCGGCACGAGGAGCTGGTGGCGCGCGGCGGCGCGTACGCCGCACTGGTCAGGGAGCGGTGAGATGACGACTGTTCAGGAGGGTTACGAAGGCGATCTCGTACTCGGAGCGCTGGGGTCCATGGGCACGCGCATCGACTGCGCGGGCTTCAACCGGCTGGACCTGGAAGGTCCGCAGGTGCTGTGGCTGGTCGCGGCCGGCGCGCTGGACCTGTTCGCGGTGGACGCCGCCCAGCAGGGCCACTGGCACCACCTCGACCGGCTGGAGGCGGGCGCGCTGCTGCTCGGTCCGGTCGCCGGACCGCAGCACACCCTGGTCGCGCGCCCGGCGCGGGACTGTGTGGTGCACCGGGTCAACCTGCGCGAGCTGTACCAACCGGCCCACACCCAGACGTGGTCGTACGACGAGTACGGCAACCCTCAGTACGTGCCCCCGGCGTCGAGCCCGCTGGAGTACGCCGTCGCGCTGGGCGTCGGCCGTGGTCTGTCCGTCCTCTTCCAGGCCCCCATGGCCGAGGAGCGGTCCGCAGCCCCGGCCGACGACGACGTGTTCTGGATGCAGGTGCCGCCGGGCAGCGTGCAGTACGGCTCCCTGTACGGCGCGGAGGCCGCCGCCGACCTGCTGATGGACCCGGCGCTGTGGCAGAGCATGGTCGACCAGCAGTACCGGCTGCTGACCGCGCTGGACCGGTGGATCGAGCAGCTGGAGCGCACGCACGAGACGCGTACGGCCGCCGGTATCAAGGCCGGTGAGGCGGTCCGCGCCCAGGCCGACCAGACCCTGCTCGCCTCCATCGGCAAGCGCTCGGCCCGCCGTACGACGGCCGCGGACGCCGACGCCGGCTACGCGGCCTGCAAGCTCGTCGCCGAGGCGGCCGGGATCACTCTGGCCGAGCCCGCGCAGAGCGGCACCGAGAGCGAACGCCTCGACCCGGTCGAGCGGGTGGCCCTGGCCTCCCGGGTGCGCACCCGGGCCGTCCGCCTGGACGGACGCTGGTGGCGGGAGAACGTCGGCCCGCTGGTGGGGCACCGGGCGCTGTCCGGGGCGCCGGTCGCCCTGCTGTGGCGGCGCGGCGGCTATGTGGCCGTGCACCCGGGCACCGGACGCGAGACGCCGATCGAGAGGGCGAACGCGGAGGAGTTCGAGCCGCGCGCGGTGATGTTCTACCGGCCGCTGCCCGAGCGGGGGCTCAGCCCGCTCGGGCTGCTGCGGTTCAGCCTGCGCGGCACCCGCGGCGACCTGCTGAACCTGATGCTCGCCGGGCTGGTGACGGTGGCGATCGGCGCACTGGTGCCGATCGCCACGGGCAAGGTGCTCGGCGAGTACGTACCCAAGGCCCAGACGGGCCTGATCGTCCAGGTCTGCCTGGCGGTGATGATCAGCGGGGTCGTGTCGGCCGCGTTCACGCTGCTGGAGAACCTGACCATCCTGCGTCTGGAGGGCCGTATCGAGTCGGCGCTCCAACCGGCCGTCTGGGACCGGCTGCTCAGGCTGCCGACCCGGTTCTTCACCCAGCGCTCCACCGGTGAACTCGCCAGTGCCGCCATGGGCATCAGCGCGATCCGGCGGCTGCTTGCGGGCGTCGGGCCGGTGGTCGCGCAGTCGGTGACGGTCGGTGCGATGAACCTCGGTCTGCTGCTCTGGTACAGCGTGCCCATGGCGCTCGCGGCGATCGGCATGCTCGTCGTCATCGCGGCCGTGTTCCTGGGGCTCGGGCTGTGGCAGGTGCGCTGGCAGCGCCGTCTTGTGACGCTCGGCAACAAGCTGAACAACCAGGCGTTCCAGACCCTGCGCGGCCTGCCCAAGCTGCGGGTCGCCGCGGCGGAGAACTACGCCTACGCCGCCTGGGCCGGGGAGTTCGCGCACAGCCGGGAACTCCAGCAGAAGGTCGGCCGGATCAAGAACCTCACCACCGTGCTGGGGGCGGTCTATCTGCCGGTGTGCACCCTGCTGATGTTCATGCTGCTGGCCGGTCCGGCCAGGGGCTCGATGTCGGCGGCGGCCTTCCTCACCTTCAACACGTCGGTGACGATGGTGCTGACCTCGGTCACCCAGCTCACGGGTTCCTTCGTCTCGGCGGTGGCCGCGCTGCCGCTGTTCGAGGAGATCAAGCCGGTCCTGGACGCCACGCCCGAGGTGCGCACGGCGAGCACCCGGCCGGGTCCGCTGTCCGGCGCGGTGGAGGCCCGCCGACTGTCCTTCCGGTACGCCGACGACGGCCCGCTCGTCCTGGACGACGTGTCCTTCGCCGTCCGCCCGGGCGAGTTCGTGGCGGTCGTCGGCCCCAGCGGCTGCGGCAAGTCCACGCTGCTGCGGCTGCTCATCGGCTTCGACAAGCCGGTCTCGGGCAGCGTCCTGTACGACGGACAGGACCTGGCGGCCCTCGACCAGTCGGCGGTGCGCCGGCAGTGCGGGGTCGTGCTCCAGCACGCGCAGCCGTTCACCGGCTCCATCCTGGACGTCATCTGCGGCACCGAGCCGTACACGCCCGAGGAGGCGATGGCGGCGGCCGAGATGGCGGGTCTCGCGGAGGACATCAAGCGGATGCCGATGGGCCTGCACACGATCGTCGCGGGCAACGGTGCGATCTCCGGCGGGCAGCGGCAGCGCCTGATGATCGCCCAGGCGCTGATCCGGCGCCCGCGCATCCTCTTCTTCGACGAGGCGACCAGCGCCCTCGACAACGACACCCAGCGCATCGTCATCGAGAGCACCCGGGGGCTCAACGCCACGCGCATCGTCATCGCCCACCGGCTGTCCACGGTGCTGGACGCGGACCGGGTCGTCGTCATGGAGGACGGCAAGGTCATCCAGCAGGGCCCGCCCGCCCAGCTGCTCGCGGACACCGGGGGCCGGCTGCACGAGCTGGTGCGCAGGCAGCTGGCGTAGGGCGTCCGGCGCCGGTGGCCGGCTCGCCACGCCTGTCCCCTCGGGCGACCATGGTTCCCGGGGCAGCACGGGAGACACTCATGACGGAGACCGAGGTACTGATCGCCGGGGCGGGCCCGGTCGGCCTGACCGCCGCCCTCGAACTGAGCAGGCGGGGTGTCGCCTGCCGGCTGGTCGACAGGCTTCCGGAGCGGTTGCCGTACGCCAAGGCGGTCGGGATCCAGCCCAGGACGCTGGAGGTCTGGGACCGGACGGGCGTGGCCCGCGCGGCCCTGGACGCGGCCGTCCCGCTGCGCGGACAGCTCACGTACGTGAACGGCGCCGAACAGGGGCGCATGGAGATGTCGCTGCCGCCAGAGGTGCCGTACGGGTTCGCGGCCCTGCCGCAGTACGAGACCGAGCGCATCCTCGGAGAGCGCCTGGCCTGCTACGGCGGACGCATCGAGCGGGGCACGGAGCTGCTGTCCTTCGCCCAGGACGCCGACGGCGTCACCAACCGGCTGCGCACCGCGGGCGGCGAGGAGCTGGAGGTCCGCTCCCTCTTCCTGGTCGGCTGCGACGGCGCGCACAGCGTCGTGCGCAAGACGCTGGGGCTCTCCTTCGAGGGCGGCGCGCTGCCGGAGGAGTACATGCTCGCGGACGTGGAGGTGGACTGGGACCTGGCACCGGGATGGACCGTGCGCTCGATGCACCGCCCTCCCGACGGAGCGGTGGACGACGTACTCGTGTGCATCCCGCTGCCCGGCCGGTGCCGCTACCGCATGTCCATGCGGGTCCCGCCGGAACTCTCACAGCGGGACCGGGCTCAGGCGGGGGACGCGGTCGTCCACGGCCTGGACACGGGGCGCGCTCCGCGCCTGGAGCACATCCAGGCGGTCCTGGACCGGCTGTCCCCCTGGCCGACGACCGCGTCCGCGATGCGCTGGTCGTCGGTGTTCCGCATCAGCCACCGCATCGTGGACCGCTACGGCGAGGGCCGGGTCTTCGTGGCAGGCGACGCCGCGCACATCCATCCGCCGACCGGCGCCCAGGGCATGAACACCGGGATCCAGGACGCCTACAACCTGGGGTGGAAGCTGGCCCTCGCGACGCGGGGCATCGCCCGCCCGGGGCTGCTGGAGAGCTACCACGCCGAGCGCAAACCGGTCGGGGACGAAGTGGTGGGCCGCACCCTGCGGCACGCGGCGCAGGGCGTACAGGCCGACCCGGACGATCCGGTGACCGTGGGGCTGCGGGAGGCGCAGTTGCTGGTCGCCTACCCGGACAGTCCGCTGGTCGAGCCGGGCCCGGCCGCCGCACCCGGTCCCGCGGCGGGCGAGCGCGCACCTGACTGCGGCGGCCTGCTGGACCCGCTCGCGACCTTCCCGCTGCGCCTGTACGACATGCTGCGCGAGCGCGACCACGTCCTGCTGCTCCACGCCGAATCCGCCGACGGGACCAAGGGATTCGAGCAACTGGCCGACACGGCGCGCGGTCTCGCGCATGACCGGCTGACCTGCTACTGCGTGCTACCGGAAGGCGTGGACACCGACCCGCTGCCCCTGCCGGTGCTGCGCGACAGCCGTGGTGAGTTCCGCGAGCGGTACGGGGCCGGCGGGAGCGAGGCGTTCCTCGTACGCCCGGACGGGTATCTCGGCGCGCGGGTGTCCCCGGCCGACCCCGGGCCGCTCTCCGCGGCGCTCACCCGGGTGTTCGCCTGAGGGTCAGTCCAGGCCCGGCACCGGCGCGCCCGAGGGCACACCGGCTCCGACGTAACCGTCGTAGAACTCCTTCCAGGGCGCGCTCGCCCCTGCGTGGGGCCCCTCGAAGCCCTCGCCGCGGGCCTTGGCGTCCAGGGCGGCGAGGCAGACCTCCCAGCCGGCGCCGTTGCGGGCGGCGGTGTTCTCGGCGACGAGGACGTTGGTGAGGGTGAACCGGGTGCGTCCCGCGCCGGCCTCCTCCAGGTCGAAGTGGAGTTCGTCGCCGCCCCACTCGAAGGAGAGGTGGCGGGGCGGGTCGACGGCGAGCACCTTGCCGGTGGACTCGGGCATGTGGGGGTCGCCGCTGAACCGGATGGCGCCGCCGGGGCGCAGGTCCATCTCGGCGCGGGAGGGGAACCACGCGGCGAGTTCGTCCGGGTCGGTCACGAAGTGCCAGACGCGGTCGACGGGGTGGTCGTAGGTGCGACTGAAGCGGACGGCGGGGCGGCCGTCGTCGAGGGTCAGATAGGTACCGGTGAGGTCGACGGACATGGTGCTTCGGTCCTTCGCGATGTGGGGGTGTCAGGTGTCGTCCGACGTCTCGTCGAGGCGGCGGCCCAGCGCGTCGAGGCTGTTGTTCCACAGCCTGCGGTACGGCGCGAGCCAGGCGTCGAGGGCGGCGATCGGGGCCGGGTCGAGGGCGTAGACGCGGCGCTGCGCGTCCTGCCTGACCCGCACCAGACCCGCCTCCCGCAGCACCTTCAGATGCTTGGAGGTGCTCGGCTGGCTCAGTCCGCATGCCTCCACGAGCTCCCCGACGGGCCGGGGCCGCTCCAGGAGCAGAGCGACGATGGCCCGCCGGTGGGGGTCGGCGAGAGCGGTCCAGAGCGCGGCGTCGGACATGAGACCAATATGCCTCTGCGGTTATATTCCCGTCAAGGAATGTTCGGTGCCCGGGATGGCGGCCCTCAGAAGTTGGAGATCACGCTGGTCAGCACCTCGCCGAGGATCTTCGGGTTCTTGGCGTTGTAGGCGTGCGCCCCGGTGGCGGCGGCGATCTCCTCCAGCACGGTCCTGCCGTTCGCGTCCTGCTGGTCGGCCTTCGACCCGTAGGCCACGGTGAACACGCGGACCCGCTTGTCCGGGCCGCCGATCCTCGCGAGCACGTCCTTGAGGGTCGGCTTGGACGGCACGCCCTCGTTGCGGCCGTCGGTGAGCAGCACGATGGCGTTGATGGCCGCCGGGTCGTAGTCCTTGCGCATGGAGTCCACCGCCGCCTCGACCGTGCCGTACAGGCCGGTCGCGCCGTTCGGCACCAGGTTGTCGATCTCGTCCGCGAGTTCCGCGCGCCGCGTGGCGCCGCGTCGGTCGGCGAGCTTCTCCCCCATCGGCCCGATGTCCACCAGCGGGACGTAGTGGTGCTTGCCGCCGAGACTGGCCGCGTTGGAGAACTTCCACAGGCCGACCCGGTCGGTGTCCGCGAAGCCGCCGGAGCCGAAGAGAGCGGACTCGGCGTCGCGCAGCAGCTCCATCTTGGTACCGCCGGTGCCGGGCACCTTGTCGTCCATCGACTTGGAGGTGTCGATCACCACGAGGACGTTCGCCCGCCGCCGCAGGGTGGGCCAGACGGTCTGCAGCCGGTCGAGGACCTGGCCGTCCGGTGCCGAGTACTGGGAGATGTCGGCGTCACGCAGCGCACCGTTGTCCGGCGAGAGCGCCGGGGCCGCGCCGGCGGCGCCCTTGTAGGTCCGGAAGCCGTACGGGGCGAAGAACTTGCCGTAGATGTCCGGGCGGTGGAGGTAGTTCAGGAAGTCCCGCGCCACCGGCCGCTTGGCCTTCTCCATGTTGCCCAGTTCGACATAGGGATGGTCGCTGACCGGGTCACTGTCGGTTGGATAGAAGGAGACCAGCGGGGTGTGCGGACGGCTCCGCTTCTCGCAGTTGCGCGCCTTGCTGTAGGCCCCGCAGGGGTAGCCCTGGTTGTACGCGACGACGGCGTCCTCCTCGACCGTGACGGCCGAGATGTACTTCAGCGCCTCGTCGGCACCGCCCTGGTCGTCGGCGGCGCGCAGGTTGGCCAGGAACGTCAGCGTGGTGTCGCCGTAGTGGACCACGGACTTCTCGATGTCCCGGACGAAGGCCTGGTTGTCGGGCGAGTCGATGTCCCCCTGGGACAGTTCGGCACTGGTGTGGGTCTTCGCGTAGTACGCGCTGACGGTCGCGTTCAGACCGGAGGTCGAGTACAGGGGGTTCGTCTTTCCCAGCTTGAAGGCGCCCCACTGCTTCTGACCGACGCTCTCCCAGAACTTGGCCGGGTCGGCGGCCCATTCCGCGAGCTTGCCCCAGCCGATGGTGGACTCCGGCCAGCCCAGGGCCTCGGCCATCGGTTTGGGCATGGCGATCGTCAGCGGGCTGGTCACGATGGGCTCCGCGGTCTCGGGCAGCAGCTGCTTCGCCGGTCCGGACGCCTTGGTGCGGGCCAGAGCGAGCCATTCGCTGCCGGCGGGCGACCACACGTCGGGCTCGTCGCCGTCGCCCTCGCCCCAGCCGCGGGCGAGCGCGCGCATCGCCGTACCGGAGTTGACGGAGGAAACCTCGATCTTGACGCAGCTGCCGCCCTCGCCCTGCCGGGCGGCGTACTGCTCGGCGGCCTCGCTCAGTGAGGTCGAGACATCGATCGAGGCGGCGATGTGCAGCTTGACGTGGGCCTGGGACACCGGACAGCTCGCCAGCGCCGAGTCCTTGTCCGTCGCGTCCGCACCGCCTGTGACCTTCAGCAGGACGGCGACGAGCACTGCGACCACGGCCACCGCGCCACAGGCCATGAAGGTCGTCCGGGTACGCCTGGAGGGCCGTGCCCTCATGCCTAAGCGGGTGCGTGACAGCGGCGTCCGCGGGCGGCGGGGCGTGGGCGGGGGCGTGGTGGGCGGCTTCTCCGGCGGCCCGGACTCGTCGGTCCCGGCGGCCGACGCGCCCAAGACTTCCTGGGACGCCGAACCGACCCCGGAGGATCCGTCAGCATCCCCTGTGTCAGGGAGAGTCGGAGTCCCCTCCTCAGGAGCCAGCGAAGCGAGGATCCGTACGGCCGCCGCGGCCGCGCACCACGCCGCGATCTCCTGGGAACCGCCCGCGTCCGCCCGGCCCTTGCCCCCGTCGGCCTTGTCACTGATGCCGCGGATCGTCAGCGTGTCGAGTCCGCCGACGATCTGGGCGGCCCGGCGCACACCGGCGCTCTCCATCTCGATCGCGACGGCGTCGTCGTAGTTCCCGCGCAGCAGGTCGCCCAGCTCGGAGTGCTCCCGGTCGAGCACGACGTTGCCGGAGGCGATCGGCGCGACCCGCACCCGGCCGGCGACCTCGGGCCCGAAGGTCATGCGCTGGACGTGCTGGAGGAGCCACCACGGCGCCTCCCATTCGCGGGGCCGGTAGTGGCCGCCGTCGGGGCCCTGCTTCTCGCGGTAGTCGTAGATCCGCTCACCGATCACCACGTCGCCGATCCGCACATCGCCCTTGAGCCCGCCGGCGACACCGACGAAGAACAGCACCCTCGGCCGGTACAGGTCGTGGGCGTGTTTGGTGACCACGGCCGCGTTGTCGTTGCCGGGACCGGTCTGCGCGAGGACGACGGTCCAAGGGGTGCCGGGCAGCCGGCCCCGCTCGAAGATCGTGCCGCTCTCGCTGTGCTGGGTGAGGTCCGCGAGCCGGGCGCGCACCGCCTCGTACTCGACGCGCAGCGCGGTCAGGATCACCGCGACGGGACCAGAAGAAGTGTCTGCCACCTGTAACCGATTCTCGACTCAGAGCCCCCATGCCGACGGCGCCACCGTAGCGGACGCGAAAGCCCCTGGGGACCTGGTCGGACCACCCCGGAAAACGAAACGCTGCCGTTTCGCTGAAACTCCTCCAGCCTCCACGTGTACGAAACGGTTTCGTTTACGCCGTTGCCGTGCCTCCTCCTCGAACTCCTCGAACGACTTCCCTGGGGTGGTTCCCCATGCCCCAGAACACCCTGACCGACGGCCCCCGCACAGGGGCCCTCGCGAAGGCCCACGCCGAGGCCTCGGGCAAGCGGTGGTGGATCCTCGCGATCATCGCCGTCGCGCAGCTGATGGTGGTCCTCGACGCCACGATCGTGAACATCGCCCTGCCGTCCGCCCAGGCCGACCTGGGCTTCTCCGACGACAGCCGGCTGGGGGTCCCCCCACGCCCTTAAGGCAGTGGGGGAGGATCGTGACCGCCTACGCGCTGGCCTTCGCCCCACTGCTGCTGCTCGGTGGGCGGATCGCCGACCTGTTCGGCCGCAAGCCCGCCTTCCTCGTCGGCGTCGTCGGCTTCGCCGCGACCTCCGCGCTCGGCAGTGCCGCGAACGGCTTCACCATGCTGGTCGTCGCCCGCGCCCTGCAGGGCGCCTTCGGTGCGTTGCTCGCGCCGGCCGCGCTGTCCCTGCTCAACACCACCTTCACCGACGCCCGGGAACGGGCCCGCGCGTTCAGCGTGTACGGCGCCATCGCCGGTGCCGGCGGTGCGGTCGGCCTGCTGCTCGGCGGTGTGCTGACCGACGCGCTCGACTGGCGCTGGACCCTGTATGTGAACGTGGCCATCGCGGTCGTCGCCTTCGTCGGCGGCTGGGTGCTGCTCGGCAACCACCGTGACGCGGCGAACGCCAAGCTGGACGTGCCGGGCACGGTCCTGGTCGCCGCCGGTCCGTTCTCCCTGGTGTACGGCTTCTCCAACGCCGAGACCCACGACTGGGGTTCGCCGCTGACCTGGGGCTTCCTGATCGCGGGCGGTCTCCTGCTGGCGGCCTTCGCCTGGTGGCAGACCCGGGCCGCGCACCCGCTGCTGCCGCTTCGCATCCTGCTCGACCGTGACCGGGGCGCCTCGTTCCTCGCGGTGCTGATCACCGGCGCGGGCATGTTCGGCGTCTTCCTCTTCCTGACCTACTACCTCCAGCTCAACCTCGGCTTCAGCCCCACCAGGACGGGCGTGGCGTTCCTGCCGATGGTCGGCGCGCTGATGGTGACCGCGCAGCTCGGCACCACGGTCCTGATGCCCCGGATCGGTCCGAAGGCGGTCATCCCGCTGGGCTTCGCGATCGCCACGGCCGGCATGGCCTGGCTCACCGGTATCGGGCTCGGTTCCCACTACGTCAGCGCGGTGCCGCCGCAGCTGATCGTGATCGGTGTGGGCCTCGGCCTGGTCATGCCCACCGCCATGCAGCTGGCCACCGGCGGGGGGCGGCCGAGGACGCGGGTGTCGCCTCGGCGACCGTCAACGCCATGCAGCAGGTGGGCGGTTCGATCGGCACGGCCCTGCTGAGCACCCTCGCCTCCAGCGCCGCCACCGACTACCTGTCGGGCCACAACCCCGCGAGCAAGCTGGTGCAGGCGCAGGCGACGATCGAGAGCTACACCACCGCCTTCTGGTGGTCGGCGGGCTTCTTCGCCGCGGGCACGGTCATCGCGTTCCTGCTCTACCGGCGCGGGGTGCCGCAGCAGGACGCCGGAGCCGTACCGGTCGTCCACATGTAGGACCGGGTCGCATGGTCCGAGGGGCCGCCGTCAGCAGGGAGACGGCGGCCCCTCTGCGCTGTCATGGTGGAGGTGTGCGCAAGGCGTCGGCGGCGCTGGGCAGCGCCCTGTTCCTCGTCGTGGTCTCCGGCAGCGCGGCCGTGCTGGTCCCGTGGTGGCTGACCGGCGGCTGGCAGGCCGGTGACTGGTGGCTGCCGCTGCGGCTGCTCGGCCTCGTTCCCCTGGCGGCCGGCACCGCCGTGATCCTGGAGGCCTTCACACGGTTCGCCCTGGAAGGGCTCGGCACTCCGGCGCCCGTCGCGCCGCCTGCGCGGCTGGTGGTGAGCGGGCCCTACCGGTACGTGCGCAATCCGATCTACCTCGCGGTCGTCGCCGTGCTCTGCGGCCAGGGCCTGCTGCTCGCCCGGCCGGTGCTGTTCGGGTACGCGGCCGGGGCCTGGGTACTCACCTGGGCGTTCGTCCGCTGGTACGAGGAGCCTGGGCTGGTGCGCCGGTTCGGCGCGGAGTACGAGCGCTACCGGCGGGCGGTGTCGGCCTGGTGGCCGCGGCGCACGCCGTGGCGGGGTGCCTGAGAACGCGTCGCCGCCCGCCACGGCAACTGTCCGTGCACGGGCGGGTGTTGGCGTCGTCACCCCTTGTACGACACGAGTCACCAATAAGTGGTGTGGACACCTGTTGAAACCAGTTGTTTTTCGCCGCTCCCCGGGACGACCCCCCACAGGCCGTGCCCAGGGAGCGGCTTGGTGCCCGGAAGCCGGCGGGCGGCCCCACTCCGCCCGTCGGTCCCGGTGCGAGATCGCAGGTTCCCCGCTCCAGGGGCCGCACTCCCCAGTTGCGAGCCTGATCCGGCGACGCGAGGACCGCGCGATCCCGGTCCCTAGAAGGCGAAGACGCTGCTGTTCAGCGCATCCTTCATGCAGTTGTTGCCGAAGCTGCGCTCGTAGGAGACGCGCTTGCCCTGCCAGACGCCCTGGACGGTGACGACCACGGGGTCGTACAGCTTGGTGCACCAGACGTCGTCCCGGGCCTGCAGGGCCGAGAAGTCGCCGCCGATGCCGCGCAGTTCGGCGCAGGCCAGGGCCGCGGCAGGGTGGGTGCCGGAGGCCGTCGGGGCGCAGTTCAGGGTGACGGCGCGCTCCGGAGTGGCCGTCGCCGCGTTGTCGCCGTGGCCGGTGGTGAGGACCAGCGCCGAGGGGGCGTAGAGCGACGACGGGCCGGCAGCCGGTGCAGCGCCGGCGGCCCCGGTCAGGGGTCCGCAGACGGCGGCGGCCGTGAGGCCGAGAGTCGCTGCCCAGCGCGCGGTGTTCCGCATTGTGTGCATCCTTCCGCTCGAATAGACGGTTGCGCTCCAGCCCGGTCGGTGCCGGAGCGGCGAGCGACACTCTGCCGAGTCCGTCGACGAAACACACATCGAACCCACATCTTTCAGTAACCTTGCGTGTTGAAACAGTGGCGTGAAGTTACGGAAATCGAACACGTCGACCCCATGACTGGGCGGTTCTTGATCGCGGATGGCGGTCGGATGGCTGAAAACCACCGCCTAGTTAATAGGCCTGAAACATTCCGGCTCAGCCCTCGGCGAACCCCCTCGTGACGCCTTGTGTTCATGAAACGGTCGGAGTAATCGTGATTACATGATTACGACAGAGCAGAGAGAGAAGCTGCGCGGCTGGTTCGCCGGCCGCCTGCCCGACGATCTCTTCGAGGAACTGGTCGAGGTGACCCCCGACCGCGAGGAGATCACCGTGATCGGGCGCATCCCGGAGCCCCGGCTCGCCGAGGGCGCCTCGGACGCCGAGCGGGAGGCCGCCGTACGGGCGCGGATCCAGGAGTTCCGGGAGCGGACCCGCGAAGCCCGGATCGAGGTGGCCCGCGAGGCCGAGCACCTGTTCCGCCGGAAGGTGTCCTGGGGCGTGGTGTGCGGTGCGGAGCGCGCCCTGTTCACACATGTGGCCGCGCCGGTGATGACCCGGCTGCGGCAGCCCGAGCGGCAGGTCCTGGACACCCTGATCGCCGGGGGCGTGGCGCGCAGCCGCAGTGACGCCCTCGCCTGGTGCGTGCGTCTGGTGCAGCGTCACACCGACGACTGGCTCACCGAGTTGCGCGAGTCCCTGGAACACGTCCAGCGGGTCAGGGCGCAGGGACCGGACAGTGAGGAGGTGGTCGATTCCTCCAGTGACGACGGCGAAGAGGGATGAAACGTCCTCTGGCAGGGGTCTTCTGCGGCGCCGTACCGTCGGCAGACCCCTCCGGGACGCCCTCCCACCCGCGTCGCACACCCCTGCGGCCGCGACGGTCGTCCGCCACCGACGCGCCACGAAGCGCTCCATCGCCGCATACTCGCTGGAGCCCGCCTTGACCCCTCAGTCCCCCGACTCCCCCACCGCGCCGCCGCCGTCCCTGACCGAGGTCGAGCCCTACGGCGTCGGCGCATCCCGGACGCGGACCGCACCGCGACCCCGCACGACCTGTTCCGGGTCGCCTTCGGCGGCGCCAACACCTTCTCCACCTGCGTCCTCGGCGCGTTCCCGATCCTGTTCGGGCTGTCCTGCTGGCAGGGGCTCGCGGCCACCCTCCTGGGTGTCGTCGCGGGCGCGCTGATCCTGTGCCCGATGGCCGTGTTCGGCCCGGTCAACGGCACGAACAACGCCGTGTCGTCCTCCGCGCACCTGGGCGTGCACAGCCGTGTGGTGGGCTCGTTCCTGTCGCTGCTGACGGCCGTCGCGTTCTTCTCCATCTCGGTGTGGAGCTCCGGCGACGCCCTGGTCGGCGGCGCGCACCGGCTGTTCGGCCTGGAGCGCGGCACGCTGTCGTACGTCGTCGCGTACGCGCTGTTCGCCGGGCTGGTCCTCGCGGTGTGCGTCTACGGCTTCCGGTTCATGCTCTTCGTGAACAAAATCGCCGTGACCTCGGCGACCGTGCTGTTCCTGCTCGGCGCGATCGCCTTCGCCGGTGACTTCGACCCGTCGTACGCCGGTGTCTTCACGGGCTCGGCGGACGCGGCGACCAAGTCGCTGTTCTGGCCGTCGTTCATAGGTGCGGCCCTGATCGTGCTGTCCAACCCGGTGTCGTTCGGGGCCTTCCTCGGCGACTGGTCGCGCTACATCCCGGCGGGCACCCCGCGCCGCAAGGTGGTCGGTGCCGCGTTCCTTTCACAGATCGCGACGCTGCTGCCGTTCGTCTTCGGTCTGGCGACCGCGGGCATCATCGCGACGAAGGCGCCGAAGTACGTCGACCCGGCCGCGCCCGACTTCGTGGGCGGACTGCTGGCGATCTCGCCGAGCTGGTTCTTCCTGCCGGTGTGCCTGCTCGCCCTGATCGGCGGCATGTCGACGGGCACCACCTCGCTGTACGGCACCGGTCTGGACTTCTCGTCGGTGTTCCCGAAGCTGTCCCGCGTCCGGGCGACGCTGCTGGTCGGCGTGCTGTCCATCGCGTTCATCTTCATCGGCCGGTTCGGCCTGGACCTCGTGCAGTCGATCTCGACGTTCGCCACGATGATCATCACCTGCACCACGCCCTGGATGGTCGTGATGATGCTCGGCTTCTACACCCGCCGCGGCTGGTACGACCCGGACGCCCTGCAAGTGTTCAACCGGCGTCAGCGCGGCGGCCGTTACTGGTTCGCGCACGGCTGGAACTGGCGCGGCATGACGGCCTGGTGGGTGGCCGCCGTGATCGGCGTGCTGCTCACCGACATCCCGGGCCAGTTCGTCGGACCGCTGGGCGACCCGGCGAACGGCGTCGACATCAGCCTGCCGCTGTCGCTCGCGGTCGCCGCCGTGCTGTTCCTGGCGCTGCTGCGGCTGTTCCCCGAACCCCGGGCGGCGTACGGGCCCGAGGGTGCGCGCCTGGCGCGTACCGTCGAGGCCCCGGTGCCGCCGATCACCGGTCCGGGTGCTCCGGCGGACGAGGTGCCGACCGCGCTCGCGGCCGAGGGCGGCCGATGACCGGGTGGTTCGACCTGTCGGTGCCCGTGGTCACCGGGATGCCCGTGTATCCCGGTGACCCGGAGGTCACGGTCTCGCCCGCTCTGCGGGCCCCGGCCGACGGCGTCAACGTCCTGTCCCTGCACCTGGGTTCGCAGTCCGGCACCCACGTCGACGCGCCGTACCACGTCGACGACGCCTGGCCCCGGCTGGACGAGCTGCCGCTGGACCGGTTCGCCGGTCCAGCGGTCGTGGCCGACGTCCGGGGGCTGCCCGCCCGGGCGCCGATCACGCCGCCCTGCCGGCCCCCGCGCTCGACGCCCTCGCGGCGACGCCCGGCGCGCTGTTGCTGCTCGTCACCGGCTGGTCGGCACACTGGGGCACGCAGGCCTACCTCGCCCACCCCTGGCTGACCCCGGATGCGGGCCGGGCCGTGGTGGCGGCGGGCGCGCGCACGGTGGCCGTCGACGCACTGAGCGTCGACCCCACACCCCGACCGGGTGATCCGCAGACCGACTTCGGGCTTCCCGCCCACCGCGTGCTGTGCGGCGCCGGCGGGGTGATCGCCGAGAACCTCACCGGGCTGGAGCAACTGGTGGGCGCCGAGGCGGTGGAGGTGTTCCTCTTCCCGCTGCGGCTGCCCGGGTCGGACGGCGCTCCGGTCCGAGCGGTCGCCCGGGTCGGCTGAGTACCTCACGGGCTGTCGCCGGTCGACGAACCCGAGCTCGCCCACGTGCCCACCGGACCTGCCATCGGAATGGTCAACTCCGCTCATTTCAGAAGGAGTTACCTGATCCATCCGGTACGTTGACGGCCATGACCGACTTCATACTGGTGGCGGGCGCCTGGCTGGGGGCGTGGGCGTGGGACGAGGTGGCGGCCGACCTGCGCGCCGCCGGCCATGAGGTGCACGCCCTCACCCTGTCCGGGCTGGCCGAGAAGAAGGAGCTGCCCGCGGGGCAGCAGATCCATGTCCAGGACATCGTCGACGGAGTCGAGCGACTGGATCTGCGGGATGTCGTCCTGGTCGGGCACAGCTACTCGGGCGTGCCGGTCGGGCAGGCGGCCGGGCGGATCGGCGACCGGCTGCGCCGCGTGGTGTTCGTCGACTCCAATCTGCCGGCGGACGGGGTGTCGTTCCTCGACGGCTTCCCCAGCGACCACATCCGCGCCGCCCTCGCCGAGTACGACGGCGTGTGGCCGCTCCTCACCCCGGCGGCCTACGCGAACCAGGACCTCACGGACGAGCAGATCGCCCGACTCGTCGGCGAGGGCACCCCGCACCCGGCCGCCACGCTGACCGAACCGGCCGTGCTCAAGCGCCCGCTGGCCGAGCTGCCCGCGACGTACGTCAAGTGTGTGCTGGACGGCCGCCCGCCGCTGCCCGCCGTGACCGAGGCGCTGGCGGGCGGGCGCTGGGAGCTGGTGGAGCTGAACACCGGTCACTGGCCCATGTTCTCCACACCCCATGAGCTGGCCGGAATTCTGGACGAGGCGGCCGGCCGCGCCTGAGGGTCCCCTGCCGACGTGCGCCTACTCGCCAGTATCGTCGGGCCGCAGCGCGTACTCAGCGACGAGAGGCGGACGGCCGGATGGCGAAGCACTGGGCGGACTTCCAGTACGAGATCTATCTGAACGGGATGTCAGGGGCCGTGCCGCGGCTGCCCACGGACCTGACCCGGCTGGAGGAGCTGGCCGCGCACCGGCTCGGGCCCGGCCCGGTGGGCTATGTGGCGGGCAGCGCGGGCGACGGCAGCACGGCACGCGCCAACCGGGCGGCCCTGGCCCGGCGCCGGATCGTGCCGCGCCTGCTCAGGGACGTACAGGAGCGCGACCTGTCGGTGCGGGTGCTGGGCCGCGCCCTGCCGGCGCCGCTGGCCCTGGCCCCGGTGGGCGTACTGTCGATCATGCATCCGGACGCCGAGTCCGCGGCCGCCCGGGCCGCCGCGGCGCAGGGGGTGCCGTACATCCTGTCGTCGGCGTCGAGTACGCCGATGGAGCAGGTGGCGGAGGCGATGGGGGACGCGGAGCGGTGGTTCCAGCTGTACTGGGGCAAGGACCGCGAAGTGACCCGGAGCTTCCTCGGCCGGGCGAAGGCGGCCGGGTTCTCGGTGCTGGTCGTCACTCTGGACACCCCGCTGCTGGCGTGGCGGCCGCGCGATCTGGACCAGGCGTATCTGCCGTTCCTGCACGGGGTGGGAACCGCCAACTACTTCACCGACCCGGCCTTCCGGTCGGGTCTCGACAAGCCGGTGCACGTGGACCCGAACGCGGCGGTGCTGCACTTCCTCGGGCTGTTCGGGGATGCGAGCCACACCTGGCCCGACCTGGCGTTCCTGCGCGAGCACTGGGACGGGCCGATCGTCCTCAAGGGCGTACTGCACCCGGACGACGCCCGGCTCGCCGCGGACGCCGGGATGGACGGGGTGGTGGTCTCCAACCACGGCGGCCGGCAGGTGGCAGGCTCCGTCGCGGCGGCCGACGCGCTGCCCCGGATCGCGGACGCGGTCGGCGACCGGCTGACGGTGCTGTTCGACAGCGGGGTGCGCACCGGCGACGACGTGTTCAAGGCCCTCGCCCTCGGCGCCCGGGCGGTGCTGCTGGGGCGGCCGTACGTGTACGGGCTCGGTCTGGAGGGACAGGCGGGCGTGGAGCACGTCATCCGCTGTGTGCTCGCGGAGTTCGACCTCACGCTCGCCCTGTCCGGTCACTCCACTCCGGGCACCGTCACGGCGGACGACCTCGTCGAGGCCGCCGACTGACGGGCTCGTTTCCCGCCGCCGGCCGGCGGCGGGAAACGCCGATCGCTGCTACGTGCCCGTCCCGGGCAGCTCCGCAGGCTGTGCGGACGGCCCCTCGGTGCCGGCTATCGACAGGGAGCCCGGACCGGCCGACGGTCCGTCGGTCAGCCAGCGCTGCCCGGCGGAGCGGTCCCGGACCTTGACGACGATGTCGGCGCCCGCGGTCTCGCCGGCCGTGGCGAGGGCGAGGGTATCGTCCCAGCGGGGCAGCAACTCGCCCTGCACGGTGAGGTCGTAGCGCATGTCGTCGCCGCGCCGCGTGCCCACGTCCGCGCAGGTGCCGAGGATGACGACGCCCGCGTCGGCGTGCGAGTCCAGGCACAGGCCGGAGCCGGCCGCACTGCGCAGCAGCCCGTCGGTCTCGTACGTCCACTGCTGCGTGGGCGCGGAGGAGCAGACGGCGAGCGTGGCACTCGCGCCGGCCGCGGGCTTGCCCCTGATGTCCAGGCACAGGTCGGCGGCGGCGTTGTGCAGTCGGCTCGGTCGGCCGGCCGTGGGCAGGCCCGCCGTGCCGGGTGCGGTGGCCGAGGCGGGCGGGGACTGGGCGTCGGTGCCGGGGGCGGCGCCCGTCGAGGCGACCGGGTCGGTGCCGTCGCCGCCGTCCGGCCACACGCTGATCGCGAGCACGGTCGCGAGCAGCCCGGCCGAGGCGACCCCGACTCCGGTGAGCAGCGTCCTGGACGACCAGCCGTCGCCGGCCGCCCGGCGCCCGCGGGTCCGGGCGAGCGTCCCGGTATCCGCCCCGCCCTGCCGGCGGCCGCCCGGCACCGCGACCCGGCCGAGCAGTCCGGGCTTGCCGCCGCCGCGTCTGCGGCCGCCGGAGCGCCGGGAGGTGCCGCGGGTGCGCGCGGGGCCGGGTCGTCGGCGGCCGGGGCGCGACTCCAGGTACCGGCGGGCGCCCCAGCCGAGGATCGCCTCGGCGAGCAGCACGCCGAGTCCGGCCTCGATCTGGCCCAGTTGCTCGGCGGCGTGCCGGCAGTAGGGGCAGACGGCGAGATGCTGCTGGACGTCCGGCAGCAGTGCGCCGCCCCGGCGGATCGGTACGTCGAGAAGACGGTTGTAGTGACGGCAGTCGGTGCTCGGCGCGAGTTCCCGGTGCGCGCGGACACAGCCTTCCCGAAATGTGTCGCGGGCCTGTTCGAGTGCGGCCGCCGCACTGTCGATGTCCATGCCGAGCAGTCCCGCGGGGACGTTTATCGGCTCGGCCTCGACCTCGGTGTGCCACAGCAACGCCTGTTCGAACCGGGGAAGGCTCTGGAAAGAACGTTCGGACAGCGCACGATTTTCCGGTATCAGGGACTTCGCGGTACGCATACCGCGGCCTCCGGCGGGTTTCAGAAGGCCCGGCAGTACGGCGGCTATCCGGTCCGTGGCGGCCCAGTTCACGACGGTGTCCCGGACCGCCACCAGCAGGCGCGGCCGTATCGCCTCGGCGGGTTCACCGAGGGCGAGCCGGTCGAGAACCTGGTGGAAGGACGCGGCGGAGACCATGTGGGCGAGGGGCCCGGGTGCGGCCAGGCAGATGACCGCGTAGTCGTGGACCGGCTGCCAGTGCCGGGCCATCAGGAGGGCGGCGGACCGGGAGGCCTCCGCGTCGGAGCCGGCACGCAGCGGCGCGGCGAGGGATTCGTCCGACTCCCCGGTATCGCCCCCAGGGGGCGGATAGGGAGGACGAGGAGGGTGGGGGGTGGGCACTGAGCGGATTCCTTTGTGCGTATGGCGAGTTGGCGCCCATCTCGAGGATGTGCGCGCGGGGAGCGGGAATTCTCCGGTGCGGCACTACCGGCCCGGTTCCCCAACTGCCGAAAGGACTCCGGCGATTACCCCCCGCACGGTCGTTTCAACCCTTGCACAACTTCCACACACGCAACAAGGCGCACGTACGACATCGGCCGGTTTGAAAAAGAGTCAGAATTCGGCAGGGGTCGCAGGTCCGCAGCGCCGGCTTTCGGTTTTCCGTGCGCCCCGTGTGAAGGGTGCGCACACACCGGCCGACCGCGCACGCTCCCGGGGTGCGGGGGCCGGTAGTGGACTGGGTTTCGGCCCTCTCCGATGGCCCCGCGCAGAACGGCGGCTCTTCTGCGCGAAACCGGCCGCCGGCCCCGTTCCTCCCGCCCGCGGCCGGCGGCCCCGGCGGCTTCCCCCCGGCGGCCGCGGCGGCGCCAGATCTCGCCCGGATCAGATCTGCCAGGAACGGAGCCGGTCGGCCGCCCCGTACACGTCGGTCTTGCCGGACATCAGGTCGCGGGCGAGGTCGACCAGGGCGCCGTAGGGCGGGTCGATGCCGACGCCGCTGACGAACATGTAGGCCACGGCGGTCGCGCAGGCGAAGCGGGCGTTGGCCGCGGGCAGCGGCTTGAGCATGGCGAGGGTGTGCAGCAGGGCGGCGGCCCGCCAGGCGGGGTCGGAGTCCACCCCGAGCCGGGGCGGGTCGACACGGTGCCGGGCGACGGCGGCGACCAGCGCGGAGAAGTCGTCGACCGTGGGCTGGTCGGGCAGGACCTCCTCATGGCGCTGGAGCAGCCACGGGACGTCGATATGGATGACGGAGGGCATCGCTCAGGCGGCCTCGCCCTTGACGGGGGCTTCGTCGTCGGGGAACGCGGCCGCGAACTCCTCGGCATGGGCGGTGAAGAAGCTCCGGAAGGCCTCCGCGCCCTCCTGCAGCGCCCGGTGCCGGGCAATGTCGGCGGCGGCCGCCTCGCGCACGAGGGCCTTCATCGACGTACCGCGCTCCTTGGCGATCTGCCGCAGGTCCTCTAGTTCGCGTTCGCTGAACTCCACGTTGAGAGCTGGCATGCCCCTCACGGTACCGCGCGGGTACTCACCCGTAAATACACCCAGGTCAGACACCCTTTCCTGCGGTACCTGAAGGCCGAGGAGTGCGTCGGCCCGGCGGCCCTGTACGACAGGCCCGAGCTGTTCCGCGCCACCGTCGATGTGGTGCCGGCACCGGTTCGGCTCCGGCGGGTACCGCTACGTCACGCACGACCTGCCCGCCCCCGTGACCGCGCTGCGGGCCACCCTCTACCCACGCCTGCTCCCCATCGCGCGTGACTGGGTGGCGCGTCTGGACCGTCCGGCGCCCTGGCCGCGTACGGCACCGACTACGCCGGCGGCGAGTTCCTGCCGGTCGAGCGGCGGCCTCGCGCCCGGTCCCGGGGCACCGTGACCGTCCCGCGGCAGGGGCACGGCCTGGTGTTCACGACCGCGACGGCCCGTGCGCACCCGCCGCGGCTGGTCGGCCGGAGCGGTGCGGCACGGGGTGAGCACCGTGCGGTCCGGCCACCGGCGCACCCTGGGCCTGGTGTTCCACGACGACGCCCGAGACGGCCGGGCTCTGCCGCCTCCGAGAGCCGACATCATCAGACGCGCCGCCGAGGTTCCCTCACATATCAGCACAAAACGTGTCTTATTTCATTCATGCACACACCTTCGCGGCGTACCCTGCTCCGAGCCCCGTTCGCTGCCGCCGGCGCGGGACTCCTGGCTGCCTGCACCGACACCGGCTCCCAATCCCGCTCCGGCCCCCGACGGGGCGCGGCGGCCGGCGAAGGGGACTTCGTCCCCCCGGGGCCCAAGGGATATGTCGACCCGTCGGGTCCGGAGGTCCGCGCCGCGGAGCGCAAGCGCGGCTCCGGCCCGGTGCGCATGCTGAAGCTGACCGCAGCCGAAACAACGCTGGACCTGGGCGGGCGGCACGTGCGCACCTGGGCCTACCACGATCAGCTGCCCGGGCCGCTGGTGCGCGTCACCGCCGGCGACGTCCTCAGCCTCACGCTCGCCAACCGGCTGCCGGAGACCACCACGCTCCACTCCCACGGCGTGCGCATGCGCTGCGACATGGACGGAGTTCCGAGCCTGACCCAGCGGGCCATCGCTGCGGGAACCGACTTCACCTACCGCTTCACCGTCTCCCATCCGGGCACCTATTTCCTCCACTCCCACGTCGGGCTCCAGCCGGACCGCGGTCTGTACGCCCCGCTCATCGTCGACGACCCCAAGGAGCCCCTCAAGTACGACAAGGAGTGGATCGTCATCCTGGACGACTGGCTCGACGGTGTGGACGGCTCCACCCCCGACGGGGTGCTCGCCCAGCTCAAGCCGGGCACGGGCATGAAGACGGGCGCCATGGCCATGGGTCCCGGACAGGGCGGACACGGTGCCGGCAAGCCGGCGAGCCCGCACGCCTCGCCCTCGCACAAGTCCTCCGGCCCGAACCGCGTGTTGCACGGCTCGCGCAGCCAGCTGCTCCGCAGCGAGGCCGGCAGCGTGAACTATCCCCTCTACCTCGCCAACGGCCGCATGCCCACCCAGCCCTCGATGTTCCGGTGCCGCCCCGGGGAGCGCATCCGGCTGCGCCTCATCAACGCCGGCTCCGAAACCGCCTTCCGCGTCGCACTGGGAGGCCACCGGCTGACTGTCACGCACACCGACGGCTACCCGGTGGAGCACAAGACGACCGACGCCCTCCTCATCGGCATGGCCGAGCGCTACGACGTTCTCGTCACCGCCAAGGACGGCGTCTTCCCCCTGGTCGCGCTGGCCGAGGGCAAGAAGGGCCGGGCCCTCGCCGTCCTGCGCACCGACAAGGGGAGAACCGTTCCCCCGGTCAATGTCCGCCCGGCCGAGCTCGACAGGGAGGTCGTCCCGGCCCGCCGTCTCGTACCGCACGACTCCGTGGCCCTCGACGACCGCGAACCCGACCGTGAGATGCGCATCAGGGTGACCGGCACCATGGCGAGGTACGACTGGGGCTTCGACCACCAGCAGTACGACGACCGCCAGCGCCACCCGGTCCGCGCCGGTGAGCGGGTGCGGCTCACGCTCATCAACGCCACCGACATGTGGCACCCGATGCACCTGCACGGCCACACGTTCGCCATGACCGGCCTGGACGCCGTCGGCGCACGCAAGGACACCGCGATCGTCCTGCCCCACCGCAAGCTGGTCGTCGAGTTCGACGCCGACAACCCCGGCCTCTGGATGTTCCACTGCCACAACCAGTACCACTCGGAGAGCGGCATGATGACCATCCTCGGATACCGCAAGTGACCGGGTGATCCGCAGGAGGCACCCCTACCCCTGGTCCGCCACGAACGAGGCAATCCAGGCCAGCGCCGCGTTCCAGTTGACAGCCGTTTCGTTGGTGGACCAGGACTGGATGTCGTCGATGTAGCAGAACTGGCCCGTGCAGCCCTGCAGTCTGCTCTGTGCGTACGGGTCCTGGATGCTCGAGTTGGCGCCTCCGGCGAGGGTGCCCCGCGGCGGATCCGGCAGGTTCGGGTCGAGTTCGCGGGCGTACCAACGGCTGTGCTGCCGATGGGAGCTGACCTCGCCGTAGCCGGTGACGTAGGAGATGTTCAGCGCGTTGCGGCCGAGGACGTAGTCCATGCCCTCCAGCGCGCCGTCCCGGTACTTCGCCGCGCCCGTCAGGTCGTAGGCGGTGGCGATGACGTGCGCATTGTTGAGGACCTGGGCGTTGGAGCCCCAGTCGTAGAGGTTGCCGTCGGGTGCGTAGGGCATGCCGTACGGCTGGGACGCGGCGGTTGCCAGGTAGGTGTCGGCGCCCTTGATCACCGACCGGCGGACCTGGTCCCGGCCCGGCAGCTCGTTGGGCACGGTGGCGAGGTCGAGGCGGCCGGCCGCCGCCGTGCGGCCCCAGTCGAAGCCGAGCGGGCCGAAGATGTCGGCGGTGTGGACGGGTGACTTCAGCACGAAGTCCGCGAACTCCCGTTCCCCGGTGGTGAGATACAGCTCCGCCGCGGCCCAGTAGAACTCGTCGGAGGCGCTGTCGTCGGGGTAGGCGCCGCCGCCGGTGCCGTCGTTCGGGTCGGGGTACGTGTCCGGGTGCGCGAGCGCGGCCTGCCAGGCCTTGCGGGCGGCCGTGAGCGCCCGCGCCGCGAACGCCCGGTCGTAGGGCCGGTACAGACGGGCGGCCTGCGCGGCGGTCGCCGCCAGGTTGAGCGTGGCCTGGGTGGTCGGGGCGTGCAGCTCCCGCTTCTGCGGGTCGTCGCCGGGCAGCAGGGGCAGCCCGGTCCACTGGGCGTCGTGCACCTTGCTGTGGGCCATACCGGCGAGCGGCCGCCCGTCCGGGACCTGCATCTTCAGCAGGAACTCCAGCTCCCAGCGGGCCTCGTCGAGGACGTCCGGCACCTTGTTGCCGCTCTCGGGGAGGGTCAGGCTCCCGTCGCCGAGCCGCCCGGGCCGCCCGGTGCGGGCCGACAGGGAACGCTCGTAGGTGCTCAGCAGCTCCCAGGTGGAGATGCCGCCGTTCACGACGTACTTGCCGTGGTCGCCGGCGTCGTACCAGCCGCCGGTGACGTCCAGCGTGTAGTCGCACAGGCCCGGCCGGCAGGGGACGTTCGCGTCGCCCTGGTTGGGGGCCGTGTTCAGATGGCCGGCCGGGCGGCCGTAGCCGGGCCGCAGGTCGTCGCGGATCGCGATGCCGCTGCGCTGGGTGTAGTAGTACTTCAGCGAGTCGAGGCTCAGTCGCTCGTAGGCGCTCGCCCCGATGTCGAACGGGCGGCTCGTCTCCCCGTCGGCGACCAGCGTGAAGTGCGTGCCGCGGCCGTGGAAGGCGCCGAAGTCGATCGAGTGGACGTTCTGCCCGGAGGAGACGTCGGTGCCGCGCGGTACGGTCCGGCCGTGGGCGACCGTCCGCCCGTCGGCGTTCTCCAGCCGCCAGGACAGCGGGGCGGTGGCATCGGTGACGAGGGTGGCGTTCTTCGGCCCGGCCGGCAGGTAGGCCACCTGGTTGACGCGGACCCGGGGACCGGTGTCGGGCTCGTACACCTCCCGCACGGTGCTCTGCCCGGCCCCGGCCGGGCCGGCCGGCAGCGTGGTGAAGGCCACCGTCAGCACGGCGGTGAGGGACAGTAAGGCGGTGCTGCGTCGTTTCACGTCTGGACTCCTCGGGGGAGGTGCGGGTGGCGCCCCCACGATGGGAGCGCTCCCAGATGCGGATGCACACCATGTTTGTTCCAGACATGACACTCCGTCAACGGTCCGGACGAGGGCGACTGCGAACGCCGCCCTCGTCCGGACCCTCGACCGGGCCAGGAAGACACCCCCTAGACGTCGAGCCGGCTGATGCGCACCGCTCCCCTGGCCTCGCCCGGATACGCGCTGGTGAAGGTGAGGCGCACGCGTGAACCGCGTACCGCGTCGAAGGTGATCGCCGTCGGGCTGTCCGAGGCGGTGGCCCAGTCCACCTTCACACCCGTCACCGGCGCATAGGCACGCCCGTCCCACACCGCCACCTCGGCCTTGGCGGGCAGCGCGTGGGTGCCGTCGACCGTGAAGGAGACCGCGACCCGGTCGACGGTCCGGGCCCGCCCGAAGTCGACCGACACCCAGTCCTCGGCGCGGGCTCCGTTGAAGGCGGGCAACAGGGCCGTGGCCGACTTGGCGAAGGCGTTGGACCAGCCGGTGGCCGGGTCGCCGTCCAGCATCGCGGCGGGCAGGGTGTCCGGGCGGCCGGAGTAACTGGCGTCCGCGTAGGGATGGCCGGGGGCTGCCGGATGATCGGGCTCGAAGGCGGGCGCGGCGGTGGTGGCGGCGCCGCGGGCCGGTGTGGTGCGCACGCTCACCGTGCCCTTGCGCAGGCCGTCCACCCGCGCCGTGACCTTCAGCGTGCCCGGCTCGCCGCCGGAACGGACGATGGCGAGGGCCTTGCCGTGGAACGCCGTGCGCGTGCTGGCCTGGTAGCGCTCGGCGCTCTCCTCGCGGCCGTTGTCGAGGCCGGCCAGGGAGCCGCCGGTCACGTCGAACGCGATGAGGTGCTCGGCGTCGGGCACGACCACTCCGTGTGCATCCACGATGTCGGCGGTCACAAAGACCAGTGAACGGCCGTCGGCGGCGAGGGACCTGCGGTCGGCGCTCAGGCGCACGGCGTGCGGAGCGCCCGCGGTGCGCAGCACGTCGGTGGCGACCACCTTGCCGTCGCGCCGGGCCACCGCCTTCAGCTCACCGGGCCGGTACGGCACCTTCCAGGTCAGGTGCAGCTTGCCCGCGCTGCCGTTGGGGCTGGTGTAACTGCCCGGGTAGGGGCCGTCGGTGAAGGTCCGGTCGTCACCGGTGGCCTCGGTGGTCTCCAGGTAGCCGCGGCCGTCGGTGGTCTTCTTGACGTCGAACTCCCGCACCCCGAGGGACTGCCCGTTGAGGAACAGTTCGACGGACGGAACGTTGGCGTACGCCCAGACCTCGACCGTGTCGCCCTCCTCGTGGTTCCAGGTCATCGGCAGCAGATGGACCATCGGCTCGGTCGTCCACTGGCTCCGGAACAGGTGGTACATGTCCTTCGGGAAGCCGGCCGTGTCGACGGCGCCGAAGAAGGACGCCTTCACCGGGAAGACGTCGTACGGGGTCGGCTCGCCGATGTAGTCGATGCCCGACCACAGGAACTGCCCCGCGAACCACTTCCGGTCCCGGTCCTTCTTGTGCCCGTACTCGCCGCTCATCGTCCAGGAGGCGAGGTTGTTGTCGTAGGAGGAGGTCTCGCGCCTGCCCGGCGTGTGGTTCTCGCCGGTGTTGAGGTGCTCCGGCTCCTGGTACGAGCCCCGGGTCGAGGTCTCCGAGGAGGACTCGGACTCGAAGAGGAACAGGTGGGGGTACTTGGCGTGCAGGGCGTCGACCGACCTGGCCGTGTTGTAGTTCAGGCCCAGGCCGTCGAGCTTGGCGAGCATGCGGTCGGCCGCGGAACCGGTGGCGGGCACGCCGTGGTACTTGTTCGAGCCGATGACGACCGGGCGGGTGTCGTCGGCGGCCTTGATCGCGCCGATGATCCGGTCGGCCATGGCGAGCCCGGCGGTCGAGGTGGAGTCGGGGATCTCGTTGCCGATGGACCACAGGACGACGGCGGGCGAGTTGCGGGCCGCCAGCACCATCTCCGTGGCGTCCTTCTCGCACCACTGGTCGAAGAACCGGCCGTAGTCGTACCTGGTCTTGCCGGTCTTCCAGCAGTCGAAGGCCTCCACCATCATCACGATGCCCAGCTCCTCGCAGACCTGGATCATCTGGGGCGAGGGCGGGTTGTGCGAGGTGCGGAAGGCGTTGACGCCCATCGACTTCATGATCGTCATCTGCCGGCGCACCGCGTCGAGGCTGATCGCCGCACCGAGGGCACCCTGGTCGTGGTGCAGGTCGACGCCCTTGATCTTGGCGGGGGTGCCGTTGAGGGAGAAGCCCTCGTCCGGGTCGAAGCGGTGGGTGCGGATACCGAAGGGGGTGCGGTACGTGTCGGTGGTGCGGCCGCCGGCGCGGAGTTCGGTGTGCAGGGTGTACCGGTGGTCCGGACTCGCGAAGTCCCACAGGAGCGGCTCGGGGACGGTCAGTTCGTGGGTCTCGGTGGCCTGCTCGGAGACGGCGACCGTGGTGGATGTACGGGCGACCGTGCGGCCGTCGGGGCCGGTGATACGGGACCGGACCTCGACGTCGGTGCTGGTGCCGAACTCGCCCCGCACGGTGGTGGCGACCCGCACCACGGCCTGTTCGGCCCCGACCTCGGGTGTGGTCACGTACGTGCCCCAGCGGGCCACGTGCACGGGCTCGGTGATCACCAGGCGCGCCTCGCGGTAGATGCCGCTGCCCGAGTACCAGCGGCTGCTCGGCAGCTGGTTCTGGACCTTGACCGCGAGGACGTTCGGGGTGCTCCCGTCGGTGTGCACCAGGTCGGTGAGGTCGAGGGCGAAGCCGGTGTAGCCGTAGGGGTGGCGGCCGGCCTCGGTGCCGTTGCAGTAGACGTACGAGTCCATGTAGACGCCGTCGAACTCCACCGAGATCCGCTTGCCGGCGTGGGCGGGCGGCAGGGTGAAGGCCAGCCGGTACCAGCCGAGGCCGCCCGGGAGGAAGCCGGTGCCGCTGGTGGTGCCGTGGTCCGTCGTGGGGGTCTGCTCGATGCTCCAGTCGTGGGGTGCGGCCACCTGGCGCCAGGCCGAGTCGTCGTATCCCGGCTCGGCGGCCTGCGCGTAGGCGCCGGTCGGGTCGGTGATACCGCCCGGGTTGACCAGCGCGAAGCGCCAGCCGTCGCGCAGCGGGACGGTGTGGCGTCCCGGCGCGGCACCGGACGCCCCGGCGGCCGGTGCGGCCGCGGCGTCCGGGCCGCCCAGGAGTGCTCCGGCCGCGGGCGCTGCCGTGGCTGCGACCAGAACCGATCTGCGAGTGACCGTCATGGCGGCTCTCCCTCATCAGGGCCCAGAAGTACTCACAACTGATCGTGAACAAACAGATTCTGACGGACTGCCACACGCGATCGTCAAGGGTGCGGCACCCTGCACCTGCCCCGGCCGGCACTTCGGCCTGAATTCCCCCTTGACCGTGTTCGACGGATCGGCCCGGTCCGAGGGGGGTCGGGGTTCACGGGAGTGCGCGACGCACTACGCTGGAACGCAAGTGGTGCCACCTGTTCACTGTGAGTGTGCGCTTGGGAGCGGCGACGATGAGCCGGGTCTATCCGTTCGACGATGCGGCAACGGCCCGGGCTGTCATCGACGACGACGGAACGCTGGTGGAGTGGAACGAGGGCGCGCGGCGCCTGCTCGGCCACCCGGCCGACGAGGTCGTGGGCCGCCCCGCGACCGTACTGCTGGCCGGGCAGGACTCCCCGGTCGTACCCTCCGGCGGGCGCTGTGAGGGGACGGTCGGTTTGCGCCACCGGGACGGCCGCACGGTCTCCGTGTGGCTGCTCGCCCACCGCCGGCCACCCGGCGACGGGCACTGCGGCGACTGGCTCGTGGTCACCCCGCTGACCGCCCGCGACCCCGGCGCCGACGACGATCCGCTCGGCCGGGCCGGGCTGATCCAGTCGCCGTGCGCCGTCGCCGTGTACGACGACGCGCTGCGGCTGCGCCGGATGAACGAGGCCATGGCCGAGGTGATCGGCCTGCCCGAGGAGCGCGTGCGGGGCCTCAGGATCGCGGAGATCGGCGGCAAGCAGCAGAGCGAGGAGCTGGAGCAGAACATGCTCCAGGTCCTCACCACCGGCCGGCCGCTGGACATCCAGACCTTCATGCGCACCGGCGTCGACGACCGGGCGCGCGCCTGGCTGGCCCGGCTGGCGCCGGTCACCGACGCCGAGGGCCGGGTGCGGGGTGTGTGCCTGGCGGCACACGACGTCACCGACAACCACCGGGCCCGGCAGCGGCTGCAGCTGCTGAACGAAGCCAGCGTGCGCATCGGCTCCACCCTCGACGTCACCCGTACGGCGCAGGAGCTGGCGGACGTGTGCGTGCCCGCACTCGCCGACTTCGTCACCATCGACCTGCTGGACCCGCAGGAGTACGGCGGCGAGCCCCCGGCCCGCATCACGGCCCCGGTGAACCTGCGCCGGGCCGCCCATCAATCGATCCTGCGGGGCATTCCGGAGGCGGTCGCCAAGCCCGGGCAGATCGAGGTCTACCCGGACTTCTCCCCACAGGCGGACGCGCTGACCGCCGGCCGCACCATCCGGACCACGGTGGCCGGGGGCGACATGGCCCAGTGGCTGACCTGGAGCAGCGTGCGCGGCGAGCGGGTGCGGGAGTTCGGCATCCACTCCTCGATGGCCGTGCCGATCCAGGCCCGCGGACTGACCCTCGGGGTGGCGGTCCTCACCCGGCACCGGTGCCCGGAGCCGTTCACCGACGACGACATGCTGCTGGCCGAGGAGATCACCGCCCGGGCCGCCGTCTGCATCGACAACGCGCGCCGCTACTCCCGTGAGCGCGAGACCGCACTCGCGCTGCAGCGCAGTCTGCTCCCCCGCTCGCTGCCGCGCACGGCCGCCCTGGAGGCCTCCTCCCGCTATCTGCCGGCGGCCCGGGCCGGGGTGGGCGGCGACTGGTTCGACGTGATCCCGCTGTCCGGGATGCGGGTCGCGATGGTCGTCGGGGACGTCGTCGGGCACGGCATCCAGGCCTCGGCCACCATGGGCCGGCTGCGCACCGCCGTGCGCACCCTCGCCGACATCGACCTGGCCCCGGACGAGCTGCTCACCCACCTCGACGACCTGGTGGTCCGGCTGTCCGAGGAGTCCGGCGGCGAGGGCAGCCCCGGCGAGGTCGGCGCCACCTGTCTGTACGCCGTGTACGACCCGGTGTCGCGGCGCTGCACGCTGGCCCGGGCCGGGCATCCGTCGCCGGTGGTGCTGATGCCGGGGGGCGAGCCCCACCAGCTGGACCTGCCCGCCGGTCCCCCGCTGGGCCTGGGCGGGCTGCCGTTCGAGTCGGCCGAGGTAGGGCTGCCCGAGGGCACCGTCCTCGCCCTGTACACGGACGGTCTGGTGGTGTCCCGGGAGCGCGCCGGGGACACCGGCCGGCAGCAGCTGTTCCAGGCGCTGCGGGCCTACGCGGACTCCCTGGACGAGACCTGCGACCAGATCCTGCACGCGCTGCTGCCGGCGGGCGGCACCGCCGACGACGTGGCGCTGCTGCTGGCCCGCACCCGGGGACTGCCCTCCTCCCAGGTGGCGACCTGGGACATCCCCGCCGATCCGGCGCTGGTCGCACCGATCCGCAAGCAGGTCCTGGACCAGCTGGAGCGCTGGTCGCTGAGCGAGATCGGGTTCACGACGGAGCTGGTGGTGAGCGAGCTGGTCACCAACGCCATCCGGTACGGCGCCCACCCGATACGGCTACGGCTGATCCACGACCCCGTCACGCTGATCGTCGAGGTGTCCGACACCAGCCACACCGCCCCGCACCTGAGGCGCGCCAAGACCTTCGACGAGGGCGGCCGCGGGCTGCTGCTGGTCGCCCAGCTCACCCAGCGCTGGGGCAGCAGACACACCGCGGAGGGCAAGACGATCTGGGCGGAGCTGTCGCTGCTGGAGGAGGACCAGTGAGAGGAGGACCAGTGACAGGGGTTCAGTAGCCCCGCAGCCAGGGCCGTACCAGTTTGCGGGCCTCGTGCAGCCGGGACTTGAGGGTGCCGAGGGGGATGCCGACGCGCTCGGCGACCTCGGCGTACTCCAGCTGGCAGATGTCCCGGTAGACCAGCGGCGCGACCAGGTGCGGATGCTCGCGCTCCAGCCGGTCCAGGGCCTCCAGCAGATCGATCCGGGAGCCCGCGATGACGCTGGTGGTGCGCGGGTCGATGTGCTCGGCGGGCTCGATGACCACGGGCTGCTCGGCCGCCCGCCGCTTCAGCTCGCGGTACTTCTGCCGGCAGCAGTTGGCGACGACCGTGTAGAGCCAGGTGCTGAAGCGGCTGCGGCCCTCGAAGGCGGAGATGTGCCGGGCCACCTGGAGCAGCACGTCCTGGGCGGCCTCCTCGGCATCCTCCCGGCAGGGCAGGAAGCGCCCGCAGCGGCGCACCACCTCGGGCCGCAGCTCGGCCAGCAGCCGGTCCAGGGCCGCTCGGTCGCCCGCCGCGGCACGCCGGGCGAGGTCTTCGGCCGTCACCCCATCCTGCACGTCAGGGTCCCCCTCGAAGTCGATCTCAGGGCAGGCATGATAGTCGTATGCACTCCCTGGAGCGGATCGGCCGCTACCGCCTCGAACGAACCCTGGGCACCGGCGCCTTCGCCACGGTGTGGCTCGCGCACGACGACGAGCTGGACGCCCTGGTGGCGGTGAAGGTCCTCGCCGAGAACTGGGCCCACCGGCTCGACATCCGGGAGCGCTTCCTGTCCGAGGCCCGGCTGCTGCGCCGGGCCGGCTCCAGCCGGGTCGTCCAGGTCTACGACATCGGTGAACTTCCGGACGGCAGGCCGTACTTCGTGATGCAGTACGCCGACGGCGGCACCCTCGCCGATCTGCTGGCGGCCGGCCCGCTACCGGTGCCCCAGGCGCTCGTGCTGACCGCGCAGGCCGCGCGCAGCGCCGCCGCGCTGCACGAGGCGGGCATCGTGCACCGCGACATCAAGCCGACCAACGTGCTGCTGCACACCGCCCCGGACGGCGAGAGGCGACTGCTGCTGGCCGACCTGGGGCTGGCCAAGAGCCTCGCGCAGGCCTCGGTCCTCACGCTCGCGGCGGGCTCGGCGGGCTATCAGCCGCCGGAACAGGCCGAGCCCGGGGAGGGCATCGACGCCCGCGCCGACGTCTACAGCCTGGGCGCGGTGGGCTACGAGCTGGTCACCGGGACCGTGCCCGGGCCGCCGGGGAGGGTCGTACCGCTCCGGCGGCTGCGGCCGGACCTCGGCGAGGACGTCGAGCGGGCGCTGCTGCGCGCCCTGGAGCCGGACCGGGAGCGGCGCTGGCCGGGAGCACACGCGTTCGCGGACGAACTGGAACGGCTGGCAGCGGCCTCCGGCGTCCGGCCGGGCAGGCGGCTCGACGGCGTCCGGGGCCGGCTCGGCACCGGGACGCTGGTGCTGGCCGCGGTGCTCGCCGCCGGGGCCGCCGCCGTCACCGTCACGGTGGTGCTCCACCGGCCGGACACCGCCGAACAGTCCACGGTGAAGGACTCCACCGGCCGGATCGCCGTGCAGGTGCCGGCCGGCTGGGCCCGGCAGGTGCGCGGCTCCGGCTGGGATCCGCACGCGCTCGGGCTGCCGGCCGGGCACGAGCCGGGCCTGGTGGTCGCCGACGACGTGGCGCACTGGTCCGACCTGAAGACCGCGGTCGACGGCGTCTTCCTCGGGGTCAGCGAGCACGGCGACGTCACCGCCCGGGTGAAGGCGCTCGCCCACTCCGGCTGCCACGAAACCGGCAGCCGCACCTTCACCGGCGCCCGCTGGCGCGGCGTGATCCGGAGCTGGAACGCCTGCCCGGACGGCGGCTCCGTCACCGAGTCCGCACTCCGCCCGGCGGACGGCTCCACTCGGCCGGAGGTGTACGTGCAGGTGCGCCAACAGGGTGAAGACGACGCGACCGAGGCCATACTCCGCTCCCTTCGGGTCACCTGACACGCCGCACGAGGTCGGGCGGGGTCAAATCGGGGAAAAGAACCCTGCGAGTCCCGAACCTTTCCGGTGGCCCCGGCATCGCACTGTGATGACGGCGCACCCGGCGCCGAAGGCACGCGTGAGCCGCGCGCCGCGAACATCCAGGAGTGTTGAGCGACATGGCGTACTCATCCCGGTCATTGCAGCGCGCGGCCCTGCTCGCGGGCACGGCGGCCGTAGTGGGCCTCCTGACCGCCTGCGGCAGCCCCGGCACCCAGTCGACACCCCAGACGGTGCCGGGTACGGCCGGTCCGGCGACCGAGGCCACGGGCGGCTCGCCCTCCTCCGGCACGTCCGCCGCCGCCTCGACACCGGACGGCGGCACGTCGTCCTCCGCCCCGGGCAAGGCCACCGCCTCCCGCACCGGCACCACGACCCAGAGCGGCAGCACCCGGTGCCACACCTCCGAGCTGCGCGCCGCCGTCGGCCGCAACAACCCGGGCGCCGGCCAGGAGAACTTCCCCATCGTGCTCACGAACAAGTCCGCCCGGATCTGCACTCTGCGCGGCTATCCGGGCGCGGCCTTCGTGAACGCCTCCGGCACCCAGCTCGGCCCGGACCCCAAGCGGTCCGGGGGCTCGCCGGTGACGGTGACTCTGCGGCCCGGACAGAGCGCCTGGGCGGGCCTGACCTTCTCCAACCCGGAGATCAGCGGCGCGAAGACGGCCACGCCGGCCGCGCTGGTGGTCACCCCGCCTGACGAGCGGGACCCGCTGAAGGTGACGTGGACGGCCGGGGCGGTCCCGGTGTCCGGGAACTCCTCCTCCGTCTTCCTGACCGTCTTCAACTCCGGTACCGGCGCCTGACCGAAGCCTCTCCGAGAATCCCGCGAACCCCGCTGTCCGCTCCCGGGCAGCGGGGTTCGTCATGAGCGCGCCACAAGTGTCACAGGACGGCAACACGTCCCGGCCGCCGCGATCTTTCCGCAGGGACCCCTCATCGAACCCGTCGACCGCACAGCGAGAAGGCTCCGCAGGGAGCCGCGACGAGGAAACCGGGGAAGAACATGAGCGGCATTTCACGCAGGCGTGTGCTGACGGCGGGGGCGGCCGCGGGCGCCCTCGGGGCCCTGTCCGCCTGCTCCACCGCCGGCGGGCTGTCCGTCGGCGGGAAGGACCCGGCGTACGGCAAGGGCACCAAGCAGGCCCGGCCGGCCAAGCCCATAGGCGACGGGTCCACCGCCGACACCGGCGCGCAGCCGCACCAGCCGAAGCCGGTCCGGCTGAAGCCGGGCCAGAAGCCGCCGCAGTTCGTGGTGTTCTCCTGGGACGGCGCCGGCGAGCTGAGCAACCAGCTGTTCTCCCGGTTCCGCAAGGTCGCGTCCGACCACGGCGCCAAGATGACCTTCTTCCTCAGCGGGATCTACACGCTGCCTGAGGCCAAGAAGAGCCTGTACCGTCCGCCGCAGCACGCGGTCGGCGCGTCCGACATCGGCTACCTCGCCGACCGGCACATCCACGCCACCATCCAGCAGGTGCGGGCCGCCTGGCTGGAGGGCCACGAGATCGGCACCCACTTCAACGGGCACTTCTGCGGCGCGACCGGGGTGCGCAACTGGTCGTCCGCCGAGTGGCGCAGCGAGATAGAGCAGGCGATCGGCTTCGTCACCAAGTGGAAGACGAACACCGGCTTCACCGACCTCGAACCGCTGCCCTTCGACTACCGCAAGGAACTGATCGGCGGCCGCACCCCCTGCCTGGAGGGCCAGACCAACCTGCTGCCCACCGCGGCCGCGCTCGGCTGGAAGTACGACGCCAGCTCCCCGGGCGGGCTGCAGATCTGGCCGGGCAAGGTGCAGGGCGGCCGGATCTGGGACTTCCCGCTGCAGTCCATACCCTTCGCCGGCCACTCCTTCCAGGTGCTGTCGATGGACTACAACATGATGTTCAACCAGTCCGGCGGGAACCCCCTGGGCGATCGCACCCAGTTCGACGCCTGGCGCGCTCAGACCAGAGACACCTACCTGGCCGGGTTCCGGCGCGCGTACGAGAGCAACCGCGCCCCCTTCTTCATCGGCAACCACTTCGAGCGTTGGAACGGCGGCATCTACATGGACGCCGTCGAGGAGGCGATCGGCCGGATGGCCGAGCACGACGAGGTCCGGTTCGTGTCCTTCAAGCAGCTCGTGGCCTGGCTGGAGGCGCAGGACCCGGCGGTGCTGCGCAAGCTGCGCACGCTGTCACCGGGTCAGGCCCCGGTGGGCGGCTGGGAGGAGTTCCTGGGCGCGGCGGGCACCCGCTCCTCATAGTCCATCTCTGCCGTTTGTTTTCATGGGCGGGCACCATCTGATCGATCCGGAGGACCCGCCCTGAACACCCCGCTCCTCGAAGCCCTGTCCGCCGCGCTGCTCGCCGCCGTGCTCGCCTGGGCGGTGGTACGGCCCTTCGGGTGGCCGGAGGCGGTGCTGGCCGTCCCGGCCGCCGGGATCGCGATCGCCACCGGGGCGATCTCGCTGGACCACGCCCGGGCCGAGGCCGAACGGCTCGGGCCCGTCGTGGGATTCCTGGCGGCCGTGCTGGTGCTCGCCCACTTCTGCGCTGTGGAGGGGCTGTTCCAGGCGTGCGGGGCGTGGATGGCGCGGTGGGCGGCGGGCCGTCCGGTACGGCTGCTGACGGCGGTGTTCGCGCTGGCGTCGGCGATCACGGCGGTGCTCAGCCTGGACGCCACGATCGTGCTGCTCACCCCGGTCGTCTTCGCGACGGCCGCGCGGACGGGCGTACGGCCGAAGCCGCACGTGTACGCCTGCACGCATCTGTCGAACACGGCGTCGCTGCTGCTGCCCGTCTCCAACCTGACGAACCTGCTCGCCTTCGCGGCGAGCGGGCTGACCTTCACCCGGTTCGCGGCGCTGATGGCGCTGCCGTGGCTGGTGGCGATCGGCACCGAGTACCTGGTGTTCCGGCGGTTCTTCGCCCGTGACCTCACCGCGGCGGCCCCGGCGGGCCGGGACACCGGTGAGGCGCCGCGGCTGCCGCTGTTCGCGCTGGTGACCGTGGGCTGCACGCTGGCGGGGTTCGTGGTGGCGTCGGTGTTCGGGGTGGACCCCGCGTGGGTGGCCGCCGCGGGGGCGCTGGTGCTGGCCGGGCGGGCGCTGGTACGGCGGAAGGCGACTCCTGTCACCGTCGTACGGGCGGCGGCGCCCGCCTTCCTGGCGTTCGTGCTCGCGCTGGGCATCGTGGTGCGCGCGGTCGTGGACAACGGGCTCGCGGACGCGCTCGGGCATGTCCTGCCCGGCGGCACGGGGCTGCTCGCACTGCTCGGGACGGCCGCGCTGGCCGCCGTCCTCGCGAACCTCATCAACAACCTGCCCGCGGTACTGGTGCTGCTGCCGCTCGCCGCTCCCGCCGGTTCCGGCGCGGTGCTCGCCGTCCTGCTCGGGGTGAACATCGGCCCTAACCTGACCTACGCCGGGTCGCTCGCCACCCTGCTGTGGCGGCGGATCGTGCACCAGCACGAGCACGGCGTGGACCTCCGGGAGTTCACCCGGCTCGGTCTGATCGCCGTGCCCTCCACGCTGGCCGTGTCGGTGGTGGCACTGTGGGGGTCGCTGCAGATTCTCTGAGAGTTCCCTTCTCCGAGAGCTCCGAGAACTCCGAGAGCCGAGGGAGGCCGGCCGGATGCGTGTGATCGCCTGGCTCGTCGAGGGCACCTGGCCCGCCTGCGTGGACGCCGTGCGCACCCACGCCCCGCACGCCTCCGAGGTGGTGCTGCTGCATGTGACCGGTCCGGACGTGCCCGGGGTGGCGCACGCCGCCTACGCGGGGCTCCTCGGCCGGGGCCATCCCGAACACGACCCGGGCAGCCGCCTGGAGGCGCTCGGCGACAGCTCGGCGGCCGAACTTCTTGCCGCGGCGGCCGAGCGGCTGGGACGGCCGTGCACCCGCGAGGAGCGGACCGGGCGGGTCGAGCGGGAGGTGGTGGCCGCGGCCGACGGAGCCGATCTGCTGGTGCTGGCCCGGGACGGCGACCGTTCCCGGCTCGGGCCGCACAGCCTGGGCCCGGCCGCCCGGTTCACCGTCGACCACGCGCCCTGCCCGGTGCTGCTGGTGTGGCCCGAACCGGCCCCGGACCTCGGGACGATCCCTCCCCCGCCGCCGCACCACCGCTGAGCCACACCGCGGGCCTGGCCCGGCCGGCCGGGCGACGTTCAGTGGTGGTGGCCCCCCGTACCGCCGCCGTAGCCACCGCCGTTGTAGCCGCCGCCACCGCCCCAGTCGCAGTAGTCCGGGTAGACCGAGCAGTAGTCGCGCGCGGGGGAACTCGACGGCGCGGGGCTGGACTTGGATGCGGTCGGGGTGGGGGTCGGGGACGGGGTCCTCGAGGCCTTGGGGGTGGCCTTGGCCGGCGGGGACGGCGTGGGGGTGTTGTCGGTGTCCCAGTTGACGACTTCCATCTGCAGGTCCGGCTTGGCGGTGTCGACGGTCCAGCGCTGGGCCGGGTTCGCGGCGCGGTTCTTGAGGACGAGGGCGCCGGAGCCGTCGGTCGCGGCGGGGGTCAGCGCCAGATCCTGGTCCGAGCGGGGCACCAGGGCACCCTGGAGCGTGAAGTCGTAGCGGATGTCCTTGGCGGCCTTACCGGTGACCGAGCAGGGGGCGAGCCGCACCGAGTAGCCGAGGTGGGAGTCCAGGCACAGGTCCGGGGCGGAGGCGTTGCGCAGCAGTCCGTCGGTCTCGTACGACCACTGCTGGCTCGCCTCCGAGGAGCAGGTGGTGAGTTCGGTCTCCGCGTCCTTGACCGCCTTCTTGCCGACGACGCCCACGCACAGCCCCGAGGCGAGGTTGTGCAGCCGGCCGCGCAGCGCGCCCTTGGTGGTGCCGCTCGCGCCGGCCCAGGACGGACCCGGTGCGGCGGAGTCCTTGCCGGGCGCCCGGGAGGGCGTGCCGTTGGGAGCCGGGGCCGGGTCGTCGCCCGAGCCGAGCACCGACCACAGGACGAGCGGGAGGACGACCAGGCCGCTGACCGTGACGACGGCCAGGGTGAGATTGCGGCGCCGGGCACGGCGGGCAGCCCGGTGCGCCGAACGGCGGGAGGGGCCGGGCGCGGCGGCTGGGGCGGGGGTGGCGGGCGCGGACGCCATGGCCATGAATGCCTCGCCGCCCAGGGGAACCGTGGGGGCCGGTACCGGGTCCGGGGCCGGGGCGGTGGTCTCCTCGGTGCGGGCCGCCCGGGATTCCATGTAGGCGCGGGCGCCCCAGCCGAGGACCGCCTCGGCGAGTGCGAGGCCGAGTCCCGTGTTGAACTGGGCCAGCTGGTCGGCGGTCTGGCTGCAGTGCCGGCAGCCGGTCAGGTGCTGCTGCAGATCCGGGTCGATGTCGACTCCGCCCCGGCGGAACGTCACGTCGAGCATGCGCAGGTAGCGCTGGCACTCGGCCTCGGGGGCGAGTTCGCGGTGGGCCTGGAGGCATTCCTCGCGCAGCCGTTCGCGGGCGCGGCGCAGTTCGACCCGGGTCTCCTCCTCGTCCAGGCCGAGCAGCGCGGCGGGGACGGCGAGGGGTTCCGCCTCGACCTCTATGTGCCACAGCACCGCGCGGGCGGACTGGGGCAACCGCTGGAACGCCCGGGACAGCAGTCGCCGGCCGGAGGGCGGGAGCAGCCGCGCGGCCGCGCGCTCTCCGCCGCCGGTACCGGGCCGCAGGGCGGGGTGGAGGAGTTCCTGGCGGCCGTCGCCGTCCCATTCGGCCGCGATGCGGCGGACGGTGACCAGCAGGTGCGGGCGCCAGGCGGCGGACGGGCCCGCCTGGCGGAGCGACTCGCCGAACAGCCGGGTGAAGGCGGCCGTGGTGAGCATTCCGGCGGCGCGCGGTCCGTCGGTGCACAACCGGGCGTAGGCGAAGGCGGCTTCCCAGTGCCGGTCCAGGAGTTCACCCACCGGGTGGAGCGCGGGTGTTGTTCCCGTCCACTTCTTCAGTTCGGCGCTCAGTTGTTCGTCCGAAGCGTCGAACCGGCGGGCGGTTGGGGCGGAATCCGACCGGCCTGCGTCATTCACGGCTGCGTTCCTCCGGGCGCGACACGGGAATTGGTCCATACCAAAGGGTACGGAATGGGATTCGGCATCTCGAACGTCCGCCTGGGCAGCTCTTTTGAAGCGTGGGGGGCGTACGGGAGCGGCCTGGCGCATGCAGCAGGAAATGTAATTGTCTGCACGCCGACAGCGCACACTTTTGCACAGGCCGACGCCATTGAACAAGAGATCTCTCACTTTTAAACATTGCGTCGACAAGCGGCTCTTTGACCATTCGTCAATGAAAGCCTTTGCCGTGCATTACGGCCGCTCCCCCGCGCGATAGGCGCCGGGCGGCACTCCGTAACGCTCGCGGAAGACGCGGCTGAAATGGAAGGGGCTCGGGAATCCGGACGCCGCCGCCACCCGCTCCACCGTCAGGTCGGTGGCCTCCAGCAGCCGGGCCGCGTGCCGCAACCGGGCCTCACGCAGGGCGCGCATGGGCGACCTTCCGGTCCGCAGGGTGAACAGGTGGGCGAACCGGGACGGGGAGAGCGCCACGCTCTCGGCGAGCGAGGCGACGGTGTGCGGGGCGCCCGGGTCGACGGCTATCAGCTCCTCGGCCTGTCGTACGCGGGTGTCGTCGCCCGGCTCGGGTGCCGGCTCGCGGGCGCCCGAGGCGGCGAGCAGCACGACCTCCTCCAGCGCGCACAGGGCCAGCTCCCGCGCCAGACTGCCGTGGGCCACGGCCACCGGGTCCTCCGCCTCGGGCGGTGCGCCCGGCGCGGGCCGGCGGGCGTCGGCGAGCATCCGGCTGAACGCGGCCTCGATGCGGCCGTGCAGGGTTGTGGGGACAGGTGCGACGACGTACAGGCCGTCGGCGACGGCGTACGGGCGGATCCAGGTCGCCCAGGACGGGCGCGTCTGGCAGTGCGCCCACCAGAACCGCCAGTGCGGAGCACCGGGCGCCACGGCATAGCGGTGGGCCACCCCCGGGGCGAGCACCACCAGATGCCCGGCGACCGCCTCGGCACGGGCGCCGCCCTGCCGGATCGTGCCGCCCCCGCCCGTGGTGAAGGTGAACAGCCAGCTGTCCGACCCCCGCGGCCGATTGACGCCGTACCCCGGCCCCTGGTCGTAGCGCCCGGTCACCACCAGGCCCGGCGGCGGGGACGGGTCGCCGGCAGCAGTCCCGGGCAGTCCGTCAACATGCATGGGCATCCTTCCCGGGCGTGCGTCGGCCTAGCGTGACAGGCACATGGGCACCGGACGAGGAGCGGACATATGACAGCCACGGGCATCGGCGGCATCCTGCCCGACGCACTCCGGCAGCAGTTCGAGGAGGCGGGATTCACCGTCGTACGCGGGCTGTTCGGGTACGACGAGATCGTGCGGCTGCGCGACGGCTTCGCGGCGCTGCGGGCGGCCGGGCCGGTGCCCGGGCACTTCGAGCCGCGGCCCGCGGACCCCGACCCGCTGCGCAGGCATCCGCGGGTGATGCAGCCGCACGAGTTCAGCGCGCAGGCGCGGGAGTTCCTGCTGGACGCGCGGCTGCGGGCGGTGCTGGAGGTGCTGTTCGGCGAGGAGGTGCTGGCCGCACAGAGCATGTTCTACTTCAAGCCGCCGGGTGCGCGGGGCCAGGCGCTGCACCAGGACAACTTCTATCTACGGGTCGAGCCGGGCACCTGTGTGGCCGCGTGGGTCGCCTGCGACGTCATCGACCGGGACAACGGCGGCCTCGAAGTCGTCCCGGGCACGCACCGGATGGACCTGTTCTGCCCCGAAGTGGCGGACGAGGAGCTTTCGTTCGCCCGCGAGTACGTCCCGCCGCCGCCCGGTCTGACTCCGGTTCCCGTGGACCTGGCACCGGGCGACGTGCTGTTCTTCAACGGCAGCCTGGTGCACGGCTCGGGACCCAACCGCAGCGCCGACCGCTTCCGGCGCTCCTTCATCGGGCACTACGTCGGCCGTTCGGCCGAGCGCATCGGCGGCTACTACCGGACGCTGGCCATGTCCGGTGCGCGGGTCCCGCTGCCGGAGAGCGAGGGTTCGGGTCCGTGCGGCACGGAGTTCGCACCGCACGGACCCCACTGAGGCAACGGACCTCACTGAGGAGCAACGGACCCCGTCGAGGATCAGTGGCCGCTGATGGCGCGCGGGGTGTAGGCCTCCTCCAGCTGCTCGATCTCCTTGTCGCTCAGCACCAGTTCGACGGCGGCCACCGCGTCCTCGATGTGCTGCGGCTTGGCCGCGCCGACGATCGGTGCCGCCACCGTGTCCTGGTGCAGCAGCCAGGCGAGGGCGATCTGCGCGCGCGGGACACCGCGGTCGGCGGCGATACGGGTGACGGCCTCGACGATCGAGCGGTCGCTCTCCAGGTAGAGGCGGCTGCCGAAGTTGTCCTGGGCGCTGCGCTCGGTGACGGTGCCCCAGTCTCGGGTGAGCCGGCCACGGGCGAGCGGGCTCCAGGGCAGCACGCCCACACCCTGGTCCGCGCAGAGCGGCAGCATCTCCCGCTCCTCCTCGCGGTAGAGCAGGTTGTAGTGGTTCTGCATGGACACGAACTTGGTCCAGCCGTGCCGCTCGGCCGTGTACTGGGCCTTGGAGAACTCCCAGGCGTACATCGAACTCGCCCCGATGTAGCGTACCTTGCCCGCCTTGACCACGTCGTGCAGCGCCTCCATCGTCTCCTCGATGGGAGTGGCGTGGTCGTAGCGGTGGATCTGGTAGAGGTCAACGTAGTCGGTGCCGAGGCGGCGCAGGCTGTGGTCCAGCTCGGACATGATGGCCTTGCGGGACAGCCCGCCCCCGTTGGGGCCCGGCCGCATCCGGCCGTGCACCTTGGTGGCCAGCACGATCTCGTCGCGGTCGGCGAACTCGCGCAGGACCTTGCCGACGATCTCCTCGCTGGTTCCGTCCGAGTAGACGTTGGCGGTGTCGAAGAAGTTGACGCCCGCCTCCAGCGCCTGCCGGATCAGCGGCCGGGACGCCTCCTCGTCGAGGGTCCACTCGTGGACACCGCGGTCGGGCAGTCCGTAGGTCATGCAGCCCAGACAGATCCGCGACACGTCCAGGCCCGTCGAACCGAGCTTCACGTACTGCATCGTCACTGCTCCTGCCTTCCGGGGCGATGGTCACTCAGGAGCGTACGGCGTGCTCCGGCGCCGACTTGACCGCGACGTCGCGCGGACGATTGGATCCTGACACGTGATCGATCGAGCGGACGTGCCCGCCAAAGGCCTCTCCCGTGTCTCCGGCCCCGGGACGACCGTCAGTACCGCGCTGCTCGCCCTCGCCCTCGCGGTGTCGGCACTGACGGGTTGTGACGCGAGCAGCACGCCCGAGCGGCAGTCCCAGAAGCCCGCCGCCGTACGCCTGCCGCCGCGTCACGCCGGTTTCGACTACCAGATCGGCGGGGCCTATCCCCCGCCCGCCGGTGTCCGGATCGTCAGCCGCGACCGGTCCGACTCCCCGGCGCCCGGCCTGTACAACATCTGCTACGTCAACGCCTTCCAGGCCCAGCCGGAGGAGCGCTCCTCCTGGCCCGCCGACCTGCTGCTGCGGGACGCCCGCGGCAAGGTCGTCATCGACGAGGACTGGAACGAGCCGCTGCTCGACCTGCGCACCCCGGCCAGGCGCAAACGCGTGGCGGAGCGGGTCGACCAGTGGATCGACGGCTGCGCGAAGAAGGGCTACGACGCCGTCGAGCCCGACAACTACGACAGCTACACCCGCTCCCACCACCTGCTCACGGCCGCCGACGCGACCGCGTTCATGCGCCTGATCTCCCGGCACGCGCACGAGCGGCACCTGGCCATCGGGCAGAAGAACACCACCGAACTGGCCGGGCAGCGAGGGCAGGCCGGGCTGGACTTCGCGGTCACGGAGGAGTGCGGGCAGTACGACGAGTGCGAGGCGTACGCCAAGGCGTTCGACGACCGCGTGGTGGACATCGAGTACACCGACAGCGGCCTGCGCAAGGCCCTCGCCCGCTGGGGCAAGCGGCTGAGCATCGTCCGCCGGGACGTGGACGTCTCCACACCGGGCGAACCGGAATACGTCCGAAAGGTGCGGTGACGCGCCGGAGCGGTCCTGCCGTCCCTCAGGGCCGCTCCAGCAGGTCCAGCGCGCTCTCCCAGGGGAACTCGGGCCGCCCACCGCCCTCCTCGGGCATGCCGGAGTACGGCTCACCGAAGCGGACGCCCATCCCGCGCAGCCGGATCAGGCTGTCCTGGTAGGCAGGGTGGGCGGCCAACGCGTCCGCCACACAGGGCAGGACGGCGATCGGCACACCCAGCCCGGCGGCCTCGCACAGGGTGCCGACGGCGAGGGTGTCGGCCAGTCCGGCCGCCCACTTGTTGACGGTGTTGAAGGTGGCGGGGGCCACCACCACGGCGTCCGGCGGCGGGAACGGGCGCGGGTCGGCCGGGGAGCGCCAGGCGGACCGTATCGGCCGGCCCGTCTGGGCCTCGACGGCGGCAATGTCGAAGAAGCCGCCCATGGCGACAGGTGTGGCGATGACCCCGACCTCCCAGCTCCGCCCCTGGGCAGCGGTGATCAGCTTGCTGACGCCGTCGGCGATCCCGGCCGCGCAGACGACGACGTAGAGGAAGGGCTTCCGGTCCTGTGCGGTCATCCGGGCACCCTACTGAAGCGGGAAGGTCTGCCCCCGCTCGGCCTCGGGCCGCGGTCCGTGGATGCGCCGCTGGTCCTCCTCGATGCGCAGGTCGTTGATGCTCGCCTCCCGACGGGTCATCAGACCGTGCTCGTCGAACTCCCAGAGTTCGTTGCCGTAGGAGCGCCACCACTGCCCGTCGGCATCCCGGCACTCGTACTGGAAGCGGACGGCGATGCGGTTGCCGTCGAAGGCCCACAGGTCCTTGCGCAGCGCGTAGTCCCGCTCGCGGCGCCATTTGGCGGCGAGGAACTCGACGATCTCGGCGCGGCCGGTGACGAAGGTGTCGCGGTTGCGCCAGACGGAGTCCTCCGAGTAGGCGAGCGCCACCTTGTGCGGGTCGCGGGTGTTCCAGGCGTCCTCGGCGGCCTGGACCTTCTGCGCGGCGGTCTCGCGGGTGAAGGGAGGCAGGGGCGGGCGGTCGGCCATGGTGACTCCTCGGCTCATACAGCTTGCACGGCATCGGAGAACGAGCGTTCTCCGCAGGGGCTGCTACCGTAGGAGAACGTACGTTCTCTCGTCAAGGAGTGGGGTCGCAGATGGACAGCGCGGTCGCCCGGGAGCAGGCGCTCGACGCCGCGGAGGGGCTGTTCTACGCCCGGGGCATCCAGTCCGTGGGCATGGACGAGCTGCGCGGCGCCTCGGGCGTCTCGCTCAAGCGCCTCTACCAGCTGTTCCCCACCAAGGACCAGCTCGTCGAGGCCTACCTGGCCCGCCGGGACGAGCGCTGGCGCGGCCGGCTCGCCGAGCACGTGGCACGGCAGCCGGACCCGCGGGAGCGCATCCCCGCCGTCTTCGACTGGCTGGAAGGGTGGTTCGGCGAGGCCGGCTTCCGCGGCTGCGCCTGGATCAACGCCTACGGCGAACTGGGCGCCACATCGGCGCGGGTGGCGCAGCAGGTGCGCGCGCACAAGGAGGCGTTCCGGGGCCACCTCGCCTCGCTCGTGACCGACGCGGGACTGCCCGCCGCGCTGACCGGCCCCCTGTTCCTGCTGGCCGAGGGCGCCATGGTCACGGCGGGCGTCACCGGCAGCACCCGGCCGGCGGCCGAGGCCCGCGAGGCGGCCCGCGTGCTGGTGGCGGCCGCCGGCTAGGGCCTGCCCGGACAAATCGGGCAGACGCCGGGCAGCGGATCAGGCCGGCTCCGTCACCTTGATCGCTCCCACCGGGCAGGCGCGGGCCGCCTCGCGGACCATCGGGTCGCCCGCGCCGTCCTCGCTGCCGGGGATCAGCATGCTGAAGCCGTCGTCGTCCTGGGTGAACACGGACGGCGCGGCAAGCGCGCACTGGCCCGCGCCGATGCAGACGTCCTTGTCGATCTCAATGTGCATGGACTGAGCCTCTTACCAGGTCACGGGGAGTTCCAGCATCCCCTGGATCGTGTCGCCGGGTTTGAAGGGGATCTTCTCGGCGGGCGCGGCCAGCCGCAGGCCGGGCAGCCGCCGCAGCAGGGTGCCGAGGGCGATCTCCAGCTCCGCACGGGCCAGGTTCTGGCCCAGACACTGGTGGATGCCGAAGCCGAAGGCCACGTGATGGCGGGCGGGGCGATGGAAGTCCAGGGCGTCGGGGTCGTCGTACAGGGAAGCGTCGCGGTTGATGACCGAGGTCGCGAAGAGAACGCCCTCGCCGGCCCGGATCGTGGTGCCGGCGACCTCGATGTCCTCCAGGGCCACCCGCAGCATGCCCTCCGCGATGGACAGCATCCGCATCAGCTCCTCGACGGCGGCGGGCAGCAGCGCCGGGTCGGCGCGCAGCTCGGCCAGCCGGTCGGGGTGCTGGAGCAGGGTGTAGGTGCCGAGGGAGATCATGTTGGCGGTCGTCTCGTGGCCGGCGACCAGCAGGATGACGGCCAGCGCGAGCAGTTCGGTCCGGTCCAGCGCGCCCTCGCTCAGCTGCTGGTGGATGAGGTCGTCCAGGACCCCGTCGCCGGGTTCGGCCTCCTGTGCCTTGCGGTCGATCAGGTCGCCGAGATACGCCTCGAGCCGCTCGCGCGCCGCCTGGGTGTCGGCGGCCGACGGGCCGCGCAGCAGCCGGCGGGACTGCTCCTCGAAGAACTCGTGGTCGGCGTACGGCACCCCGAGCAGACCGCAGATCACCATGGACGGCACGGGCAGGGCGAAGGCGGAGACCAGTTCGGCCGGCGGGCCCTTCTCGATCATCGCGTCCAGGCACCCGTCGACGATCCGCTGGACGGTGGGCCGCAGCTCGGTCGCGCGTTTGAGGGTGAACGACGGGATCATCATCCGCCGCTGCCGCTGGTGCACGGGGTCGTCGACTCCGAGCAGCGCGACCCGCCGGTCGCGGACGGCCGCGAAGCGGGCCGTGGGCATCGGGAAGTCGGGGCGGCTGCGGTCGGTGGAGAGGCGACCGTCGGCGAGCAGCGCGCGGGCGGCGGCATGCCCGGTGACCAGCCAGACCTCGCGGCCGTCGAAGAGGGTGGCGCGGGACAGGGGTCGCCCGTCGCGCAGCGGCTGGTAGCCGGTGGGCGGGTGGTAGGGGCAGGTGCGGTCCTGGGGGAAGGCGACGGGTTCGGCCGGGTTCGCCGGGCCGGTGATGTCCGTCAGTTCCGTCATGGAAAGACCTCGCAGACGAAAGAAGTGCGTCGTGCCGATCTTCATTAGATGCCCCAGGCACCTATGGGACGACGACAAGTTCGGCCAGATCGGTGATCGGTGCGATCTGGCCGAAGAGTGTGGTCACCGGGGGCGGGAACGCGCCGAAATTCGCTTGCCGCCGCGGAGCCGGCGACCCGAAGATCTGCCCATGTTGCTTATGGACACCATTCTGCCGCCGACCCCCGCCGCCGTCCTGCCGGTGCGGGACCAGCAGCAGCCCGGCCGTCATCGGAGGCCCGAGCCCGCGCGCCCGTGACGGCCGCGCTCCTCGCCGGCCTGCTGGCCGGCTACGGCATCGCGATTCCCGTCGGCGCGGTCGGGACCTACCTGGTCTCCCTCACCGCCCGCACCTCGCTGCGCACCGGCGCCTGCGCCGCCCTCGGCATCGCCACGGCCGACGGCCTGTACGCACTGGTGGCCGCGGCGGGCGGCTCGGCCCTGGCGGCGGCGCTGCGGCCGGCGCTGACCCCGCTGCGCTGGACCTCGGCCCTGGTCCTCGTCGCCCTCGCGGTGTGGGGCGCGGCCCTGGCGCTGCGCCAGTACCGCGCCCATCGCGTGGCCACCCGCCCCGAGCGGCCGGTTCCCGGCGCAGGACGCGCCTATCTCGGCCTTCTCGGGATCACCCTCCTCAACCCGGTCACGGTGATCTACTTCGTCGCGCTGGTGCTCGGCAGCAGTACCGCGGACGCCGTACGACCACTGGAGCGGGCGGCGTTCGTCGTGGCGGCCTTCGCCGCCTCCGCGAGCTGGCAGTTGCTGCTGGCGGGCGGCGGCGCCCTGCTCGGCCGCGTCCTCACCGGCCGCCGGGGACGGTTGCTGACGGCGCTGGTCTCCAGTGCGGTGATCCTGGTGCTGGCGGCGCGGATGACGGTGGCACCCAGGTGACCGCCGGCGGTCAGGGCACGCGCGCGGGGCCGGGTGCGAAGGCGCGGGCGACGGCGAGGCTGTCCTCGTAGACGTGGTGGCGCACGACCAGGCCGTCCCGGACGGTGAGGTGCAGGGCGAACCGGGCGGTGTAGGAGCGGCCGGTCGGTTCGGCCGTCTGCCGGATGGCGCCGAGCACGACCGCGTCGTCGCCGTCGACCAGGATGCGTTCGATCCGGGTGTCCGCCTTTTCCGGGACGTGGTGGGCGGCCAGCTCGCGGTAGTGGGCGACGGCGTCGGTGCGGGTGGAGCGGTGCCGGATCCACGGGGTGTCGGCGCGGCCGTGCTCGTCCTGCGGCCAGCTCAGCTTCCAGTCGCCGTGCTCCGCGTACAGCTCGCCGATCCGTTCGGGGTCGCCCTGGCCGATCCGGCGGAGCAGTTCCTCCACGACGGAGCGGGTCGGGGTGGTGCAGTCGGGAAGCATGAGCGCCGCGCCCCCTTTCTCGTCTTCTCGTCTTCTCGTCTCCGGGCCGGCCGCGGCGGGTGTGTGGTGATCACCCGGGATCACTGTGCCCGAGGCGTCCGGGGCGGCGCGATGACCCGCGGGGTAATCACCCGCCCGGGCGAAGTGGCCCGCGGTACGGATGATTCGGGCGGCCGCGGGTGTTGTATGTGGCCGCACGTCAGTCGTTGGACCGACCGAGGAGACGGTTGCCATGCCGCTTGAGGGCGAGTACGAACCCAGCCCGACGCAGTGGGTGCGCGAGCAGGTCGAGCTGTACGAGAGTTCGGGCGGGACGAAGGGCACGACACTGATGGACACCGGGATGCCGGTCATCATCCTGACCACCCGGGGCGGCAGGAGCGGGAAGATCCGCAAGACGCCGCTGATGCGGGTGGAGCACGAGGGACGGTACGCCGTGGTCGCCTCCCTCGGCGGCGCGCCCAAGCACCCCGTCTGGTACTTCAACGTGAAGGCCGAACCCCATGTGGAACTGCAGGACGGTGCGGCCAAGCGGGACATGAGGGCCCGTGAGGTCACCGGCGCGGAGAAGGCCGAGTGGTGGGAGCGGGCCGTGGCCGCATACCCGCCGTACGCCGACTACCAGAAGAATACCTCGCGGGAGATCCCCGTGTTCGTCCTGGAGCAGCTCGACGGGAGCTGATTCAGGCCGGGAAACGGCTCGTTCTAGAAAAATCTGTTTCCGGGAGGCATGAACCGGCTTCCCGGCGGGGAGTCAGTGCATCAGGGCCCCGCCGCGTTCCCCCGTCGCGGCGGGGCCCTTCTGTGTCCTGCCCGGCGGCCGGTCCGTGCGCCCGGGCGAACGGGTGGCGCCGTGCGGGCCTCCCGCTTGAGGGGCGCAGGGCGAGGAAGAAGTCACCCATGGCGAAGTACAAGAAGAAGAAACTCCCCCTCGTCTACGCACCGCTCGGCTTCGCGCTCAGCTGGGTGGGCGGGGCGCTCGCGGGGCTGGCCTTCCGCAGGGCGTGGCGGGCGCTCCGGCACGAGGAGATCCCGCCCGACGCGCTGGACCCGGACCGCGGCTGGGGCGAGGTCCTGCTCGCCGCAGCGGTCCAGGGTGCCATCTTCGCGGTGGTGCGCAGCGCCGTCGACCGTACCGGCGCCAAGGCCATCGCCCGGTCGACGGGTGCGTGGCCGGTCGCCGAGAAGGCCGACCGGGACCACGACTGACCCGCGGGCCGGGCCCGCGGGCCGTTCTCGGGTGTCAGTCGGCGACCAGCCACACCCCGTCGCGCATCAGCTCCCGCCCCTGCAGCTCGTTCTCCTCGCGCCAGGCCTGGACGCGCTGCGGGAGGACGTTGAAGTACAGGTAGGGGGTGGTGAGTTGACGCGGGTCGAAGCCGGTCTTGCCGGCGAAGATCTCGGCGTCCTCCTCGGGCAGGTCCTCGGGCGTCACGGCCCGGACGACGCCCTCGATCATGACGACGTCCCGGGTCGGACCGATGCCGATGCGGGCCTTGCCGGTGGCCTGGAGGTTGCGGCCGGTGGGGCTCGCGGCCGGGGTTGCGATCAGCAGGGTGGCGCCGTCCCAGACGAACGACAGGGGGACGAGATACGGCGCGCCGCCGTCCTCGCCCGCGGTGGCGACCCAGGCGTCCTCGTCGTGCTCCAGCCGGTGGAGGGTGTCCTTCTTGCGCTGTTCGGCAGTGCGGGCGGGCGGCGGGGTCATGTCGTACGGCCTCCTCGGGACGGGCTTGTACTCGTATGACGTGCGGACGGCGTCCAGTGTGACCGTCAGCCTTCCGTCTGCGCACGGATGTGATCAAGGCGTGTCTGGGCCGCCGTCAGCAGCAGATCGAGTGCGGCCGGGTAGGAGCTGGTCCGCATGGAGGCCACGAGGTGGCGGGCGGTGGCCGCGATGTTCGGGTGGGTGTCGGCCGGCAGCCGGGCGTAGGTGTCCCGCCACACCTCGGCCTCGGCCTGCTGGGCGGCCCGGGGCAGGGCGGTGACGGCGGAGTCCAGGGCACCGAAGGCGAGGGCCTGGTCGACGAAGGCGTGGTAGATCCGTACCGCTTCCGGATCCGGGAACCCGGCCCGGCGGAGCACGCCGATCATGCTCTCGACCGCCTGGATCTCGTGCACCCGGCCGGTGACCCGGTGGGCGCTGAGCATCGCCGCCCGGGGGTGGGCGAGGGCGCCCGCGTGCATGCGCAGGCCCAGGTCGCGCAGGTCGGCGCGCCACTCGCCGGTGGGCCGCCAGACCCGCAGGGTACGTCCGATCAGCTCGTCGGCGATGGCGAGCATCAGGTCGTCGGTGTGCCGGAAGTACCGGTACAGGGAGCTGGGGTCGGCGCCCAGGGCGCGGCCGAGGCGGCGCACGGAGAGGGCGTCGGCGCCGTGCTCCTCGATCAGCCGGAGCGCGGTCTCGACGATCAGCTCGGCGGAGAGCACGACGCCCTGCTTGGTGGGGCGCCTGCGCTGCCGGTCGGCGGCCGGGACGACACGGTCGGTCATGAGAGCCCTCCCTGGTGTGTGCCCGGCACCTTATGACAACACCGTTGACCTGTGAAGTGCACCGGCGGTTTCATCTGCGGTCACCGGGGCCGACCAGGCCCCCCGGTGCGAGCGGAGAACCGGCGATGAGCGAGACCCCCTTCGGTGTGGATCCACCCGCGCAGCCCGAGTTGCGCAAGTCCCTGAGCGTGCTGGACGGCGTCGCCGTCGCCGCGTCCAGTACGGCCGCGACCACCAGCATCGGCATCGGCCTCGGTGTGACGGCCGGTGTGGTCGGCCTGCATCTGCCGGCCATCATGCTGCTGGCCTTCCTGCCGATCCTCGGCATCGCCGGCGCCTACTCCCGGCTGAACAAGGTGGAGCCCAACGCGGGCAACGGCTATGTGTGGGTGGGCCGTTCGCTCAACCCCTGGCTCGGCTTCATGGTGGGCTGGGTGAACTTCGTGGCGAGCATTGCGTTCCTCGCGTACACCACGGCGGTCACCGGTTCCGCGATGCTGCAACTGGCCGGGGACGCGGGCCTGCACCGGATCGGCTCGCTCGCCCTGGATCCGGACTCGACCGCGCAGACCACGGCGGTGGGCATCCTGGTCCTCGTCGCGGTGACCCTCACCGCCGTGACCGGCGTGCGCACCGCGGCCCGGCTGCAGACCTGGCTGCTGGTCTTCGAGTACGTCGTGCTGCTGGGCTTCTGCGGATACGGCATCGTGGCCGGCCCGCACCCCTTCGAGCTGTCCTGGTTCAACCCGTTCGAGATCCCCTCGGCGACCGGGCTGGCGCAGGGGCTGCTGCTGTCGGTGTTCTGCTACTGGGGCTTCGACGCCGCGTTCACCGTCAACGAGGAGGTGCGCGATCCCCGGGACGCCTCCAAGGCCGGGACGATCACCCTGGTGACCATGCTCGGGCTCTTCCTGCTCGGCTCGATCGCCTTCCAACGGGTGCTGTCCGAGGGCGAGTTGGCCGGGCACGGGGCGCAGGGGCTGGCGTACTTCGGTGACCGGCTGGCCTCTCAGCCGCTGGCCGCACTGCCCCTGGTGGCGCTGATGTTCTCGGCGGTGGCCTCGCTGCAGGCCGGGGTCATCCCGACGGCCCGCGGCATGTTCGCGATGAGCCGGGACCGCACCCTCGGACCGGTGTGGGCCAAGGTCAGCCCCCGGTACGGGACGCCGGCGGTCGGAACCCTGTTGATCGGGGCCCTGGCCACGACGGTGGCGGTGCTCGCGTTGGTGATCCCGCGCCTCTCCGACATGATCAATGCGACGGTGAACGCCGTCGGGATCGTCGTCGCCCTGTCCTACGCGCTCACCGCGCTCGCCGCCGTCGTGCGCTTCCGGTCCCTGCTGCGCGAGGACTGGCGGCAGGGGGTACGGGCCGTGGTGCTGCCCACGCTGAGCGCCGTCGCCCTGCTGGGTCTCGGCGGCTACCTCGGCTGGTCCTTCTACAGCTCCGCAGACCACTTCGAGGTCAGCGCGGGCAACGGCTGGTTCCTGCTGCTCATGCCGATAGTGATGATCGTGTCCGGATTCGTCGTGGCCGCGTGGGCGAAGTGGGTGCGCCGATCACCGTACTTCCGCACCGGCGTCGGCACCGACGCCGACTCCCAGCAGCTTCTGACCACCGCCAACTGACCTACCAGGAAAGGCATCATGCACGCTGATCTGCTCTTCACCGGCGGCCCCGTCCTCACTCCGGACGGCCGCAGGGCGACCGCCGTGGCGGTCACCGGGGGCCGCGTCACCGCCGTCGGGCACGACGAGGTGCGCGAGCTGGCCGGGCCGCGCACCGAGGTGGTCGACCTGGCCGGGCGGCTGCTGCTGCCGGGCTTCCAGGACGCGCACGTCCATCCGGTGCCTGCCGGCCTCGAAATGACCCAGTGCGACCTGAGCGGCAGGACGACCGCCGAGGACACCGTGGCCGCGGTGCGCGCGTACGCCGAGGCCCACCCCGAGCGGGAGTGGATCCTCGGCGGCGGCTGGTCGATGGAGGCGTTCGAGGGCGGTACGCCGACGAAGGAGCTGCTGGACGCGGTCGTCCCGGACCGGCCGGTGTACCTGCCCAACCGGGACCACCACGGCGCCTGGGTGAACAGCCGCGCGCTGGAGCTGGCCGGCATCGACAGGAACACGCCCGACCCGGCCGACGGACGGATCGAGCGGGACGCCTCGGGCGAGCCGAGCGGCACGCTGCAGGAGGGGGCGATGCAGCTGGTCGGCCGGCTGACCCCGCCCGCCGGTGCGGCGGACCGGCTGGCCGCGCTGCTGCACGCCCAGCGGCATCTGCACGCGCTCGGCATCACCGCCTGGCAGGACGCGCTGATCGGGGACTTCCTCGGCATGGACGACCCGGCCGGGGCGTATCTGACGGCGGCCCGGGACGGCTCGCTGACGGCGCGGGTGACCGGCGCCCTGTGGTGGGACCGGGAGCGCGGGGCCGAGCAGATCCCCGAACTCGTCGAGAAGCGGGCCGCGTCGAGCCACGGCCGGTTCCGCGCGGGCACCGTGAAGCTGATGCTGGACGGAGTCGCCGAGAACCACACGGCCGCGCTGCTCGACCCCTACCTCGACCGGTGCGGCTGCGCCACCGCCAACCGCGGCAAGAGCTTCATCGATCCGGCCCAACTGCCCAAATACGTGACCGAGTTGGACGCGCTCGGCTTCCAGTGCCACTTCCACGCGCTGGGCGACCGGGCCGTACGGGACGCGCTGGACGCCGTCGAGGCGGCGCGCGCCGCCAACGGGCCGAGCGACAACCGGCCGCACCTGGCGCACCTGCAGGTGATACACCCGGACGATGTGCCGCGCTTCGCCCGGCTCGGCGCAACCGCCAACATCCAGCCGCTGTGGGCCGCGCACGAACCGCAGATGGACGAGCTGACCATCCCGTTCCTCGGGCCCGAACGGGCCGCGTGGCAGTACCCGTTCGGGGCGCTGCTGCGCTCCGGGGCACGGCTGGCGGCGGGCAGCGACTGGCCGGTGAGCAGTCCCGATCCGCTGCAGGGCATCCATGTCGCGGTCAACCGCGTGGAACCGGGCGGCACCGGGCCGGTGTTCCTGCCGGACGAGCGGCTGAGCCTGACGGACGCGCTCACGGCGTACACGGCCGGGTCGGCGTACGTGAACCACCTGGACGACACCGGCCGGGTGGCCGTCGGGGCACTCGCCGACCTGGTGGTGCTGGACCGGGATCCGCTCGCCGGGCCGCCGGAGGCGATCGCGGAGACGAGCGTGGCGCTCACCTATGTGGAGGGCGAGCGGGTGTACGCGGCCGCCGGGGCGTGAGGCGCTCCGTTTGTCACCGGTGCACAAGTACCGTACGGACAACTGTCCCCGAGTGATGAGCCCGCGGGAGTTACCCGCGGGTATCGTCACCAGAGTGCCGAAGAGAGCCGCAGCGGTGGGCGTGGACACGGGCGGCCCGTTCAAGGCGTTGCCCCCGGGTCTGCCGGACCGCCTCAGACCGTATGTCCCCGAGATCACCGAGGAGGTCGTCCGCGCGATCGGGACCGGGATCCCCGAGTACGCGCGCCCCATGGACGACACGTACATACAGGCCGTGAACCGGGGCGTGGACCACGCCCTGCGCGGGCTGCTGGAGCGGATGGCCCAGCCGGACACCGGCTGGGAGCCGGTGCGGGAGACGTACGAGCGCATCGGCCGCGGGGAGGCCGAGGAGGGCCGCAGCCTCGACTCGTTCCAGTCGGCACTGCGGCTCGGCGCCCGGGTGACCTGGCGCCGGGTCAACGCCCTGGTGGACGGCGGGCTGCTGCCCCGCCATGTGCTGGGCGCCTTCGGTGAGGCGCTGTTCCTGCACCTGGACGGGATGGCGGCCGCGGCGACCGCGGCCTACACCGAGGCCCGGCTGCACGCCGCCGGTGAACTCCAGCAGCGGCGGGCCCGGTTGGTGGACCTGCTGACCGCCGATCCCCCGGCCTCGGCGGGGGCGATCGCCGATCTCGCGCATGCCGCGCGCTGGACGATGCCGCGGGCGGTGGCGGTGGTGGCCGTGGACCCCGGGCCCGGCGCGGGGCCGATCGTGCCGCCGGAGTTCCTCACCCGGTTCGACGTCCAGCCCGCGCTGCTGGTGGTGCCCGATCCGGAGGGACCGGGCCGGGCGCGTGCGGTGGCCGGGGCGCTGCAGGGGCTGCGCGCCGCGATGGGGCCCACGGTGGCGCTGAACGAGGGTGCGCGCTCGCTGCGCTGGGCCACCGAGGCGCTGGACCTCGTACGGCGCGGTGTGCTGTCCGGCACGGACCCGGCCGGCGGTGTGGTGCGCTGCCAGGACCACCTGCCCACGCTGCTGCTCCTGCGGGACGACGCACTGCTGGACGCGATGGCCGAGCGCCGGCTGCACCCGCTGGAACAGGTGCGTCCGCCGCAGCGGGAGCGGCTCGCGGAGACCCTGCTGGGCTGGCTGCAGTCCGGCCGCGGAGTCGCGGAGGTGGCCGCACGTCTGGCCGTGCACCCGCAGACGGTCCGCTACCGGATGCGGCAGCTGGACGAGCTGTTCGGTGAGCTGCTGCACGACCCGGCGGCCCGCTTCGAGATCCAGCTGGCGTTACGGGCCCGGGAGCTGCGCAGGGACGCCGCGGCCGGGGTGTGGTCCCCCAGGTGACTTCATGGACAGGTGTCCGGCTATCCTGGACACCTGTCCAAGTAGATGAGGGGGCCGCTGGTCGTGGAGATCGTGGCGAACGTGCTGGTCGGCCTGGTGGCCGCACTGCACGCGTACATCCTGGTACTGGAGATGTTCCTGTGGCAGAAGAAGCCGGGGCGGGGGCTGCACGGTTTCGATCCGGAGATGGCCCGGGCGACCGCGCCGCTGGCCGCCAACCAGGGCCTCTACAACGGTTTTCTGGCCGCGGGCCTGGTGTGGGGGCTGATCGCGGCCGACCCGACCGGGTTCCGGGTGCAGGTCTTCTTCCTGTCGTGTGTCGTGGTGGCGGGCGTGTTCGGTGCCGTCACGGCCAACCGTCGCATCCTGTTCGCCCAGGCGCTGCCCGGCGCGCTGGCCCTGGCGGCCGTGCTCGTCGCACGATGACCCCGGCGCCCCAGGAGGACCCGCGGGCCGCGCGCACCCGCGCCCGGCTGCGCGCGGCCCTGCTCGCGGAGTGCGCCGAGCGCCCGTTGGAGGAGGTCGGCGTGGCCGCGCTGGTGCGCCGGGCCGGGGTGGGCCGGGCCACGTTCTACGTCCACTACGACGGGCTGGAGGCGCTGGCGGTCGACACGTGCGCGGATGTCGTACGGCAGGCGGTGGACGCGCTGCACGCCTGGCGGGGACGGCCCGACCCGGTCAACTCACCGCCCGCGCTGCGGAAGTTCTTCGTGAGCCTCGCCCCGCACGCGGCCCTGTACCGGTCGCTGCTCGCGCCGGGCGGCGGCGGGCCGCTCGGCCGGGTGCTGCACCGGGATCTGCGGGCCCGCAGCCTCGCCGAGCGCGAGCTGGCGGGCGCGGCGGACGCCCCGCTGGTCGCCTCGGCGGTCGCGGCGACCTTCGCGGGGGTCCTCGCGGACTGGCTGCACGGGCTGTTGGAGGCCGGGCCGGAGGAAGTCGCGGACCAGGTCTGGCAGTTGCTGGTCGCGCTGCACCGCAGCCGGTGACGGGTCACTTGCAGGCGGGACCGTTCTTCGTCTGCGGCCAGGCCTCCACTGCGCCGGAGGTGCGGACGTAGGCCGTGTCCTTGTCGTCGGTGAGCCACAGGCGCCGGTCGCGGTAGTGGTACCCGGTGTCATGAGCGCCCGCAGGCATGCTCACGTGCGCGCGGTACGGCGTCGTGAGCAAGCCGTCGCGGCGCAGGACGCCCTCGGGGTCGCGGGCGTAGTGGCGGCCGTCCAGGTCGAGGAAGTGGGCCGACTGCCAGTCGCAGTGTTCCGGGCCGCCGGAACTGCTGAGCCGGCTCACCGGTACCCGCCGGCCGTTCCGGTCCGTCCAGACCTCCCAGCCCTGGGCGGCCGAGAACTTCGCGGGGAGTTCGGCGGGGTCGCAGGAGGCGTTCGTCTCCGGGCCCCAACCGGGCCGGTCCTTCTGGTCCTTGGCCACCACGACGGCCACCTTGGTACGGCCGTTCACGTCGAAGGAGTACAGCACCCGGCCGGGCTCCTCGCGCTCCACGCGGTAGCCGTGGTCGGGCTGCACCGGCTGGAACATGTCGAAGTAGAGCTTGAGCCCCTCTTCCGGTGTGCCGCCGCCGTCCGACCTTTCCCACCCGTCGGGGCCGCCACCCTCGAAGATCTCCCCGTCGCACTCCAGCGCCCGGCCCGCGGCTCCGGAGGCCAGCCGCAGGGACCGGGGGCTGTCGTCGTCCACGGCCTTGGTGGGGACGTCGAGCGAACCGCTGTACGGGGTTGCCGGTGGCGTGCCGTCGACCACCACCCGTACTCCGGTGCCGTCGTCGCACCCCACCGCCGTCACGGCTGCCAGTACCGCCACGGCCACAAGTCCCCTGCGCATGCCCGCCCCTGTCCCTGGACTGTCTTTGCGCTCCTCCGACGTGGGGACGGGCCGAAACGTTCGGGGCACGACAGGTCTGCCGGACGATCCGGCGGCCGGGACCGGGGCCTCAGAAGGTGAGTACGGGCTTGATCGCCTTGCCCGCGGTCATGTCCCGTACCGCCCGGTCGATGTCCGCGAACGGGTAGGTGCTGATCAGGCGGTGCAGCGGGAGCCGCCCCTCCCGCACCAGGCGGACCAGGGCCGGGATGAACGTCTGGGTCTCGCTGTCGCCCAGGGTCAGGCCGACGATCCGCTTGCCCGCGAGCAGCCCGTTGACGTCCAGGGAGACCTCGGTGCCGAAGGGCGGGGCGCCGACGACGACCAGGGTGCCGCGGGCGGCGAGCGCGTCGACGCCCTGGCTCAGGACGCCCACGTTGCCCGTCGTCTCGACGACGCCGTCGGCGCCCCGGTGTCCGGTCAGGTGATGGATCAGTTCGGGCACGCTGTCCTCGGTCGAGTCGATCGTGAGGGTCGCGCCCAGCTCCTCGGCGAGTGCCAGCCGTTCGGGGACCCGGTCGACGGCGATGATCGTGGTGGCGGGGGTGAGGGCGGCCGCCATCACGGCCGACAGGCCGACCGCTCCGGCACCGAGGACGACGAGCGTACTGCCGGCCTCGGGCTTCAGTACGTTCCAGACGGCGCCGACTCCGGTCTGCACCCCGCAGCCCAGTGGGGCGATCGACTCCAGCGGCACGTCCGGGTCGACCTTGACGAGGCTGCACTCGTCCACCAGGGCGCGCTCCGCGAACGAGGACTGGCCGAAGAAGTGGCCGCCGAGCGGCTCCCCGCCCCGGCTGACGGTGTGGGTGCCGTCCGCGCGGCGACCGCCGGTCAGGTTGAGCGGCAGCCAGGTCGCGCAGTAGGCGGGGTGCCCTGCGTGACAGTTGCGGCACCGCCCGCAGGAGGTGAAGGACAGTACGACGTGATCGCCGGGGGCCACGCCGGTGACCTGGGAGCCGACGGCCTCGACGACGCCCGCGCCCTCGTGGCCCAGCACTCCCGGGAGGGGGAAGGGCAGTGCGCCGTTCGCCACGCCGAGGTCGGTGTGGCACAGGCCGGCCGCCACCATGCGGACGAGCGCCTCGTGTGGTCCGGGGGCGTCGAGTTCGACGTCGGTGAGGGTGAAGGGCGCTCCGCCGGACTCGACGACGGCGGCACGGGTGGTGAGGCTCATCCTGAACTCCTTGGTGATGCCGCTCAGTCGAGCGAGACGACGACGGACTTGACCTTGGTGTAGGCGGCCAGCGCCTCGGGGCCGTACTCGCGGCCGAAGCCGGAGTTCTTGACACCGCCGAAGGGCACCGCGGGGTCGAGCAGCGCCCAGTCGTTGATCCAGACGATGCCGGCCTGCAGGCGGGCGGCGATGCGGTGGGCGCGGGCCAGGTTACCGGTCTGGACGCCCGAAGCCAGGCCGTAGGGCGTGGAGTTGGCGAGGGCGACGGCCTCGTCCTCGGAGTCGAAGGGCTGCACCGTGAGGACGGGACCGAAGATCTCCTCCTGGATCACCCGGGAGTCGTCGGGCAGGTCGGCGATGACGGTGGGCCGGTAGTAGAAGCCGCCGTCCAGGTCCAGGCGCTCTCCGCCGCAGACGATGCGGCCGCCCTCCTTGCGGGCGAGGTCGACGTACTCCTCGACCTTGCGCAGGTGCCGCTCCCCCGCCATCGGGCCGACGACGGTGTCCGGGTCGCGCGGGTCGCCGACCGGGACGCCGGGGACGGCCTGGGCGAGGATGCCGAGCAGGGTGCCGTAGACCGGGCGGGCGACCAGCAGGCGGGGGCCGCCCATGCAGAACTGGCCGGTGTTGAAGACGAATCCCTTGATGACCGCGCCGACCGCCTTCTCCAGGTCGGCGTCCTCGAAGACGATGTGGGCCGCGTTGCCGCCGAGTTCCATGGTGACCGGTTTGAGGGCCTGACCGGCGGTGCCGGCCACGTGCCGGCCGACGGCGGTGGACCCGGTGAAGGCGATCTTGTCGACGCCGGGGTGGGCGAGCAGCGCCTCGCCGGCCACCGGGCCGCCGCCCGTGACGACGTTGACGACGCCGGCCGGGACACCCGCCTCGGTGAGCAGCCGGGCCATGTACAGGGCGCTGAGCGGGGTCTCGTCGGCGGGCTTGTGGACGACGGTGTTGCCGGCGGCGAGGGCGGGGCCGAGCTTCGAACCGGCCAGGATCAGCGGGAAGTTGAAGGGGGTGATGGCGGCGACCACGCCGAGCGGCTCGCGCCGGGTGTAGGCGAGGGCGTTGAGTGGGGTGTCGCGGGTGGCGCCGTCGAGGGTGAAGGCGAGGGAGGCGTAGTACTCGTAGTCGCCCGCCGCGTTGGCGACGTCGACGGCCTTGCACAGGGTGATGGGCTTGCCCACGTCCAGGCTCTCCAGGGCCGCCAGCTCGTCGGCGTTCTCCCGGATCAGCTCGGCGACGCGGTGCAGGACGCGGCCGCGCTCCCGGCCGCTCAGCCCGGACCACTCCCCCGCGTCGAAGGCCTCGCGGGCGGCGCGTACGGCGGCGTCGACGTCGTCGGCACTCGCCTCGGCGACGGTGGTGACCGGCTGCCCGGTGGACGGATCGAGCACCTCTCTGCGGGCGCCGTCGGTGGCCTCGCGCCAGCCGCCGCCGATGAACAGCCGACCCGGACCGGTGTCGATGGTGGTCGTCATTGCCCACTCCCCAGCATAGATCGCCAAGTTTTCAATAAACAGGAATCCTGTTGGTCCGCAGTCTCGTTTCGGTCAGGATTCCTGTCAATGGTCTAGGGTGGGCGCATGGTCGGTACAAGGACAGGCCCGTCGCTGCTCTACATGGTCAAGCAGGTCGAACTCGCCGCGCGCTCCCGCCTGGACGAGCTGGTCAGGCCCGCCGGGATCACGGCCCTGCAGTACACGGCCCTCACAGTGCTGGAGCGGCACGACGGGCTGTCCGCGGCCCGGCTCGCCCGTGACTCGTTCGTCACCGCCCAGTCCATGGCCGACCTCGTGCGCTCCCTGGAGACGCGGGGGCTGATCCGCCGGGAGCGCAATCCGCAGAGCCGGCGCGAGCTGCTGATCCTGCTCACCGACGCCGGGCGCGAGTTGCTGGCGCGGTTCGCCGAGCCGGTGCGGGAGCTGGAGGAGCGGATGGTCGAGGACCTCACGGCGCACCAGCGCGAGCAGTTCCGGCGGGCGCTCTCGAAGGCGTGGCACGCGCTGTCGTAGCCACCCTGGAACCCTGCCGTCCGCATCACGAAGCGACACGCGGCGCCAAACTCGAAGACATATGTCAATCGAACATGCTCAAATTCCTTCTATCGAGGGTAACTTGACGGTCGAGAGACGGTTTTCCAGGCGCGCGTGGGAGGTGATGCCGTCGTGCAGGAGGGGCCCACGCCGCTCACTCGGCATCTGCGCATACGCGAGGACCGCGGGCACACGGTGGTGGAGTTCCGCGGCGAGATCGACATCGCGGCGGCGACGGAGATCGCATCCACCCTGGACCGGATCACCGACCGGCCCGGGGTCCGGATCGTGATCGACCTGCGGTCCGTGGAGTTCTTCGACTGCTCGGGGCTGCGCCTGCTCTACCGGGCCCGCAGCCGGGTGCTGGAGCGGGGCGGGCGGCTGCACCTGGTGTGCACCCACCCGCTGACCCTGCGCGTCTTCCGGGTCACCGGCCTGTCCCGGCTGCTGCCGCCGCAGGCGACGCTGGAGGCGGCACTGGAACAGCCCGAGGCCACGTCCGGATCGCTGTGACGACGGCCGCTTCCCGGCTAGGCGCCTCTCGACTCCTCGAAGAGGGCGCTCACGGACTCACCGTTGTGAATGCGGCGTACGGCCTCGGCGAGGGCGGGACCGATGGACAGAATGCGCAGCTTGTCGGTGTGCTCGTCCAGGGGTACCGGGACGGTGTTGGTGCACACGATCTCCAGCACGTCGGGCTGCTCGCTCAGCCGCTTGAGCGCACCGGCCGCGAACAGCCCGTGCGTGCAGGCCACGCGGATCGAGCGCGGCCCCAACTCCCGTAGCCTCTCCAGCAGTTCGAGGACGGTGCTGCCCTTGGCGATCTCGTCGTCCAGGACGATGACGTCCCGGTCGGCCACGTCCCCGATCACGGAGCTGATGCTCACCCGGTCGTCCGCGAACCGCTGCTTGGCACCGGCCGCCACCTGCGCGCCGATCAGCCGGGCGAAGGCGGCGGCCTCCTTGGCGTTGCCGAGGTCCGGGGAGACGACCGTGGTGCGCGAGAGGTCGTACTGCCTGAAGTGCGCGGCCAGTTCGCGCAGCGCGTGCAGGTGGTCCACCGGCACCGAGAAGAAGCCGTGCACCTGCGGTGCATGCAGGGTCATGGCGAGGACCCGGCTCGCCCCCGCGGCCACCAGCAGGTCGGCGACCAGCCGTCCGCCGAGGGAGATGCGGGGCGCGTCCTTCTTGTCGGAGCGGGCGTAGGAGTAGTGGGGCATGACGACGGTGATCCGGCCGGCCGAGGCACCCCGGGCCGCGTCGCACATCAGCAGCAGCTCCACCAGGTGCTCCTGCACGGGTCTGACCAGCGGCTGGATCAGGAAGACGTCCCGTTCCCGGCAGTTGGCCTGAAGCTGCACCTCCAGACAGTCGTTGGCGAACCGGCTGACCCGGGTCGGGCTGAGCGGCACGCCCAGGTGGGCGCAGACCTCCTGAGCCAGTTCGGGATGGGCACTGCCACTGAAGACGGCGATGTCTCGCACGATCCGCTCCTCGCATGATCAGCACGGGCTGCGTCGATCATGTTACTGGCGCTGGTCAGCCGCCCAGCACCCCGGGCAGGGTCAGCGCGCCCAGCGCGGTGGCGCCGACCAGGAGCCAGGCCACGTAGTCGCCGATGTGGCCCGACTGCAGGCGGCGCAGGGGCAGCGCCCAGTCCGGGGTGGACAGCCAGCCCGAGCGGGTCACGGCGAGGGCGGCGAGACCCACGGCCAGCACGGTGGAGACCAGGCCGAGCAGGATGCCGTGCGCCGTCCAGTGGGCAGAGGCGTGGGCGCCGCCCGACCCGGCCTCGTTGACCGAGTCGGCCACCAGTACGGCGAGGCCGGGGGCCACGCCGACGGCGAAGGCGGCGGCGAGCAGCACGGCGGGCACCACGGTCATGGAGTCCGGGATGCGGGTCAGTCTCCTGCCGGTCTCGGGCTCCTCCCCGGAGCCGCTGGTCTCGTACTCGGCGTCCTTCGGGCGCGGCCCGAGCCCGAGGAACACCCGGGCGGTGACCCGCAGCACCGCGCCCGCGGTCACCGCGGAGGCGAGCACGTACACCGCGGTGAGCGGGCCGCCGGCCGTCTCCTCGGTGATCGCCTTGCCGAGGGCCGTCCCGAACGGGGGAAGGCCCGCGAGGGCGAGCCCGCCGATCGCGAACATCACCGCGAACGCGCGCATCCCGCGCGCCCTGCCGTGCAGGGCGTGCTCGTCGACACTGCCGAACCGGTTCAGGAGCGCGCCGGTGCAGGCGAACAGCGCGGCCTTCACCCCGGCGTGCCCGACGAGGTACAGGGCGACCCCGTCGTCCCCTTCAGGGGTGAGTACGCCGAGGCCGACGAGGAACAGGCCGGTGTGCGCGACCGTGGAGTAGGCGAGCAGCCGTTTGATGTGCCGCTGGTACCAGCACATGACGGCGCCGATCGCGGCGGTGAGCACGCCCAGGGTCACCAGGGCCCGGGTCAGGTCGGCGGCGGGGATGCCGCCGGGCCCGGCGAAGACGGTGCCGTACACGCGCCAGACGCCGTAGGCGCCGAGTTCCACCATGACGCCGGACAGCAGCATGCACACCGGGGTCGGGGCGACCGCGTGCGCGTCGGGGAGCCAGAAGTGGAACGGCACGGCGGCCGCCTTCACCAGCAGCCCGGTCATGACCAGGACGAACGCGGCGAGGACCAGGGCGTCCGGCCCGCCCTGCGCGGCCGCGCCGTCCAGGCCGCGCCCGATCTTGGACATGGCCAGTTCACCGGTGCGGGCGTACAGCAGGCCGATGCCCAACAGCATCGCGTACGCGCCGAGGGAGTTGACGACTCCGAAAGTCAGCGCGCCCTGCACAGCCTTCGCCTCGTCGATCCGGTAGCCGGTCAGGGCGTAGGCGACGACGCTCATCAGCTCGAAGAACACGAACGCGTTGAACAGGTCGCCCGCGAGCGCGAAGCCGCACATCGCGCCCTGGAAGACCAGCATCAGCGCGGGGAACGAACCGGCGTGGCCGCGCGGCGGCTCGTCGAAGTAGCGCCAGGAGTACACCAGCGCCGACAGGGTGAGCAGCGAGGCCAGCGCCGCCATGCCCAGCGCCGGACCGTCCCCGACCAGTACGATGCCGACGCTCTCCCCGTCGACGGGCCGCCAGCCGCCGACCCATTCCACCAGCGGCGGCGAGGAGTTGAGCAGCAGGACGAGCGCGAGGGCGGCCGTGGCGCCGGAGACGACGAACCCGGTGGTCTCGGCCACGACCCGGGCGAGCCGGCGGCCGGTGGCCACGAGCAGGGCGGCCCCGAGCAGCGGCACCGCGAAGAGCAGCGGAAGCAGGTGCTGCATCAGCCGCGCAGCTCTCTCAGCTCGTCCGGGTCGAGGGTGCCGTGCCGCTTGGCGACCTGCAGGACGAGGGCGAGCAGCAGCGCGGTGACGGTGGCGCCGACGACGATGTCGGTGAGGGTGAGCGCCTGCACGACCGGGTCGACGAGCGGCCGGGAGCCCGGCTCGATGTCGGAGAAGACCGGCGCGGTCGCCCCGTCACGGTAGCCGACGGCCAGCAGCAGGACGTACGTGGACGACTGGCACACGGACAGGCAGCCCACGGTGTGGATCAGGTTGCGGCTGGTGGCGAGGCCGTAGCAGCCGGTCAGGAAGACGTAGGCGGCGACCAGGTAGGGAAGGACGTGCATCACGGCGTTCTCAACTCCCGCGTTCCTCCTCGATCTCGACGGCCTGGTCCAGGAAACTCGCGAGCAGCAGGACGACCGCGCTCGCCACCTCCATGCCGACGGCCGCGTTCAGCAGCGGGACGGTCCCGCCGGAGGACAGCGTGTTGAAGGTGCCGTACGGCAGCAGCGTGTTGGCCAGGAACGCGGTGCCCGCGAGGAGGCCGGCGAGGCCCAGGACGACGTAGGCGGAGACGGCGAGCGCGTCGCAGACGTCGAACACGCCGAGGGGGCGGACGCGTTCCAGGGCCCGGTAGTCGGCGCCGAGGTACAGCAGGTGCAGGGCGGTCGCGGCGACGACCCCGCCCTGGAAGCCGCCGCCGGGGCTGAGCTGGCCGTGGGCGATGACGTAGACGCCGGTGAGGAGGGCGACGGGCAGCACGATCAGTGCGTAGCGGCGGACGGGCCGGGCCACTTCGGCGGGCCGCGGCTGCGCCCGGTGCTCGTCGCGGGCCTGGCGCAGGAGCACCAGGCAGCCCAGGACGGCGGCGAACAGGATGCTCGTCTCACCGAGGGTGTCGTAGGCGCGCTGGTCGAAGTTGACGGAGGCGATCGTGTTCGCGGTGTGCCGGGCGAGGGAGGCGCGGACGGCCCGCTCGCCGTACGGGTGCCACCGGCTGCCGAAGGCGGGCAGGTCGAGGCCGGCGGCGACCAGCAGGGCGGCCACCCCCGCGCCGCCCGCGGCGAGCAGCCACAGCCGCAGCCGCCGGGTCATCGCGCCCCGTCCTTCGTGCGGCTCCGCCGTCTGACCTTGCGCACCGACAGCATGATCAGCAGCGGGGTGAGCGCGGAGCCCACGGCCAGCTGGGACAGGCCGACGTCCGGGGCCTGGAGCACGGTGAACAGGACGGCCAGGACGACACCGAGCACGGACAGCACCAGGGCCTGCCGGGCCGGTTCGCGCTGGGCCACGGCGGCCGTGGCGGAGGCGGCCACGAGCAGCAGGGCCACGGCGGTCACGGCATCAGCCATGCCGCACCTCGCTCCCACCCCGCGCCGCTCCCGCGTCAGGCACCCCGCACCGCCCGGAAGCCACCCGCCAGCGCCCGGGACGCGATGACGTTGCCACCGATCAACAGCACGCCGATCACCAGCAGTTTCACCATCGCCCGGCTCGGGCCGGTGGCCACGCACACCGCCACCACGACCGCCGTGGCCACGCCGACGGCGGTCCAGGTCAGTGCCCAGGCGCGCGGCGGCTCGGCCGCCAGGTCGTCGGCGAGCAGACGGGCGAAGACGAGGGTGCCGACCGGGCCCAACAGAGCCATCAGCAGGGCGAGGTCGACGTAGGAGGGGCGGCCGTAGCCCTGGGCGAGCAGCAGCAGGGCCGGGCAGACCGCGGAGGTGGCCAGGTTCTGGGCCATGACGCGGCGGGGCAGCGGGCCGGTGGCCGTCCCCCACAGGGCGGCCGCTCCTGCACCGCCGAGTTCGACGGTCGCCGCGAGGAGCCAGCCGTTCACCGCCAGGTCACCGCCCGCCGTCCGGCCCGGGCCAGCAACGCGCCCACGGCGGCGGCACTCGCGCCCACGATCCGCTCCAGGGTGTCGACCGAGCTGATGAACGCCAGCCACAGCAGGGCCAGTGCAGCCCACCAGGCCAGGAGTTCGCCCAGGACGAGGAAGGCCGTACGCCGGGTCATCCACCTCCCCCTCTCGGTCCGTTCTGCATGAGCGTGCGGCGTTCTGCCCTTTCGCCGCTCCGGGCATCCAAGCATCGCCGGGCCCTGTACCGGGCGGCGGCGCGCGGGCGGGCCGTCGGCTGAGAGTTCGTCAGCGGGAGGTCCGTACCAAGGTATTGACGCCTCCTTACTTCACTCCTTAAATCAAGAGTCGTCTCACCCCCCCCCACGTGAACGGAGAGTCATGGCCTCCCCACGCCTGCTCCGCAGCTGCCTGTTCGCCGCTCTGTCCGCCGCTCTGGTCGGCTCGGCCGCCGTCGGTCCGGCCCGGGCACAGACCGCGGCCCCGGCGGCCGCGGCCGTGACCACCTTCTCCGACAGCTTCGACGGGCCCGCGGGCGCCGCGGTCGACTCCTCGAAGTGGTCGCTGGAGACCGGCGACAACGTCAACAACCACGAGCGGCAGTACTACACGTCCGGGACCAGGAACGCGGCCCTGGACGGCCAGGGGCATCTGGTGATCACGGCCCGCAAGGAGAACCCGGCGGGCTACCAGTGCTGGTACGGCAGCTGCCAGTACACCTCGGCGCGGATGAACACCGCCGGGAAGTTCAACGCGCAGTACGGACATGTCGAGGCCCGGATGAAGATCCCGCGCGGGCAGGGCATGTGGCCCGCGTTCTGGATGCTCGGCACTCCGGTGAACTGGCCGGACTCGGGTGAGATCGACGTGATGGAGAACGTCGGGTTCGAGCCCTCGACCGTGCACGGCACCATCCACGGCCCGGGCTACTCCGGCTCGGGCGGCATCGGCGCCGGCTACACCCTGCCGAACGGCCAGGCCTTCGCGGACGCGTTCCACACCTTCGCCGTCGACTGGGCGCCCGACTCGATCACCTGGTCCGTGGACGGGAACGTCTACCAGCGGCGCACGCCCGCCGACCTCGGCGGGAAGACCTGGGTGTTCAACAAACCGTTCTTCCTGATCCTGAACCTGGCGGTCGGCGGCTACTGGCCGGGCGACCCGGACGGCACCACGCAGTTCCCGCAGCAGCTGGTGGTCGACTCGGTGTCGGTGACGACGAGCAACAGCGCGGCCGGTGTCCCGATCCGGGGACTGGCGGGCAAGTGCGTGGACGTGGCCGGCGCGAACTCCGCCAACGGCACCCCGGTCCAGCTCTACGACTGCAACGGCACGGGCGCCCAGCAGTGGACGGTCGGCTCGGACGGCACGATCCGGGCGCTCGGCAAGTGCCTGGACGTCACCGGCAACGGTACGGCGGACGGCTCGACCGTCCAGCTGTGGGACTGCACGGGCGGCCCCAACCAGAAGTGGGCCGTCTCGGCGGCGCACGACATCGTCAATCCGCAGGCGAACAAGTGCCTCGACGTGACCGGGAACAACCCGGCCAACGGCACCCGGCTGCAGATCTGGACGTGCACCGGCGGCGGCAACCAGAAGTGGACGGTCGGCTGAGCCTCCTGCGGATCAGATGGGGGTCCAGTGGTACTGGCCGCCGCCCACCCAGCGGACCGCGTCCGGGTCGCTCAGGTCGTGGATCGTGATGCCGTGGGTGGCGGCGACCTCCAGCACGTCGGTCGCGGTCCTGGCCCGGCCGACCACCTGACCGTCGATCTCCACCACCCGGAAGGGCGGCTCCCCCGGCTTGCCCGGGCACACACCGTGCACCAGGACCCGCGGATGGGAGATGTAGGGCACTGCTTGTTCGGTCATGCAATAGAGCGTAGAACGCAACCGGGGCCGACGACTCGTCCGCGGAGCCGTCCAGGCGCCGCGGCGCTTCGGGGCGCGGGCCGGCGGGCGTGCGGGGCGGGTCCGGCTGGGGAACCCTGGAGGGGCATCGCGCGCTGGAGGTGCCCATGGAACCCGTCGCGGCCCTCGACCGGATCGCCTTCCTGCTGGAGCGGTCGCTGGCGCCCACCTACCGGGTGCGGGCCTTCCGGACCGCCGCCCGGGTGCTGTCCGCGCTGCCCGAGGACGAGGTCGCCGCGCGTGCGGCGGCCGGGACGCTGGAGTCGCTGAAGGGGGTCGGGCCGAAGACCGCGCAGGTGGTGCGGGAGGCCCTGGCCGGGGAGGTGCCCGGCTATCTGCGCACGGTGGAGGAGGAGGCCGGCGGGCCGCTCACCGCCGAGGGCGGCACCGAGCTGCGGGTTCTGCTGCGCGGCGACTGCCACACCCACTCGGACTGGTCCGACGGCGGCAGCCCGATCGAGGAGATGGGGCGTGCGGCGGCCCGGCTCGGCCACGAGTGGACTGCCCTGACCGACCACTCCCCCCGGCTGACCGTGGCCCGGGGCCTCAGTGCGGGGCGGCTGCGCGAGCAGCTGGAGGTGGTGGCGGAGCTGAACGCGCGGTGGGCGCCGTTCCGGCTGCTCACCGGCATCGAGTGCGACATCCTGGAGGACGGCTCGCTGGACCAGGAGCCCGGGCTGCTGGAGCGGCTGGACGTCGTCGTGGTGTCCGTGCACTCCAAGCTGCGGATGGACGCCCGCTCGATGACCCGCCGCATGGTGAAGGCCGTACGCGATCCGCACGCGGACGTCCTCGGCCACTGCACGGGACGCCTGGTCACGGGCCGTGGCCGGCCGGAGTCGGAGTTCGACGCGGACGAGGTGTTCGCCGCGTGCGCCGAGTCGGGTACGGCCGTGGAGATCAACAGCCGTCCCGAGCGGCTGGACCCGCCTCGGCGGCTGCTGCGCCGGGCCGTGGCGGCCGGGACGCTGTTCTCGGTCGACACCGACGCGCACGCGCCCGGCCAGCTGGACTGGCAGATCCTCGGCTGCGCCCGGGCCGAGGAGTGCGGGGTGCCCGCCGAACGGGTGGTGACGACCTGGCCGGCCGAGGAGCTGCTGGCCTGGACGCGGGAGGGCCGTACGCCCGCTCGGGTGTCATGAGAAAGCCCCGACCGTGACGGGGGAATCACGGCCGGGGCGGCCAGGTGGTGGGCACGCACGGCGGTCGCCCCTCGGCGAAGGGCACCACAGGGCTTCAGCCGAACGATCGTCCCTGTGGGCGGATGGTGAGGCCCGGGGACACTGTCCCGTCCGCACCCACGGCTGGTTCAACGGGCAACCATCTTGTGGTGTTCCAGCAGGGGTCCGTGAGGTGGGTCACGCCGGTCAGCGCGGTGTCCGTTCCTCCAGTGCGGCCCGCCAGGCGGGGTGCCGGTCCTCGGTGGCCTGTTCGGCGCGGCGGCCGCCGCGCGCGAAGAAGTCGGCCAGGGGCAGGATCGCCGCACCGACGGTGACCGCGTCGGGTCCGAGCCGGCCGAGGTCGATACTGACCTTGTCGGCCGGGTACCGCAGGGCGTACGTCGACGCGTGGCGGCGTACGGCGGGCAGGAACCGGTTGCCGAGCTGGAGTCCGGCCCAGCCGCCGATGAGGATCCGCTCGGGCTGGAAGAGGTTGATCAGGTCGGACAGGCCGGCGCCCAGGTACTCGGCGGTCTCCTCCAGAACGGCGAGCGCGACCGGATCGGGGTCCCTGCCCTCGGTCGGGTACGCGGCGGCGAGCATCGCGGTGAGCGCGGTCTCCTCGTCGGCGCCCTCGGGCGGCCGTCCGCCCTCCTCTCGCCAGCGGGCGAGCAGCGACTCGGCACCGGCGTAGGCCTCCAGGCAGCCCGGCGCACCGCACCGGCAGCGGCGCCCCCGGACCCGTACGGTCAGATGGCCCCATTCGACGGCCCGCCCGTGCTCCACCTCGGGGGTGACCAGGCAGGCGCCGACACCGGAGCCGAAGAGCACGACCACCGCGTTGCGGGCGCCCCGACCGCCGCCGAACCACATCTCGGCCTGGCCCAGGGTCTTGGCGCCGTTGTCTATGAAGTACCGCACGGTGTCCGGCAGTCGGGAGGTCGAGCGGAGCAGCCGCTCCAGCGGGACCGCGTCCCAGCCGATGGTCTGTCCGTGCACGACAGCGCCCCGGTCCGCCGTGTGCTCGACGATGCCCGGGACGCCGACGCCGACGCCGAGCAGCCGCTCGGGCGAGGCCCCCTCGGCCTCGAGGACCTCGGCGATGCCGTCGCGGATGTGGCCGACGATCACGTCGACGTCGTAGCCCTGCTGGGTGAGCGGGCGTTCGGTGCGGGCGAGTTCGGTGAGGGCCAGATCGAACAGCTCGACGCGGACGCGGGTCTCGCCGACGTCGACGCCGATCATCTGGCCGCTGTGCGGGGAGACGCGCAGCAGGGTCCGCGGGCGGCCGCCGTCGGAGTCGACGCTGCCTGCCTCCTCGACCAGTCCGTCGGCGACCAGGTCCGCGACCACGTTGCTGACCGAGCCGGAACTCAGTCCGGTGACCGGGCCCAGTTCGAAGCGGCTGAGCGGGCCGTCGAAGTACAGCCGTTGCAGCACCGCCGTGCGGTTGCCCCGTCTGAGGTCGCGTACCGTTCGCCCGTTCCGCCCCGCCATGTGGCTCCCTTCGAACCATGTCCCGACCTGCAACATACCCCTCGGGACAGGTTGCACGCGACTTTCGGACAACCCTTATTTCATGTGCTGAGCTAAGCGCAGGCCGTCTTGATCTCATCCAGCGCGGCGACGAGTTCCGGGGCGACGGCCTCCTGGGCCCAGCGGGCGTGGCCCTCGTCGACCGCCCGTGGGACCGTCTCGACCAGCATGATCAGGTAGAGGTAGGCGCGGTAGAGGGCGAGCCGGAGGCGTTCCGCGCGCCCGAGCGCGGCGCGGCCGCCGGCCTGCCGGTAGCCCGCGAGGAAGGCCTCGTCCTTCTCGATGTCGTCCAGCAGGGCGAGGGAGACGAAGTCGGCGAGGGGATCGCCCCAGAACATGCGCTCGCCGTCGATCAGGCCGCCGACGCGGGGGCCGTCGGGTGTGCGCTCGACGAGGATGTTGCCCGGCCACAGATCGAAGTGGACCGGGCGCGGGACGGTGACCTCGTCCAGGGTGTCGTACGCGGCCCGGGCGGTACGGGCCACCTCGTCGACGGGTCGGGGCAGCCGGGCCCGGTAGCGGCGGGCGTCGTCCAGGACCGCGTCGAACATCGTGGTGAACGCCGTCCGCCAGGCGGGGGCGAGCGGGCCGAGGGCACCGGACGGGTAGCCGAAGCCGGGCCCGGTCACCCGGTGCAGGCGGGCGACCTGCCGACCCAACTCCCCACGGAGGACGGCTCGCTCGGCGTCGGTGAGGGAGTCGTCCCAGGGGGTGCCGGGACAGGCGGTCTGCAGCAGATGCCGTACCTCGCGGCCGTCGTCGGCGTGGAGCGTGCGGGGCGCGGGGACGCCGGCTTCTTCGGCCGCGCGGCTGAACACCGCCTCGGAGTGCAGCAGCCGGGCCTCGTGGCGCAGGCCCGGTGCCGTCGGCGCGGCCTTCAGGACGCAGCGGGTGCCGTCGGTGAGCCGCAGTTCCTCGACGGTGTTGTAGGTGCCGCCGCTCAGCGGGCGCACTCCGGCCAGCCGGCCGGGTTCGATGCCCGCCGCGGTCAGGACCCGCCGGGCCCGCTCCTCCGGCTCCCCCATCGCGCGCCCCCTTCCCACGGCGTCAGCCCGCCGCGTACACGTCCTCGACGTAACGCCCGTCCGCCATCAGCGAGTCGAGCCACCGCCCGGCGGCCGCCTCGTCGGCGCCGGGAGTCCGTTCCCGGTACAGGGTACGGAACGCCTCGCGAACTCCTGGTGCCATGCGGGAGCCGTCGCCGCAGACATGGACCCGGGCTCCTGCGGTGAGCAGTTCCCAGACCTCGTCGGCCTCGGCGGCGATGCGGTGCTGCACGAACAGGGCGCCGTTCTCCGGGGCGGCGCTGAAGGCCGGGCGGAGGCGGACGGCTCCGGCGGCCTCGGCGGCGCGGAGTTCACCGGCGTGCAGGAAGTCGGCGTCGGGGGCGTCGCAGCCGAAGTAGAGCAATGCCGGGAGGAGTTCGGTGCCGGCGGCACGGGCCGCGGTGCGGTCGGCGACGGCTGCGCGGAACGGGGCGAGTCCGGTGCCCGCGGCGATCATCACGACCGGTGCGCTGCCGTCGGTCCGGAACACCTCCCGGCAGGGCTGCACGCGGGCGTACACGGTGTCGCCGGGCCGCAGGGCGGCGAGGTGCCCGGAGCCGGTGCCCCGGTATCGGCCCTTGCCCATGGGGGTCCCCCCGCTCGAGCGCAGCCGAGAGTGGGGGAGGGCGGGGGCGTCCAGCACGGAGACCATCAGGTCGGCGTGGCGCGGGTCGGCCGCCGGGGAGGAGGAGATGGAGTAGTGGCGCGGGCGCAGCGGGGTCAGCAGGTCGAGGAGGCGCGGCCAGTCCAGGGCGCCGCGCAGGGCGGGGTGGTCCTCGGCGATCTCCACCAGGGTGCGCGGGTCCTCGCCGGTCAGGGCCGCGAGGGCGGCGCTCTCGGGCGGGCAGGGGGTGGCCTCGGCGAGCAGGGCCAGCCGGCGTGCGGTCGGCCGCTCCTGCAACTCGACGTGGTGCGTGAGCAGTTGGCGTGCGGTGAGCGGGCGGTCCACGGCGAGGCCGTCGCGGCGCGGGCGGGTGGCCCGGATGTCCAGGACGGCGTCGAGGTCGACGCCGAGCGCGGCGGCGGCGCGCTCCACGAGGCCGGGGGCATTGGCGGGGAGCACGGTCAGGTGGTCGGCGGTGCGGTAGGCGACGCCGTCGGGCAGGGCGACGCGCAGGAACCGCTTGGTGCGCGGATGTCCCGGCGCGGTGAGGTCGTACGCCTCGGTGACGGTCATGGGGACCAGCCCGTGCCGCTCGGCCACGGCGTCCAGCGGGCCACCGGTGACGGTGCGGACCTCGTACGCCGTTGCGGGCTCCTCCTCGGTGCCGGTGACGGCGTCCGGGTCGCCGTACTCCTGGAGCAGGGCGGTGCGCAGCCGGGCGGTGAAGTCGCGGACGGTGCCGCTCAGGTCGCCGGAGGCGTCGGCGGCGGCGCGGTCGGTCAGCCGGGTGGCGCCGAGTTCGGCGAAGCGGGCGTCGATGCGGGTGGGGACGTGCTGGTAGGTGGCGGCCCAGTTGCGGTCGCCGACGCCGAGGACGGCGTAGGTCACGCCGGTGAGGTCGGGGGTGCGGTCGGGCCAGGCGGTGAAGGCGGTCGCGTCGTCGGTGGGGCGGCCGTTGTAGGAGGCGGCGGTGATGACGACGGGCCGGTCGGTGGGCAGGCCGTCCGCGTACTCGTCCAGGGCGGCGACCTCGGTGGCACAGCCGACGGCGGCGGCCTCGTCGGCGAGCTGGGCGGCGAAGGCACGGCAGGTGCCGTAGTTGCTGCCGTGCAGGAAGAGGGCGCCCGTGCCGGGCCGGACCCGGGCCGGGAGGGTGTCCGGGGCCGGGCTCGGTGCGCCGGCAGCGGCCGCGGCACCGGGCAGCGGAGCGTGGACGCGATCGGCGTCGGTGCGCGGGGTCAGGGTGAGGGTGAAGCCCTCGGGCTTGAGGGTGAGGGTCTCCTTCACCGTGAGCGCGTAGTCGGCGTGGTCGTGCAGCCGGTAGCGGTGGACCAGCATGGCCAGCAGCATGGTCGCCTCGTGCAGCGCGAACTGCCGTCCGATGCAGGCGCGTTCACCGGTGCCGAAAGGCTTGAAGGCGTGCACCGGGCGAGCCGCCTCGGCCTCGGGGGTGAACCGCTCCGGGTCGAACAGCTCCGGGTTGTCGCCCCACACGGGCTGCCGGTGCAGCATCGGGGCGAGGACGGTGACGGCCTGTCCGGCGCGCATCGGGATCCGGCCGCCGAGCAGGGTGTCCTCGCGGGCGTGCCGGCTGAACGCGGCGGCCGTCGGCCACAGCCGCAGCGCCTCGTTGAGGACCTGGCGGGTGTAGGTGAGGCGGCCGATGTCGTCGTACGTCGGCTCGGGGTCCGGGGCGCTGCCCCACAGCGCGTCGGCCTCGCGCTGGACGAGCCGGAGCGCGGCCGGGTGCTTGGCGAGGTAGTACAGGGCGAAGGACATCGCGCCGGAGGTGGTCTCGTGCCCGGCGATCAGGAAGGTGATGACCTGGTTGCGGATGTTGGTCGGGTCCAGGGTGGTGCCGTCGGCCGGGTGCGGGGCGCTGAGCATCAGCCCGAGGAGGTCGTCGGCCGCTCTCTGGTCGGTGCCGGTGCGGGAGGCGATGACGTCGTCCACGACCTGGGCGAGGTGGTCGGCGTCGGCACGGAAGGCGGCGTCGGCCGCCGTCCGGTCCTGGCCCGGGGTGCGGGCGAGCCGGGTCATGGCCCACTCCAGGCAGCGCACCATCGACTCCACGAAGGGGTGCGGCTCGGCCCGCTCGAAGGAGCCGAAGTCGTAGCCGAATCCGGCCAGTCCGATGGTGTCGAGGGTCATGCGGGTCATGTCGTCGGGAACGTTCACCGGCTGCCCGCCGTGCGCGGCCCGGTCCCAGGAGTCGATGAGCCGGCGGGCCACCCTCAGCATCACCGGGTGGTAGGTCCGCATCGAGCCGAGCGCGAAGGCGGGCATGAGGATGTCGTGCGCCCTGGCCCAGTTGGGCTCGTCGTTGTAGGCGGTGAACAGGCCGTCGGCGGTGAAGGCGCGCACGTTCTCCAGCGCGGGCCCGACGTGCTTGGCGAACCGCTCCTCGTCGGCCAGGTCCGCGACCAGGTCGGCGTCGGCGACGAACATCACGTCACGCCCGTACAGCCGGCGTAGCAGCACCGGACCGTGGGCGCGCATCAGCTCCATGACCTGCTGAATGGGGGTACGGCCGGGCCCGGTGGCGGTGATGTCCACGACGGGGACGCCGGGCAGGGTACCGGCGGTCTCGGGGTGCAGTGCGGTGGGGGGCATGGCGCGACAACTGCCTTTCGCGGTACGGGGAGTACTGCGTTCCAGGGTGGTCGACCGACACCGGGCGCACGGGCCACGTCACTACACGATCGTGCAGTGAAAAAGTCGGTACGGGGGCTTGCGCGACGACCGGGCGTTTGCCGCTGACCTGGCTGTTCCTCTTGGATGGGCGGGACTTGGACGGGCGGGACGTCGGGAGGTGCGGATGGACCTGGGCCGGACGGAGGCCGTGGTGTGGCGCAACCGTGCGCTGACCCTCTTCGACCGGGTCTCCGTACCGGTCGCGGTCTGCGATGTGCAAGGCCGGGTCCGACTCGCCAACCCGGCGATGGCCGCCGAGTGCGGTACGACACCGGGGCGGCTGCGGGGCCGGGACGTGCTGGAGCTGTTCCGGCCGCAGGAGGCCACGCAGGTCGACCGGATCGCCGAGGCGCTGCGGCTGCGGCACCGGTCGCGCTACCAGGTGTCGGTGTGCTGGCGCTCCCCCGGCGGCGCCGAGCGGTACGGCGACCTGACGGCGGACCCGGTGAGCGACACCGTGGACGAGACGCCCGCCCTGCTGGTGATGTTGCGGGTCCAGGGCGAGCGCGAGGCCCATAGCGAGCCGGAGCCGCCGCCGGTCACCCCGGTGGAGGGCCAAGTGCTGGCGCTCCTGGCCGGGGGCGCCGCCACGACCCGGGCTGCGCGTGAGCTGGGCCTGAGCAAGGACGGCGTCACCTACCACCTGCGCCGTCTGTCGGCCCGCTGGAGCGCCTCCAACCGCACCGAACTGGTCGCCCGCGCCTACGCCCTCGGGGTGCTCTCGCCGGGGGTGTGGCCGCCGGAGGCGAGGGTCGCCGAGGCGGAGTAGGGCGTGACACCGGCGGCCCGGAAAACCATTCGCCCACCCTCCCATTGGCTGCCTAGGCTAGCCATGAACCTAGACCCTCTAGGTTCATGGCATCGAACCCGGAAGGCCTCCCATGAAGTCCCTCACCGAGCAGGACATCCGCAACTCGTTCATCAACTGCTCCAAGGGCGACGCCAAGCGCCTGGCGGTCCCGCGTGACCTCGGTGAACAGCCGTGGGAAGACCTGGACTTCCTCGGGTGGCGGGATCCCGGGGCGCCCGACCGCAGTTATCTGGTCACCGAGCGGGAGGGCAGGCTCGTGGGTGTCGCGATGCGCTACCCGGCCTCGCGGCGCGGCTTCCTGCACCGCAGCATGTGTTCGGTGTGCCTGACCACGCATCCCGGCGGCGGGGTGTCGCTGATGACCGCCCGGAAGGCGGGCGCGGCGGGACGTGAGGGCAACTCCGTCGGGGTGTACATGTGCACGGACCTGGCGTGCTCGCTGTACGTGCGCGGGAAGAAGGTGCCGGAGTCCGGGAGCCGGTTCGAGGAGAGCCTGACCCTGGAGGAGCAGATCGCCCGTACGACGGGCAACCTGTCCGCCTTCGTCGACAAGCTCTTCGTCTGACGCCCCCCGCACATCTTCCCTTGACCGGCGAGATCAATGTAGAAGTCGTTGCGGACAGATCCGGTCCTCGACCGATCACGTTCGATCCGCCTCCGGAATGGGAACAGGCCAAGGGATGCACGACGAACGCAAGTGGAGCGAGCCACTCCTGCGCCTGGTGGGACGCCGCGGAGAACCGGTGGTCGTCCAGACGCTGCGGTCGGCCGCAGCAGCCACGATCGCCTACGTCATCGCGCTGCGCCTGAGCCCCGAGCCGGCCCCGCTGACCGCACCCCTGACCGCCCTGCTGGTCGTCCAGGTCACCTTCTACGCCACGCTCACCAACGGCATCCGCCGGGTGAACTCGGTGGTGGCCGGGGTGCTGGTCGCCATCGCCTTCAGCCTGCTGGTGGGGCTGACCTGGTGGAGCCTCGCGCTGCTCATCGTGGCCTCGCTGGCCGTGGGGCACCTGGTGCGCGTCGACGAGTACGTGGCCGAGGTGGCGATCAGCGCCATGCTGGTGCTCGGGGTCACCACGGTCGGCTTCACCGCCTGGGCGCGGATCGTGGAGACGCTGATCGGCGCGGTCGTCGGCATGGCCTGCAACCTGCTGCTCCCACCCCCGGTCTGGGTGGACGAGGCGGGCCGGTCGATCGATGGTCTGGCACGCCGGGTACGGCAGTTGATGCTGCGGATGGGCGAGGAGGCAGCGGGCCGCACCCCCTGGGAGCAGGCGGCCGAGCGGCTGCACGAAGCGCGCCGGCTGGACCACGACATCGTCCAGGTGGACGCGGCGCTGCGGCAGGCCGAGGACAGCCTGCGGCTCAATCCGCGCGTCAAGGAGGGCCTGCTGCACCGGGTGGTGCTGCGCACCGGACTGGACACACTGGAGATCTGCACGGTCGTGCTGCGGGTGCTGGCCCGCACCTTCACGGACCTGGCGAAGACCCGCGGCTCCGAGGAACTGTTCCCGCCCCGGGTCGGGGCGACCGTGGAACAGCTGCTGTCCGAGATCGGCGACGCCGTGGTCAGCTTCGCGGTGCTGGTGACCACCCACCTGAGCGAGAACGCCGAATCGGCTGAGGCGCGCCTGGCGGCCGAGCTGACCACGGCGGCCGCCACCCGCGACCGGCTCGCCGAGCTGCTCGGCGAGGAGATCCGCGAGGACTCGACCAACTGGCACCTGATGGGCGCCGTGCTGACCGAGGTGAACCGGATCATCGACGAACTCGACACCGAGCACCGCGCCCGCCGCCTGCTCGAGGAGCTGGACCGGGTGTCCCGGGAACACCGGGCCAAGCTGCCCAGGATGAACCGGCTGCGCGAGCGCCTCGGCGTCCAGGAGGAGCTGTGGCGGAACCGGACGGGGGTCAGCGGGCGTTCTCGGTGAGGGAGCGCCGGGGCGGGGCCGGCACCGAAAGGCGAGGGAGCGGGCCTATGGCCGACACCGGGGTACGGATCGACGGGAACACGCTGCGGCTGCCCGGCGGGGTGGCGGTGCGGTTCATCCGCACGCTGCGGCTGCCGGAGACGGGCACGCATCCGCTGCCGCCGGGGCTCGGCGAGTTCCCGGTCAGGCGGGTGTCCGACTACGCCGACCGGGTCCCCGAGGAGTGGCGGGCGCGCGGCGGCGTGATGCTGCCGGTGTATCTGCGCGAGGCGATGTGGCTGAGTTTCGCCGGTACGAAGGAGCCGGCCGCCCTCCAGGTCGGCGTGGGCAAGGTGTGCGCCGTCTCCGGCAAGCCGTGGCGCGACCGGCTCTCCCGTGACCCGCAGAACTACGTGGTGCTGCCCCGCCAGCCCTGGCTGGACGGCATCAACTCGGGCAAGGGGACGGTCCGCCAGTTCGTCGCCGTACCGCTCGGTCTCGGTGCGACCGTGGAGGGGCAGGTCACGGGCGAGGAGGTGTGGGGCGGCGTACAGCTGCAGTCGTTCCCGCTGACGGACGAGGCCCTGGGTGAGTGGCGGCGCCAGGAGCGGGAGCGGGAGCGGAAGGCGCGGGCGGCCGCGAAGTTCCGCGGTTACGGCGCGCCGCTCCCCATGGCCGCCGCCGCACCCGGCGGGCCCCTGCCGCCTCCCTCCGGCCCGGCCGCGCCCGGCGGGCCGGCCACCGCGCCCCCGCGGCGCGCGGCGGCCATGGGCCTCGGGGTCGGAGGCTCGATGCGCCAGGAGGTCTACGCGGACGACCGGCCGCTGACGGACTGGGCCGGGACACCCTCCGGGCGGGTGTTCGTCCACCTGGTCACGCCCCCGGAGTGGCGCCGCATCACGGGCGAGGCACCGCCGCCGTCACCGGTGGACCGGGCGGCCTACACAAGCGCGGGGCTGCCCTGGTTCGACTACTACGACGAGGACGCCGAGGATCTCGCTCCCACCGAGACCCTGGAGGGCGTCAAGCCGGTCGGCGACTGGCTCGGGGACGATCTGGACCCCTGGCAGAAGCCGCACCCGGGCCAGGTGACACCGCTGAAGGACGCGCCGGGCAAGCCGGTCGAGGACGGGGAGTGGTAGCCCGACAGCCATTGCATCCTGCGCAACGCCCGTTGCCGTTCTTGCCTTTGCCGGTGGATCCACGCCAAGGTGACTGTCACGAGCGGGGCAACCGATGACCTGAGGTGCGGGATGGACAGGGACGCGCGGGCGACGCGACGGGGATCCCCCCTGCTCGGGCGAAGCCGAGAGCAGGGGGGCAGCTGGACCAGGCGCCGGTTCGTCGGAGTGGTGGCGGGCACGGCCGCCGTGGTGGCGGTGCCCGCGCCGGCGGCCCCGCCGGCGGCCGGCGCACCGCCCGCAGCCAAGGGACCGGCGACCCGGCCGGCGGATCGGCTGCCCCGGAAGGACCCCCGCCCCCACCCGCTCTACCTCGGCACCTACACCTCCGTCGAGGGTGGCGGCACCGGAATCGGACTGGCCACCTACGACCCGGCGTCCGGCCGGATCACCGGCACGGGGACGATCACCTCAGTGCCCGACCCGTCCTATCTGGCGCTGCATCCGGACGGCCGCACGCTGTACGCGGTCGACGAGCGCCAGGACGGCGCGGTCACCGCCGTACGCGTCGCCGACCGGCGGATCCTCGGCAGCCGGAGCACCGGCGGGGCGAGCCCCTGCCATCTGTCGGTCCACCCGGGCGGCCGCTGGCTGCTGAGCGCCAACTACGGGTCGGGCAGCGTCGCCGTGCACCCCATCGACTCCTCGGGCGCCCTCGGCGAGCGCACAGAGCTGGTCACGCACTCGACGCCGCCACCGGGCCCGGGCCAACAGGGCCCGCACGCACACCAGTTCATCACCGGTCCGGACGGCGCTCACGTCCTCGCCGTCGACCTCGGCACCGACACCGTCTACACCTACCGCCTCGACCAGGCGAAGGGCACGCTCACCGAGGCGTCCCAGGCGCGCGCCCGGCCGGGCGCGGGCCCGCGCCATCTGACCTTCCATCCCGGCGGCCGGTACGCCTACCTGGCCAACGAGGTGGACGACACCGTCTCCGTCTGCGCCTACGACCCGGCCACCGGGCGCCTGACCGTCGGCGACCCGCAGCCCACGGGCTCGGACTCCGACACCAACTACCCGGCGCAGATCCTGGTGACCGCGAACGGCTCGTACGCCTTCCTCGCCAACCGCGGCCACAACAGCATCGCGCGCTACGCCGTCGAGGCGGACGGCGCCCGGCTGCGGCTGCTCGGCACGGTGCCGGTGGCCGGGGACTTCCCCCGCCAGATCGCCTTCTCTCCGGACGGCCGACTGCTGTTCGCGGCGAACCAGCGCTCCGGCACGGTCAGCGTCTTCCACGTGGACGCCAAGAGCGGCGAACTGCGCCTGACGGGCGAGCCGTTCGCGTCACCGGTCGCTGTCTGCGCGTTGCCGTTGTAGCGCTACCGAAGGAACGCACCGCAACCAGCCGGCGTCCCCCACGCGGCCACCGAACGGCGCGAACTGCCCCTCATGCGCCCGCCGTTCGCCTCACCTGTCACCCTCCGCACGCTGCCGCAGGAGCGCACGCGGGCAGGCCGCGGCGCTCGCCTGGGCCAGTAGTGCATGCATGCGTTCGGTGAACTGGGTGACGTCGTCGGCAGGCGTGTGGAACGTCAGGCGTACGTCGCCGTGGGCGCGGGTGCGTTCGATGCGCAGGGTGAGGCCGTGCCGGTCGACGGCGAGGGGCGTCACCCGGGTCGCGGCGTGCAGGCTCTCGGGCCGCACGAGCCGGGTGAGCCGTTCGACGGCGTCCGGGTGGGCGTCGGCGAGGTGGGTCAGCAGCCCGGCCTCGGCGAGTGCCAGCGGGTCGGGCCGGGCGGCGGCGAACTCGTCGAGGTCGACGAGCACGGCACCGGACGGCTGCCACAGCACCACCCGCGTGGGCCGGAAGAGCAGCGAGCCGTCGCCACCGGCGGGGGCGAACCAGCCGGCCAGCCACAGCCTGGCGCGGATGCGCTGCCGTACCGGGACGGGGGCCACGTCGGCGAACTCCAGCACGGCCGACGGTTCCCCGCGCGGGGAGCAGAACGCGGCCGCTAGCAGGGCGCTGTCCTCGGGCACGTCGAGCAGCACCCCGCCGTCCTCGGTCACGGAGTGCGCGCCGACGTACTCCTCGCGGGCACCGTCCGCGGTCACCCCGCACGACCACGCGGCGGCGAGCACCGACCGCGCCCGCTCCGCCGCGCCTGGTCCGGCCGCCCAGTCCTGCGTGTCACCCATCCCGAGACCTCCTTAGGTAAGCCTTGCCTAACCTACCGAAGATCCGGGCGCGCGCCAACCACGCCCGGCAAAGACGGGGATTTACGCGAGGACCCCCAGCAGGGCGCGCGCACACAGGTCGCGCACCTGGTCCCGGGTCAGCCCGCCGTCGCGCAGCCACTCCAGGCAGACGGCCGTGGTGAAGGCGAGCCAGCCGCGCACGGCCAGGCGCACGTGCGGGGCGCTGTCGAGGACGGGACCGAACTCGGGGTCCGCGGCCAGCGCGGCGAGTATCTGCTGCTCCTGGGCGGCGAGGGCCCGCTGGTAGACGCGGCGCACGGCCTGGTCGCCGGCCGCGTCGGCGCGGTGGAAGGCACGGAAGCCGTGGGCGTGGGCCTCGACGTAGCCGAGATAGGTGTCGAGGCCGGCGGCCAGCTGCTCGCGCACGGGCACCCCGGGGACCGCCGCCGTCATGCGCAGCATCCGCTCGCTCTCGCGCTCCACGACCGCGGCGAAGAAGTCCCGCTTGGTCGGGAAGTAGTGGTACAGCAGCCCGCGGGAGACTCCGGCGATCTCGGCGACCTGCTCGATCCACACGTCGTCGTAGGGGCTCTCCGAGAACAGCCTCGCGCCGACCGACAACAGCTGCTCACGGCGTTCCTCGGTGCTGAGTCTGCGCCGGGCTCGCTCCCCCTGGTTCGCGGGCATGGCGTCACTTTACTTGACGCGAGTTCAACAAGCGGACCACACTGAAAACGTTATTGAACTCACGTACAACACGCGCGCGTCACAGGTTCGACCATCCGCTGGATCAAGGGAGATCGCGTCATGGCGGGGACGAGGGAGACCGGGCTGCCCAAGGGGTTCCGGGGCGCCGAGCAGGGCTGGCCGGAGCTGCACCGCATCCCGCATCCGCCGCGCCGGCTGCCGCTGGCCGGCGATGTGCTGGGCGTCGACCGGCGCCGGCCCGTGCAGGACTCGATGCGCTTCGGGCGGGAACTGGGCCCGATCTTCCGGCGCCGGGCCTTCGGGAACGAGTTCGTGTTCCTGTGGGGCTCACGCCTGGTCGCCGATCTCGCCGACGAGTCCCGGTTCGCCAAGCATGTGGGCCTCGGGATCGCCAATCTGCGCCCGGTCGCCGGCGACGGCCTGTTCACGGCGTACAACCACGAGCCGAACTGGCAGCTGGCCCACGACGTCCTCGCGCCCGGCTTCACCCGGGAGGCCATGGAGGGCTACCACGGCATGATGCTGGCGGTCGCCGAGCGGCTGACCGGTCACTGGGACCGGGAGCTGGCGGCCGGGCGGGCGGTGGACGTGCCCGGCGACATGACCAAGCTGACCCTGGAGACGATCTCGCGCACCGGGTTCGGGCACGACTTCGGCTCCTTCGAGCGGGACCGGCCGCACCCCTTCGTGTCGGCGATGGTGGGCACGCTCACCTATGCCCAGCGGCTGAACAGCGTGCCCGTGCCGCTGGCACCGCTGCTGCTGCGCGGTGCCTCCCGGCGCAACGCGGCCGACATCGCCCATCTCGACCGCACGGTCGACGAATTGGTGGCGGCCCGGCGCCGCTCGGGCGGCGGGGACGGGGACCTGCTGGACCGCATGCTGGCGACGGCCCACCCCGAGACCGGGGAGCGATTGTCGGCGGAGAACGTCCGCAAGCAGGTGATCACGTTCCTGGTGGCGGGCCACGAGACCACCTCGGGCGCGCTCTCCTTCGCCCTGTACTACCTGGCCCGGCACCCGGAGGTCGCCGCCCGGGCCCGCGCCGAGGTGGACCGCGTCTGGGGCGACACCCCGGAGCCCGGCTACGACCAGGTCGCCAAGCTGCGCTACGTCCGCCGGGTGCTGGACGAGTCGCTGCGGCTGTGGCCGACCGCGCCCGGCTACGCCCGGGAGGCCCGGCAGGACACGGTGCTGGCCGGGGAGCATCCGATGCGGCGCGGCGCCTGGGCGCTGGTGCTGCTGCCGATGCTGCACCGCGACCCGGAGGTGTGGGGCGAGGACCCCGAGCGGTTCGACCCGGACCGGTTCGACGCCGCCGCCGTGCGCGCCCGTCCGCCGCACACCTTCAAGCCGTTCGGGACCGGCGCGCGGGCCTGTATCGGCCGCCAGTTCGCCCTGCACGAGGCGACCCTCGTCCTCGGGCTGCTGCTGCGCCGCTACGAGCTGCGGCCGGACCCGGACTACCGGCTCCGGGTCACCGAGCGTCTGACGCTGATGCCGGAGGGCCTGCGGATGCACCTGGAGCGCCGCACCGCCCCCGTGCCCGCGGCGGCCACACCGGTCACGGTCCCGGACGACGGCTCGGGGTCAGCCGGCCGCTGCCCAGTGCACGGGGCGGGTGAGTGACTCCGGCAGCCTGGTGCCGGCGCTGCCCCGGGCTGCGTTCAGCTGTGGCTGGGTGAGGAAGAAGGCGCCGGTGAGGTCCGCGTCGGTCAGGTCGGCGTCGCGCAGGTCGGCGCCGATCATGTCGGCTCCGCGCAGGTCGGCTCCGGTGAGGTCGGCGGCGATGAGGTAGGCACCGCGCAGGCTGGCACCGCGCAGGTCGGCGCCGCTGAGCCGGGCCCCGATGAGATCGGCGCCCCGCCGGTCCTTCCCCTTTCCCTTCCCCTTGCCCTTCTTGCCGTTGATCCCCTTGCCGCCCTTGCCGTCGGTGACGCTCGCTCGGACCAGTTCGCTGGTGCGGAGCAGGAGCACGTTGACCTCCTGCCGGTGTGCGGCCACGTCCAGCGCGGCCAGCTCCTCGGGGGTCTGCCGGGTGAGCCGCTCGGTCTGCTCCAGCGCCCTGCGCAGATCGGCGTGGACGGGCCGGGCGGCGTCGAGGCCCAGTGCCTCGGTCAGGTACCAGAGCAGTTCGTGCAGCCGGCGCACGACCGGGAACACGTCGAACATCCGACGGGCGTGCTCCTTCGAGCCCGTACGCCAGTCCTGCCCGCCGAAGGTGAGCTGCGAGACCTTCTGCCCCGCGCCGAAGCAGTCGTAGACCGTGCAGCCGGTGAAGCCCGTGTTCCGCAGGTCCGCGTGGATGCCGCAGCGGTGGTCGCCCCGGAGGTTGGGGCAGGGTTTGCCCGCGGGCTTGTCGAGGGCGAAGTCCGCGGAGGCGGCGAAGGGCAGGGCGACGCAGCACAGCCCGAAGCACTGGGCGCAGTCGCCGCGCAGGGCGGAGGGGTCGGTGGTCTGATCCGGCATACCGTCCAGCCTACTGACCTGCGGAACTGTCCTGACCACGGCGGTCGGGTCACCCCTCCAGCACGGGCAGGTCCAGCGCGGCGATGCGGTCGGGGTCGGCGAGGATGTACAGGCCGGTGATCCGTCCGTCGACGATCGTGAACGCCGTGACCGACACGGGCCGTCCCTCGGGCGCGGTGACCAGGCCCACCGCGCCGTTGACCAGCACCGGGCGGGCGTACACCGCCAACTGGGAGAACATCGAGGCCTGTTCGGCGACCGTCCGCGCCCCGTGCACGGCCTTGGACGCGGCCGCTCCGCGCACCAGGGCGCCGGCGTCGGCGCGCAGCGTCGCGTCCGGGTGGAGCAGGGCGAGCAGCGCGTCGAAGTCGCCGCCGCGCGAGGCGGCCAGCCAGGCGTCGACCACCTGCCGCTGCCGGCCGAGATCCGGGTCGACCGCGGGGGTCGCCCCCTGCACCCGGCGGCGGGCCCGGCTGGCCAGCTGCCGGGTGGCGGCCGGGGTGCGCTCCACGATCGCGGCGATGTCGTCGAAGGGCACGGCGAACATGTCGTGCAGGACGAACGCCAGCCGCTCGGCCGGGTCCAGGGTCTCCAGGACGACGAGCAGGGCGAGCCCGACCGAATCCGCCTCCAGCACCTCCGCCTCCGGATCCACCTGGGACAGCGGACGGACCATCGGGTCGGGGACGAACGTGTCGTCGATCGGCTCCTCGCGGCGGGCGGTGCGCGAGCGCAGCATGTCCAGGCAGACCCGGCCGACGACCGTGGTCAGCCAGCCGCCGAGGTTCCTGATCTCGTCCGTGTCGCTGCGGCCGAGCCGCAGCCACGCCTCCTGGACCGCGTCCTCCGCCTCGGCGAGCGAGCCGAGCATCCGGTAGGCCACCGCGCGCAGTTGCCCGCGGTGCTCCTCGAAGCGGTCGGCGAGGAGGTCGGTGCCGTTCATGGGGTCCCCGTTCGGTGGTGGTTCGTCATCTCGGCTATCGGTGGAACAGTTCGAAGGCCACCGCCGGCTTCCCGCCGAAGCGTTCCCCGGTGGCGGTGGTCGTCTCGGTCAGGAAGTCGCGGACGTAAGTCTCCGGGTCCTGTTCGGTCAACGCCTCTATGTAGGTGCGGTGTTCCAGCAGGGAGCCCACCGCGCGCTCCAGGCCGACCGTAGCGTCCACTGCGTGCGTGGGGCTGCTGGAACCGGCGACGGCCACCCAGCGGACCCCGTTCCAGGGCTCCAGTCCCTGCTCGGCGAGTTCCGGGAAGATCCAGCGGTTCCCGGCGTCCGCGGCCGCGTCCAGCGTGGCGCGGCCCACGGCGACGTGATCCGGGGTGTTCCAGGCGACACCGCCCCACGTGTCGCGGTGGTTGAGGGTGATGACGAGTTCGGGGCGGTGGCGGCGGATCGCGGCGGCTATGTCGCGGCGCAGCGCGGGGCCGTACTCGATGACGCCGTCCCGGTGGCCGAGGAACTCCACGGCGGTGACGCCGACGACGGCCGCGCTCGCCCGCTGCTCGCGCTCGCGCAGCGGACCGCAGGCGGCGGGGTCGAGTGTGTCGATGCCCGCCTCGCCGCGGCTGGCCAGGACATAGGCGACCTCGCGGCCCGCATCGGTCCAGGCGGCGACCGCGGCCGAGCACCCGTACTCCAGGTCGTCGGGGTGCGCGACGACGGCGAGGGCGCGCTGCCAGTCATCGGGCAGGGGCCGGAGCTGGGTGATCTTCGGCTCGCTCATGGCCGCAGACTATGCGGCCGGGCCCGTGTCGCAACTCCTTTTTCAGCGTGGGTTTCTCGCGGGCGGTACGACGGCGGTGTGCGGGGTGGCGGAGGCGCCCCCGGCGCTCAGCAGGACGGACACGGAGGCCGGGCCGAGGCCCAGTGCGGTACGGCGTTCTTCGGCGCCCTCCCCGGTGAGCGCCGCCCGGACACCGGCCAGGGCCCTCGGGGAAGGCGCGTCGTGCCGCACCCTGCCTCACACCTCGTCGCGGGTCAGCGCGAGCAGCCGGTCCAGGACCCGGGGCGCTCCGGCACGCAGGCCGTCGTGCTCGAACTCGTCGGTCACCCAGGTGCGCAGGCCGCGGACGGCGCGGGCGGTCCGCAGGGAGTGGGCGGTGTCCACGTACATGTCGTCGTGGTAGATCGCCGCGGCGACCGGAACCTCGTTGGCGGCGAGGCGGGCGGGGTCGTACAGCGGCTCCCACTCGGTGCGGGCGGCGAGCAGCTCGGCGGTCTCGCGCAGCGGGCGCAGGGCCGGGTCGGTGTCGAACATCCAGGGGTGGACCGTCTCGCCCGTGAACAGCACCGGGGCGTCGCCGGCGATCGCCTTGGCCGCGTCGAACTGCGGGAACTCCGTGCGGACCCGCTCGGCGGCCCAGGCGGTGGGCCGGGCGTCCTGGCCGTAGATCGCCTCGTGGACGAGCGCGTACAGCGGGTGCCCCGCATACGACAGCAGGCCCTGGACCGCTTCCTGGAAGGCGTCGGACAGGTCGAAGCCGCCGGGAGTGCGGACGAAGGCGTCCTCCAGGAGGTAGTGCAGCCGGTGGCTGCCGTCGCTCGCGCCGAGCATCAGGCCCAGGGACTGGAACGCCTCCACGGTGAGGCGGTAGCCGCCCGGCAGCACGACGTCGTGGGTGAGGAGGTGGTCGGCGATGCGACGGGCCCGCTCCACGTCCTGGGGGTAACGGGCGTAGTGCGCGGCGACCTTGCGTTCGATGCGCGGGTAGGCGGCCCGGTAGACGTCGTCGGCGTGGGCGTCGAGGGAGGGCAGTCCGCCGGTGATGACGGCGGTGCTGAGCCCCTCGGGGGCCAGGGAGAGGTACGACACCGTGCAGAAGCCGCCGAAGCTCTGGCCGAGCACGGTCCAGGGGGCGCCGCCCGTCACCTCGGTGCGGATGGCCTCGCAGTCGCGGACGATCGAGTCGGCGCGGAAGCGGGTGAGGTAGCCGGCCTGCTCGGCGGGGCCGCCGCGCAGCGGGAGCGTCTGCCGGGTGGCGGGTGTGGAGCGGCCGGTGCCGCGCTGGTCGAGCAGGAGGACGCGGTAGTCCTTGAGGGCGCGGTCGAGCCAGGCCTGCCGTCCGATGAAACGGTTCGCCCCGAAGCCGGGCCCGCCCTGCAGATACAGCAGCCAGGGCAGGTCCTGGCCCGCCTTGTCACTGGCGACGGCCTCCCGGGCGTACAGCTCGATGGTCTCGCCGTCGGGGTCGCCGTGGTCGAGGGGCACGGTGAAGTGACGGTCGGTGAGGACGACGCCGGGCTGGCGGTAACTGATGCTCAACGGGTCTCCCGGGACGGATGGGTCGGACGCGTCCCAGTTCAGCACATGGACGGCGGTGAGCCGAGCCCCGGGATCATGGTTCGTTACTGAACTTCCGGTCAGCGGGCGGCCAGGCTGGAGCGGCGCACCACCAGCTCCGGCTGGAGCACCACGCGCCGGTGCTCATGGGCGCCGACTCCGCCCTCGGTCTCGGCCTCCTCCAGCAGCAGCTCGGCGGCCAGGGCGCCCATGGTGACGGCCGGCTGCCGTACGGAGGTCAGCGGTACGGCGGCCGCGGCGGCGAACTCGATGTCGTCGTAGCCGACGATCGCGAGGTCGTCCGGAACGGTGACGCCCGCCGCGTACATGGCCTGCAGGACACCGAGCGCGAGCAGGTCGTTGGCGCAGAAGACGGCGGTGGGGCGGTCGGCGAGGCCGAGCAGGCGGGCGCCCGCGTCCCGGCCGGCGGCCACGTCGAGCCGCTCGGTGGGCAGCTCGCGCAGCGCGTCCGGGCCGAGTCCGGCCTCGGCGAGGGCGTTCAGCGCGCCGGTGCGGCGGTCGCGGACCTGGTTGAGTCCGGGCGGGCCGCTGACGTAGGCGATGGAGCGGTGCCCGGCGTCGACCAGGTGGCGGACGGCGAGGGCGCCGCCCGCCACGTCGTCCACGGAGACCGAGCACTCGGTGGTGCCCTCGGCGACCCGGTCGACCAGCACGAACGGGATGCCGTGCCGGCGGAAGGCCGCGATGTTGCGGCCGGTGGCGTCGGCCGGGGTGAGCAGCACCCCGCGCACCCGCTGCTCGGCGAAGAGGGAGAGGTACTCGGCCTCCTCGGCCGCGTCCTGCGCGCTGTTGCAGACCATCACGCCGACCCCGGCCTCGCGCGCGGCCCGCTCGGCCCCGCGTGCGACGTCCACGAAGAAGGGGTTGCCCATGTCGAGGACGAGCAGGCCCATGATCCGGCTGCGGCCCGCGCGCAGCTGGCGCGCGGACTCGCTGCGGACGTAGCCGAGCCGGTCGATCGCGGACAGCACCCGGGCCCGGGTCTCGCTGGCGACGGTGTCCGGGCGGTTGATGACGTTCGACACCGTGCCCACCGACACTCCGGCGGCGCGGGCGACGTCCTTGATACCCACCGACTGGGCCATCGGGCGGGGACCTCCAGGGAAACGAGGGGCGGCGGGAAGGCCTTCACATTACCGTCATCGCCGCCCAGAACAGACCGGTCATGCGGGGAGTGCGAAGTCCACGACATGCAGGGGCGAGGGGGTGGTGCCGCTCGACTTCTCCTGGTACATGAAGGACAGCACGTTGTCCGCCCGCACGCGCATTTCGTCGATCACGACCTCTCCGAACGCGTTCAGGTCGCCGCCGTCGTACAGCAGCGCCCAGTCCGTGTACCCGGAGGACTTGGAGGCGCCGGCGATCCGGCCGTACGGGAAGATCGCGTAGGCGTTGTCGTACCTGTCCAGGACCAGTTTGGTGCGCTGGCTGGAGTTCAGCGCGACGGGGATCTCGGTCTTCTGCCAGCTGCCGGAAGAGTTCTTGCGCAGGTGGAAGGCGCGGCCGTGCGCGGTGCGGTCGGCGACGTAGTTCGTGGTGCACTGGCCGAAGCGGCCGGGGACGTAGCTGATGATCGCGTGCGGCAGGCCGGCCGAGTCGGTGGCCTGGCTCTCCTGGTTCATCAGGGAGTGGTCCGGGTTCAGGGAGTCGACGACGAGCCCGGCATCGCCCACGGCGACCGTGTCCGAGGTGCCGGTGGTGCCCACGACCGTGCCCGCGTCGTTGCGCCAGGTGCGGCCGCGGTCGGTGGAGTGGACATAGCCGGTGTCGTGGTTGGTGATGCCGCCGCTGTTGCACATCACGGCGGCGTTCTGTTCGCGCCAGGTGAAGAAGGCGTGCAGCCGGCCGCTCGTGTCGTAGTCGATGCCGTGCAGGTACATGTTGCGGGCGGTGCCGGAGCCGTGCGAGCCGGCGTAGGTGCCGGTGGAGCTGGTCCACTCCCCCAGCGCGGTCCAGGACGAACCGTCGTACTCGGCAAGGGCGTTACGGCCGTTGCCGGAGATGCCGACCCGGTAGCTGAGCTGGAGCCTGCCCTCGGGCGTGGAGACGAACTGGGGGTAGGTGAACTGCGAGGCGAGCGCGAGCCCGTCGAGGGTCGTCCGTACGGCACCGAAGACGGACGAGGTCCAGGACGTGGACGCGGGGTTGTCGAGGAGTCCGGCGACGGACTTGACGTAGAAGAAGCCGTCGCTGTGGGAGTCCATGGTGAGGTGGAGGCGGCCGTCGGTCTTCGAGACGCCCATGGAGATGACGTTGTGGGAGTCGTCGCTCTTGAGGGTGTGGGACAGGGTGACGGTCGACCAGGTGGAGCCGCCGAGGACCCGGCGGGCGACGACGGCGTTGCGGGTCGAGGTGTACCAGGCGGCGTACTGGTGGCCCTTGTAGGTCAGCAGGCCGTTCTTCTGGAAGGAGTTGTTGTTGACCAGGCCGTCGTAGGACACGAAGTAGAGGGCCTGGCCGTCGAGTCGGGTGGTGCCCTTCTTGGTGACGGACGGGCCGGGGTCGGCCGCCTTCGCGGTGCCGGGGGCCGCGACGGCGGCCAGGAGGGCGGTCGCCGGCACGGTGCGTCTTCTCATCAGCAAGGCTCCAGGGGTCGGGCCAGGTGGAACACTTCGGTGAGCGGTTTCATGGCCTCGTCGGGCCGGGCGCCGTCCAACGACTCGAAGAACGGCGCCATCTCCGCCTGCCAGCGGGCGTTGATGTCGGTGGCCTCCATGCCGGCCTGGGCTGCGGCGAAGTCCTCGGTCTCCAGGTAACCGACGAGCAGGCCGTCCTCGCGCAGGAAGAGCGAGTAGTTGTGCCAGCCGGTCGCCCGCAGAGCGTCGAGCATCTCCGGCCACACGGCGGCGTGCCGCTCGCGGTACTCGTCGAGCCGGTCCGCCCGGACCTTCAGCAGGAAGCACACGCGCTGCATCAACAGCCCCTCGGTCACTAGAAGTTGAACCGGTCGATGTTCTTGGCGTCGAACACGGTCGGCTTGCCGAGGTTGATCACGCCGTCCTTGCCGATGGTGTACGTCGTGTCGCCGGCCTTGAAGGTCTCGCCCTCCTTGCCGGTGATCTGCCCGGACGCCAGGGCGACGGCGGTGCGGGCGGCGAGGTCGCCGAGCCCCGCCGGGTCCCACAGCTCGAAGGCGTCGACGGTGCCGTTCTTGACGTACTTGCGCATGTCATTGGGGGTGCCGAGGCCGGTCAGCTTGACCTTGCCCTTGTACTTGGAGCCGGACAGGTACTGCGCGGCCGCCTTGATGCCGACGGTGGTCGGGGAGATGATCCCCTTCAGGTTCGGGTGCTCCTGGAGCAGGCCCTGGGTCTGCTGGAAGGACTGCTGGGCGTCGTCGTTGCCGTAAGCGATCTTGACCAGCGTGATGTTCTTGTACTTGGGATCCTTCAGCTCGTCCTTCATGTAGCCGATCCAGGTGTTCTGGTTCGTCGCGGTCTGCGCGGCCGACAGGACCGCGATCTCGCCCTTGTACCCGATCTGCTCGGCCAGCAACTGCACCTCGGTACGGCCCAGGTCCTCGGCGGACGCCTGCGAGACGAAGGCGTTGCGGCAGCCGGGGTTGGTGTCGGAGTCGTAGGTGACGACCTTGATGTCGTTGCTCATGGCCTGCTTGAGCGCGGTGCACAGCGCCCCCGGGTCCTGCGCGGACACGGCGATCGCGTTCACCTGCTGCTGGGTGAGGGTGTTGACATAACTCACCTGCCCGGCGGTGTCGGTGGCGCTGCTCGGGCCCACCTCCTTGTACTTGGAGCCCAGTTCGGCGAGGGCCTTCTCGCCGCCCTTGTCGGAGGTGGTGAAGTACGGGTTGTTGACCTGCTTGGGCAGGAAGCCCACGGTCAGCCCCTTCTTGGTGGCCGCGTTCGGATCGGCCTTGCCGGCGGAGGCGGCCGAGGTGTTCTCCGACTTGACGTCGTTCTTGGTGGTGCCGCCGCAGGCGGTGAGGGCGAGGGCGAGGGAGGTGGCCGCGGCGAGGGTGGCGCCGGAGCGGCGAAGGGATGACTTGCGCATGGCGACGGTCCTTTACGGGGTGAGCGGAGGTTAGGAGGCGGGAGTCGAGGCGGCGGCTCTGCGGCTCGCCTTCGCCACCGCGATCTGGCGTGCGACCCGGGGGCCGAGCACGGAGACGACCAGCAGCACGCCGGTCACAACAATCTGCGACTGCGCGGAGACGTTCAGCAGGCTCATCACGTTCTGCAGCGCACCGAGCAGGAACACCCCGGCGATCGCACCGCCCAACGTGCCCTTACCGCCGTCGAAGTCGATCCCGCCGAGCAACACGGCGGCGACGACGGAGAGTTCGAGCCCGGTGGCGTTGTCGTAACGCGCACTGGCGTAGTGCAGAGCCCAGAAGATCCCGGTGAGCGAGGCCATCGACCCGGTCACCGTGAACAGAATCAGCTTGTGCCGCCTGACCCGGATCCCGGCGAACCGCGCCGCCTCCTCGTTGGCACCGATCGCGAACAGCGACCGGCCGAACGGGGTGGCGTGCAGGACGACCACCGCGATGGCGAGCAGCACGAGGAAGGGCAGGAAGGCATGCGGGATGAACGTGTTCCCGATCCGCCCCGCCGCGAAGTCCAGGTACTGCGTGGGGAAGTCGGTCACCGCGTCGGAGCCGAGCACGATCTGCGCGATGCCCCGGTAGGCGGCGAGCGTGCCGATGGTGACGGCGAGGGAGGGCAGCCCGAGCCGGGTGACGAGGAGGCCGTTGACCAGCCCGCACACCACGCCGAGCAGGAGACAGATCGGGATGATCGTCTCGATGGCCATGCCCTCGTTCCACAGCCTGCCCATCACCGCGCCCGACAGGCCGGCGGTGGAAGCCACCGACAGATCGATCTCACCGGAGACGACGAGCAGCGTCATGGGCAGGGCGATCAGGGCGATCGGCAGCGTGTTGCCGATCAGGAACGACAGATTCAGGGCGTTCCCGAAGCCGTCGACCGTGCCGAACGACAACAGCAACAGGACGACCAGGAGCGCACCGACCACCGTGTCCCAGCGGACCGCGCGTGTCAGGGACTCAGGCATGGCGGGCCTTCCTCTTCTTCAGGGCGGCGGCCACCCGCAGTGCGACGATCCGGTCGACGGCGATGGCGAGCAGCAGCAGGACGCCGTTGATGGCGAGCACCCAGACGGAGCTGACGCCGAGGGCGGGCAGCACGCTGTTGATCGAGGTGAGCAGCAGTCCGCCGAGGGCGGCGCCGTAGACGCTGCCGGAGCCGCCGGTGAAGGCGACGCCGCCGACCACGACCGCGCTGACGACGGTGAGTTCGTAACCGTTGCCGGTGCCGGAGTCGACGTTGCCGAACCGGGCCAGGTACAGGGCGCCGGCGAGGCCGGCCAGGGCGCCGCAGAGGGTGTAGGCGGCCAGGATCCGCTTGCGGACGGGGATGCCGGCGAGGCGGGCGGCCTCCGGGTTGGAGCCGAGGGCGTACAGTTCACGCCCGCTGCCGAAGTGTCTGAGGTAGTAGGCGGTGGCGACGAGTACGGCGAGGGCGATCAGGGCCGGCCAGGGGATCGCGGAGAGTCCGCCGGAGCCGAAGTCCACGAATCCGCCGGGGAGATCGGCCGCGGTGATCTGCCGGGAGCCGACCCAGATCGAGTCGATGCCGCGGATGATGTAGAGGGTGCCGAGGGTGACGACGAGCGCGGGCACCTGGCCGAGGCTGACGAGCAGGCCGTTCAGGAGACCGAAGCCGATGCCGAGCAGGACGGCGAGGGCGATCGCGACGACGGGGTTCCCGCCTCCGTGGAGGTAGGTGCCGGCCGCGAAGGCGCTGATGCCGAGGGTGGAGCCGACGGACAGGTCGACGTTCCTCGTGATCACCACCAGGGACTGGCCGGTGGCGACCAGGACCAGGATCGTGGCGTTGAGCAGCAGGTCCTTGATGCCCTGCTCGGACAGGAACTCGCTGTTGCCCGCCTGGGTGACGGCGATCATCACCAGGAAGACGACCATGATGGCGAGTTCGCGCATCTTGAAGACGCGGTCGACCAGGCGGGTGCCGCTGGACCGCGGCGCCTCGGCGGGCGGTGCGTGGTCGGGCGCGGTCACCGTCATGCGGCGGCCCTCCCGGTGGCTGCGGCCATCACGGTTTCCTCGGTGGCTTCGGAGCGGGGGATCTCGGCGGTGATCCGGCCCTCGTGCATCACCAGCACGCGGTCGGCCATGCCGAGGACCTCGGGCAGATCGGAGGAGATCATCAGGACGGCGACCCCGTCGGCGGCGAGCTGGGACAGCAGCCGGTGGACCTCGGCCTTGGTGCCGACGTCGATGCCGCGGGTGGGCTCGTCCACGATCAGTACCTTCGGGCCGGTGGCCAGCCACTTGGCGAGGACGACCTTCTGCTGGTTGCCGCCGGAGAGAGTGGAGACGGCGTCGGCGATCCGGGCGTACTTCACCTGGAGCTTCACCGCCCAGTCGAGGGAGCGGATGCGTTCGGCGCCACGGTCCACCAGCCCGGCCTTCACCGCCGTACGCAGCCCGGTCAGGCCGATGTTGCGTTCGATGGACATGTCCATCACCAGGCCCTGCGCGCGCCGGTCCTCGGGGACCAGGGCGAGTCCGGCGGCCATCGCGGTGGAGGGCGCGCCGTTGGTGAGCCTGCGGCCGTCGACCTCGACCTCCCCCGCGTCCCAGCGGTCGACGCCGAAGACCGCGCGGGCGACCTCGGTGCGACCCGCGCCGACGAGCCCGGCGAGGCCGACGATCTCGCCGCGCCGGACCTCGAAGGAGACGTCGTTGAAGACGCCCTCGCGGGTCAGCCGGCGCACGCTCAGGGCGACTTGGCCGGGCGTGACGTCCTGCTTGGGGTACAGCTCGTCCAGGTCGCGGCCGACCATGCGGCGGACCAGGTCGTCCTCGGTCATGCCGTCGAGGGGCTCGGCGGCGATCCTGGCCCCGTCCCGCAGCGTGGTCACCCGCCGGCAGATCCGGAAGATCTCCTCCAGCCGGTGGGAGATGAACAGGACGGCGGCGCCCTGTTCGCGCAGGGTGCTGACGACGCCGAAGAGGCGGGCGATCTCGCTGCCGGTCAGGGCGGCCGTGGGCTCGTCCATGATCAGGACGCGGGCGTCGAAGGAGAGGGCCTTGGCGATCTCCACGATCTGCTGGTCGGCGATCGACAGGCCACGGGCCGGGCGGTCGGGGTCGAGGTCCACGCCGAGCCGCCGCATCAGGGCCGCGGTGGCCGCGTGTGTGGCCTTGTGGTCGATCCGGCCGAGGGCGCGACGGGGCTGGCGGCCCATGAAGATGTTCTCGGCGATCGACAGGTCGGGAAAGAGGGTCGGTTCCTGGTAGATCACGGCGATACCGGCGTCGCGGGCGTCACCGGGGCCGTGGAAGACGACGGGCTCGCCGTCGAGCAGCACCTGACCGGCGTCCGGTCGGTGCACGCCGGCGAGCGTCTTGATCAGGGTCGACTTGCCCGCGCCGTTCTCGCCGGCGAGGGCGTGCACCTCGCCGGGGAACAGCTCCAGGGAGACGCCGCGCAGGGCGCGTACGGCGCCGAAGGACTTGGACACGTCCCTCAGGGCCAGCACCGGGGCCGGTCCCGGGTCAGGCGGGTGGGTCATGGATGGCTCCTCGACGACGCCCGCGGCGATCCCACGGCGTCGTGAAAGGTTTCAACTGGATTGCCGGGACGTTAGGCATCCCGGCCATGTCCCGTCAATGGGTCCGTGTCGAAAAGATTTCGACAGCCGAAGTTCGCGGCCGGGTCACGGAGAACAGGGTTGGTCGGAGCGCTTGACACCCCTCGGGAGGGCTCATAGTTTGCCGTTCTGAATCGTTTCACACATTCCGTCGTTCAGCCGGACCCCACAGGAGCCCTCAAGTGACCGACCTCGCCGCGGTGAAGGCCGCGCTCAAGACCCAGGCCGTCGAGACACCGTCGTGGGCGTACGGGAACTCGGGGACGCGGTTCAAGGTGTTCGCCCAGCAGGGCGTTCCACGCACTCCGCAGGAGAAGTTGGAGGACGCGGCGCAGGTGCATGCGTTCACCGGTGTTGCGCCGACCGTTGCCCTGCACATCCCTTGGGACGAGGTGGACGACTACGCGGCGCTCGCGAAGTACGCCGAGGAGCGCGGCGTGAAGTTGGGGGCGATCAACTCCAACACGTTCCAGGACGACGACTACAAGCTGGGCAGCATCTGCCATCCGGATGCGGCGGTGCGGCGCAAGGCCGTCGATCACCTGCTGGAGTGCGTCGACATCATGGACGCGACGGGCTCCGCCGATCTGAAGCTGTGGTTCGCGGACGGTACGAACTATCCCGGGCAGGACGATGTACGGGCGCGGCAGGACCGGCTGGCCGAGGGCCTCTCCGAGGTGTACGAGCGGCTCGGTGACGGCCAGCGGATGTTGCTGGAGTACAAGCTCTTCGAGCCGGCGTTCTACACGACGGATGTGCCGGACTGGGGGACGGCGTACGCGCACTGTCTGAAGCTCGGTCCGAAGGCGCAGGTCGTGGTGGACACCGGGCATCACGCTCCGGGGACCAACATCGAGTTCATCGTCGCCACGCTGCTGCGGGAGGGGAAGCTCGGCGGGTTCGACTTCAACTCGCGGTTCTATGCCGACGACGACCTGATGGTGGGGGCGGCTGATCCGTTCCAGCTGTTCCGGATCATGTACGAGGTGGTGCGTGGGGGTGGGTTCACCTCAGCGGTCGCGTTCATGCTCGATCAGTGCCACAACATCGAGGCGAAGATTCCGGCGATCATCCGGTCCGTCATGAACGTGCAGGAAGCGACGGCCAAGGCTTTGTTGGTGGATCGGTCGGCGTTGGCTGCGGCGCAGGTCTCCGGTGATGTGCTCGGTGCCAATGCGGTGCTGATGGATGCGTACAACACGGATGTGCGGCCGGTGCTTCGTGAGGTGCGGGAAGAGATGGGGTTGGATGCTGATCCCTTGGCTGCGTATGCGCGGTCTGGGTGGGCGGAGAAGATCGTTGCCGAGCGGGTTGGTGGGGAGCAGGCGGGGTGGGGGGCGTAAGCGCAAGTGTCTGCCGGGTTCTGTTCGTTGCGGGGTGCGGGCCGTGTGTGGCTGGTCGCGCAGTTCCCCGCGCCCCTAGGGAAATGCACTGATCGCCTTTCAAGTAAGGACTGGAAGTTCATGGCACCACATCCCGAAGCCGCCGCTCTTCTCGGCCGGTCCCACCGGCTCGGCTCCGATCCCCGTAACACCAACTACGCCGGTGGAAACGCCTCCGCCAAAGCCACCGACACCGACCCCGTCACCGGCGGTGACGTCGAGCTGATGTGGGTGAAGGGGTCCGGTGGTGACCTCGGCACGCTCACCGAGGCGGGGCTCGCCGTGTTGCGGCTGGACCGGCTGCGGGCGCTCGTGGACGTCTACCCGGGTGTCGAGCGCGAGGACGAGATGGTCGCCGCCTTCGACTACTGCCTGCATGGCAAGGGCGGGGCGGCTCCCTCCATCGACACCGCCATGCACGGACTCGTGGACGCCCTGCACGTCGACCATCTGCACCCGGACTCCGGCATCGCGCTCGCGTGCGCCGCCGACGGGCAGAAGCTGACCTCCGAGTGCTTCGGGGACAGCGTGGTGTGGGTGCCGTGGCGGCGGCCAGGGTTCCAGCTGGGGCTGGACATCGCCGCGATCAAGGAGGCCAACCCGCGGGCCATCGGGTGCGTCCTCGGCGGGCATGGGATCACCGCCTGGGGATCGACGTCCGAGGAGTGCGAGCGGAACTCGCTGCACATCATCCGCACCGCCGAGGCCTTCCTGGCGGAGAAGGGGAAGGCGGAGCCGTTCGGGGCGGTGATCGAGGGGTACGAGGCGTTGCCCGAGAGCGAGCGGCGGGAGCGGGCCGCCGCCCTCGCGCCGTACGTGCGGGCCGTCGCCTCCCAGGACAAGCCCCAGGTCGGGCATTTCAACGACTCCGAGGTCGTTCTCGACTTCGTGGCGCGGGAGGGGCATCCCCGGCTCGCCGCGCTCGGAACCTCCTGCCCGGATCACTTCCTGCGGACCAAGGTACGGCCGCTCGTGCTCGATCTGCCCCCGTCCGTGCCCGTCGAGGAGGCCGTCGCCCGGCTGCAGGAACTGCACGCCTCCTACCGCGAGGAGTACGCCGCCTACTACCAGCGGCACGCGCTGCCCGACTCCCCCGCCCTGCGCGGCGCCGACCCGGCGATCGTGCTGATTCCCGGCGTGGGGATGTTCTCCTTCGGCAAGGACAAGCAGACCGCCCGTGTGGCCGGTGAGTTCTACGTCAACGCGATCAACGTGATGCGCGGGGCCGAGGCCGTGTCCAGGTACGCGCCGATCGAGGAGTCGGAGAAGTTCCGCATCGAGTACTGGGCGCTTGAGGAGGCCAAGCTCCAGCGGATGCCGAAGCCGAAGGCGCTGGCCACCCGGGTGGCCCTCGTGACCGGGGCGGGCAGCGGGATCGGGAGGGCGATCGCGCACCGGCTCGTGGCCGAGGGGGCGTGTGTCGTCGTCGCCGATCTGGGCGGCGAGAACGCGTCCGCCGTGGCGGAGGAGCTGGGCGGACCCGACAAGGCCGTCGCCGTCACCGTGGACGTGACGGACGAGGCGCAGATCGCCGGCGCCTTCCGGGCCGCCGTGCTCGCCTTCGGTGGCGTCGACCTCGTGGTGAACAACGCCGGCATCTCCATCTCCAAGCCGCTGCTGGAGACTTCGGCCAGGGACTGGGACCTCCAGCACGACATCATGGCCCGTGGCTCCTTCCTCGTCTCGCGGGAAGCGGCTCGTGTGATGATCGCGCAGGGGCTGGGCGGGGACATCGTCTACATCGCCTCGAAGAACGCCGTCTTCGCCGGCCCGAACAACATCGCCTACTCCGCGACCAAGGCCGACCAGGCGCATCAAGTGCGGCTGCTGGCGGCCGAGTTGGGTGAGCACGGGATCCGGGTGAACGGGGTCAACCCCGATGGTGTCGTGCGGGGGTCCGGGATCTTCGCGGGCGGCTGGGGTGCTCAGCGGGCCGCCGTGTACGGGGTGCCGGAGGAGAAGCTGGGCGAGTTCTACGCGCAGCGGACCATCCTGAAGCGGGAGGTGCTGCCGGAGCATGTGGCGAACGCGGTGTTCGCGCTCACCGGCGGGGACCTCACGCACACCACCGGGCTGCACATCCCGGTCGACGCGGGTGTGGCGGCCGCGTTCCTTCGATGAGCGCGGGCGTGAAGTCGTACGCCGCCGTCGACCTGGGCGCGTCCAGCGGGCGCGTGATGGTCGGGCGGGTCGGGTACGACACGCTGGAGCTGAGCGAGGCGCACCGGTTCCCGAACCGGCCGGTGCGGGTGCCGGAGGGGCTGCGCTGGGACGTCCTCGCGCTGTACGCCGGTGTGCTGGACGGGCTGCGGGCGGCCGGTGCCCACTGCGGCGGACGACTCGACTCCGTCGGCATCGACAGCTGGGCCGTGGACCACGGCCTGCTGGACGCCGGCGGGGCCCTGCTGGGCAACCCGGTGCACTACCGCGACGCCCGCACCGAGGGCGTCGCGGAGAAGGTGTGGGCGAGTGTGCCGGCCACCGAGCTGTACGCGGCGACCGGGTTGCAGTACGCCCCCTTCAACACCCTGTACCAGCTCATGGCGGCCCGGTCGACCGCCCAGTTCGCCCACGCCAGACGGCTGTTGCTCATCCCGGACCTGCTGACGTACTGGCTGACCGGCGAGCAGGGCACCGAGCTGACCAACGCCTCCACGACCCAGCTGATCGATCCCCGGACCCGCGCGTGGTCGTACGACGTCGCCGAGCGGCTGGGGATCGACCTCGGGCTGTTCGCGCCGCTGCGGCAGCCGGGTGATCCGGCGGGTGTGCTGCGGGCGGAGGTGCTGGAGGAGACGGGGCTCACGGGCCCGGTGCCGGTGACGGCCGTCGGGTCGCACGACACCGCCTCGGCGGTGGCCGCGGTACCGGCCGCCGGTGAGCGCTTCGCCTACATCTGCACCGGCACCTGGTCCCTGGCCGGCCTGGAGCTGGACGCGCCGGTGCTCACCGAGGAGAGCCGGGCCGCGAACTTCACCAATGAGCTGGGGCTCGACGGCACGGTCCGCTATCTGCGCAACATCATGGGTCTGTGGCTGCTCCAGGAGTGCGTACGGGCCTGGGGCGAGCCCGATCTGGGGCTGTTGCTGCGCGAGGCCGCCGGGGTGCCGACGCTGCGGTCGGTCGTCGACGCGGGGGACGAGGCGTTTCTGGCGCCGGGGCGGATGCCGGAGCGGATCGCCGAGGCGTGCCGGGCCTCGGGGCAGCCGGCGCCCGGTACGCGGGCCGAGATCACGCGGTGCATCCTCGACTCGCTCGCCCTCGCGCATTGTCGGGCCGTCGAGGACGCGCAGCGGCTGGCCGACCATCCGGTGGACGTCGTGTACGTCGTCGGGGGCGGCACGCGTAACGCGCTGCTGTGTCAGCTGACGGCCGACGCGTGCGGGCTGCCGGTGGTGGCGGGCGCCACGGAGGCGGCCGCCCTCGGCAACGTCCTCGTACAGGCCCGCACCCACGGGCTGGTCGGCGACCTCGACGGCATGCGCCGGCTGCTCACCCGTACCCAGCCGCTGACCCGGTACGCGCCCCGGGGCGACACGGCGCGCTGGCGGGAGGCCCAGGCCCGGCTCGCCACGCGGTGAGTCGCCCTCTGCCCCCGGCGGTGTCCGCCCATTACCCTGCACTCGTCCGATGACCGACCCCGAGGAGCCGCGATGCGTGTCGCCCTGTTCCTGACCTGTGTCAACGACACGCTCTATCCGGACACCGGCCGAGCGGTGGTGAAGCTGCTGACCAGGCTGGGTGTCGAGGTCGACTTTCCGATGGGGCAGACGTGTTGCGGGCAGGCGCACTACAACACCGGCTATCGGCATGAGGCGGAGCCGCTGGCCCGGCATTTCTCCGATGTCTTCGGGGAGTACGAGGCCATCGTGACCCCGTCCGGGTCGTGCGGGGCGATGGTGCGGGAGCTGTATCCGAGGATGGGTGAGCGGGCGCGGGCCGAGGGGCGCGGGGACAGCCTCGCCCGGACGCTGGCGCCCGTGGTCCCCAGGACCTACGAACTGACGGAGTTCCTGGTGGACGTGCTGGGCGTGACGGACGTGGGCGCCTGCTACCCGCACAAGGTCACCTACCATCCGACCTGCCACGGCCTGCGCGGTCTCGGGCTCGGCGACCGGCCCCGAAGGCTTCTTCAGGCGGTCAAGGGTCTTGAGCTGGTGGAGCTGCCGGGCGCCGAGGAGTGCTGCGGGTTCGGCGGGACCTTCGCGCTGAAGAACTCCGAGGTCTCGGGGGCGATGGGCGCCGACAAGGTCCGCAACGCGGAGTCGACCGGCGCCGAGGTGCTGTGCGCGGCCGACAACTCCTGTCTGATGCACATCGGCGGGATCATGACCCGGCTCCAGGTGGACATGCGGCCGGTGCACATCGCGGAGATCCTGGCGAGCACGGAGGAGGAACCGGCGGTATGAGCGGGACGTTCGTCGGCATGCCGGCCTTTCCGGAGGCGGCGCACGATGCCGTGGGCAACCGGACCCTGCGCGGCAATCTCCGCCACGCCACGCACACCATCCGCGCCAAACGGGCCAAGGCGGTCGCCGAGTTGTCCGACTGGGCGGAGCTGAGGGAGGCGGGCCGGGCCGTCAAGGACCACACCCTGCGCCATCTGGACCGCTATCTGGTGCAGTTGGAGGAGGCGGTCACGGCTGCCGGGGGTACGGTCCACTGGGCGGCGGACGCCGACGAGGCCAACCGGATCGTCGCCGAACTCGTCCGGGCCACCGGGGAGTCGGAGGTCGTCAAGGTCAAGTCCATGGCCACGCAGGAGATCGGTCTCAACGAGGCCCTGGAGGCGGAGGGCATCCGCGCCTACGAGACCGATCTCGCGGAGCTGATCGTGCAGTTGGGCAGGGACCGTCCCTCGCACATCCTGGTCCCGGCCATCCACCGCAACCGGGGCGAGATCCGGGACATCTTCCGCAAGGAGATGAGCGAGTGGGGCCGCCCCGCCCCCGAAGGCCTCACCGACTCTCCCGCCGAACTCGCCGAGGCCGCGCGGCTGCACCTGCGGGAGAAGTTCCTGCGCGCCAAGGTCGGCATCTCCGGCGCCAACTTCATGGTCGCCGAGACCGGAACGCTGGTGATCGTGGAGTCCGAGGGCAACGGCCGGATGTGCCTCACCCTCCCGGAGACCCTGATCTCGGTCGTCGGCATCGAGAAGATCGTGCCCACCTGGCGCGACCTGGAGGTCTTCCTGCAGACCCTCCCCCGCTCCTCCACGGCCGAGCGCATGAACCCGTACACGAGCATGTGGACGGGCACGACAGACTCCGAGACGGCTGACGGACCACAGGCCTTCCACCTGGTCCTGCTCGACAACGGCCGCACCGACGCCCTCGCCGACCAGGTCGGCCGCCAGGCGCTGCGCTGCATCCGCTGCTCGGCCTGCCTGAATGTGTGCCCGGTGTACGAGCGGGCGGGCGGGCACGCGTACGGCTCGGTCTACCCGGGCCCGATCGGGGCGATCCTGAGCCCTCAACTCCGAGGCACGGCAAGCGAGATCGACGCCTCGCTGCCGTACGCGTCGTCGCTGTGCGGCGCCTGCTACGAGGTCTGCCCCGTCGCCATCGACATCCCCGAGGTGCTGGTGCATCTGCGGGAGCGGGTCGTGGAGGGCGGTCCGGCGGTCCGGGAGGGCAACAGGGTGCTGCTGAAGCCGGCGAAGGGGCATGCGGCCGAGCGGGCGGCCATGCGGGCGGCCCGCTGGGCCTTCGCGCATCCGGGGGCGTTGCGGGCGGGCCAGCGGATCGCTTCGCGGACCCGCCGTTTCCACCCACGAACACTCCCCGGTCCCGGCAGGGCCTGGAGCGGCTCCCGGGACCTGCCGCCGGTGCCCTCGGAGCCGTTCCGGGACTGGTGGCAGCGCACGGACGGCGGAAGGAAGGGTGCGAAGTGAGCAGCAGAGAGCGGATCCTGGGCCGGGTGCGGCGCGCGCTGGCGGACGTACCGCAGGACGACACGCCGTACGAGCGGGCCGTTTCCCGGGAGTATCTGCGGGAGCACGGCGAGCGCACCGTCGAGGAGATGGTCAACCTGCTCGCGGAGAACCTGGCGGACTACCGGGCGATCGTGCACCGCGCCACTGACGCCGAACTCCCCCTCCTCATCATGCGGTTGCTGGCCCAGCGGGGGTCCCAGGAGGTGCTCGTGCCCCCTGGCCTCCCGCCGGAGTGGATGTCGGCCGCCGATCCGACTCGGGTCCACGACCGTGCAGCGAGCACGCCTCGCGAACTGGACAAGGTGGAAAGCGTGGTCACGGGCTGCGCGGTCGCGATCGCCGAGACCGGCACGATCGTCCTGGACGGCGGTCCCGACCAGGGCCGCCGCCGGATCAGCCTGATCCCCGACCACCACATCTGCGTCGTCCGCGTCCCTGAGCAGGTCGTCTCCTCTGTCCCCCAGGCCCTCGATCGCCTCGATCCGGCCCGCCCGTTGACCTGGATCTCCGGCCCGTCGGCCACGAGTGACATCGAGCTGGACCGGGTCGAGGGCGTGCACGGCCCCCGCACCCTGGAGGTCGTCCTCCTGGGCTGACACTCCGCCACCCTCCCCTTGGCGCGACAGCGCGAGCTGTCCCGCTAGCGTGAGGGAATGATCCGGTTCGAGCAGGTCACCAAGCGGTATCCGGACGGTACGACGGCCGTGGACGGCCTCTCCTTCGAGGTGTCCGAAGGTGAACTGGTCACCCTCGTGGGGCCCTCGGGCTGCGGCAAGACGACCACCATGATGATGGTGAACCGGCTGATCGAGCCGACCTCCGGCCGGATCTTCGTGAACGGAGAGGACATCGCGCAGGTGGATCCGGTGCGGCTGCGCCGGCGTATCGGCTACGTCATCCAGCAGGTGGGCCTCTTCCCGCACCGCACGGTGCTGGACAACACGGCGACCGTGCCGGCGCTGCTCGGCTGGAAGCGGGCGAAGGCCCGGGCCCGGGCGGCCGAGCTGCTGGATCTGGTGGGCCTCGACCCGAAGACGTACGGGCCGCGCTATCCGGAGCAGCTCTCCGGCGGCCAGCGGCAGCGGGTGGGCGTGGCGCGGGCACTCGCGGCCGATCCGCCGGTGCTGCTGATGGACGAGCCGTTCGGCGCGGTCGACCCGGTGGTGCGGGAGCAGTTGCAGGACGAGTTCCTGCGGATGCAGGCCGCGGTGCGCAAGACGGTGCTGCTGGTCACGCACGACATCGAGGAGGCCGTCCGGCTCGGTGACCGCATCGCCGTGTACGGGCAGGGGCGCATCGAGCAGTTCGACACGCCGGGTGCGGTGCTCGGCTCGCCCGCCACGCCGTACGTCGCCGGGTTCGTGGGCGCCGACCGCGGGCTGAAACGGCTGTCGGTCACCGAGATCGAGCCGGACGATCTCGAACAGCCGCCAGTGGCCAGGCCGACCGAGCCCGCCGAGCGTGCCGCGGAGCGGCTGCGGGCCGAGGGCGCCCGGTGGGCGGTGGTGCTCGACGCGCACGGCGAGCTGCACGGCTGGGTCGGCATCGACGACCTGGCCGCGGGCGGCACGGTCGGGGACCTCGCGCACCGGATGACGGCATGGGTGCCGGTGGGTGCCCCGCTGAAGCAGGCGTTCGGGGTGATGCTCCAGTACGACGCCGGGTGGGTCGCCGTGCTGGACGGGGCGCGCTTCCTGGGCGTGCTGACCCCGGCGAAGCTGCACGAGGCGCTGCGCCGCTCGGTGGACGCGGACGCCCGGGGTGTCGCGCGGGGGCAGGTGCCGTTCGACTCGGTCGCGCACGCCTGAGGCGGGCCGTCACTTCAGCAGGCCCTTGTCCTTGAGGTAGGTCCGGGCGACGTCGGCCGGCAGCCGGCGCCAGCTGTCGACCTGCCGGTCCATGTCCGCCAGGTCCGCGGTCGTGAGGACGTCGTTGAGCCTGCCCAGCGCCTTCGCCACGCCCGCACTGCCCGCGCGGGCGCGGTTGGCGACCGGGACGACGTAGTCGGCGTTCTGCAGATGCCTGTCGTCGGCGAGCAGGACCAGACCGAACTGGTCGAGGGTGGCGTCGGTGGTGGTGGTCAGCACCATCTGGTCACGGCCGTCCTGCACGGCCCGCTTGGCCTGGGTGGTGCCGACGCCCTTGGGGTCGATCCCGGTGATGTCGATGCCGTAGACCTTCATCAACCCCGGTTCGCAGTAGGACCGTTGCACGCACTCGTCGCCGGCGGCGAGCCGTACCTTCAGCTTCGAGGCGCCGAGGTCGCTGAGGGTCTTGAGGTGGTGCTGCCGGGCGTAGTCGGCGCTCACCGCGAAGGCGTTCTGGTCCACCGCGCGACCGGGCGGCAGGAAGGTGAGTCCGCGGGGTGCGGCGAGGTTCCGCAGGGCCTTCATCGTGGCGTCGAGGTCGGGTGAGCCGACGGGCTTCGCGTCGGCGCCGTGGGTCTTGGCGTTCAGCCAGTCGGCGAGGGTGGCCGCGTACTCGGGCACGACGTCGATCTGGCCGGACTCCAGGGCCGGTTCGTACAGCTCCCGGTTGGCGACCGTGATGATCGAGGTCTTGTAGCCGGCCTGGTTCAGCAGCTGTGCGTACAGCTGGGCGAGCAGGTCGCTCTCGGTGAAGCCGGCCGAGCCGATGGTCAGGTGGTGGCTGTCGCCGGGCGATGCGGTGACCGCGCCGCGGTTCTCCAGGGAGGGGCCGGTGGAGCAGGCGGTCAGGGCGAGGAGCCCGGCTGCCGTGACCGCGGTGCGGCCTCTCATCGGCCGCCCCTGGCCCAGGCCGGTGCCAGGCGTTCGGCGACCTCGAAGACGGCCTCGACGATCAGTGCGAACACGGCGACGAGGAGAGCCCCGGCGACCACCATGGGTGTGCTGGCCAGGTTGAAGCCCGCCGTGATGATCCGGCCGAGTCCGCCGCCGCCCGCGAGCGCGGCGATGGTGGCGGTGGCGACGAGTTGGACGGCGGCGATCCGCACACCGTTGAGGACCATCGGGAGCGAAAGGGGCAGTTCCACGTGAAACAGCATCTGCCGCCCGGTCATCCCCATGCCCCGCGCCGCCTGTACGACGTTCCGGTCGACCTCGCGCATGCCGACGTAGGCGTTGGTGAGCAGGGGCGGCACAGCGAACAGCACGAGGGCGACCACGGTCGGCCCCTCGCCCCACTTCCCGACCGGGGTCAGCAGGAGCAGGACCAGTACCGCGAAGGTGGGGACGGCCCGGCCGACGTTGGAGATGTTGACGGCGAGCGCGCCGCCCTTGCCCAGGTGGCCGAGGACCAGCGCGACCGGCAGCGCGATCAGGCAGCTGATGACCAGACAGACGACGGTGAGCACCAGATGCTGGAGCAGCCGGTGCCGGACGCCGTTGTCGCCGGACCAGTGGGCGGGGTCGGCCAGCCAGTCCCAGGCGGCGCCCAGGGTGTTCATCCGCGGGCCGCCCTCACCCAGGGGGTGATCAGCCACTGCATGCCGAGCAGGAGGACATCGGCGGCGACGGCGATGAGTACGCACAGCACGGACGCGGTGAGCACCTGGGCCTTGAAGTAGGTGTTCATGCCCGAGTAGATCAGGTTACCGAGGCCGCCGAAGCCGACGATCGCACCGACCGTGACCAGCGAGACCGCCGAGACGGTCGCGATGCGCAGCCCGGCCATCGCTGCGGGCAGGGCCAGGGGCAGCTCGACGGTGAGCAGCAGCCGGATGGGTCCGTAACCGAGGCCGCGCGCCGCCTGCCGAGTCTCCTCGGGGACCGCGCGCAGCCCGGCCAGGATGTTCCGCACCAGCAGGGTGAGCGAGTAGAGCACCAGTCCCGCGACGACCAGGGCGGCCGAGAGGCCATAGAGAGGCAGGAGCAGGGAGAACATCGCCAGGGACGGGATGGTGTAGAGGATCGTCGTCACGCCGAGGACCGGGCCGGCCGCCAAGGCCCAGCGGCGGGCGAACACCGCCAGCGGCAGGGCGAGGGCGAGCCCGATGAGGACCGACACCGACGTCAGCTGGAGGTGCTGGACGACCGCGTCGAGGAGGATCTGGCGGCGGGTGGTCAGATAGGCGCCGCAGATCCACTCGTTGCGCGCGAGGCAGTCGTCCGGAGGCGCGGTCACGCATCCATTGCACCGGGCGGGCGAACGGGGCGGCGCGTTGTGGTGGCCCGTACGGGGTGTGGCGGCCCGTATGGGTGCGGTGGCCCGCCGTATGGGGTGCGGGCCACCCGGTGCGGGCTACCGCATTCCGGACGCGTCCATGAGCGCGGTCACCGTCGCCGTGGCGAGTCCGTCGTCCAGGCGTTCCACGCGGGCTCCGGCGCGGGCGCTGGCGCCGTCGAAGATCAGCATCAGCTGGCGGGCGAGCAGCTCGGGGTCACGGGCGCCGCCTTCCTCCGCCTGCGTGCGGAAGGTCTCCGTGAGGCGCTCCTTGGCCGCGCGGGCGACCTGGCTCGCCGGGTGCTCCGGGTCCTTCAGCTCGACCAGTACGGCGAGGTAGGGGCAGCCGCAGTAGTCGGGGGCGGTGGAGGCATTCTCCACTTGTTCGAAGACGTACAGGATGCGCTCGCGCGGTGTCCCGGCCACCGGGTCGGCGGGCGCCAGCTGGGCCTGGTACCGGGGCAGACGTCGCTCCAGGCTCGCGGCCAGCATCTCGTCCTTGCTCTCGAAGAGCTGGTACATCGACCGCTTCGAGACGCCCGCCGTGCGGCACAGCGCCTCGACGCCGATGGAGACGCCGTCGCGGTAGAAGAGCTGGTCGGCGGCGTCGAGCAGCCTGTCTCTGGGGGACGCCTTGTCCGTGGTGGCCATACGGCGAGGTTACCGTGTCCGGGACGAACGGAAACCGATCGGTATACACATCGCCGGACGCCCGAGGAATTCCGTGACAAGGACGGTGAACAAGCGCTTAGATAGTGCCCTGACGTAGACCGGACACAGATCCCGAACCAGCCGGAGGCCCCGTTGTTCTCATCCGTCGACGACGTCTCCGCCCGCCTCGCCGAGACCGGGTACCTCGCCTCGCCCGCCGTCGCCACGACCGTCTTCCTCGCCGCCCGGCTGGGCAAGCCGCTGCTGGTGGAGGGCCCCGCGGGCGTCGGCAAGACCGAGCTGGCCAAGGCCGTCGCCCAGGTCACGGAGGCACGGCTGGTACGGCTGCAGTGCTACGAGGGCGTGGACGAGTCCCGGGCGCTGTACGAGTGGAACCACGCCAAGCAGCTGCTGCGCATCAGCGCGGGCCGCGACGAGAGCTGGGACGAGACCCGCACCGACATCTTCAGCGAGGAGTTCCTGCTCCCCCGCCCGCTGCTGACCGCGATACGCGGCGACGAGCCGACCGTGCTGCTGATCGACGAGACCGACAAGGCCGACGTGGAGATGGAGGGCCTGCTGCTGGAGGTGCTCAGCGACTTCCAGGTCACGGTCCCCGAGCTGGGCACCATCGCCGCGACCCGCCGCCCGTTCGTCGTGCTCACCTCCAACGCGGGCCGCGAGCTGTCCGAGGCGCTGCGCCGCCGCTGTCTGTTCCTGCACATCGGGTTCCCCGAGGAGGAGCTGGAGCGGCGGATCGTACGGCTGAAGGTACCCGGGCTCGATGCGGCGCTGGCCGAGTCGGTGGTGCGGGTGGTCGGGGCGCTGCGCGCGATGGACCTGCGCAAGGTGCCGTCGATCGCCGAGACCATCGACTGGGCGCGCACCCTGCTGGCCCTGGGCACCGACACCCTGGACGAGACCGTCGTACGGGACACCCTCGGCGTGATCCTCAAGCACCAGGACGACGTACAGAAGGCCGCGGCCAAGCTGGACCTGGACGCGCTGTGAGCGGTGTCGAGGAGCGGATCACCGGTCTGGTCGGGGCGCTGCGCGCACACGGCGTCCGGATCGGCACCGGGGAGACCGTCGACGCGGCCCTCGCCGTGGAGGCCCTCGGGTTCGCCGACCGGGACCTGCTGCGGGAAGGGCTGGCCGCGACCCTGCTGCACGGGCCGGGACAGCGGGCGGTGTTCGATCCGGTCTTCGACCTGTACTTCCCGCGCGGTGTCGGCGGTCCGGGCACGGAACAGGCGGGCCGGGACGAGCTGCGCGACCGGCTCGCCGAGGCGCTGGCCGCCGACGACCGGTCGCTGATGGCCCGGCTGGCGGCCGAGGCCGTGGACGGCATGGGCGGGTACGGGAGTTCGCCGGGGTCGGACGGCTGGTCGTCGTACCAGACCCTGGACCGGCTCCGCCCGCAGACCCTGCTGGCCCGGGTGCGGGCCGACATCAGGGGCCGGGACGGGGGCACGGGGTTCGCGGACCGGCTGCTGGACGACGAGATCCGGCGCCGTATCGAGGCGTTCCGGCAGCTGGTCGCGGTGGAGGCGCGGCGCCGGGTCGCCGAGCGGCGCGACCGGGACGAGATCGCCCGGCGGGCTGTCGCGCCGACCGCCGACCGCGTGGACTTCCTGTACGCCGGCCGGGACCAACTGGCCGAGCTGCGCAGGGCGGTTCAGCCGCTGGCCCGCAAGCTCGCGACCCGGCTGGCCGCGCGCCGCCGCCGGGCCGCGCGCGGCACGATCGACCTGCGCCGCACCCTGCGCTCCTCGCTGTCCACGGGCGGGGTGCCGATGCGGCCGGTGCTGCGCCGGCGCCGTCCGGCCCGGCCCGAACTGGTGCTGCTGTGCGATGTGTCGGGCTCGGTGTCCGGGTTCTCGGACTTCACGATGCTGCTGGTGCAGGCGCTGCACGACCAGTTCAGCAAGGTGCGGGTGTTCGCCTTCGTCAACCGCCTCGACGAGGTGACCGGCCTGCTCGACCACGGCCGCGCCGACCCGGAAGGGCTCGGCGCCCGGATCCGCGCGGAGGCCACGCTCACCGGCTGGCACGGCAGCAGCGACTACGGGGTCGCCCTGGGCGAGTTCACCGAGCGGTACGGCGCCGCGGTCGGCCCGCGCACCACCGTCTTCGTCCTCGGCGACGCCCGCACCAACATGAGCGACCCGAACCTGCCCGCCGTCCGCGAACTCGCCCGGAGCGCCCGGCGCGTCTACTGGCTGAACCCCGAGCCGCGCGCCCAGTGGGGCACCGGTGACTCGGCGGCGCCCGCCTACGCCGAGCTGGTGGAGATGCACGAGTGCCGCACGGCCCGGCAGCTCGGCGCGCTGATCGGACGGCTGCTGCCGGTGTGACGCGGGGCGGCCGGGCATGATCGACTGGACCTCGCCGGCCGCCATGAACCAGGCAGCCGGCCGCTTGCCATCGGCCCGCCGACCACCCACCAGCCCCAGGCGCCATCCGGCATCCGCCATTCGCCATCCGCCCGGCAGACGAGGACGTACGACATGAGCCACCAGCCCGTGCAGCTCGGCACCTTCCCGACTCCCGTCGAACCGGCGCCCCGGCTCGCCGCCGCGCTCGGGCTCGGTCCGGACGACCTGTGGGTCAAGCGGGACGACCTGACCGGCCTGGGCGGTGGCGGGAACAAGATCCGCAAGCTGGAGTGGCTCGCGGGCGCGGCCCTGGCCGAGGGCGCGGACACCCTCGTGACCACGGGCGCCGCGCAGAGCAACCACGCCCGGCTGACGGCCGCCGCGGCCGCCCGGCTGGGCCTGGACGCCGTCCTCGTACTGCGCGGCTCGCCGGGGCGGTCCCGGTCCGGGAACCTCGCCCTGGACGGCCTGTTGGGGGCCCGGCTCGCCTGGGCGGGCGACGTGGACCAGGCCGGACTCGACGCCGCGGCGGCCGAGGTGTGCGCGGGGCTGCGGGCCGGCGGTGCCCGTCCCGCGCTGATCCCGTTCGGCGGGTCCAGCACGCTGGGCGCACGGGGCTATGTGCGCTGTGGCGAGGAGCTGCGCGGGCAGGTGCCCGGCCTGCGGACGGCGGTGGTCGCGCTCGGCTCGGGCGGCACGATGGCGGGGCTGGTCGCGGCCCTCGGCACGGAGTCGGTGCTCGGTGTCGACGTGGGCGCGCTGGCCGACCCGGCCGCCGCGGTCGAGGAGTTCGCGGCCCGGCTCACCGCGGAGCAGGTCGTGGCGGACCGGCTGCGGGTGCGCCGGGACCAGGTGGGCAGCGGGTACGCGGCGCTGACCGGTCCGGTGGCACAGGCGCTCCGGCTCGCGGCCCGCACCGAGGGGATCATCCTCGACCCGACCTACACCGGCCGGGCCCTGGCCGGGCTGGCCGCCGCCGTACGGGACGGTGACGTACGGCCCGGCGAGAAGACGGTGTTCGTGCACACCGGCGGGCTGCCCGGCCTGTTCGGGCACGCGGACGCCGTCGCCTACGCAGAGGAGGGGGCCGCCACCCACGGCCGCTGAGACACCAGCCCCCTACACGTACCCGCGCTCGCCCTTCGGGCAGGTTCCCGGGGCTCCCGTCCTCATCCTCCTAGGGCTCGTGATCTCTGCGTTCGTCCGTCAGCGGCTGCGTCCGCTCATCGGCCCGGCACCGAGCAAGGCGGTGCCGACGGAGCTGCGCGAGGCGGGCGGCTCCGGGAAGCTCGCCCCGGTGATCGACCGGACGTACCCGCTGGGCGAGGCGCCCGAGGCCATCCGGTACCCGGAGGAGCACGCGCGCGGGAGGGTCGTCGTCACGGTCCGACCGGGGCGGCCCTGACGCACGGGTGCCCCGCGGTGACGGGCGCACCGCGGGGCACCGGGGGACGTGTCAGGTCCCCGAAGCCTTCGCGTAGTCCTTCGCCGTGGGTCCCGCGAAGTCGTACACCACGACCTGCTCGTCTCCCACGACCCACGCGTCGTGCCCGGGCGGGCACATGAAGACATCGCCGGGACCTACCTCACCCTCACCGCCGTCGTCCATGCGGATGTGCAGTCGGCCCTGAACGACATAGGAGCTGTGTTGGAACTGGCAGCTTTCGGTGCCCGCGATCGGCGCCACGGACTCGGACCAGCGCCAGCCCGGTTCGAACGTGCCCACGGCGAAGTCGAGCCCGGTCAGGTGGACGGCTTCGAGATGGCCCCGGGGAAAGTCGCGCCGCTCGTCCGGCTTGTCTACCGTCTTCAGTTCCAACATGACGGTGTCCTCCCTTCCGGCCGCTCACCACGGCCCGGGCGGGTCGCCGTCTCCCGGCGGTACCGGCGTTCCGGCGGCGGCCGCACCCCACGCCACCATCGTCTGCCCGTCAACTGGGAGCCGCCATTCGGGCGGACGACGGAGCACAGCCGAGACAACGTTGTCGCCGTCGGGCCGGCACTTCCGCTCCTCACCGTCTCCCGCTGCACGTCAGCGCCGGACGGCACTCTGCGCCGGCACCCCGACCGCATCGGCGTTCCGCTCGGCGCGCCCTATGGTGAACACCGCGTAGACGTAGGCGAGATCGAGGACGAGGCAGCCGAGGTAGAGGTAGTACATGAGGGCGTTGTCGTAGCGCGGATCCCCGTCGGGGTCGGTGAGCATCGAGAGCGAGGCGCAGGCGGTGCCCAGCAGCTTGGTCACGGCGATTCCCACCGACTGACCGCGCGTGCCGCGGCGCGCGGCCAGCATCGCCAGGAACATCCCGGACATGGCCAGGTTGCTGCCGAACGCGGTGATCGCACCGACACCCTCGTCGAACTGCTCGGACGCGTAGTTCATGCCCGGGTAGGCGAGGGCGAGCAGGACGGCCAGCGCGGGCAGGAACAACCGGTCGGGCAGGTAGGGGAATTCGGACCGCCCGAAGCGTACGACGGTGTAGCCGATGGCGAGGTCGAAGCAGAACCAGACGACGTTGATCACATGCATGACCCCGGACGGCGGCCGCACGAACGCGAACATGAACTCCCAGCTGATGTTCGTCGCGAACGCGACGACAGGCATCCCGAACGTGCGCTCCCGCAGCCCCGCGCGGATCAACAGCACGTACGTGACACTCCAGAAGAGCCCGGTTCCGAGCAGAAACCCCGTGTGCACCGCGTCCACGACCACCCTCCGTACACAGACCGTCACGCCCGACGGTGCTTACTCTGGCACGGTGACAGCTATGAGCACAGCGTCGATCGCGATGGATGACACCGTCGACCCACCGCTGCGGCCGCTTCCCGAGCGGGCCGTCGCACTGTTGACGCGAGTTGACGCCCCACCACGTCTGGTGGCCCACCTCCGGGCGGTGCACGACGTGGCGGCACAGCTCGTCGACTGGGTGCAACGGCACTGTCCGGGGCTGGAGTTCGACGCGGAGGCCGTGCTCTTCGGTGCCGCGACGCACGACATCGGCAAGGCCGTGCACGTGGCCGAGCTGTCCGGCCCGGGCGCACGGCACGAGGAGGCCGGGCGGGAACTGCTGCTGAGCCACGGTGTGGAGCCAGGGCTGGCCCGGTTCGCCGGGACGCACGCCTCCTGGACCGCGGCCGGGACCGGCGTGGAGGACCTGCTCGTGAGCCTCGCCGACAAGGTGTGGAAGGACAAACGCCTACCGGAACTGGAGGACTTGATCGTGGGTCGGCTGGCCGGAGTCGACGGGCGGGAGGGCTGGGAGTGGTTTCTGGAGTTGGACGAGGTCCTCGTGGGGATCGGCGAAGGGGCCGGTCGTAGGCTGGCTTGGCAGATGTCCCAGCCCCTCGCTCGAAGGTGACCATGTACGCGATCCCCCTCGGTGACGACGGTGCCGAGTTGTGTCCCCTCGGGCCTTGGCAGGCCGGGGAGTTCCTCGAACACGTGGACCGGGGGCGGGAGTTCATCGGGCGGTACAACGGGCTGCCGGACGTGGTCACGGATGTGGCGTCCAGCCGGGCGTTCCTTCAGGCGTACGCCGAGAAGGAGGCGGCCGACGCCGGCCGTATCCGCGGTGTCCGGTACGGCGGCACGCTCGTCGGGGCGGTGATCCTGCGCCGGATGGACGTGCCGCAGGGCATCGCCGAGGCGGGCTGCTGGCTGGAGCCGGCGGCGGTGGGCCGGGGTCTGGTGACCCGGGCGGCCCGGGTGCTCATCGACTGGGCGGTCCGGGAGCGGGGCATCCACCGCGTCGAGTGGTGGGTGTCGCCGGAGAACGCGCCCAGCATCGCGGTGGCCCGGCGGCTCGGCATGCGCAAGGACGGTGTCCTCAGGGAGAGTTACCTCTACCGGGGAAAGCGGCACGACGAGGAGATCTGGTCGGTGCTGGCACCGGACTGGCTGTCCGGGCCCGGCGAGTGAGCTACCAGGTCCGCCCCGACCGCAGCAGCAGCTCACGGACGCGGACCACGTCGGGGTTGTCCGAGGCGCCGGGACGCTGGACGAGGAAGCCCGTGTTGATCGGTGGGTCCTCCGGTTCCAGCAGCTCCACGAGCGCACCCGACGCCAGCTCGTCCGCGCACAGATAGCGGGGCAGCACGCTGAACCCCGCGCCCGCGACCACCACCGCCAGCACCCCGCGCAGGTCGGGCACGGTCACGGCGGCGGTGCAGGAGAGGCGTCGGCCGAAGACGTGCCGCCAGTAGCGGCGGGCGATCGGCAGGTCCTCGGCGTAGGTGATCAGGGGTACGGAGTGCAGGGCGGCCGGCCCTTCGACGGGCAGCCGGTCCGTCAGCCGCTCGGCCCAGACGGGCGCGGCGACCAGGACGAACTCCTCGTCGGTCAGCGGCACGGCGTGCAGCGTGCGGCCACGCGGGCGGGTGGTGGCGATGACCAGGTCGTGGCGACCCGCGCGCAGCTCGTCCAGCAGTGGATCGGTCAGGCCGGTGGCCACCCGCAGCCGTACGCCCTCGGCGACGAGCGGGGCCAGGGCGGGCAGGACGGTCGTGCAGAGGACCTCGGCGGGCCCGGCGAGGTGGACGGGCTCCGGGCGCGCCCCCTCGCCCGGCCCGGGACCTGCGACGGCGGCCAGCTCGTCCAGGGGCGCGGCGATCCGGGCGGCCAGTTCCTCGGCCACCTGCGTCGGCGCCACCCCGCGCGGCAGCCGTTCGAACAGCTCCCGGCCGGTCTGCCGTTCCAGCGTGCGCATCTGCGTCGTCACCGTCGGCTGCGACAGGCCCAGCAGCCGGGCGGCGCCGGTGAAGGAGCCGGAGCGGTAGACCGCGAGGAAGGTACGCAGCAGGTTCAGGTCGAGAGCAGGGATGTCCACGAGGCCGAGTATTCACCGGACCGCACTCCGCGCGACCCATAGGGGATCCTATGTCTTCCATTCGCCGCTTCATTGGTTGCCTATGGGTGGTGTCGCCTACGTTTGCCGCACAAGCGCACGTTCCACAAGCGCAATGTTCAGGGAGCAGAAGACCCATGTCGAAGATCCTTTTCGTACTGACCGGCGCCACCCACTGGACGCTCGCCGACGGCACCCCGCACCCGACCGGCTTCTGGGCCGAGGAGGCCGTGGTCCCGTACCGCGCCCTCAAGGCCGCAGGCCACGAGGTCGTCGTCGCCACGCCGGGCGGTGTGGTGCCCGCGGTCGACCGGGCGAGCCTCGCGCCCGAGTTCAACGGCGGTCAGGAAGGGGCCGACAAGACGGCGCGCGCCCTGGAGGAGATGACCGAGCTGCGGGAACCGGTGAAGCTGGCGGAGGTCGACCTCGACGACTTCGCCGCCGTGTTCTACCCCGGCGGGCACGGGCCCATGGAGGACCTGGCCGTGGACGCCGACTCGGGCCGCCTGCTGACCGCGACCCTCGACTCGGGCAAGCCGCTGGCGGTGGTCTGCCACGGTCCGGCCGCGCTGCTCGCGGCGGTGCGGGCCGACGGCTCGAACGCCTTCGCCGGCTACCGGGTCGCGGCCTTCACCAATGAGGAGGAGACGCAGGGCGGGCTCGCCGAGCGGGCCAAGTGGCTGCTCCAGGACCGGCTGACCGAGGCGGGCGTCGAGGTCCAGGTGGCCGAGCCGTGGGCGCCGCACCTGGTGGTCGACCGCAACCTGGTCACCGGTCAGAACCCGGCCTCCTCGGCACCGGTCGCCGAGGAACTGCTGAAGAAGCTCGGCTGAAGCAGCCGGCTGATGCAGCTGGGCTGATGCCGAGGTACTGCTGAGCGGCGGCCGGCCACACGTGCGGAAAATTGGTCGGCCGTCGCCTGCAACCTCGCCCGGGGTCGGACGTCTGTCGGGGTGGAGGCCTCCACTTCGACCGATGTCCGAGCGACCCGAGCAACCGAAGGAACACATGTCCGCACACCGTGTCCCCCGCCCTCGCCGCATCCGCAGGCTGCGTACCGCCCTGGGGGTCTCCGCCGTGGGCGCGGCCCTGGCCGTAGGCGGCACCATGACCGCCCAGGCGGTTCAGAGCAGCGCCCCTGCCGGATCCGGATCCCACACCACGACGGGCCCTGCCACGCCGTCGCCCGTGCCGTCCCCGGTCCGTACGGCGACACCGACGCCGGTGCCGTCGACCCCCCACACAGGCACTCCGACGCCGGTGCCGACCACCCCCCACACAGGCACGCCCACCCCGGTGCCGTCCCCCACGCACCCGGGGACGCCACAACCCGTGCCGACCTCCCCGTCACCGGTCCCGTCCACGGCCACCCCCTCACCGGTCCCGTCCACAGCCGCCCCGGCCCCGGTGCCGGTACCGCGCTCCGCCCACGCCCACGGCCACGGGCTCCGGCCGGCGTCGCCGAGTCCGGTCCCCGCGACCGAGTACGCGACGCCTTCGCCGGTTCCGCAGCACCACTGAGGCATGCCGGTGTGCGGGGAGGCGCCCGGTGCGGCTCCCCGCGCACCCGGTCGGGAGATCCATGACGACAGCGACACCACCGGCGGCAGCCCTGCCCTGGGACCGGGCCGGCACTCCTGGGTCCGAGGCCGCACCGGCCTGGCGCAGGTTCAAGCATGCGCTGCGGGCCCGCGTCCTCACGCGCGTACGCGCCGGTACGACGGCGGATCCGGCACCCCGCGACAGCGGTGACGGCGCCGAGGCGCGGGGCGTGGCCGTCCCCGAACACCCTCCCGGCATCGAGGAGTTGTACCACCACCGCCGGCTGTCCCTGGTGCGCCTGGCGGTGCTGCTGGTGGACGACCTGCCGACGGCCGAGGACGTCGTGCAGGACGCCTTCACGGCGCTGTTCCGCCGCCACGGTCACCGGCTCGGCTCGCTGGACGACCCGGAGGCGTACCTGCGGACCAGTGTCGTCAACGCGGCCCGCTCGGTGCTGCGGCGGCGCAGGACCGTACGGGCGCACACCCCCGAACCGGAGCAGCACGCCCCCGCGCCGGAGGAGGACGTCCTGCTCCACGAGGACCACCGTGAGGTGCTGGCGGCCCTGCGGACGCTGACCCCGCGTCAGCGTGAGGTGCTGGTCCTGCGCTACTGGTCGCACCTGTCCGAGGCCGAGATCGCGGCGACGCTCGGTCTGTCGCGCGGCACCGTCAAGTCCACGGCCAGCAGGGCCCTGGACGCCCTCGGCCGACGTCTGGAGGGTCTGCGATGAACGAGTCCGGCACCGGGACCGCGTCGAAGCCGGTCGAGGAGCGGCTGCGAGCCGCCCTCGCCGCCCGGGCACAGTCCGTCGGCCCGGCCGACCTGCGGCCACTGCGCCCGCCGACCGGGGCGGTCCGCCCCCGCCGGGTGCTCGTACGCCGGGTCGCGGTGGGACTGCTGGCCCTGGCCGCGGTGGCGGCCCTGGTGTTCTTCACGGTCCGCGGCGGCCCGCCCCACCCGGCCGAGCCGGCCCGCTCCCCCCGGCCGACGATCGGCACCCCCTCACCGGTCCCCAGCCCCGTCCACCCGTCCAGGGCCGAGCCGACACCCACCTTCCCGACGCCGTAGTCCGGTGAACCACGCCCCGGGACGGGCGAGTTCGATGTCGCACTCTTCCTGCAGGTAAGTCAGTTGATTGACTTACTCTAGTGGGCCCGGACTTCTCTGCCCCGTGCACCCTCGCGCCTCACCCGTCCACACGCTCGGCAACGAAGACGACCTGACGCTAAGTTGGGCGGTATGAGCAACCTTGACCGCGCTCCCGTACCGAGCGTGTGCGGCGGCCGCGGATTCGTCGTCGCCGAACCCGTCCGCGAGCTGCTGAGCCCCCGCCTGGTGAAACTCGGGGAGTCGACCGAGGTCCGCCGACTGCTGCCGAACCTCGGCCGGCGCATGATCGGCGCGTGGGCCTTCGTCGACCACTACGGCCCCGACGACATCGCCGACGAGCCCGGCATGCAGGTCCCGCCGCATCCGCACATCGGGTTGCAGACGGTCAGCTGGCTGCACGAGGGCGAGGTGCTGCACCGGGACTCCACCGGCAGCCTCCAGACGATCCGGCCCAAGCAGCTGGGCCTGATGACCTCGGGCCGGGCCATCAGCCACTCCGAGGAGAGCCCCAAGTCGCACGCCCGCTTCCTGCACGGCGCCCAGCTGTGGGTCGCGCTCCCGGACGAGCACCGCCACACCGACCCCAGGTTCGAGTACCACTCCGAACTGCCCACGGTCACCGCGCCCGGCCTGACCGCGACCGTGATCCTCGGCGACCTCGACGGATCGTCCTCGCCCGGTACGACGTTCACCCCGATCGTCGGCGCCGACCTCGCCCTGAGCCGGGGCGCCGACCTCCGTCTGCCCCTCGTACCGGACTTCGAGTACGGCGTGCTGGCGATGTCCGGCGAGGTGCACGTCGACGGGGTGCCGGTGCTGCCCGGCTCGCTGCTCTACCTCGGCTGCGGCCGCACCGAACTCCCGCTGCGCGCCGAGTCGGACGCCGGGATCATGCTGCTGGGCGGCGAGCCGTTCGCCGAGGAGCTGATCATGTGGTGGAACTTCGTCGGGCGTACGCAGCAGGAGATCGAACAGGCCCGCGAGGACTGGACGAGCGGGTCGAGGTTCGGGGAAGTGAAGGGGTACGACGGGGGCCCGCTGCCTGCGCCGGAGCTGCCGGCTGTGCCGCTGAAGCCGCGGGGTCGCGTGCGTTGAGCTGGTATTTTCCTCGCGAGAAGCTCCGACAGCCGGGCACGGAGAGGCTCACCCCGCCCGGTTGACTACATCCACGTAAGCAAACGCTTCCAGCGTGGTCAGACTGATGCTGACCCAATGCTGACTTTACTGACAGAGAGTCAGTTTCTTGCGGGAGGCTCCGCTCGGACGCCCGCGCCCCTTTTCTCGACGAAGGTCCAACGTCGACTTCGGGGCGCTCCCGACAGTGCGAACATCGTCAAGGCTGGAAGCGGCCCGACGGCAGATCCGAGGCGGCTCGACGGCCCCAAGCCCACGTGCACTCGGGCAACGGGATTGGGTTGCCACTGCAGCGCCGTGAGATTGCCGGCAGCCGGTCCCCCTGCAGAGGGCAGCGGCCGTGTCTGTGCCTTGCCTGTGCCTTGCCTGTGAATGACGGCAACCTCCTGCCCGTCGGCGGCGACTAAGGGGCGACACCGGCTCGATCTTCCAGAACGGATGAGCAATGAAGAAGCAGCAGGCCCCACAGCACCGCCGACGTCGGCTTAGGCTCGCAGTGGGTACACCGCTGGCACTCATCGCCGCGGGCGTCATCGCCTACGGCACGGTCTTCGGGATGTTCGGCGACGACGGCAAGCCCCAGGCGTCCGCGGCGACGGCCCCGGTTCCCGACAACGCGATGGCGGCCGTGGCCGCGATGCAGCCGGGATGGAACCTGGGCAACAGCCTGGACGCCATCCCCAACGAGACCAACTGGGGCCAGCCCCGCACCGCCAAGGCCCTGCTGGACTCGGTCCGCGCCCAGGGCTTCAAGAGCATCCGAATCCCCGTGACCTGGAGCGACCACCAGGGAGCGGCTCCGAACTACACGATCGACCCGGCGTACCTGAGCCGGGTCAAAGAGGTCGTCGACTGGGCGATCGCCGACGGCTTCTACGTGATCATCGACGTCCATCACGACTCCTGGCAGTGGACCAGCAAGATGTCCACCGATCACGACAAGGTCCTGGCCCGCTTCAACACGACCTGGACCCAGATCGCCACCGCGTTCCGGAACGAGCCCGCCCAGCTGGTCTTCGAGAGCGTCAACGAGCCCCAATTTGACAACGCCGACAACGCTCGTAAGGCCGAGCTGCTCAACGAGCTGAACACGTCCTTCCACAAGGTCGTTCGCGCGTCGGGAGGCAACAACACCAAGCGCCTGCTCATGCTGCCCACCGAGGTCTGCACCCCCGACCAGCGGCTGATGGACAACCTGGCCACCACGATCAAGTCGCTGCACGACCCACGACTGATCGCCACCGTGCACTACTACGGCTACTTCCCGTTCAGTGTGAACGTCGCCGGCTCCACCCGCTTCGACACGCAGGCCTGGGGAGACCTGGACAAGACGTTCCGGCGGATGCGCGACACCTTCGTCGCCCAGGGCATCCCCGTCGTCCTCGGCGAGTACGGCCTGCTCGGCTACGACCACGGCCCCGGCGCCGTGGAACGCGGCGAGATGCTGAAATACTTCGAGGCGCTCGGCCACGCCGCCCGCAGTAACAAGGTCACCACCGTGCTGTGGGACAACGGCTCCTTCTACGACCGCGGCAAGCTCCGGTGGAAGGATGCGGGGCTCTTCCGCCAGATCAAGTCGAGTTGGACGACGCGCTCGGCAACCGCCTCCTCGGACAACGTCTTTGTACCGAAGTCCGGTCCCGTCAAGGACCGTACCCTCACGCTGAACCTGAACGGAACCACCTTCAAGGCTCTCAAGCAGGGCACCACCAAGCTGGTCAGCGGCAGGGACTACGTCCTCTCCGGCAACCGGCTCACCCTGAAGGCGGCCACGCTCACGCGGCTCGTCGGCGACCGCTCCTACGGGGTCAACGCGATGCTCCAGGCCGAGTTCTCCCGAGGAGTCCCCTGGCGGATCCAGGTGATCTCCCACGACGCCCCGGCACAGTCGAGCACGACCGGAACGGCCGGTTCGTTCCGCATCCCCACGCAGTTCCGGGGTGATGTGCTGGCGACGATGAAGGCCGAGTACGTCGACGGCGGCAACGCCGGCCCTACCAGCTGGACCCCGTACCAGCAGTTCAACACCGCCTTCGCGCCGGACTACGCCAAGAAGGCCATCCGCCTCACTCCCGCCTTCCTCGACGCGGTCAAGGACAACGCACCCGTGAAGCTCACCTTCCATTTCTGGAGCGGCGCCACCGTGACGTATCACGTGACCAAGTCGGGAAGCACAGTGACCGGTACGGCGTCCTGAGGTGGGGCGGGTGCCCGCCCGGGGAGACTCCCCGGGCGGGCACCGCCTTCCGGCCACGGGCGAATTCGCCGGCGCTCCGTTCACCGGACGCGGCGCGCGATGCCGTCGGCGGGAAACGCGCCGAGACCGCCCCCTGCCTGCCGGGGCCGGGACAGACCGCCTCGCCAAGCCGGGCGGCGACGGGTGCGACCGGCTGCCGTGGCGCCGGGCAAGCAGCACATCACCCCGCCGGGTGAGTTGCCCGGCGGGGTGCGTGGATGCTCGATGACGGTTCGGCCGGTCAGCAGGTGGAGTTGGTCTGGGTGAGCAGGCCCATCCGCCAGGGCAGGCGTATGTAGTCGCCTCCGGCGTTGGGGTCCATGCCCTGGTAGACGTACTGCAGTCGGCACGGGTTGATGGTCAGGTTCTGGTCGTTGCCGGCGCGGACCATCTCGCCGTGGCTGATGTCCTGGGTCCAGGCGCCGCCGGGGAAGGTGACGTTGTTGCGGCTGGCGAAGGGTTCGTTCTCGGTGGCGGCCAGGGGGGTCCAGCTGCCGGTGAGGCTGGTGGAGGTGAAGGAGCGGAAGTAGCGCCGGCCCGACGTGTTGCTGATGGCCTCCTGGAGGAGCAGGTACTGGTTGCTGTCGGCGACCTTGTACACGTTGGTCGCCTCGAACAGGTTGTTCTTGGTGTCCGACATCACCATCTGCGTGTTCCCGAAACCGTTCGGGAAGTTCGCCAGGCTGGTCCGGGCGCGGTAGATTTGGCCGTTGTCGTCACTGAAGAACAGGTGGCAGTTGGCCGTGTCGCAGATGACCCAGAAGTCGATCCAGGTGCCGTTGCCCTTGTTCTGGGTGACGATGGGCGGCTCCTGGGAGATGAGGGTGCGCGGCGCGGACCAGGAGTGCGGGTCGGCGGGGTTGGTGCTGGTGGAGTAGGTGGGCGGACCGGTCTGGTAGACCATGTACCACAGGTTCTGCGGCGCGAAGTAGAACACCTGGGGCGCGGCCCGGTAGCCAGGGCCCATGGGCGAGGTGTCGAGGTAGGTCTGCGGTGCGGACCCAGCCTGGGACCAGTCGTCGAAGTTGAACTGCACCAGACCCCAGCCGGAAGGGCTGGCGCTGGTCGCGAAGGTCACCCACTGGTTGTTGTACCGAACGACTGAGAAGTCCTTGATCGACGTCACGTCCGGATGCTGGGCGTCCGGCTTCGGACCGGCCAGGACGCCGCTGGAGGACCACCGGAACGTCGATGGCAGTGCGCCGCCGCCGCTGGAGCCGACGCGGACCAGCTGCCACTGCTGGTTGGCCCCGCCCCAGTCGGTGAACTGCACGACCTTGGCACCGTCCGCGGTCGAGGCGTTCTCCACCTCGACGGCCTTGCCGCTGTTGCGGTTGAGCAGACGGACGTATCCGTCCGCCGAGTCGGACAGCCGGAACTGCTGGTTGGTGCCGTTGAGGTCGCTCCACTGCACGATGTCCGCGTGGTCGGCCGAGGAGTAGTTGTAGACGTCCAGCACCTTGCCGGAGTGCTGCGCCTTCAACCGGTAGTAGCCGCCACCCGAGTCGACGAACTGGAACCGCTGGTTGGCGCCATCGGTGCGGGTCCACTGCGTGAGACTCGCCCCGTCGGCCGTGCTCGCGCCCGCCACGTCGAGCACCTTGCCGCTGCCACGGTTGACCAGCACGTACGACGCGTTCGTGTCCACGGTGGCCGCCTGCGCCGTCCCGGCGGCGCCCAACCCGGACAGGAGCGTTGCCATCAGGGCGGTCACCGCGGCGAGCACCCCAGTACGCCTCCCCCGTCGCCACCGCGGGACCCTGCATGCCGTACGCATGCCCGTCATCTGTGTCTCCTTCACTGAGTGCGGCTGCCTGTCCGCTGGGGGCGCGCCCAGGGCAGGGCCGGGGCGCACCGCTGTTGGAATCGTTGCTCGGCGTCGCCGCCCGTCTCACACCGCGGCCCGCTGGAACTGCTGGTTGGCTCCGGTACCGCAGGGCCACTGGATGAGGCGGGCACCATTGGCCGTCGAGGCGTCCGCGACGTCCAGGCACTTGCCGCTGTGCCGGGCCACCAGGCGGTAGTAGCCGCCTCCCTGGTCGTCGAACCGCCACTGCTGGTTGGTGCCCGTCGTGCAGTGGTACTGGTTCACGAACGCGCCGTCGGCGGTGGAGCCCCCGTCGACGTCCAGGCACTTACCGCTGTGCTGGGCGAGCACCCGGACGTAGCCGTCGCCCGCGTCCTGGAGCCGCCACTGCTGGTTGAGGCCACCGTTGCAGGTGTACTGCAGCGCGATCGCGCTGTCGGCGGCGGAGTTGTCGGTGATGTCGAGGCACTTGCCGCTGTGCCGGGCGACGAGGTTGTAGTACGGGCCGCCGCCCACTCCGGTGACCGTGCCGGCAGCCGTGTCGATGGCGACCTGCGGGTACCACGGCAGGTTCATGGTGGTCCTGGTCGGGAAGGTCAGCGGCAGCCAGACGTACTGCGAGTCGTTGACCGTGCCGCCCATGGAGTTGCCCCAGCGGTCGCCCATGTAGAGGTAGGAGGTGCCCGAGGTTCCCTGCACGGGCAGCACGAACGCCGTCTGGGAACCGTAGGTGGTCGCGTCGCCGATCTCGGTCATGGCGGTCCAGGGGCCGGCCAGGCTGGTGGCGGTGGCGTACTTCTGCTGGTTGGGGTTCCAGCCGCTGGTGCCGGACGTGAGCATGAAGTAGACGCCGTCGCGCTTGAACAGGGCGGGCGCCTCGCGGTAGTTCTTCGGCCAGGGGTTGGCAACCAGGCTGTCGTAGCCGGTGTAGTCGGCGGTGAGCTTGTAGATGTGCAGGTCGGCGTTGCCGGCCGCCGAAGTGACCTGGTACGCGGTCCCGTCGTCGTCCTTGAACAGGGTCATGTCCCGGGACGTCGTACCGGACGGCGGCCGGAAGCTGCCCCGCCAGGCGTAGTCGCCGTCGACGGTGTCGGAGACGGCTACCGCGGAACGGGATTGGTTGTAGTCGCTGCCGTTCTCCTTGTGCATCCACATCACGAACTTGCCGGTCGTGCTGTTGTAAATGACCTTCGGACGCTCGATGTTGGCGACCGCCAGCTCAGGATCGCTGGTCCGGGTCAGCACGTTGCGTCTGAACTCCCAGGTCTTCAGGTCGGTCGAGCGGTAGGCGGAGACAGCGCGGAAGGTGTTGTCAGCGTTCCGGTTCTCACCGAACCAGTAGTAGTACGCGCCCACCTTGATCACCCCGCCGCCATGGGCGTGCACCACGGCTCCCGCGGTGTCGGCGAACTGCGTCCCGTTGGTCACGGTGACCGGGGCCGCCTGGGCCGGCGCGCCGGCGACCAGCAGCGTGAACACGCCCAGGACAAGGGCGAGAAGAGGGGACAACGCACGTCTGAGCATCGGTACTCCGCTCCCGGCGACAGGCTTCTTGTTGTTGAAATCTGTTCGGATCCGTCGCAGGACGGTAAGCACCAGGCATGTCCTCGTCAAGAGCTACCGCACGGTAAATACATCCCATGTCAAGAGTCGACGATCCAGAGAGCGGTGGCGTAAAAGCCCTGTTCCATCAGCCAGTTGCGTCTGGGTACTGGACAACAGCCTGTTCAGTACTCGCTAATACATCCAATGTTCCTGTTGCGTCGCGGCATGGGGTCCATCACCGGAACACCCCTCCACCCGCTCGCTTTGAACCTGAACCGGCACACCGCCCGCGCTGTTCTGTGAACAGTCAGGAGAGAACCTTGCCCGAACCGATCAGTCGCCGCAGAGTGCTGACCGGCATGGCCGCCCTGACGGTTGCCGCAGCCGTCTCGCCGACGCTGGCGCCCCCCGCCCACGCCGCCTCCTCCCCACCGCCGCTGCCCCTCCTCCCCCTGCGAGTCCCCCAGCCGGACCTGGGCATCGAGCAGCAGTCCGACGAGAAGATCCAGTGGCTGCAGGACGCAAAGCTCGGCATGTTCATCCACTGGGGGGTCTACTCCGGCCCGGCCAAGGGCGAGTGGTACATGGAGAACGCCGCCATCACGCCGGAGAACTACCGGAAGTACCTTACTGACGCCACCAGCGAACAGTTCACCGCCACTGCTTACAACCCCGCCGCCTGGGCGCAGCTGGCCAAGGACATGGGCGCCAAGTACACGGTCCTCACGGCCCGCCACCACGAGGGGTTCGCGTTGTGGCCGTCCACCCACCCGAGCGCCTGGCACAGCGGACAGGCGCCCCTGCAGCGCGACTTCATCAGCCAGTACGTCACCGCCGTGCGCGACGCCGGGTTGCGGGTGGGCCTGTACTACTCACCGTTGAGCTGGCGCTACCCCGGCTATTACGACGTCCGCGGCACCAACTGCCTCCCGAACGCGTGGGGTTACGTCACCGATCCCGCGCACAAGGAGAACGCGCGGATCATGAAGAACGAGGTGTACCAGCAGGTCAAGGAGCTGGTCACCCAGTACGGCAAGATCGACGACCTGTGGTGGGACGGCGGCTGGCTCGGCCAGCAGGGTACCGACGCGGACGCCGCCTTCTTCTGGGAGCCCGGCAAGTTCCGCGACCCCTCCAACGAGTGGCCGGTGGACTCCGCCTACAGCGAGACCGACTCCGCCACCGGCAAGCCGTTGGGGCTGACCGGCCTGGCGCGCAAGCACCAGCCCGACATCGTCACTACTCTGCGCTCCGGCTGGATCGGCGATTTCACCAGCGAGGAAGGCGGTTCCGTGCCGACCGGCGCGATGCGCACCGGCAAGCTGGCGGAGAAGTGCTTCACCATCGGCGGCGCCTGGGGCTACAAGGCCGGCACACCCGTGATGAGCTTCGGCAACATCATGAACATCCTGGTCAACTCCTGGGTGCGCAACATGACCGTCCTCCTCAACGTCGGCCCCGACCGCACCGGCGTGGTCCCCGCCGACCAGGCCGCAGCGGTGCGCAGAGTCGGCTCCTTCCTGTCCACCTGCGGCCAGGCCGTCTACGGCACGCGCGGCGGACCCTGGGAACCGGTCGACGGCCAGTACGGGTTCACGTACAAGGACAACACCTTCTACGTCCACCTGCTGCCCGGCTACAGCGGCACCTCCTTCACCACCCCGTCCACTGGAGACGCCAAGGTCACCCGCGTCTTCGAGGTCGCCACGGGTACCGACCTGTCGTACACCGTCGGCTCGGACGGCAGGGTGACGATCACCGGCGTCAACCGCACCCGCATCCCCGAGGACAGCGTCGTCGAGGTCACGCTGGACCGCTCCGTGCAGCCGGCCGACATCGCCGTCGGCAAGACGGCCACGGCCGGCAGCGAGGAGACCTCCAAGGGCAACACCGCGGCCAAGGCCGTCGACGGCTCCACCGCCACCCGCTGGTGCGCGAGCAACGGCGACACGGGGCAGTGGCTGAAGGTGGACCTGGGGTCGGTGAGGTCGCTGACCGGAACACGTATCGCCTGGGAGTCCCCGTCCACGAACTACCGCTACCGGATCGAGGGTTCCACTGACAGCGCCGGCTGGACCACCCTGGCCGACCTGACCGCCACCACCAGCACCAGTCAGGTGCAGGTCTCGGTCTTCCGCGCTCAGGCACGGTATGTGCGGGTGACGGTCACCGGGCTGCCCTCGGGTGTCTGGGCGTCGATCCGCAGCCTGGAGGTCTACGACCGGCCCTTCAGCGCGGACGTCGGCACCGTCCGGCTGGTGAACCGCAAGAGCGGCAAGGTGCTGGACGTCAGCGGCGCCTCGACCGCCGACGGGGGCACCGTCATCCAGTGGCCGTGGAGCGGCGGTACCAACCAGCAGTGGAAGCTGCTGCCCAACACCGACGGCTCCTACCGGCTGTCCAACGTCCGCAGCGGCAAGGTCCTGCAAAGCCCGGGCGGCTCGGCCCAGGGCGACGGACTGAGCCAGTGGACCGACGACGGCGGCGACAACCAGTCGTGGAAGCTGATGCCCTCCCAGACCAGCGGCTACCACCAGCTCGTCAACGTCCGCAACGGTTGGTGCGCCGACGTCAAGGACGCCTCCACCGCAGACGGCGCTTCGGTCATCCAGTGGCCCGCCACCGGCGGCTCCAATCAGGACTGGCAGATCCTCGCACTGTGACGACGCCCGGCGGGGGTCGTGCCGCGTGACGGCGCGGTCCCCGCCCTACCTCTCCTCCGGCCGCCTGGAGTCCGTACGGGACAAGGCGCCGGCTGGGGACCGCTCCGGCGTGCAGTCGACGTTCACCTCCGGCTGGAGGCTGCGGTCGGGTTCGTTGTCCGTGGCAGCACGCCGCCCTCGTTCCTCCATCCACACAGCACGGCGCTGCGTCGCCCATCACTGGCGCTGCTGTACGGCGGGGACAGTGCGACAGGGTCGAACACCAGCAACCAGACATAGGATGTTAACGGGCCGACAACAGAGGGAGGGAGGGGCGAACAGGCCGGAGGAGCAGCACACTTTGGCGGAAACTGACGGTCCCGCCCCGGATCACCAATGCCTGATTTCTGACATTCATGGGATGTTCCAGCCAGGATCGTGGTATCTATACGGGTGCGCTTGTGAGGCCGGTTCGCCGCTCAGAGCGCAAGAGGCTCCCCGTCCACGCCGTTCCGCCAGCACGTCGGGCGGCCGCCGACGCCGAAGGGAAGGCGCTGCGGCCGAGTTACTGACACGAACGGCGATCAGGCCCGCTGTCAGCAATCACTCGCAGAAGAGGACGCTGCATGAGAAAGCCTTGGGCTCTACCCGTGATCACGCTTGTCGCCGCCGCGCTCGGGGTGACAGCGGCAGGTGTGACCCCTGCCGCCGCCGCCTCGAACACGCCCTTGCGGATCATGCCGTTGGGCGACTCGATAACCTGGGGTGTGGGAAGCAGTACGGGCAACGGCTACCGGGGACCGTTGTGGGACAAGCTCGCGGCGGAGGGCCATCCGCTCGACTTCGTCGGCACGTTGCGGGGCGGTTCGATGTCCGACCCCTACAACGAAGGCCACTCCGGATACAAGATCCATCAGATCGCCGCACTCACCGACGCCTCGCTGACCCGCTACCGGCCCAACGTCGTGACGCTGCATATCGGTACCAACGACCTCAACGAGAGCTACCAGGTCTCCACGGCCACCGCCCGGCTGAGGTCGCTGGTCGACCAGATCACCGCCGCCGCCCCCGACGCAACCGTCCTCGTGGCCTCCCTGGTCGTGTCCACCAGCGGCTCGGAGGAGCAGTACCGGGCCGCGTACAACCAGGCCATCCCCCAGATCGTGAGGGACGAACAGGCCGCGGGCAAGCACGTCGCACACGTCGACATGAGCAGCCTGACCACGGCCGACCTGGCCGACACCCTGCATCCCAACGACTCCGGCTACCAGAAGATGGCCGACGCCTTCCACCGCGGCGTCCAGGCCGCGGACAGCGCGGGGTGGTTGAGGAATCCCGCCCCCGCCCCCGCACGCGTGCAGTCCGGCATCGCCGGCAAGTGCCTGGATGTCAACGGCGCCAACACCGCCGACGGGACGGCCGTCCAGACGTGGAGCTGCGGCGACGGCGCCAACCAGTTCTGGTCCGCCTACACCGACGGCACCCTGCGCTCGATGGGCAAGTGCCTCGACGCCGCCGGCGGGGGCACCGCCAACGGCACCAAGGTACAGATCTGGTCCTGCCACGGCGGCGCCAACCAGGTCTGGCAGCCGTACAACGGCGGCTACCGCAACCCCGCCTCCGGCCGCTGCCTGGACGTTCCGGGTTTCTCCACGACCGACGGCACGCAACTCCACCTGTGGGACTGCAACGGCGGCTCCAACCAGAAGTGGACCACTGTGACCGCCGGCTGACCCCCGCTCCCGGGACCTCGGCCCTTTCCGAGCTCCGGTCCCGGGAGAACATCGGTGGCGGGCATCGCCGGGTGCGGCGCCGGCCGTGGCCTGAACCCGCCGGCGTGTACGGGGAGCCGGTGTTCTCTTGCACGTACGAGGCCCGTCACCATCACCGCCGCCAACGTGCACGACTCCGCCGCCGCCCGCATGCGAGTTCTGGCGGACCTCGCCGACGTTACCGGCACGGACCGGTACGCGGCCCTGGCACGGCGATTCCTCGACCGGTCCCTGCTGCGTCCGTTGCGCGAGCACCCAACATGCTCAAGTTGAGGCGCGCGCTGTCCCTCGAAAGCCCCGACGTCGAGGTGCGCGACCACTACGAGCGTGCGACAGGCAATCAGATTCTCTCGTCCCTGCATCCGACACCGAAGGACGACACCGTACGGACAGAGTGAGCGCAGGCGAACGAGGGCATGGGCAGGCGGCGCCCGCCCGTCACTTCCCCGCTGTCGTCCCGAAGGGGAGCGCTTCGCCCGAGCGCAGGTGCTCCCTCAGCCACTGCTCGGTGTTGCTCACGTGCAGCAGTGCGGCGGCCTGGCTGAGGGTGGCGTCACGGGTGGACAGGGCGTTGAAGATCGCCTCGTGCTCGGCGAGGGTGCGGCCCGCGGCCTTGTCGTCGACCAGACCGCGCCAGATGCGGGCACGCAGGGTGCGGCCGGAGATCCCTTCCAGGAGGGTGAGGAGGGTCTCGTTGCCCGTGGCCGAGACGACGGCGCGGTGGAAGGCGGCGTCGTGGGCGTTGAGCCGTTCGACGTCGTCGCGGGCCTCGCGCATGGCGTCCAGGTGCCGCTTCACCTCGGCCAGTTGCTCATCAGAGATCCGCGTGGCGGCAAGGGCCGTGGCCATGGGTTCGAGGAGCCGCCGTACCTCCATGAGGTCCTGCAGGGCGACCGAGTCGCCCTGCAGCAGCTCCACCGCGCCGCCGAGCCCCTCCAGCAGCAGGCTCGGCTGCAGGCTGGTCACATACGTGCCGTCGCCCCGCCGGACCTCCAGGACCCGCGCGACTGCCAGCGCCTTGACCGCTTCACGGGCGAGGTTGCGGGACAGGCCCAGCTGAGCGGCCAGATCCGGCTCCGGTGGGAGCTTCGAGCCCGGAGGCAGGGCACCGGTCCGGATCAGCTCACGGATCTGCTCGATGGCCTTGTCCGTCAGAGACACCGCACACCCCTCCCCCGACCGTGCTCCGTGAGCACGTCCGACCTGATCAGCCCCTGAGCTCGGAGATCGTCCCAGAGACCGTCGGGGACGTGCTGATCATGGAGTTCCACGTTTCGTACGACCTGTTCCGGATTCCGCATGCCGAGGGTGATGTTGATGATACTGGGATGCGTGTGCGGGAAGGCGATCGCGGCGGCGGGCAGGCTGGTCCCGTGCGCCGCGCAGACCTCGGCGATCGCCCGGGCACGGGCGACCAGAGCCGGCGGGGCGTCCTGGTAGTCGTACTTCATACCCTCGGCGGGCCGGTCACGGGAGAGCAGTCCCGAGTTGAACACGCCCACCGCCACCACGCTCTTGCCGAGGTCCCGCGCGGCGGGCAGGACGTCGTCCAGCGCCGACTGGTCCAGGAGTGTGTAGCGCCCGGCGAGCATCACCACGTCGGCGGCGGTCTCACGCAGGAAGCGGGCCAGCATCGCCGACTGGTTCATGCCGGCGCCGATCGCGCCGATCACGCCCTGGTCGCGCAACTCCGCGAGCGTGGGCATGGCCTCCTCTGCCGCCTGCCGCCAGTGGTCGTCCGGATCGTGCAGGTAGACGATGTCCAGGCGGTCCAGGCCGGTGCGCTGCAGCGTGTCCTCGATGGAGCGGAGTACGCCGTCGCGGCTGAAGTCCCACTGCCGGCGCAGGTCGTCCCGTACGACGAAGCCCTCGGTGTCGACGCCACGTCGCTCCTCGTTGGGCACCAGCAGCCTGCCCACCTTGGAGGAGATGACGTATTCGTCCCGCGGGCGACCTTGCAGGGCGGCGCCCAGACGGCGCTCGGAGAGGCCGAGGCCGTAGTGCGGTGCGGTGTCGAAATACCGCAGGCCGGCCTCCCAGGCCACGTCGACGGCGGCGGTCGCGTCGTCGGCCGGGGTGACGCGGTAGAGGTTGCCGATCACAGATGACCCGAAGCCGAGCTCGGTGAGTGTGACGGACGTGTTCTGGATCTTCCGCTGGTGCAAGACATGCTCCTGGGATACGGGCGGTGGGGGCGCCGGTCAGCGTCTGACGTGGGGCGACCCGCCCGCGATGAGCGCCTCGACCTCGGCGAGCGAGGCCATGGAGACGTCTCCGGGCGTGGTCATGGTGAGCGCGCCGTGGGCGGTGCCGTAGGCCAGGGCGCGCTCCAGGCCGGTGCCCCTGAACAGTCCGTGGATCAGGCCGGCGGCGAAGGCGTCGCCGGAGCCGATGCGGTCCAGGACCTGCAGGCCGGGCATCCGAGGGCCGGTGACGAAGCCGGTTTCGGCGGACCAGGCGGCCGAGGACCAGTCGTTGACGCCGGCCGAGGGCACGTCGCGCAGGGTCGTTGCCAGCACTTTCGCCTCGGGCAGCAGGCCGGCCACCTCGGCGAGCGCGTCCTGCACCTCGTCGGCCCCGACGCGCGCCTGTCCCGGGTACGTCCCGGCCAGGCCCAGTGCGCCCACCACGACGTCGGCGTACCGGGCGAGCCGCTGGTCGACCTCGCGGGCCGCGTCAGCGCCGCCCCGGCCGGCCCAGAGACTGGGGCGGTGGTTGGGGTCGTAGGAGACGGTGACGCCGTGGCGGCGGGCCGCGGCCATGGCCTCGTCCGCGACGTCCACCGTGGTGTCGGACAGGCCGGCGAAGATGCCGCCGGTGTGGAACCAGCGCACCCCGGCCGAGAACATGGTGTCCCAGTCGACATCCCCTTTGCGCAGCTGGGAAACGGCGGTGTGAGCGCGGTCGCTGACGCCCAGCGCGCCGCGGATCCCGTAGCCGCGTTCGACGAAGTTCAAGCCGTTGCGGGCGGTGCGGCCGATGCCGTCGTCCGGCACCCAGCGGATCAGCGAGGTGTCGACGCCGCCCTGGAGGATCAGGTCCTCGACCAGCCGGCCCACCGCGTTGTCGGCGAGAGCGGTCACGACGGCGGTGCGCAGACCGAAGCAGCGGCGCAGTCCGCGTACCACGTTGTACTCGCCGCCGCCCTCCCAGACCTGGAAGGAGCGGGCGGTGCGGATCCGTCCCTCACCCGGGTCGAAGCGCAGCATCACCTCACCGAGGGCCACCACGTCGATCACGTCGTGCTCCTCTCCACCGCGTCGGCCGTCAGTCGGCGGATGTCCTCGTAGTCGCCCTTGTCCAGATGGGCGACGGTGGCCATCCAACTGCCGCCCACGGCGAGGACCGCCGGGTCGGCGAGGTAGGCGGCCATGCGGGAGGCGTCGATCCCGCCGGTCGGTACGAAGCGCGTCCCGGGGAAGGGCGCCGCGAGCGCCCGCAGCGTCCGCAGGCCGCCGAGCGGCTCGGCGGGGAACAGCTTGACGGTGTCGACACCGGCCCGCAGGGCGCGCATCAACTCGGTGGCGGTGGCGATGCCGGGCACCACGGGTACCCCCAGCTCGCGGCACCTGGCGACGACCTCCTCGTCGAAGCCGGGCGATACCACGAAGCGGGCCCCGGCCGCCACGGCCCGCTCCGCCTGCTCGGGCGTGAGGACCGTGCCGGCGCCTACGGTGAGCCCCCCATGGGCGGCCATCGTCTTGAGCACCTGCTCGGCGCCGGGGGTGCGGAAGGTGACCTCGGCGCACCGGGCGCCGCCCGCCGCGAGCGCGTCGGCCAGCGGGCCGGCGGTCGCCGCAGACGGCACGGTCAGCACCGGCACGACGCGGGCCCCATCCAGTGCGGAGGCCAGGTCGGTGCCGGTCATCGGCCGAGCCATCCGCCGTCGACGGGCAGGACGACGCCGTGCACGTACGCGGCGGCGTCCGAAGCGAGGAACACCGTGGCGCCCGCCAGGTCGTCGGCGTCGCCCCAGCGGCCGGCCGGGATCCGGTCCAGGATCGCCCTGCTGCGCACCGGGTCGTCCCGCAGGGCCTGGGTGTTGTCGGTGGCGATGTAGCCGGGCGCGATGGCGTTGACGTTCACCCCGCGTGGGGCCCATTCGTTGGCCAGCGCCTTGGTCAGTCCGGCGATGCCGTGCTTGGCGGCGGTGTAGCCGGGGACCGTGATGCCGCCCTGGAAACTGAGCAGAGAGGCGGTGAAGATGACCTTCCCCTGGCCTCGGGCCACCATCGTCGCGCCGACCGTCCGGGTCAGCGCGAACTGCGCGTTGAGGTTGACCTGGAGCACCAACTCCCAGTCCGCGTCGGCGTGTTCGGCCGCCGGAGCGCGGCGGATCGTGCCCGCGTTGTTGACCAGGATGTCCACCGGCCGCTCGCGCCCGGCCAGGTCCGCGCCCAGGGCTCGTACGGCTTCCGGGTCGGCGAAGTCGGTCCGGATCGCCTCGAAGGAGCGGGCGGCGGCGAGGACGTCCTTCTCGACCGCGCTGCCGGACTCCTCCAGCGCGGCGCTGACGCCGATGACGTCCGCGCCGGCCTCGGCTAGCGCGCGAGCCATGGCCCGGCCGATGCCGCGCCGGGCCCCGGTGACGACGGCGAGCTTTCCGGTGAGGTCGAAGGCGGTCATCCGGCCACTCCCTGAGCGTCGTCGGTGCAGTCCACGAGGATCTTCATCACGTCGCCGCCGCCCTCCAGGGCCTCGAAGGCGGCGGGCGCCTGCATGAGCGGGACGACCTTGCTGATCAGCCGCTCGGCCGGGATCGTGCCGTCCGCCACCAGGGCCACCGCGCGCTCGAAGTCGCCGCGGTCGTACAACCGGGCGCCCACCAGGGTCAGTTCGCGCCAGAAGAAGCGGTGCAGATTGACCTCGCGGGGGCGCGGGTGGATGGCGACAAGGCACAACCGGCCGCGCACCCCGAGGACCTCGACGGCCGTGTCCACGCCGGCCGCCGCGCCGGACACCTCGAAGGCGACGTCCGCTCCCGCCTCCCCGGTCCACTGCCGCACCAGCTCCGGCACGTCGTCGTCGGCCGGGTTCCACGCCGTCAGCCCCAACTCCTCGGCCAGCAGCCGACGGTGCGTGCTCAGCTCCACCACCCGGACCTCGGCGCCCGCGGCCCGTGCGACCAGCGCGATCAGGAGGCCGACCGGGCCGCCGCCGACCACGACGACCTTCTCGCCCTCGGCGACCTCGGCGCGGCCCACGTCGTGCACGGCGACCGCGGTCGGCTCGACGAGCGCGGCCCGGTCCAGGGCGAGCGACTCCGGCAGCCTGATCAGCGTCGAGGCGGGCACCGTCCAGCGCTGCTGCATCGCGCCCGGGGAGTCGATGCCGATGAAGTCCAGGTGCTGGCAGACGTGCCGGTGGCCGGCCTGGCAGGCCGGGCAGGTGTCGTCCCAGCGCAGCGGCATCACCGTGACCGCGTCACCGGGCTGCCAGCCCTCCACGCCCGGTCCGACCCGCACGATCCGGCCGGACATCTCATGTCCCAGAACGGCGGGCGCGGCGACCCGGGCGTCCATGTCGCCGTGGAAGATGTGCAGATCGGTACCGCAGATACCGACGTAGGCGGGGGCCACCTCCACCTCACCCGGACCGGGCTCGGGAGCATCGACGACCGCGGTGTCCAGGGTGCGGGCGGCCGTGTAACGGACGGCGAGAGTCATCGTGTCGTCAGGGTCCCTTCAGCGCGGACGCCGATGGTCAGCAGCAGGTTGGCGTAGGTGCGGGTGTCGGCGGTGACGATCGCCAGCGCCAGGTCGGGCGAGCGGGCGGCGCCGTAGAACTCGAAGCGGCCGAGCGTGTCGACCGGGACGGGCGCCAGCATCGAGCGGTACTCGGCGACGGCGGGCGGCTCCGGTTCGCCCTCGGGCGGCACCATGACGTGGGCCGCCTCGACGGGCAGGGCACGCAGCAGGACGTCGAGCACGGTGCTGACGTCGAGCAGGCCGGGGGCCAGGTTGAGGTGGACGGTCCTGGCGCGCTCGCCGGTGGCGGTGCTCGCGGGGTAGTGGCCGTCGGCGAGCAGGACGCGGGCGCCGTGGCCGGCTCCGGCCAGGGATTCGAGGATCCCGGGGTGCAGCAGTTCCGTCAGGAGCACGGTGTCCCCTCCTTCGTGGGGGCGGTCAGGCGGTAGAAGGCGGTCGCGGTGCCGGCGAGCACCGCGTGGATCTCGGTGCCGGAGCAGCCGTCCAGGAGCACCTCGACGGTGGCGCCCCAGCGGTTCCAGCCACCCGCGAGGTTCACGACCGGCCAGTCGGAGCCGAACATCAGCCGGTCGGGACCGAAGGCGGAGAGCAGGACGTCCCACACCGGACGGATGTCGTCGATGGTCCACTTCTCGTGGTCGGCCTCGGTGACGAGACCCGACACCTTGCAGCGGACCTGGGGATGCCTGGCCAGCATCCGCAACTGCTGTGCCCAGTCGGTCAGTTCCCGCCGCGCGAGCGGCGGCTTGCCGGCATGGTCCAGGACGAGGGGCAGCTCGGGGAGCCGTTCCGCGAGGCGGACTGCCTGCGGGAGCTGGTGGCTGCGGATCAGCACGTCGTAACCGAGCCCGCGCTCCCCGACCGTTCGCAGCCCCCTTTCCACGTCCGGCCTCCCGAGCCAGTGCGGGTCGGACTCGCCCTGCACGACGTGCCGCACGGCCCGCAGGTACCGGCCCGCGGGCCCGGTCCGCAGGTCGTCGAGTACGTCGCCGATCGCGGGGGACGTCAGGTCCGCCCAGCCGACCACGGCACCGATCAGCGGGTCGCTGTCGGCCAGGGCGAGGAGGTCGCGGGTCTCGGGCACGGACGCGACGCACTGGACGACCACTGTGCTCGTCAGTCGCCGTCCGGCGATCGGCCGGGTCGCGGCCGAGCGCAAGGCGTGCGAGCTGAAGTTCCGGCGGATCAGCTCGTGCCCGGGCTCGTCCAGCCAGGGCTGCGGCCGGACGTCCAGGTCCCACACGTGGTGGTGGGCGTCGACAAGGGCCTGGGCGTCAGACACGAGCGGTCCAGACGGGGCCGTCGGGGTAGGCGTACTCCTTGAGGGACTCGGCGTGCATCTGCGCGCTAAGCCCGGGTAGCGTGGGCGCCAGGTAGTGGCCGTCGACGATGCGCACCCGGTCGACGAAGTGCTCGTGCAGGTGGTCGACGTACTCGATGACCCGGTCCTCGGTCGTGCCGGAGACGGCGACGTAGTCGAACATCGACAGGTGCTGCACCATCTCGCACAGGCCGACGCCTCCCGCGTGCGGGCAGACCGGGACGCCGAACTTCGCGGCGAGCAGCAGGATCGCGATGTTCTCGTTGACGCCGCCGACCCGTGCGGAGTCGATCTGCACGATGTCGACCGCGCCGGCCTGGAGGAGCTGCTTGAAGACGACCCGGTTGGCGATGTGCTCGCCGGTGGCGACCTTGATGGGGCAGACGGCCTTGCGGACAGCGGCGTGGCCGAGGATGTCGTCCGGTGATGTGGGCTCTTCGATCCAGTACGGGTGGTAGGGGGCCAGGGCGCGCATCCAGTCGATCGCGGCCTGGACGTCCCATCTCTGGTTGGCGTCGACGGCGATGCGGATGGATTCGCCGACTGTCTCGCGTGCGGTGCGCATGCGCCGAATGTCGTCCGCCAGGTCCGCGCCGACCTTCAGCTTGATCTGGGTGAAGCCGTCGGTGACGGCCTCGCGGGCGAGGCGGGCCAGCTTCTCGTCGGAGTAGCCGAGCCAGCCGGGGGTGGTGGTGTAGGCGGGGTAGCCGTGGTCGAGCAGGCGGCCGATGCGCTGTTCGCGGCCTGGCTCGGCGCGGCGCAGGATCTCCAGGGCCTCCTCGGGGGTGAGGGCGTCGCTGAGCCAGCGGAAGTCGACCTGGGCGACCAGGTCTTCGGGCGACATCTCGCCGAGGAAGCGCCACACGGGCTTGCCTGCCCGCTTGGCGGCGAGGTCCCAGGCGGCGTTGACGACCGCGCCGGTGGCCATGTGGATGGCACCCTTCTCCGGGCCCAGCCAGCGCAGTTGCGGGTCGTGAACGAGCGAACGGGAGAACGCGCCGAGGTCGGCGCAGACTTCATCGACCGACAGGCCCACCACGTGCGGGGCGAGAGCGGCGATGGCGGCGGCCTGGACGTCATTGCCGCGGCCGGTGGTGAAGGCCAGGGCGTGGCCCTCCAGGCCGTCGCCGACGTCGGTGCGCAGGACGACGTAGGCGGCGGAGTAGTCGGGTTCGGGGTTCATCGCGTCCGACCCGTCCAGGTGCTCGGACGTCGGGAAACGCACGTCCAGCACGTCCAGGGCGGTGATACGGGCAGAGGCCGGTGAAGCGGACAGGGCGGATGACATGGCGGCAACTCCTGTGAGGTGCAGGGGTGATACGGCCCCTTGCGACGAGAGACGGGGCGGCGGAGGGTGTCGGGCGGCCGGGACGGCCGCCGGGTTCACTCCTGGACCTTGCCGCCCGTGATGCGCGAGATGGTCAGTGCGACCAGGATGATCAGGCCGTTGAGGGCGCCGATCCACTGGGCAGGGACGCCGGCGAGTGTGAGCACGTTCTGGATCATGAAGAGCAGCAGGATGCCGCTGAACGCCCCGAACATGGTGCCCTTGCCGCCGTTCAGGCTGATCCCGCCGATGACGGCGGCGGCGAAGACGGTGAAGATGTAGCCGTTGCCCTGCGCCGAGGCGACGGAGGCCAGGCGTCCGGAGAGCATCAGTCCGGCGAGGGCGGCGAGCACGCTGCCGGTGACGATGACGATCCACAGCACCCGGTCGGTGCGGATGCCGGCTGCCTTCGCCGCGTCGACGTTGCCGCCGATGGCGTACAGCGAGCGGCCGAAGCTGGTCCAGCCGAGCACCACGATCGCGACGGCGAACAGCACCAGGCAGATCCAGATGGACGCGGGCATCCCGAACCATTCGGCGGTGCCGAGGTAGAGCATCGACTCCGGCAGCTGGAAGAAGGTCTGGCCGCCGGAGATGCCGGTGAGGACGCCGCGCAGGACGATCAGCATGCCGAGGGTGACGATGAAGCCGTTGAGGCCGAAGCGGATGATCAGCAGGGCGTTGATCACGCCGACGAGCGCGCCCACGGCCAGGGTGACGGGAATGGACCACGCGCCGGGGAGCAGTCCGAGTCCGTGGCCCGCACCGACCGGCACGACCAGCCAGGCCGCGACGCCGGGCGCGAGGCCCATGGTGGACTCGAGCGACAGGTCCATCTTCCTGACGATCAGGATCATCGTCTGGGCGAGGACCAGCAGGGCCATCTCGGACATGGTCTGCAGGACGTTGATGAGGTTGTCGGCCTGCAGGAAGACCGGGTTGACGATCTGTCCGACGATCGCGATGACCACGATGGCCGGGACGAGCGCGAGGTCGCGCAGCCGGGCCAGGGGTATCCGGCCGCCGAGCAGCACGGTCCGCCTGGGCGCCGGCTCCGTGCCCTTGGCGGCGGCGGTGTCCGCGAGGACGGTTTCAGGCATCGAGGTCCACTCCTTCCATCGCGGCCACGAGGTCGTGGTCGTGCCAGCCGCGGGCGATCGCTGAGGTCACACGGCCCTGGAACATCACCAGGACCCGGTCGCACATGCGCAGGTCGTCGAGTTCGTCGGAGGCGATGAGCACTCCGGTGCCGGTGGCCGCGGTCTCCTCGACCTTTCCGAGGAGGAACTCCTTGGAGCGCACGTCCACGCCCGCGGTCGGGTTGATCAGGACCAGCAGCCGGGGGTCGTCGGCGAGGGCGCGGGCCATGACGACCTTCTGCTGGTTGCCTCCGGACAGAGCGGAGACGGGCAGTTCGGGACCGGGAGTCTTGATCGCGAGGTTCCCGATCAGGCCCTCGGCGAGCCGGTCCCGGCGGCTGCGGCTGAGGAACCCGTTGGGGCCGAGCCTGCGGGAAACGGACAGGGTGGCGTTGTCCGCGATCGACATGTCGGGAACGAAGCCCTGGTGGTGCCGGTCCTGGGGGACGAACCCTGTGCCCGCGGCGAGCGCCGCGGGCACGCTGCCCGGCCGGGGCCGCCTCCCGGCGATCTCCACCTCGCCCGCCGCTGCCGCCCGAAGTCCTACGACGGTCTCGGCGACCTCGGTACGACCGCTGCCGGCGGCCCCCGCGAGGCCGACGATCTCGCCGGCCCCGATCTGGAAGCTGACGTCGTCGTACGCGTCGCCCCGCAGAGCGCGAACGCTCAGTGCGGCCGTGGCACCGGGGTCGAGGACGCTCGTGCGTTCCTCGCGCCGGTCGGCCGCCGCCTCGCCGGTCATGGCTGCGACGAGGTCGGCACGGGGAAGGTCCGCGACCGGCGCGGTCACGATGTGCCGGGCGTCGCGGAACACCGTCACCATGTCGCAGATCTCGTAGATCTCTTGGAGATGGTGGCTGATGAACAGGAAGGTCACGCCCTGGCGTTGCAGGTCGCGGATGCGGCCGAACAGGCGGTTGATGGCCGCCCCGTCGAGTTGGGCGGTCGGTTCGTCGAGAATGATGAACCGGGCCCCGAAGGACAGCGCGCGGGCGATCTCGACGAACTGCCGCTGCTCGACGCTCAGATCACCGGCCGGGGTCTGCGGGTCGACGTCCACCGACCAGGCCGACAGCAGGTCCTGTGCGCGGCGACGGGTGGCCTGCCAGCTGATGAGCCGGTTGCGTCCGTGGTCGTGCCGGTTCAGGAAGAGGTTCTCGGCGACGGTCAGTGTGGGGATGATCGTCGACTTCTGGTAGACGCAGGCCACGCGCCGGCGCCAGGCGTCACGGTCGCTGAGCCGCGGGGCCGGCTCGCCGCCGAAGGACACCGTTCCCTCGTCGGGGGCCTGAAGGCCGGTGAGGACCGACACCAGGGTCGACTTGCCGGCTCCGTTGCGGCCGACCAGCGCGTGGGTCTCGCCGGGCCGGATGGTGATCCGGGCGCCGTTCAGGGCCACCGTGGGGCCGAATCGTTTGACTATGCCCGTCGCCTCGACGACGGGCGGGTCCGAGGGCGCCCGCCCGTCGTCCGCCGGGGCGGGCGCGGGGGTGACTGCTCGCTCCCCGTCGCTCATCTCAACCGCCTTGTTCTCGTGGGCCGTTGTTCCGGAAGACGAATCAGCCGAGGTTGTTGCCCCACAGCGACTTGTCGTCGCTCTTGACGCTGGGCACGCCGCCGTAGGTGCCGCCGTCGGCGGTGACGAGCGGGGCGGAGAGCTGGTCCTCGAGCACGCCGTCGCGGACCTGGATGATGGTGCTGTCGTGGTCGGTCTTGCCGGGTTTGAACGTCTTCCCGTCGATCGCGGCCTTGACGTAGTACAGGGCGTACTTGGCGTAGAGGTCGGCCGGCTGCGAGACCGTGGCGTCGATCTTGCCCGCGGCGATGGACTTGAGCTCCTCGGGGATGCCGTCGTTGGACACGACGAACACGTGCTTCTTGTCCTTCGGGCCCACCAACAGCCCCTTCTGCTTGAGAACTTGGAGCGTTCCGGACAGCGCGAAACTGGCCTCCATGTAGACGCCCTTGATGTCCGGGTGGGCCGTCAGATCGGTCTGCAGCTTCTGGGCGGCGACGGCGCCGTCCCAGTTGGTGGCCTCGCCGAACACCTTGATGTCCGGGTAGTTCTTCTTCATGCAGTCGTTGAACGCCTCGGTGCGGTCACGCCCGTTGATGGAGTCCAGACCGCCCTCCAGCATGACGACCTTGCCCTTGCCGCCGAGCTTCGTGCCCAGGTACTGGCAGGCCTTCTCGCCGTAGGCACGGTTGTCGGCGCGCACGACCATGAACACCTTGCCACTGTCGGGGCGGGTGTCGACGGTGACGACGGGGATCTTCTTCGCCTCCAGTTGCGCGAGGGTGGGCGCGATGGCGGCGGTGTCCTGCGGGGCCATGGCGATGCCCTCGACGCCCTGGCTGATGAACGTCTGTGCGTTGGCGGTGAGTTTGGCGACGTCGTTCTGCGAGTTGGTCGTCTTCAGGTCCAGGCCCAGCTCCTTGCCGTACTGGGGCGTGTACTTGATGTAGGAGTTCCAGAAGTCGGTGTCGGAGCGCGGGTAGTCGACGCCGACCAGCGGCGTGTCGCTCGACGACGCACCGCTGGTGGAGCCGCTGCCGCAGGCGCTGAGCAACGCCAGTGCGGACAGGGCGGAGACGGCTGAACAGAGGGCGGTTCTGACTCTCATCGATGCTTCCTCGCGCCGGTCCCGTAGCGGGAGATGTTTCGCCTCGACGACATCTGCGTATCGCCGTGCGGTAGAGATGGGATGTTTATAGGCGCGCCTCCGGCGCCCTGTCTACCCCGCGATCGAATGAGCACCAAGATTCCAGCTCACAACCCACCCGGGATTGATACGGGATGACACAAGGAGGCAAGATCCATCCCATCAATCCTTGCGTTTGGATGATCCGAATCGGCCATGAAGCCCTGACAGACATGCGATGTTTGGGCAGTCGCAAATCGCATCAGACAAGCCTCAAATAGAGCCAACTCCCTGGCCGTGCAGTGCTTTTCATCCCTGCACGCCGGTTGACATCCCAGGGAGACATGGCGGACCTTCATGCGTAACAAGCGGCGCCCTCCATCCCCCTGTCCCCTTCTGCACCAGGGATGTCTCCATGTCGAGTTCGATCAACAGACGCCACTTCCTCGCCGGAGCCGCCTGCGTCGCCGCGGCGGCCGTTGCCGGAGGTGTGTTCGGTGCCGGCATCGCCCAGGCGGCGCCCAGCACGTACACGCCCGACTGGAACTCGGTCGACCAGCATCCGCCGGCCCCGGAGTGGTTCCAGGACGCGAAGTTCGGGATCTACTTCCACTGGGGTGTCTTCAGCGTCCCCGCCTACGACAACGAGTGGTACCCGCGCAACATGTACCAGGCGGGCAGCAACGCCAACCAGCACCACATCGCGACCTACGGCCAGCCGTCGGCATGGCCGTACCACAACTTCATCAACGGGGCGCAGGACCTGGCGGGCAACTTCGTGAAGTTCGCGCCGAAGCTGAAGTCGGCGGGCGGGAAGTTCGACCCCGACGAGTGGGTGCAGTTGTTCGTCGACACCGGTGCCAGGTTCGCCGGCCCGGTCGCCGAGCACCATGACGGCTTCTCGATGTGGGACAGCCAGGTCAACGAGTGGAACTCGGTGAACAAGGGCCCGGGGCTGGATCTCCTGCGGCTCTTCTCCACGGCCATCCGTGCCAAGGGTCTCAAGCTGCTGGTGGCCATGCATCACGCGTACAACTTCAACGGCTTCTACGAGTTCGTCCCTGCCCAGACGGACCCCAGCCTGAAGAAGCTCTACGGGCAGTTGGGCTTTGCCGCGGAGAACCAGCTCTGGTTCGACAAGCTCAAGGAGGTCATCGACCGTACCCAACCCGACATCCTGTGGCAGGACTTCAGGATGGACGCCGTCGACGAGACACAGCGCCTGAACTTCCTGGCGTACTACTACAACCAGGCCAACAGCTGGGGCCGTGAGGTCGTCGCCACCTACAAGGACGGCATGAACGGCAAGGGCGAGGTCTTCGACTACGAGCGCGGCGGTCCGGGGGATCTGACCTCCCCGTACTGGCTGACCGACGACAGCATCTCCAGCAGCAGCTGGTGCTACACCCAGGGCATCGGCTACTACACCATCCAGCAGATGCTGCACTCGTTCATCGACCGGGTCAGCAAGAACGGCAACATGCTGCTGAACATCGCGCCGATGGCCGACGGCACCATCCCCCAGGCGCAGAAGGACATTTTGCTCGGTATCGGGGACCACCTGAAGCGCTTCGGTGAGTCGGTGTATTCGACCCGCGCCTGGACGGCGTACGGCGAGGGCCCGACGAAGATGGGCGGCGGTGCGTTCACCACCCCGCATGCCGGCACGCCGCAGGACATCCGCTTCACCCGCAACAAGGCCGACAACGTCCTGTACGCCACAGTCCTGGGCTGGCCCGGCAGTTCACTGACGATCAAGACCCTCAGCTCGGACCGGATCAACCTCTCGTCGCTGACCTCGGTGAAGCTCCTCGGCACCACCGCCGGCACCTACATCGACCTGGCCACACCGGCCCAGAACTCGTCCGGCCTGACGGTCACCCTGCCGTCCTCGGCCCCGTACAACGCCAACGCCTACGTCCTGAAGCTCGCCTTCTCCGGCACGATTCCGGGCCTGCGGCCGCTCGCCGGCGCCCTCGCCTCCACGGACGTCAACTACAGCGGCAACTCGGCCGTACTCACCGTCGGCGACTACACCACGGCCGACCTCACCTCGTCCGGGCTGGGCGCGGGCCGCATCTCCTCCCTCCGGCCGGCGCCCGGCTACCAGGTGATCGGCTACTCCGGAGACAACTTCACCGGCACCTCCTGGACCTTCACCGACGAAAACCCCGACCTACGGGTCACCGGCAACAACGACCAGATCGCCTCACTGAGGGTCCAGTTCAACCCGGCCACCTACTTCCGGCTCACCAACGCCACCAACGGACTCGCCCTCGACAGTGGCGGCGGCGTGGCCTCCGGGTCCAACCTCAAGCAGTGGACCTGGAACGGCAGCTCCAACCTGCAGTGGCAGGCCGAGGCGGTCGGAAGCGGCTACTACCGGCTGGTCAACCGGACGAACGGCATGGTCGCCGACGGCTGGGGCGCCACCTCCGACGGCTCTCCGGCCCGACAGGCCCCGTGGAACGGCGGCACCAACCAGCAGTGGAAGATCACCCACCGGGGCGGCGACCGCTACTCGATCGCCAACCGCACCACCGGCCTGGTCCTCGACGGCGGCGGCAACGTCGACTCGGGCTCCGTCACCAAGCAGTGGACGTACGGCAGCAGCACCAACCTCCTGTGGTCCTTCACGGCCGTCTGATCCCTTTTCCCCGGACCCCGCCGCCCGGATTCCGTTCCAAGTCGACTGGGCGGCGGTGGGTCACCACGACGGCGGGTCACCGCTCCACTCCCCCGGCACCACACACCGCCGACCGGACAAAGGAGTTCCCTTGACGGCCAGCCCTATCGACCGCAGACGGTTCCTCACCGCAGCCGCACTGACCGCGGGAGCCGCGGCCCTGCCCGGCGGCCCGCTCTCGGGCAGGGCGGTGGCGGCCGTCCCCCCGCAGATCACACTCCCCGAGCGCGGCATCCACGACACGTCCCCGGCCTCCTCCTGGACCGACGGCTTCCTCACCGGCAACGGCGAATACGGGGCCGTGCTGTACGGCGCTCCCGCCCTGGAGAAGGTGGTTTTCAACCATCACCGGCTGGTGCTGCCGAACGGCACCCGTGACGTGACCCCGCCGGTGATCTCCGGCCGTCTGGAAGGCGCACGCGACAAAGCACTCGCGGGTGACTACGCGGGGGCCAACCGGGACTTCGCCGCAGGCTGGTCGCTGCGTTGGACACAGGCCTACCACCCCGCCTACGAACTGCACATCGACACGCCCGGCATGACCACGGTCAACAACTACGGACGGGTCACCGACTTCCGTACCGGCGAGGCGAGTTCGAGCTGGACGGACCAGTCCGGCACCTGGACCCGGCGGGCGTTCGCCTCCCGGGCCGACAAAGTGATCGTCCATGAGCTGACACCCGCTCCCGGCCGTACCGTCGACACGACGCTGAGCGCCTACACCGCACTCACCGGGCTGCCCGGCAGCCTGAGCTTCACCACGCGTGCCACCGTCACAGGCGGCTCCGGCTACCTGAATCTGCGCGGCACCTACCCCTCGGGGCAGGGCGCCTTCGGCTACGAGGGCGTCACCCGCGTCGTCACCTCGGGTACCGGCTCCACAGTCACCGTCAACGGCGCCACGATCGTGGTGGCCAAGGCGGCCAAGGTGCTGCTGCTGACGAAGCTGGGCCGCTACGAGTCGTCCACGGGCTGGGACTCCGAGCCGCTGCACACGCAACTGGCCGCGCTCGGCACCGACTACGCCGCGCTGCTTGCGCGGCACACCGCCCTGCACACCACTCTCTACGACCGTTCCCACCTTGACCTGAACGTGCCGGCTGCCGACCGCCAGCTCTCCGTCAGTGAACTGATCACCCGCCAGAACGCCGACCGCACAGTCATCGACACGGCGCTGCTGGAACGGCTCTACGACTCCGGCCGCTACCTCTTCCTCAGCTCCAGCGGCATCCTGCCACCCCGCCTCACCGGCATCTGGGCCGGATCCTGGGGCGCCGCCTGGGCCGACGACTTCACCACCGACGCCAACGTCAACCTCCAGGTCGCGGGCGGCAACATCCTCGACCTGACCGAGGCCATGCAGGGCTACTTCGACCTGATCCTGGGCCAGCTGAACGACTGGCGCACCAACGCGAAGAACCTCTACGGAGCCCGCGGCTTCCTCGCCCCTTCCCGCACCGACGGCGAGTACGGCCACATGCTCCACTTCAACAACGGCAACTTCCCCGGCCACTGCTGGACCGGCGGCGCGGACTGGCTGCTCCACCCGCTCCTGGAGTACTACGAGGTCACCGGCGACCATGCGTTCCTGCGCGACAAACTCGGCCCCGCGCTGATGGAACTGGCCCTGTTCTACGAGGACTTCCTCACCCGCACCAACGCGGCCGGCAAGGCGGTCTTCGTACCGTCCTTCTCCATGGAGAACGCCCCCCGCAACACCGGCGTGTACCTCTCGATCAACGCCACCGGCGACATCATGGCCGGCAAGCATGCCCTCCAGGCCGCCGTCGACGCGGCCAACACCCTCGGCGTCGAACAAGGCGGCGGCCAGGGCGTCGCCCGCTGGACGGCGCTGCTGAAGAAGTTCCCGGACTACCGCGTCAACAGCGACAACGCACTGGCCGAATGGTCCTGGCCGAGCCTCACCGACAACTACAACCACCGGCATGTCCAGCACCTGTACGGTGCCTGGCCGCTGCATGAGATCAACCCCGAGAACGAACCTTCCCTGGTCCGCCCGGCACAGCGGGCCCTTGAGCTGCGCGGCGACCAGAACGTCTCCGCACACGGCAGCCTGCACCGGGCACTGGCTTGGGCCCGGCTGAAGGACGGCGGACAGGTCTACGGCAACCTGAGGAAGATCCTCGGCAACAACATGATCTTCAAGTCGCTGATGACCTCCCACAACCCGAACCTCGACATCTACAACGCCGACGCCGCGAACGCCATCCCCGGCGTGCTGGCCGAGGCCCTGATCTACAGCCGGCCCGGAGTGCTGGAGATCCTCCCCGCGCTGCCCGACCAACTGCCGAAGGGCACGATCACCGGGGTCCGGACCCGAGGCCGGATCCGGATCCACAGCTTCGCCTGGGACCTTGACGCCCGCACAGCCACCCTGTCCGTCACCTCCGCCGTCAACCAGGACGTCACGCTGATCAGCCGCCGCGGCATGACCTCCTTGGCCACGACCGCGCCCGTCGCGCTCTCCTCCCTCGGCACCCACGCCAGGAAGATCTCACTGACCGCCGGGCAGCGCACCGACATCACCGTCTCCCTGCTCAGCGGCTTCTTCCGGCTCGAAAACCGACGCAGCGGCAAGGTGCTCGACGTCACCAGCGGCAGTACCGCCGACGGCGCCACCCTCATCCAGTGGGGCTGGTCCGGCAGCGAGAACCAGCAGTGGCGGCTCCAGCCCGACGCCGACGGTTCCTTCCGCCTCGTCTCCCGCCACAGCGGCAAGGTCGTCGACAGCCCCGGGGGCTCCGGACAGGGTGCCCAGCTCATCCAGTGGCCGGACGGCAACAGCGACAACCAGCACTGGAGAGTCGTCGACGCAGGCGGCGGATACGTCCGGCTCGTCAACGTCCGCAACGGCTTGTGCGCGGATGTGGAGGGCGGATCGGCGGACAGCGGCGCGAAGGTGATCCAGTGGCCTGTCGGTGACGGAACCAACCAGCAGTGGCGACTGGTCGCCCTCTGACCGTCGCCGCTCTACGGTCGGCCCAGCACCGTACCCATGGTTCTGAGCACCAGGCCGTGATCACGTGTCAGCTGGGGCCGCAGTGACAGCCCGCCGCCGGGGCCCGCGCACCGGAGGGCCGGAAACGCGCTGACGTCCCGGCGGTCGACGAGACCGCCGGCCAGCATCGCGGCGGATCTCCGGCCCGCCGTACGCGCTCCGGCGCACATCCCACAGCGCCTCTCCCCCGGGAAGTGAGCGCGGCATCCTGCGCCGGGCGGGGCACGGCGACCGCTCCTCGTCGACAAGACGAAAAAACGTCGGCAACCTTTGCGCTTCCTGTGGCCACTGAACAGTGCATCGTCGACTCGACCATCCGAACGGACAGGCATGAAGACAGCAAGGCAGGCCGCGCGGCAGCGCAGGCGCAGACACAGGCTGATGGTGGGCACCACGGTGGCGCTGGCCGCCGCGGGGGTCGTCGCCGCCCTGGTCATGGCGTTGCTCCCCGACCGCGGGACCGATGGGGCGTCGGTCGCGGTCGCACCCGCCGCCGGCACCCCGGCGAGGGCCACGCCCCCGACAGGCACCCCGAGTCCCACGGGCACCCCGACCGCGACGGGCTCGCCGACGCCGAAGGCTTCCGCAAACACCCGGTCGAAACGACCGTCGGCCGCGTCCACCCCGCGGGCCGCGCGAACGAGGTCGACCACGGCATCGTCGGCAGGGCGGATACGGCCCGGGACCACCTACCCAGGGGTCGCCACCGCCTACGAAGCCGGCGACGGAGACGGCGCCTGTGGCTTCGGCCCGAGCGACGACATGATGATCGCGGCGATGAACACCACCGACTACGAGACGTCCAGGGCGTGCGGCGCGTACGTCCGCGTCCGCGCGGCGAACGGCGCCTCCATCACGGTACGGATCACCAACGAGTGCCCCCTGCCCTGCGCACCCGGGCAACTCGACCTCAGCCAACAGGCCTTCGCCAAACTCGCCGACCTCAAGGTCGGCCGGATACCGATCACCTGGAGCCTGGTCAGCCCGAGCACGTCCCAGACGGTGTCCATCAGGTACAAGACCGGGTCCAACCCCTACTGGTGCGGCATCCAGGCGATCGGCCATCGCAATCCGGTGGCGAGGCTGGAGGTCCACACCGGGAGCGGCTGGCGGCAGTTGCCCCGCACCTCCTACAACTACTTCATATCCGCCGACGGCAGTGGGTGCGGCAGCACGATCAGAATCACGGACATCTACGGGGAACGGCTGACCGTCAGCGGGATCGCCCTGCGGCCGAACGTCGTCCAACCGACCCGGGTCCAGTTCGCCCGGCACTGATCGCGCCGCCCGGGCGCGCATCTCCTCTCACCGGACGTCGGGGCGGCGACTGCCGATTCAGTCGGCTGTTCGTCAGGAACCGCTCCGACCCGTGGCAGTACCGGATACGGCGAGAACGGAAAGCAGGACGAGCGCACCTGCCGGGCCGAGTTCGGCCCATGCCGCTCTCAGCGGGCCCGCGCCAACTGGACACCGGGACACTCGCCCTCTTCGTCGGCCATGCCGCCGCCCTGCTGGTTCAGGAGCAGTTGCCCCAGCAGGGCTTCGGCGACCTGCGTTTCTCGCACGGCCACGTCTTCCGGCACCTGATCGACGATGAGCCCACGGTTGGCGAGCCGGCCGCGCACTTGGCCATGAACCAGCACGGAGCCTCCGAGGCCGTGGCCGAACTCGAACGCCTCGGTTACTGCGAGCACGTGCCCGATGCTGCCGACGCCCGGATCCCCCGCGTCCGACTGACCTCTCGCAGCCAGGACGCCGTGGTCGCGGCGCGGCGCGCCCGCACCGCTCTGGATCAGCGACTGGCCGACCGCCTCGGCGTCGCCGAGCAGTACTCCGACGCAAACGGCGCCAGCGCCATCGCCGGCGACCCCGGCGCCTACGTCATCGCGACCTGCACTCGCTCAAGGCCGAGGAGCAGATGTCGGACGTGAAGCCGACTCGTGGCTATGAAGGCCGAGTATCGAAGCGCATCGACAGCGCCATCCCCCCTGAGAAGCCACAAAGAGCCAGAGGAAAGAAAGTTTCCTGGCGCAGGGGCTCTTGTTTCGCACGAAACTTCTCCGTTACCTTCGCCTGCGAGGTGAAGCGCTTCGATACTGCCGAGGACGGGCCGCCGCCATGAGTGATGAGTCATCGCGCCGGTGGTACCGCTACGAACGGTCGGCAGAGGAACTGGGCGTGTCCCAACCGGTCCTGACGTCTCCTCAGAGAATCACTCGACTCTCCGTACCCAAGGAAGCCTCATGACGGCACGCAGTATCACCGACCGCCTGAGCGGCCTCGCCTTCGGCGGCGACTACAACCCCGAGCAGTGGGACGAGCCGGTCTGGAAGGAGGACGACGAACTGATGCGTCGGGCCAGGGTCAACCTGGCCACTATGGGCGTCTTCTCCTGGGCCCTGCTCGAACCGGAGGAGGGACGCTACGACTTCACCTGGCTGGACGCCCACATCGAACGCCTCCACGCGAACGGCGTGGCCGTCGACCTCGCCACCCCGACGGCCTCCCCGCCGCCCTGGTTCACCCTCGCCCACCCCGAGGCGCTGGCGGTCAGGGCCGACGGCACCCGTCTCGTCCACGGCAGCCGCGACACCTACTGCCTGGCCTCCCCCGCCTACCGCAGCGCGGCCCGCCGGATCGCCTCCGCCCTGGCCGAACGGTACGGCCACCACCCCGCCCTCGCGCTGTGGCACGTGCACAACGAGTACGGCACGCTCTGCTGGTGCGACCATGCGGCGGCCGCGTTCCGAGTGTGGCTGCGCGCCCGGCACGGCTCGCTGGACACCCTCAACGAGGCGTGGGGCACGGCCTTCTGGAGCCAGCGCTACACCTCCTGGGAGCAGATCCTGCCCCCGCGCGCGACGCAGTACCACAAGAACCCCGGCCAGACAGTGGACTTCCACCGCTTCTGGGGCGACGAGATCATCACCGCCTACTGCGAGCAGCGCGACGCGATCCGCGAGCACAGCGACCGTCCGGTGACGACGAACCTGATGCTGCCCTACGACCTGCGGCTGAACGTCTGGGCGTTCGCCCGCGAACTCGACGTCGTCACCTCCGACCAGTACCCGCACGCGAACGGCCTCGACGGCGCCGCACATGTGGCCTACTACGCCGACCGCTCCCGCTCCCTGGCCGGCGGCCGCCCGTGGCTACTGATGGAGCAGGGCACCAGCACGGTCTACGACGGCGATCAGGTGATCGGCAAGGAGCCGGGTGACGTACTGCGCCACAGCCTCGGCCACATCGCGCGCGGTTCGGAGGGTGCCCTGTTCTTCCAGTGGCGGCAGTCCCGGGCGGGCGCCGAGACCTGGCACTCGGCGATGCTCCCGCACGCGGGCCCCGAAAGCCGTATCTTCCGCGAGGTCACGCAGACCGGCGAGGCAGTCGCCCGGCTCGGCGAGCTGGCGGGATCGACGGTCACCGCGCAGGTGGCCGTGCTCGACGACCCGGACGCCATGTGGGCACTGGAGGCGGACGGCCTGCCCTCCTCCCGCCTCGACTACCACGCTCCGCTCGCCTGGGCGCACCGCGCGCTGTGGGACGCGGGCGCCACGGTCGACTTCGCCCACCCCGAGCACGAGTTGAGCCGCTACCAGCTCGTCATCGCCCCCTCCCTGTTCCTGCTGTCCGACAAAGGCGCGGAGAACCTGCGCCGTTACGTCGAGGGCGGGGGAACGCTCCTCGTCCAGCACGCCACCGGCTACGTCGACGACCGCGTGCACGCCCGGCTCGGCGGCTACCCGGCCGCACCGCTGCGCGAGGCCCTGGGCATCCGCGTCGAGGAGCACCGTCCGCTGCGGACGGACGAGCGGATCACCCTGTCCGACGGCTCGCACGGCACCGTCTGGAGCGAGTCTCTGCGCGCCGAGGGCGCCGAAACGCTCGCCGCCTACACCCACGGCATGCTCACGGACAGCCCGGCACTCACCCGCCACCGCTTCGGCACCGGACAGGGCTGGTATCTCTCCACTTGCCTGGACGACGCCGACTACGCCGCCCTGCTCGGACGGCTCCTGAAGGAAGCAGGCGTCGAGCCGGAGCTGCCGGACCTGCCGGCCGGTGTCGAAGCCGTCACCCGGCACGCAGCCGACGGCCGCCGCTGGCACGTCCTGATCAACCACACCGAGGACGCCGTGCCCCTGCCGGATCCCGCCCACGACCTGCTCACCGGCCGGGCGGCCCACGAACTGCCGCCCGGCGGTTGCGCGGTCCTGCGCGACCACTGACCTGGAAAAGGCCACCATGGAAACGGAACAGCGGAGCTTCCGCTGGGGTCACGAGGCCCTGCACGTCGAGTTCACCCTCGGCGACGACGGCAGCGCCCGCCTGACGCACCTCGGGCTGCCCGAAGAGGCGGGGAACGGCAGCCGTGGGTCCCTGCCTTTGGTGGAGGTGACGGCCACGGGTCACGGGCGCGACTGGTCGGGCAGCCGCCTGGTCCAGACGGCCCTCGGCGGGCGGTTGCGCCACCGGACCCACCGTGCGGCCCGCGACGGTGACTGGCACACCCTGACCGTCCAACTCCACGACCCGGACACCGGTCTGGTCGCAGAGGTGACCTACCGGTCGCCGGACGGCATCCCCGTGCTCCGCAGCGAGGTGACCCTGCGCAACGAAGGGCAGGACACGCTCCACCTGGAGTCGGTCAGCTCGTTCGCCATGGGGTGCCTCACCACGCCGGACCCGGCGGACATGGACGCCGCCGACCTGTTGTGGGCGGAGAACGACTGGCTCACCGAATGCCGCTGGCAGCGCCGGCCGTTGCGGCTGACCACACCGGGCCACGGTGGACGCGTGCGGCACGCGAACGGCCGTTCCGGCTTCGCCCTGACCGGACAGGGCACCTGGTCCAGCTGCGGACGCTTGCCCATGGGCGGCCTCACGGACCGGCGCACCGGCCGCACCTGGGTGTGGCAGATCGAGCACAACGGCGGGGGCTGGCGCTGGGAGTGCGCCGAGCGCGACAAGACGGCCTACCTGGCACTGTTCGGGCCCACCGACTCCCACCACGGCTGGCGGCAGCCGCTGGAACCCGGCGCCGTCTTTCGCACCGCACCCGTGGCCCTGTCCTTCAGTGCCGACGGCGGCTCCGACGCCGCGTTCGCCGCGCTGACCCGCTACCGACGGGCCCAGCGCCGCCCGCATCCCGACCACCAGGATCTGCCCGTCATCTTCAACGACTACATGAACTGCCTGATGGGAGACCCCACCACCGAAAAGCTGCTGCCACTGATCGACGCGGCGGCCGACGCCGGCGCCGAGTACTTCGTCATCGACGCGGGCTGGTACGACGACGGCGGTGACGGCTGGTGGACCACCGTCGGCGCGTGGGAACCGGCCTCCTCACGCTTCCCCGGGGAGAAGGGAATCCACGAGGTGCTGGAACGCATCCGGGAGCGCGGCATGGTGCCCGGTCTGTGGCTGGAGCCGGAGGTGATCGGCGTGCACAGCCCCATGGCCGACTCCCTACCCGACGAGGCGTTCTTCCGCCGCGACGGCGTCCGCGTCACGGAGTCCGGCCGGCACCACCTGGACCTGCGCCACCCGGCCGCCCGCGCCCACCTGGACCGGGTCGTGGACCGCCTGGTCGGCGAGTGGGGCGTCGGCTACCTCAAGCTCGACCACAACATCGACCCCGGTTCCGGCACCAGCGCCCACCCCGGCGAGAGTCCGGGCGCCGGACTGCTCGGCCACAACCGTGCCCACCTGGACTGGCTCGACGGCATCCTGGACCGCCATCCGCACCTGGTGGTGGAGAACTGCGCCTCGGGCGGCATGCGTTGGGACCACGCCTTGTTGTCGCGGCTGCAACTGCAGTCCACCAGCGACCAGCAGAACCTGCACCGCTACGCGCCCATCGCGGCCTCCGCACCCACCGCCGTCACCCCCGAGCAGGGTGCCGTGTGGGCCTATCCGCAGCCGGAGGACTCACTCGACGAGGTCGCCTTCACCATGGCGAGCGCCCTCCTCGGCCGCATCCACCTCTCCGGCCTCCTGCCGGAGCTGGGGCCCGAGGCCCGCGGCCTGGTCCACGAGGCGGTCGCCGTATACAAGGCTGTCCGCGCCGACCTGCCCCGAGCCGTGCCGTCCTGGCCACTCGGGCTGCCTGGCTGGGACGACCCCTGGATCGCCCTCGCCCTGCACACCCCCGCCACCACCTACCTCACCGTCTGGCGCCGCCCGGGCGGCGAGGCCACCACCACCCTCCGGCTGCCTGAACGGGCGGGCGGCGCGGCCTGTGTCGAGGTGCTGTACCCCGCCGCACGTCAGGCCGTTGCCGTCTGGAACCCGGACACCGCCGACCTCACCGTGACCCTGCCCACCGCGCCGTCCGCGGCACTGCTCCGCATCACCCGCACGGAACCGGACGCTCCCTGAGCGCCGACCCTGCCACCCACCCGACGAAAGGACGACCGAGGGTGCCCGCTCAGAACCCGCCCGCCCACGCCACCAACCCCGTGCTCCCCGGGTTCCACCCCGACCCGAGCATCTGCCGGGTCGGCGACGACTACTACCTCGCCTGCTCCAGCTTCGAGTACTTCCCCGGCGTACCCCTCTTCCACAGCCGTGACCTGGTGCACTGGCGGCAGATCGGCAACGTCTTGGACCGGCCGGAGCAGTTGCGTCTGCCGGCCTCCATGGCGTCCTCGGGCGGCATCTACGCCCCCACACTTCGCCATCACGACGGACGCTTCTGGCTGATCGTCACCAACTGCAGCGAGGGCGGCGGCAACCTGATCGTCACGGCGACCGAACCCGCCGGACCGTGGTCGGATCCCATCTGGGCACCGGGCGTGCCCGGTATCGATCCCGACCTGGCCTGGGACGAGGACGGCACGTGCTGGTGCACGGTCGCCGGGGTGTCGCAGGTCCGTCTCGACCCGTCCACCGGGCAGACGCACGGCACACCGCACAGGCTCTGGTCCGGCGGCCCCGGCGCGAAGGCTCCGGAGGCGCCGCACCTGTACCGGATCGGCGACTACTGGTACCTGCTCATCGCCGAGGGCGGCACCGAGCGCGGCCACGGCGTGTCGATCGCCCGCAGCCGTACGCCCAGCGGCCCGTTCGAGCCGTGCCCGGCCAACCCGATCCTCACCCACCGCGGCACCGACCACCCCGTGCAGAACACCGGCCACGCGGACCTGGTCCAGGGCCCCGACGGCTCGTGGTGGATGGTCCTGCTCGGGGTACGGCCGCGCGGCGGCACGCCCGGCTGGCACGTGCTCGGCCGGGAGACTTTCCTCGCGCCCGTGACCTGGGAGGACGACTGGCCGGTCGTCGGCGAGGTCGCCTTGGACCTGTCGGCGCTCCCCTGGCCGCTCACCCCCGGCCCCGTCGAGGAACGGCGCGACGACTTCGAGCTCAGTGAACTCGGGCCGACCTGGATCTCCGTGCGGGACCGCCCCGCCGAGCTCTGCACCACCAAGGAGCGCCCCGGTTGGCTGACGCTCCACGCGCGCGGCGGCTCCCTGGACGAGCCCGACGTGGTGTTCACGGGCCGACGTCAGCAGCACTTCTCCTGCCGGGCGCGCACCCTGGTCGACGCGGGCGAGGGGCGCGGCGGCCTCGCCGTACGGCTGGACGAGCGGCACCACTGCACGATCGAGGCGTGCGGCACGGAGGTGCGGGTGATCGCGCGCGTCGGCTCCCTGCGCACAGTCGTAGCCGCCCAGTCCGTGCCCGCCGGGCCAGTGACCCTTGCCGTAACCGTCACTGATCCGCCGTCACCGCACGGGCCCTGCACCGGGCCCGACGTCGTCTCTCTGGGGATCGAAGCCCCGGACGGAACGTTCACCGAGCTCGCGACCCTCGACGGCCGCTACCTGTCGACCGAAGTCGCCGGCGGCTTCACCGGCCGGGTCATCGGCATGTACGCCACGGCAGGCGCCGTCCACTTCGACTGGTTCGACTACGAGCCCCTCGACGTCTGAACCCCAACCCTACGACCGACCGAAAGGCACGACCGAACGCACCATCGAACGAAAGGAAAGAACGTGAAGGACATACGGCAACCCGCCCGCCGCCGCGGCCCCGGACGCCTGGCCGGCCTGCTGCTGGCACTGCTCGTCATCCTGGGACTGTCCGGCAGCACCGCGCTCGCCGCGCCGGGCGGCACCGCACCGCAGAGATCCTCCACGGTCAGAGTTCCGGCCCGCGCCATGGACGCCGTCGCCGCGATGCAGCCCAGCTGGAACCTGGGCAACACCCTGGACGCGATTCCGGACGAGACGTCCTGGGGCAACCCCAAGGCCACCAGGGAGCTGTTCGAAACCGTCCGGGCGCAGGGCTTCCGCAGCGTCCGCATCCCGGTGACCTGGAGCGCACACCAGTCGACCACCGCGCCCTACACCGTCGACGCCGCGTACATGAGCCGGGTCAAGCAAGTGGTGGACTGGGCGCTCGCCGAGAACCTCTATGTCGTGCTCAACGTCCACCACGACTCATGGCAGTGGATCGAGAAGATCTCCACCGACCACGACAACGTGCGCGCCCGCTACGACGCCCTGTGGACCCAGATCTCCACGGCGTTCCGGGACGAGCCGCGCAGCCTGCTCTTCGAAAGCGTCAACGAACCGGGCTTCACGGACGCCACGGCTGCGCAGAAGACCGAGTTCATGAACGAGCTGAACGCCTCGTTCCACAAGATCGTCCGTGCTTCGGGCGGTGGGAACAAGAGCCGCCTGCTCGTCCTGACCACCCAAGGCGGCACCCCCTCCCAGGACCTCATGGACGACCTGTACACCACGATCAGCGGGCTGCACGACAGCAACCTGGTCGCCACCGTGCACTACTACAGCTGGTACCCGTTCAGCGTGAACATCGCCGGCGGCACCCGGTACGACGACGCCGCCCGCAACGACGCGGACGACGCCTTCGCCCGCATGCACAACACCTTCGTCGCCAGGGGCATCCCCGTCTACCTCGGTGAGTACGGCCTGCTCGCGTACCCCGACGACAACCACCCCTCCCGCATCGAGCGGGGCGAGGCGCTGAAGTACTACGAGCACGTCGGACACCTGGGCCGCGTCACCGGTGTCACCACCGCCCTGTGGGACCCCGGCTTCGCCTACCTGAACCGCGCGACCCTGAAGTGGCGCGACCCCGCCCTCTTCGCCTGGATCAAGTCGAGTTGGACCACCCGCTCGGGAACCGCCTCCTTCGACAAGGTCTTCGTGGCGAAGTCGAGCCGGATCACGGCCCAGTCGCTCACCCTGAACCTGAACGGCACCAAGTTCCGGGGCCTGTGGCACGGCGACACCAAGCTGGCCGAGGGCCGGGACTACACCGTCTTCGAGAATCGGCTCACCCTCACAGCACCGGCCCTGACCCGGCTGACCGGCGATCGCGACTATGGGGTCAACGCGACGCTCCAGGCCCGGTTCTCCACGGGGCTGCCCTGGCAGATCGACGTGCTCACCTACGACACCCCGGTGCTGTCGGACGCCACGGGCACCGCCGAGAAGTTCACCATTCCCACGAAGTACCAGGGAGACGACCTGGCGACCATGGAGGCCACATACGCCGACGGCACCAACGCCGGCCCGACCAGCTGGACTCCGTACCAGGAGTTCAACAAGGCCTTCTCGCCGGACTACCCGAACGGCACGATCATCCTGACCACCGAGACCCTCAAGTCCCTGCGTGACGGCGAACCGGCGACGCTGACCTTCCACTTCCACAGCGGCGCCAAGCTGAAGTACAAGGTCACGAAGTCCGGAGACTCAGTCACCGGTACGGCTGTCAAGGAATCCTGACCGACAGGCCCCTCGCCCTGGTTGCCCACCTCCCGGGCAGCCGGGGCAGCGGAGTCCCTGGGCGCCGCCTCACTCCTCCACGCTGAGATCGTGCGGGATGCGCAGGCCCAGCTCGCGCGCGGCCTGGTAGCCACCGAGCGCCTGCATGTCGTTGGCGGTGAACACGGCGGTGGGGCGATCGGGATGGGACAGCAGTTCCCGCCCGGCGGCGTACCCATGCTCACGCGTGAGCTGGGTCTTCACGACCAGGCCGGGCTACACCGGCAGTCCGGCTTGCGCGAGAGCGGACGAGTAGCCGGACAGCCGGGCGAAAGGCAGCTCGTCGATCGGGTCGAAGACGACGAACGGGATGCCCTTCGCTGTCAGTCGTTCCCGCTCGGAATCCGAGGGTGCGCGATCGACAGGACGCATTGAAAGAGCGTTTTGTCCCGGCGAGGTTGTTTGGTTCGAGGTTCAGGTGTCGCGCCAGTTCGGGGTGGATTCGCTGGTGAGTCGTCGGCTTATGAGGTCGATCATCGCGACGTGGATTATGGCTTCGGATCGGTGGGGGTGGGTCTCGTAGTCGCGTGCGAGACGGCGGTGGTGCATGAGCCAGCCGAAGGTGCGCTCGACAACCCAACGTCGGGGGATCACCTTGAACCCTTTGGCGCCGGGGTCGCGTTGGACGACTTCGATGTCGATGCCGAGGCGGGCGCCGTGGTCGATGGCTTTGGTGCGATAGCCGGTGTCGGCCCACGCCTTGGTCACGCGAGGGCTCGTGGTGGCGATCCGGGAAAGCAGGTGGATGCCGCCGGCGTTGTCGGAGACGCTCGCCGCGGTCACCCACACGGCCAGCAGCAGGCCGAGGGTGTCGACGCCGATGTGGCGCTTGCGACCTGCGATTTTCTTCCCTGCATCAATACCTTGGCCGGCCGCGGGCACGTTGGTGGAGGTCTTGATGCTCTGGGCGTCCAGCACGCAGGCGCTCGGTTCGGCGCTGCGGCCTTCGGCTTCGCGGACCAGTCGCCGCAGCAGGCCGTTGAGCTGGTCGAAGACGCCCTCCTTCTGCCAGGCGGCGAAGTAGCCGTAGACCGTCTCCCACGGTGGGAAGTCGTGCGGGAGGTAGCGCCAGGGAATCCCGGTGCGGTCGACGTAGAGGATGGCGTCCATGATGCGGCGCAGGTCGTGCTCGGGTGGGCGGCCGATGTCCAGGCCCTTGCCTCTGCGCTCGGCCCGCCAGGCGGTGAGTGTGGGACCGATCAACTCCCAGCGGGCATCGGACAGGTCGCTGGGATACGGGCGCTGTCGCGTCATGTTTCGGTAGTACCGTCGGGCACGACGCGCCCCCAGGGCGCAAACAGCGTCAACCGGGGGCGCGTTGGGATCAGACAGGAGCGACTCGACTCAAACGGGCAGAGGGATGGAGTCTCCTGTCGCACAGCCCACATTGACCACTCTCGCCTCAGCAGTCGCAGACCCACTCGTCCCCCGAAGGGCCACCAAACAACCCCGCGGGGACAAAACGCTCTTTGAGGGCGCCGACCGACTGCTTGCTACTGCCGGCATTCTCGCAGCCGGCAGAAGAAAGCCCACTCAGTGCATGGGGCACAGCTTCCGACAGCAGGCTTACCAGGGACATGCCTGCCTGTGGGGATCACCCCTGGCCAGAGGGCACCTGCGGCCTGAGCCGCGCTGGCGTCGCAGCCGCCTTCGCGGAGTACAACGCGCTGCGGGCCGAGGTCGACCGCGCCTACGGAAGGACGCGGACCGACCTCGACCCTGATGCCTGGTCAGCCGCCGTTGATGGTCAGGTTGTTGGTGTTGAAGTCGAGGCCGCCGGACGACGAGGTGATCTCGTAGCCGAACTGCACGTCACCGATGGTCTCATTGCCGGGCATCCAGCCCTTGGTGTAGGCGATCCACTGGAGGATCGGCTTGATGTCCACGTTGCCGGAGCTGGAGTCGGACGTCCGCAGGAACGAGAACACCTGGTTCGACCCGTTGGTGCCCTTGTAGACGTTCCAGTTGTGGCCGCCGAGGGTGACGTTGCCCTCATAGCCGCCGATCGGGCCGACAGCCCCGTTGTAGTTGACCCAGAGCATGATCTCGTACTGGTGGTCGGTGTCCCAGATGTCGTACGACGTGTTGTACGCGCCGGACGACGGGACACTGACGTTGTAGTCGCTGGTGAGCCAGCCGAGGGAGTCGATCGTCTTGTTGATCGCCTTCGTCGAGTTGGGGTAGGACTTGATGCCGCCGGTGTTGGGATGGTCGGCCCAGACGCCCCATCCGGTCCCGGAGTTGGCCCAGATGCACTGGCCGCCCGCACCGGAGCCCCAGATGTTGTTGTAGAGCGTGTAGCCGTTCAGATGGGTGCTGGCCCACTGGTCGCAGGAGTTCCAGATTGCTGCCGAAGCCGGGGCGGAGGCCAGTCCGACGGTGGCACCGAGAGCCATCGCCGGCGCGAGCATCGCCATGGTGATCTTGCGTATTCTGCTTTTGACCATGGTGTCCCTTCCATGGGTGGGGGGACATGTGGGGGGGGTGCTACCACGCCCCCGTGCTGAGGACGCGGTCCTCTCCGGCAACAACTGCACCTTCAACGGATCCAACTTCAAACCCGGCGAGCAGGTCACCCTCACCCGCGACGGGCAGTCTTTCGCGCTGTCGACCCAGACATCCGACAGCCAGGGGCGCATCTCCATTCAGGCCGGCCTCGCCATCATCCCCGGCACCTACACGTTCACCGCCCGGGGCACCAGCTCTGGCATCACCGCCACGGCCACCGTCGAAGTCACCCGCAATCCCGACTTCTGACCGGGCCACAAAAGGAGCGTGCACCCACCCAGGTCATCGGGGTGAGGGCACGCTCCTTTTGTGGCAACGTCCATCCAACGGAGCGATGCCGCCCACCTGACGTCCCGGCACACCGCCTGGACGTTTCGCCTGTCCCGGAAAAGGGCGCAAGTCCCGTTGCTTTGTGGGGACGGCCCAGGTGCAGGCAGGGACGGCCGTAACTCGCCCACCTGTACGCCGCATGCTGCCGATGGGCGGAGGGTCAGGCTGCGATCACGATGCGGTGGGCCCTTGCGGCCTGCGTCTTGGAAACGTTCACCGCCAGCACCCTGTCCTCCAGCCGCGTGGACATCCTCGACCTTCACCGCGGCGCCGGCGGCTCCCGTCGATTCCTCACCGAAGGCCACGAACTCGGCCGCGCGCCCAGCGCGCCTACCTCCAACGGTCGCCGAATCGGCACTGCGGCCTGATGGCCGAACGGGGGCAGCATCATGTCCGGGCGCTGACCTTGGCTTTGGTCTTGCCGACGCGTCCTGTCGGAGAGGCCAGTGGCGGGGTGGGCATGCCCGCGTTTTCACGGAGGCCGGCCAGCCACTCCTGCAGGGCCTCCTGGACGGTGTACCGGGGCGTCCACTCCAGTTCGCGCTGTGCCCGCGACGTGTCCATGATCGGGAAGTGCAGGACGGCGTCGAACAGGGATGGGGGCGTTCGCAGCAGATGCGTCCGCCAGGCGGCGGAGACCGCAGCCCGGACCGGCCAGCCCGGCACCGGGATGGTCCGTGCGTCGAACAACTCGGCCAGCATGGGCGCGTCCACGACGGGTTCGGCGGCCAGGTTGAAGGCTCCGTGCACCGTGCGCACGATGGCCTGCCGGAAGGCCTCGGCCGCGTCGTCGGTGTGCAGGGCCTGGTACCGCATGCCCGCGATGTTCGGGATCGCAGGCATGCGCTCCGGGCGGGTCAGGCGCTTGGGCACCAGCGGGCCGCGGAACAAGCGGTGCTGCTCGCAGGCGGCTTCCCGCTTGAACATGAAGCCGGGCCGCATCCGCACCACCCGGACCTCGGGGTGCTGGAGTTCGAAGGTGTCCAGGACGCGTTCGACGTAGGCCTTCTCCTGGCACAGCGTCGACTCCGGCCAGCCGTCGGTGGGCCAGAGCTCGTCCACGGCACGGTCCTTGGGCCCGGGTGAGTAGGCCCCGACGAAGGATGCGTAGATCAGCGCGGGGACGCCGGCCGCGGCCGCGGCGTCGAAGACCCGGGTGCTGCCCTGCACGTTCGTGCGCCAGGTCGTCGCCGGGTGATGCGTGGGCTGGAACAGCCACGCCAGGTGGACGACGACGTCGGCGCCGGCGAAGTGACCGGCCAGGTCGGTGTTGTCGTCCGAGATGTCCACGCTCGCCCACCGCGTCTTCGCTGGAGTCCACTGCGGGAGGCGGCGGGCCAAGCCCAGGATCGAGTCGATCTGAGGGTCCGCGCCGAGTGTCTGGACGATGCTGGTGCCGACGTTTCCGGTGGCCCCGACGACCACCACCCGCATGCCAGGAGCTGCCATGGATCTCGCCTGCCCTTCCGGTGCTGAGGCGGATAGCTTGTTTGAGTCCCCCTCCACGACCGTAAGACGACATCGGCGGCGCCGCACGCGACTACGCGGTGCCCGCAAGCGGCCGTCTGCGTCATGTGCACGCCGGGGGCCGCGAGCTGGCACGTCGCCGCTGTGTGCCTGAACGCCACCCCGTGCAGACACTGGTCTACGACGCTGCGGGCGCAACCAGTCAGCCCCTCGTAACGGCCTGGCTTCGGATACTGGAGACGTCCCGGTGATCGCCTGGGCCGGGAGACGCCTGGTTCACGCGTGGTGGGGCCGAGCGGGCTGACTCGGCCCCACCCCGGATGCGGGAGGATCCTCACGACCGGCGCTTGATCCTCAGGGCCAGCAAACCCGTGCCTGCGGCGAAGACGATGGCGAGGCCGCCGATCACTACGTTGCTGACGATCACTGCCGCGGGGTGCGAACTCCTGGTGCCGGACACGACGAAGGGGGCGATGACGGTCCACACGCCGATTCCGGCCGCCGCCCAGCACATCGCGTGCGTGCGCTCGTAGGCGGAGCCGAAGCCGGCGCCCATGAAGAACGCGTACGCCAGACCGGCGATCAGGTTGGTGACGGCGAGTGTCGGCAGGGTCGTGTGGAAGCCGACGATCCATGCCGATGCCGCCGGATACAGGCCGGTCAGCAGGGCCAGTCCCTCCATGATCTGCGCTGTCACCGTCGTCGTCGCCCGCTCGGAGCTGACACGCAGCGCAACGATGTCCGGGTGTTGTTCAATACCCGGGAATGTGCGTTCGGCCACGTCAGACACCTACCGTGTCATTCACGAACCCACTGCGCTCCTGTCGCATCGGGTAAAGGGCCTAGCTTTTGCCTACATCGTGTACCGCGCCCTGACCCTTGTCGTGAGCCGAACGGCCCCGCACGGGATGCCGAGCGCCCCGGCTCCACGGGACACGCGGTGGCGGCATGCGCTATGTCGCTCTGTCGTCGACGGTGTAGTCGATCATTGGCCTGACGGTGACGACGCCGTCCACGCCCTTGGCGAGCCGTTCCGCGATCTGGGCGGTGCTGCGGTTCTCGACCTCGCCGCGCAGGGTGACGACACCATCGTGAACCTGGACCTGCACCTCCGTTCCGCCCAGCCGCAGCATCCCTTCCAGTACGTCGTCCCGGATCTCCTCTCGAATCTCCTCGTCCGGGCGGAGAAAAACACGTAGCAGGTCCGAGCGGCTGACGATGCCGATGATGCGGTCGGTCTCGTCCACGACCAGCAGCCGTCTGACCCGGTGACGGTCCATTGTCCGGGCCGCCTGGGCGACCGGCCAGTCGGCGTGAGCGGTGACCACGGGGGTGGTCATCAGTCCGGCAGCGTTCTCCGCGCGCGCCTTGGCCCTCTCGTTCGGCCATGCGGGGGCTGCTTCCTGCTCGCCGTACTTGTCGGGTTGCTCGGCCTGCTTGCGGAGCAGGTCGGCTTCGGAGACCAGTCCCATGGGCGCACCACGTGTGTCGGCCACGGGCACGGCGCTGATGCCATGGGTGGTCAGGACGGAGGTGATCTCTTTGAACGGGGTGTCAGGGCTGACGGTGACGACATCGCGTGTCATCACTTCGCTGACGGTGCTGTGCTGGGCGGACATCGTGGCAGCTCCTTCCTGCGTGCGCGCATCGCGCGGACGCCGACTCGCGCCTGCCTTCCACTGTGCTCCTTGCGTCTCCGGTATCCTCCTTCGCCTTGTGTTTGTGTGCGCAGGCTCCTACGGGCAGCGGTGGACGGCACTGAAGCAATACCCGTCTCAGCCGTCCAGCAGCGGCGCCTGCCTTGCACCGTGAAAGGTCTCGGGGATTTTCCGAGCGGCGTCGACCACGGCGGCCAGGTCTGCCAGTTCCTGGGTCAGCCGCCAGAACAGGTCGTCGAAAGAGACCATCCCGATGAGTCGCCCCTCGGCCACCACGGGAAGGTGACGCACCTGAGCCGCACGCATTTTCATGACGGCGACCGCAACAGCTGTGTCGGCCTCTACGGTCGCAGGGGCCGGAGACGTGATCGTTTCCACTCGGGTGTGCGGTGGCAGCCTGCGGGCCATCGCCCGTACCACGAGATCTCGATGGGTCAGGATGCCGATCACCGCGTCGCCTTCCACCACAGGCAAGGCGCCGACGCCGGCATCGGCCATGTGCCGCGCCGCGTCCTCAAGGGACTCCGTCGGAAGCACAGTGGCCGGCGGCGCGTTCATCACGTGCTGGATCAGCAACCTTGATCCCTGCCCTCAACAGCGTCGGTTGGCGACACCGGTCCATCCCGCGCCCGGCCCGGTCGCTGCGGCGGCCACCTGAAAACGGGCCGTGACGCGGTGATGGCCAGGAGGTTGTGCACGTTGCCCGAATTCAGGTGGCCGCGCAGACGGCCTCGACGAAGTGGCCCACCTGTTCTTCCGGCAGGCGGCGTGCGAGGTCCGCCTCGCTGATCATGCCGACGAGGCGGTGGTTCTCGATGACCGGCAGCCGCCGGATCTTGTGCTGCTCCATGACTTGGAGGACACGGTCGCTGTCGGTGTCCGCGTCGATCGTGATCGGCTTGCCCTGTTCGAGCTGGCCTGCGGTCATGGTCCGGGGGTCCTTCCCCTTGGCGAGGCACTTCAGCACGATGTCTCGGTCGGTGATGATCCCGTGGAGGCGGTCGTCCTCCCCGCAGATCGGCAGGGCGCCGACGTCCAGTTCCTTCATCTTGCGCGCTGCGTCCTCCAGCGTCTGGCTTTCCTGGATGCAGGTGGCGCCGGTGTGCATGATGTCCCGCGCAGTGGTCATGGCTTCTACCTTTCCGATGCGGGCTTAATGCCCCGTATGGGTTCTCGAATTGCCCTACGCACGCCGGCAATCGGCGGCCGGGCCGCCGCAGTCACGGAACCGGTAACGGGCAGTGCCCGTGGTGCCGGGGCCGCGTAGCACGGAGGGGGCTATGGCCGTGGTGTACTCCCGGTGTCATCGACGGCGTAGTTGAGGTGGTTGGTGACGTCGATGACGCCGTCGACGCTTTCGCACAGACGTACCGCGATGGGGATGAGGCTGCTGTGCGGCACGATGCCGCTGAGCGTCACCCGTCCGTCGGTGACCTGGACCGTGACCGAGGCTGGGTCCAGACCGAGGGTCCGGGTCAGGACCTCGGCCGTGATCTCCTCGCAGATCGTGAGGTCTCGCCGCAGGAAGACGCGCAGCAGGTCGGCGCGGCTGATGATGCCTACCAGCCGGTCGGCGTCGTCCACGACGGGCAGCCGTTTGACGTGGTGACGGTCCATGGTGCGGGCCGCCTCCACCACCGACCAGTCCGGCCGTGCTGTGACGGCCGGGCTGGTCATCAGCCCCTCGGCGGTCAGCGCATGCGCTTTGGCGCGTTCCGCAGGCGGCAGGTGAGCGCCTGCCAGATGTCCCCCCGGATCCGGCTGACGCTGCTGCTTGCGCAGCAGGTCCGCCTCCGACACCACGCCGATCGGGTGCTCCTGGTCGTCGACGACCGGGACCGCCGTGATGTCGTGCTCCGCGAGCCGCAGGGCGACGTCCTTGAAGCCCGTGTCGCGCCGCACGCGCACCACGGCCGTCGTCATGAGCTCTCCGACTCTCCGGTGCAGCATGTCCCCACTTCCCTCCTCAAGCGCCGATGGAGCCGGTTCTCCTCACACCGTCCGCCCGTGAGAAGCCGACGTAGCGTCCACTCGTCCTGAGCACCCGGGCAGACGCACCGAGGCGCGGTTGAGCCACGCGGCAAAGGGATGCGCGCCGTCTCGCGCCACTGGTCAGGCAGTCGGCTGGAGGAGCAAAGCGCGGATGTCGTGCGGGAGTTGTTCCAGCGCCGCCTCCAGGTGCCCGGGCGAGACGTGCTCGCGTACGACGGCGGTGACCGCGGCGGCGATCCGCGGGACGTCCTCGGCGGTGACCTTGGCTTCCTGGACGAAGCGGTCTACGTAACCCTCGCGGTCGTACTTGACCGGTACAACACTGGGGTCCCAGCCGTCGTAGTAGGCGCCCCGCAGCAGATCGGGGAGCTGCGCGGCGAAGTGGGCGGCCACGTCGACGGTGAGCCTGTCACGGAACGCGTGCAGCCAGGTGCGCAGGATGCGGTGGGCGTAGTGGCGGTCCTCCGTGTCCAGGGCTTCCGACACGGCCTTGAGCCAGATGTTCGCGCTGTGGATGGCGTGCTCGAAGTCGGGTGGGTGTGTGGGAGGCATGGAGATTCCCTTCCAGCCTGTCCGCGGAATTCGCCTGCTTCGCCGGATGCCAAGAGGCGTCATCCGCAGACGCGAATGTTGACTTGTCGGGAAGCGGCGGGGTCGCAGCACTGGCCCGGTGGCGTCCGCGCGGGCATCAATGGCGCCGCGGCGGCTTCTCTTTTTCCCCGCCCAGGGCTCCATGCTAGGGCGGGCGGGGCCGGTTGGCAGCCTCACCACCGCACGGCACCACGCGACCGTGCGTTCAGGACCACTAGACAGGACGCACGCGCTGGGTTCTCCCGGCAGTGGAAGCAAGGGAGAGCCGTGTGAGCCGGTATGCGCGGGTCGTGGTCGAGCTCAGCGGCGCGGCGTTCGAAGGGACGGCCGGAGCAGGCACCGATCCGGTCTGTCTGGGGCAGATGGCGGACGAGGTCGCTTCGGTACACGACCTGGGTGTGCAGATCGCCGTGGTCGTTGGCGGGGGCAACTACTTCCGGGGAACGCTGGCCGGGAGCTGGGGTATTGGGAGGGCCGAGGCGGACGAGATCGGCATGCTCGGGACGGTGATGAACGCCCTGATGCTGCGGGGCGCCCTGTACCGCGCGCGGTGAGCCCGATGTGCGAGTGATGACGGCAGTAGCCATGCAGAGCGTCGCCGAGCCGTTCATCCGGCTGCGCGCGGACCGGCATCTGGGGCGCGGCCGGATCGTGCTGCTGGCCGGTGGCACCGGGCAGCCCTGTGCGGCCGCCGACTACGCCGCGGTGCAGCGGCCCGTGGAGCTGTCCGCCGATGCGCTGCTGGTCGCCAAACGCGGCGTCGACGGCGTCTACGACAGTGATCCGAAAACGCATCCGGACGCGAAACGGTACGCCCACCACACCTACCAGCAGGCGGTCGATCGAAGGGTGAACGTGATGGACACCTCCGCTTTCCTGCTGGCCGAGGAGCAGAACCTGGTCATGCACGTCTTCGACGCTCTCAGAACGAGCGTCCGGGCCCGTCGCTGCATGGACCGCTTCGGCGTGTCCCGCTCATGGCAAGGAGGTTGATCAGCCAGGGACGGGCACGCCGGCCGTGCGTGCAGGCCCAATGAGCGCAAGTGTGGATAGTGGCATATTCGGCGCAAGGAGGCTGCCATGAAGCGACCGGCACCACAGCAGGCTCCCGAGATCCAGGTGGAGACCCAGGGGCAGATGCCGCCAGGAGTCATCGAGTACGCACAGGAGAAGGTACGGGCGCTCACCGGCCGGACGCGGGAACCGGTCCTGTTCGCCCGCGTCAAACTGACCCACATGGCCAACCCTGCCATGGAGCGGCCGGCGATCGCCCAGGCCAATCTGGACGTCAATGGGCGCCCGGCTCGCGCGCACGTGGCCGCCACGACCGTGACCGAGGCCGTCGACCTGCTGCAGGACCGGCTCGCTGCACGGCTGGAGCGCCTGGAACAGCACTGGGAAGCCCGGCGCGGCAAGACACCCGTGCCGGGCCCGCACGAGTGGCGGCACGGCAGCGAGCCCACCCACCGCCCCGACCGCTTCCCGCGCCCGGCCGAGGAGCGACAGGTCGTGCGGCACAAGTCCTACTCGCTGGCCTGGGAGTCGCCCGACGAGGCGGCCTTCGAACTGGAGACGATGGACTACGACTTCCACCTCTTCACCGACATCGGCACAGGAGAGGACAGCGTGCTGTACCGGTCGGGCCCGACGGGCTACCGCCTCGCCCAGGTGCACCCGCACCCCGAACTGGTCGGCCCTGCGGCGGTGCCGCTGACCTTGAGCGAGCTTCCCGCTCCCCGGATGAAGGTGGCCGAGGCGAAGGAGCGGCTGGATCTCACGGGGTTCCCATTCGTGTTCTTCGCCGACGCCACCACCGGGCGGGGAAACGTCCTCTACCACCGCTACGACGGCCACTACGGCCTGATCTCGCCCGTCGAGTAGCGGCCCGTCACCTGAGGGCCGCGCCCAGGCGGGAAGCCCGGCCACCGGGCCGACGACGTGCACCCTGCGTTCAGAATCGCGCCACCCCGTGAGGTGCCGGGGCCATGTGGTCGGTGAACCAGTCACGGGCGAGGCGGGTGACCTGCTCCCGGGTTCCTGGCTCCTCGAAGAGGTGGGTCGCGCCGGGGACGATCGCGAGCTGGTTCTCACATCGCAGCCGGGCCTGCGCCTCACGATTGAGGTCGAGCACGAGTCGGTCGTGGCCGCCGACGATGAGCAGGGTGGGGGCGGTCACGGCCGACAGCCGTGGCCCTGCGAGATCGGGCCTGCCGCCGCGGGAGACGACCGCAGCGATCCGCGCGTCGGGCTCGGCGGCTGCCCAGAGCGCGGCGGCAGCGCCGGTGCTCGCGCCGAAGTATCCGATGGCCAGCCCCTGCGCCTCGGGCTGCCCGCGCAGCCAGCCGGTGGCGTCCGTGAGCCGCCGGGCGAGGAGACCCGTGTCGAAGACATTGGCCCGGTCGATCTCCTCTACCTCGGTGAGCAGGTCGAACAGCAGGGTGCCCAGCCCCGCGCGGTTCAGGCCGGCCGCGACGAACCGGTTGCGCGGGCTGTGCCGACTGCTGCCGCTGCCGTGCGCGAACACCACGATCCCGAGCGCGCCCTCGGGCACCGTCAGCTGTCCCCGCAGGACCAGCGGACCCGCGCGCACATCCGCCTCCCGGTCCTCGGGCGCGGCCTGCCCCGGCGGAGCCCGGCGGGCGCTCACCGGGCGGGCGAGCGCCTCCTCCAGGCAGGCGACGACCTCGTCGTCGTCGGTCTGGGAGAAGTCGGCGTAGAACTGCCCGATCGCGTAGAAGTTCCACGGCGTGTGCGGGCACACCAGTTCGTCGGCGTCCGCACCCAGGCGCGCGGTCCAGTCGTGCGGGGCCACGGGGACCGCCAGCACGACCCGTGCGGCCCCGCGAGCGCGGGCGATCTGACAGGCCGCGCGTGCCGTCGAACCGGTGGCGACCCCGTCGTCGACAACCAGTACCGTGCGGCCCGCCAGGGCCGCCGGTTCCCGTCTGCCCCGATAGCGCCGTGCACGGCTTTCCAGTACCTCCCGCTCGCGTGCCTCGACCTCGGCCAGCTCGTGCGGGGTGACACGCGCGGCGCGCACCACCTCGTCGTTGATCACGCGGACGCCGCCTTCGCCGATGGCCCCCATGCCCAGCTCCGGCTGGAACGGCACGCCCAGTTTGCGTACCAGGCAGACGTCCAGCGGCGCGCCCAGCGCCTTCGCGACCACTGCGGCGACCGGGACCCCTCCGCGGGGCAGTCCCAGCACCACGATGTCGGCACCCTTGAAATGCTTCAGCAGGGAAGCCAGCTGTCGGCCGGCATCCCGACGATCCAGGAACAACACGACCCGGCCTCCTCGCCCCGGGGACCACGGCGGACAACGCGATGTGCACGTGCCCCGTACTTCCATCCTCACCCCAGCGGAGAACGAATGCGCACCGCAGTGGGAGGCGCTCCTGGACCTGGGGGGTGCCCTCCCGCGTGCGGACGGTGTAGGGGATCACGGCGTCACCGCTGCGGAACGCGGTCGCGGCGTCACGGTGAACCACCTGATCGCCAGAGGACCGCTCCCCGGAGTCCAGACCCCGATGTCCTTGCTTCCAAGCAATGGTGACAGACCGTCATTGAATCAACGGGGCTGCCGACTGGACCTTTGCGGCCGACTCGCCCAGGTGGACGGCGGGGTGAACCGGTGGCCGCCGAGTTCGACGAACTCTGGCAGCGCATGAAACGGCTGCTGGAACTGCCACCGCTCCCGCCGCACTCACCCGGTTGCTGGCAGCGGACATGCGGGACACCGACGACACCCATGTCGTCGAGGTGTCAGCGACGGTGTCGAGCTGGGAACGGACCAGCTCGGCGGCGTCGGTGCCTCCGCCCTTGGCGAGCTCGATCAGAGGTGTCGTTGCTCTTGCTCAAGGTTTCTGCCCGGGATGTCGCCTGGGAAACGATCTGATGCGAGACCCGGGCCTTGCAGTAGGTGGCCTCGGTCTCGCTGTCGCCGACCATCAGTCCGAGGAATTCGCAGCCGCCGTCCTCGGTGATGCCGGTGGCGATGACCATGGGCCGGCCGAACGGGCGACGGCTCAGGTGGGTGGGTCCAAGGTTCAGCGCCCGGTGAGGAGCACCGGCGCGCCGAGTTGCTGGGCTGCGGCGTACCAGGCCTGGGTCAGCGCGTTGTGTGTCACGGCGAGAGCCTGGGCTTGGCTCTGTTCGCTCTCCAGGCGCAGCGGTCCACCGAGGTGTACGTGAAGCCGTGGGCGGCGCAGGGGGGCGGTGAGCAGCCTGGCCACCTCTTCGAGGGGGCTGCCGGATGCCAGTGCGCGGGCTCCGGCCTGGCCCACGGGCACGATCTGGGCGCCGGTGGCGTGCGCGAGATGGAAGAGGCCGGGATGGAAGGGTCGGGGTGGAGCCTCGCGGACGCCCTTGCGATGCGGGAGGCCGCCTTCCGGGTAGAGCAGGACCGACCGGCCCACGCTCAGTGCGGCTTGGGCTTCTTGCAGTGCTTGAGCGGCTCGCGGGTCATGCCGGTGAACCGGGATGTGCCCCTCGCGCGTGAGGACACAGCCGAGCAGGGGGACGTGCCATAGCCCCGCGGCTGCCAGCACGATGGGCTCGGTGCCGAGGCGGTGCAGGGCGGCGAGGACGACCGCAGGGTCGCTGAGGGAGGTGTGGTTGGCGATGATGATGCTGCCCGCAATCGGTCCGAAACCGGCATCTGTGGTGACGCCCAGGCGGCCGAAGACCGGCACTGCGGCGTCTGCGAGGCGACTGAGCACCACAGCACCCCCAGGGTGGCGACAGCCGATAGCTGCCGTTGTCGTTGCCGCGGCGGCACTCCTTGATCACCTTACGCCTGCGCGCGCCGCTCCGGTCGGCTGTCCCGGCCGATTGCCGCCCACCCCAGGGACTCCATTCGGTGTCAGCCGTCCGCGCGGCCGTACTCACCGTGTGTTCCTCTGGCCCCGTGTGGGCCGCTGAGGGAGGAACGAGAGGGGGCGAAACGGGTGAGCAGGAAGGACTGCAGCGGCCTTCACCGGGGTGCGGCGGGAACGCTGGGGCAGTGGCGGAAGGAACCGGGAGGTGGGTGGTGAGCGACGATGCGTCATCCGGCCGACGGGTCGTGGTCGGGGTCGACGGGTCGGAGCCGTCGAAGGCGGCTCTGCGGTGGGCGGTCGGTCAGGCCAGGCTGACCGGCGGCGTGGTCGAGGCGGTCCTCGCCAGGGCGACCCTCGAGGCCGTCGACGTCGACCGGCCGGTGCGTGTCACGCCGTGTGTCATGGAAGGAAACCCCGCGCGTGTTCTGCTGGACGCCGCCCAGGGGGCGGACCTTCTGGTCCCGGGAGCCGGGGGCACGGCGGGTTCCTCGGCCCGGTGAGAGTGGGGTCGGCCCGGCCGGCCATCAGCTGACGGGCACGGGTGGTGGGGTGGGATGAACGCCGAAGCCGGTGGGGCCGCGGTGGTGGAGCTTGATCCGGAGGAGCGCCTGGACCTGCTGCTGCGGGATCTGCGCAGCACCCGGAGGGGCCTGTCCTCGCGCGAGGCGGCTCGGCGGCTGGTGCGCTACGGGCCGAACGAGCTGCGGCGACGCGGCGGCAGACGCTGGCCGGGCGAGTTGGTCCGGCAGGCGGTCCATCCACTGGCGCTCCTGTTGTGGGCGGCCGCGCTGCTGGCGTGGTGGGCGGGGATCGCGGCGGTGGCGGTGGCCATCGTGGTGGTGATCGTGGTGAATGCGGCGTTCGCCTTCGTCCAGGAGATGCAGGCCGAACGGGCCGTGGAGACGCTGGCCGCCTACCTGCCGGCGCATGCGACCGTGGTGCGGGACGGGCACGTTCACCAGGTCGAGGCGGTCACCCTGGTGCCCGGCGACGTGCTGGCGATCGAGGAGGGGGACCGGATCTCGGCAGACGCACGGCTGATCGAGGGCGGAATCGAGGTCGATCTGTCACCGCTGACCGGTGAGGCGATGCCCGCCTACCGTGCGGCCGACCGGGGTTCCCGGTGACCGGTCCGGACGTGACTGCCGGACGCACTCACGGGTATCGACCTTCAGGACGGCATCGGATGCGAGACCGGTCGGCCGCTGTGAAGAGCGCGATCGACGTCTTCGCTGGTCGGCTTCTGCCGAGTGAACACATCTTGCCCGACCACAGTGGACTCCCACGCCTCTGCCGTGGCGGAGCGGGTCAGCAGCCAGGTAGTGAAGATGCGGTCTGGGTTGGCAAAGAATTGGCCGCTCCAACTCGTCACGGAGCCCACGTTGCCGTGCTCGTTGCGCCAGGCGACCGTCCAGCCGACAGCGATGCCGTTTCCCGGGCTCGTCGGCCCGTCATGCCGTCCAGTGAGGAGGTACGTCCCCGGCGTGTGTCCTACGGCGGTGACGTACCTTCCGGTGACGTTACCCTCCGGGTCCGACTCGACGTTCATTTGCGAACCGAACTCGTTGTACCACTCTCCGTCAATGGGCATGATCTTCTCCCTGTCCGCTCGCGCCTGTGACATCTCGACCGGCACCTGTCATTTCATACAGTGATTTGTGGCGGCTAACGCGGTGACGCCAGCCTGTTGAAGCCGTCGGCGCAGCCGCTCCGGGAGGGCGCGGCGGCGGTATGCGGCCAGCGGGCAGCGGGCAGCGATGCTCAGGCCCGTGGGCGAATGACTGCCAGGGGGCACTGGGAGAACTGCAGGAGGTGGTGGCTGACGGAGCCGAGGGCCAGACCGTGGAAGCCGCCGAGTCCACGAGAGCCGACGACCAGGAGGTCGGCCCGGTCCGAGGCGCGGGCCAGCGCGATGACCGGTGGCTCGTCGGGCAGATGTTCCACCACCTCGACATCGGGATACTCCTCGCGCAGCGGAGTCAGCCACTCCTCCAACGCCTGCCGCTGCTCCTTGGCCATAGCGTCCTGGGCCGCGCTGACATAGGCGTGGGGCCCTGGATGGCTCCAGGCATGCACGGCCTGCAACTGGGCACCGCGCAGCGACGCCTGCTCGAAGGCATACGCCAGAGCGGTCCGGGAGTGCGCCGACCCGTCGGCGCCGACGACGATGCGGCCGTGGCCGGTGGTGGCGTGGTTGACGATGACCACCGGGCTGGCCGCGTGACCGACCACCTGCAAGGCGACCGAACCGAGCAACAGACTCCCGAAGCCGCCCATGCCTTTTGCCCCGAGTACCACCGTGTGGGCGTGCTCGGCTTCGGCCAGCACTACCGCTGCCGGGGTGCCCGAGGGGAGAGCGGATGTGACCTCCAGGTCCGGATGGGCTTCCTGCACGATGGCGGTGGCCTCGTCCACGACGCCTTGGTCCCAGTTGCGCGCCTCCTGGGAGCGCCCCTCTTCGGTGGTCGCGTAGGAGTGGAACTGGGGCAGGGCGTGGATGATGCGCAAGGGGCACTGGCGCAGAGTCGCCTCATGGGCGGCCCACACCAGAGCTCGCAGACTTCGCCCGGAGCCGTCGACTCCGACCACGATCGGACCAGTCATTACCTCTCCCGGGTAGACGGACGTCGGTGTTCGCCGCCGCTGGATCTGCGGTTGAGTGACCATGGCCATCGGACTTGCCGCGCAAGCGACTCAGCCATCGGTCGGTCAGGGGGCCGCACCGGTCTGCATGACCTCTCGGGCGGTCGTCATGGGCGTCTCCTTCGGTGTCCGCGCGGAAAGAGCCCGTGGAGTCTGGCCCGCCCCGGCATCCCTTCAAGACCAGTGTGGATACAGCACCTCCCGCGCGCATGCCGTGGAACGGCACCCACGGCGTGTCAGGGCCTGCGCCGCATGGCCGCTCGGGCGAGTCCGACAGGGCCGTCGGCCAGCGTCTGTGGCCAGGGCGCGGAAACCGGCGCGCCCTTCACGCAGCGCCTCCGCCCTCCGGCCAGGTCCTCGCACAACATCGGCCGCCCTGCCCCGGTGGACTCCTGACGGTTGCAGCACTTCGGGCGCGTGGGTTCCTGGGCAGTGCACCAGGCCCGCCCGGCCCTCGGGCACCGCGCCCCGCGTGGCCAAGTAGCCCCTGCCCATCGTGCAAAGCGATACAGGCACCGAGGACGACGAAGGGCACGATGACAGTGCACACCTCCATCGAGGCCATCAACCGCATGGCACGGGTGTGTTTGAAGCGGATGCCAGCAGTCAATCGTGATCGTCTTCTCCTTCGCTCAAGAACGCCGGGATGCGGAATGCCTCACGACTCGAGGCGCGGCCCTTGGACGTAGCGCCTGGGCGGAGGGGGCTTCCACCTCAACCCGCACCGGCAGGGTTACGGTCGGGCGGGCTCGACGCCCAGGCGACGGCGTCGTTGAGTTCTCCGTATCCGAACTGCCGTACTTCGGCTTGGACGAAGTGGTTCGCGAAGTGAGGCACGAGGCCCGCGAGCTTGCTGTCGGCCGCCGATGCGACCCTCCTGACCTTGCGATGACGGTCACGGACGAAACGCACATGCCCGCTGTTCGACCTCGACCACGAGAACCTTGGACTCGGGCTGTAGCTGGTGGGACGCGCCGGGCCCTTCGGGCAGTGAGACGCGCCAGCGCAGGGCGGCCTCGCGATCCCGGCAGTCGAAGACGCGTACCACACAGGGCATCAGGAAGCTCGCGAGCCGGGTCGACTGCCGGATCCAGCCGATGTCGCTGACGACGGCGCACCCTTCGAACAGGCGCATGGCGCCGATCCCCACCTTGAGGTCCTCCCACCCGGCCGCTGGGGTGAACGACCGGAATTCCGGGCCGAACTCGTACAGAAGCCGGATGCGACGGCCTTCCCTACGTGCGTAGTCGACGAGCGGCTCGATCACCGCTTGGTAGTCGTCCTTCGAACCTTGAGCCGAGTGTTCTGCGGTATCGACTGGGGAACCCGATCCCGGTGGCCTTCGAGACGCCGCGCGGACTGTTGGTTGCCTGCCTACGCGCCACCGGCCGGAAGGTCTACGCAATCAACCAACCCGCTCGCGGCCGCCCGCTACCGCGACCGCAGCAGCGTCTCCCGCGCGAAGTCGGACGCAGCCGACGCACGTGTCCTGGTCAACGTCCTGCGCACCGACATCAAGACGCACCGCCCGCTGCCCGACGACAGCGAGCTCGGCCAGGCCGTCACCGTGCTCGCCCGCGCCCATCAGGACGCGGTCTGGGGCAAGGGCCAACTGGTCAGCCGACTCCGCTCCCACCTGCGTGAGTACTACCCGGCCGCCCTCATGGCCTTCCACGGCGGCGGCAAGCTCGGCCTGGACTCCGCCCGCGCCCGCGCCGTGCTCGCTGCAGCACCGACCCCGGCCGCCGCTGCCAAGCTCACCCGGCACGCGCATGGCGGCGGTCTGCTCGATGCGGAACCGCCAGGGTCCCTCCGCCACCAGCCGGATGTCCATATCGGTTCGGCCTCCTCGGCGAGCCGTTCCGGCGCGGGACGCCGGGACGGCATCACACATCCAGCGTCACTCGGCAGGCCCACCCCTGCGACTCCCGGGCCAGCCGCAGCCCGTGCAGTGCGACGGCCTTGGGCACGGCCCCGGTCTGCGTGGCCGTCGAGCTGTCGGCCATCCTGAATCGCACCCGTACCCCGCCCGGCTCCGGCGCCACCGAGACGTCCACCGGGAGTTCGTCCGCAGCGTCCATGCGGTAGATGACTTCCTTGAGTACGGCGACCAGGAGCCGGCCGTCGTCCTCGGCCGACACCACGCACTCCCGCGCAACGCAGGAGGCATCTGCGGGCAGTTCGGCGAAGCTGCCGACCACGCCCCGCACCGCCTCCACGATGCACTCCTCGCGTGTCGGCGCCCACGCCTCGACCCGCAGATCACCGGTGTGCGGAACACTCCGATGGCCGCGCAGCGAGTGTCCGGGCCCGCTGGTCATGATCGTCCAGAGATCCGGCCGGTCGGCCGGACACACGTCCCGGCACGGCGGATCATGGTTGACACGTTCCTGTCGCATGGTGCAGGGGGCGTGGGGCACCCCATTCGGCTGGTCACCCCACGCGGTCGCACGGGTGCGGATCGAGGGGTCAGCCGTCCGCACCCGCCGGTCGCGCCCCTGCGGGAGCGGTGGTTCAGCCCTCGATCTCGATGTGATGGGGCTTGGCCGCCTGAGCCTTGGGGACAGCGACGGTGAGGATGCCGTCGGCAAGGGTGGCGTGCACGTCCTCGGCCTTCACCTCGGTGGGCAGCAGTGCCCGGTACTCGAATCGCCCGGTGCGGCGCGTGGCGCGGCGCAGGACGCCTTCCCGTTCGCGTTCCTTCAGCTCCCCGGTGATGTGCAGTTCCCGTCCGCTGACCTCGACGTTGATGTCCTCGCGCTTGATGCCGGGCAGTTCGCACTCGATCTGGTATGCCTCGTCGGTCTCGCTCAGGTCGGCCAACGGCGCCCAGGCCATGGGCTCCGTCCAGGACGGTGCGGCGGACTCCAGGAACCGGTGCATCCGCTCGAAGAATTCGTCGAACTCGGCGGCTATCGGCGGGTAGGCCCGCTCCAGCATGCTGCCGTGCCGGTGTCGTGCGGGCAGAGTCATGAGGCTCACCTCCGCGGATGTGAACTCGAAAAGCCCTGTGACTCTCTCGCTCTCCATCATGAGCGGCTGCTGCCCGGTCTGCGACTCGCACCGGCATGGCACGGATGCTGTGGGAGGGCGTGCTTCGGCGGCCTCGGAATGGGCACGTCATGGTAGGCGTGCGCGTGATGGCCGGCGGGGACGAATGCCGCTCGGGGCGCGTGTCGCAGGCACAGCCACGACTTGCGCGGCGCTGGATCAGACCTCCCGGGAAAACCCGCCCGCAAGGGAAGACCGCCGGGTCACGGGCCGCGCCCCGGCCACTCAGGGGGTGATACGCGGTGTGCGCACCACTTTGTCATCGATCACGCGCACGCTTCGGATCTCTCGCTGTGCGGATTCTGCTTTCCTCCAGTACAACCTCGGGCCTATGGCTTCGCGCGCTGGAGGGGCCTGGAGAGCACGTCGAGGTCCGACCGCCTCCCTCCGGTCGTGGTGCCACCGGGCACGTGCCCTCAACTGGCGTGTCGGACAGGTCGGTTCCTAGACTGTGAGACGTGGTCCGGCCCGACGAGGAGGTCGAGGCACTCCTTCAGGAGTATGCGGATCTCATCGCCATCACCGGAGGCGACGCGTTCAAAGCGCGCGCCTACGAAAAGGCCGCCCGCGCGGTCGGCGGCTACCCCGCCGATGTTTCGCACCTCGACGTCGCGGGTCTGAAAGAAATCCCGGGCGTGGGCAAGTCGATCGCCGAGAAGGTCATCGAGTACTTCCGCACCGGCAAGGTCACGGTGGTCGAGGAGAGGCGGGCCAGGATTCCCGCAGGGGTGCGCCAGCTCATCACCATCCCCACCCTCGGCCCCAAGAAGGCAATGGAGCTTTACGAGGATCTGCACATCTCCTCGGTGGGCGAGCTGGCCGACGCCATCAAGGCGGAGAAGGTGCGCGATCTGAAGGGCTTCGGGGAGAAGACCGAGGAGAACATCCTGCACGGCATCGCCCTCATGCAGCAGGCGGGAGGGCGGATCCCGCTGGGCGCCGCCATGGAGGCCGCCGAGGACATCGTCACGGAACTCTCCCGCATCACGGACTGTGAAGACTGCGCGTACGCCGAATCGCTGCGCCGTATGAAGGAAACCATCGGCGACATCGACATCCTCGTCTCCGCCGGCCGGTCGGCCCCCTTCATGGACGCACTCACCGAGCTGCCCTCCACCGCCGAGGTCATCGCTCACGGCGAGAAGAAGACTTCGATCCGTACCGTCAAGGGCGTCCAGGTCGACCTGCGCGTGGTGCGACCGGACGCGTGGGGTGCCGGTCTGCAGTACTTCACCGGCTCGAAGGCGCACAACATCCGTACCCGCACGATCGCCGTCCGCCTGGGGCTGAAGTTCTCCGAGTACGGCCTGTTCGAAACCGAGGGCGGGAAGCGGGTCGCCTCCCGGTCCGAGGAGGAGGTGTACGCCAGGCTCGGCCTGCCATGGATCCCGCCCACACTGCGCGAGGACCGAGGAGAGATCGAAGCCGGCCTGCGCGGCGAACTGCCCGAGGTCGTGACGGAGGACGACATCAAAGGCGACCTGCACACCCACACCGACCTCACCGACGGCCTCGCCTCACTGGAGGAAATGGTGGCAGCCGCCGCCGAGCGGGGCTAGGCGTACTACGCGGTCACCGACCACGCACCGAACCTGTACATGCAGCGCATGACCGACGAGAAGATCCTGGCCCAGCGCGAGCAGGTGCGGTCACTGGACGGCAAGCACCACAGGATGCGACTGCTGCACGGCACCGAACTCAACATAGGCGCCGAAGGGGAGGTGGACTGGCCCGACGAGTTCCTCCGGGGCTTCGACATCTGCGTGGCCTCCGTCCACTCCCACTTCAACCTCGACCGAAACGATGACCCGGCGGATCGTACGCGCCTGCGAGAACCCCCCACATCAACGTCATCGGCCACCCCACCACCCGCCTGATCGGCAAACGGCCCGGCATCGACGCCGACCTCGACGAGGTGTTCGCCGCCTGTGCCCGCACCGGCACGGCCCTGGAGATCAACGCCCAGCCCGACCGCCTCGACCTGGGCGACGAGGACATCCTCCGGGCCAGGAGTCACGGTGCGAAGTTCGCCATCGACACCGAAGCCCACTCGGTCCCCCAGCTCGCGTACCTCCGCTACGGAATCGGCACGGCACAACGCGGCTGGCTCACCCCGGACGATGTGATCAACACATGGCCACTGCTGCGGCTGCGCCGGTTGCTGCGCAAAGACTGGGCGGACTGAGGCTGCGCTGCGCGGGCGTCCCGACAGGCATCGCATGCCCCGTCACCGGGGACCTGCCACCACCGTTCCAACCCGTTGAAGCGGGACGCCTACCTGCTCGGGCTGCGCGCCGAGGCAATGCCGAGGGTGCCAGGGCCGGAGCACCGGTTCAACACAAGTCACCCCCGCGGGACGACAGCCACCGGGCAGTGCGCGTGCTGCAGAACGGCGTGCGTGACCCGGCCCAGGGAACGGCCTACGTGGTGCGCGGGCCTGCGTGCGCCGACCACGACGAGATCCGCGTCCAGGGACGCCGCGACCAGTGCACCGGCCGGCGACGGGACCCTCACGACCTCTTCGGTCACCTTGAGGTCCGGGAACTCCGCCTTGACGGAGCCGAGCACGCGCGTGCTCGCCGCGGCCTTCGCCTCCACGGCACCCCGCACCGCGTCGGCCATGGGCACCATGCTTCCGACGTACTGGATGTAGGTCCACGCACTCAGCAGGCGCAAGGTCGCCTTCCGCCGCCTGGCCGTCTCCCCGGCGAAGCGCACAGCTTCGAGGTCCCCCTCATCCCGTACGCCCACCACGATCACCCCGCTCGACGGCCGCTCCGTACCACGCACGACGGCCACGGGACACGTCGCCTGTTCGGCCACCGTCAGCCCGACCGACCCCAGCAGCAGCGCGGAGAAACCACCCGTCCCCCGTGAACCCACGACGATCGTCACCGTGGCATCCCCGGCGTGCGGCACTGCCGATGCGGCCCATATCAGGCTGTCCGCCACGGGTTCCCGGCCGACCTCCGTGGTGACCGTCAGGTCAGGCGCCCTGTCGGAGGCCGCGGCCGCCGCTTCGGCCGCCAGCGACTGGGCGGCCTCGCGGACCCGCCGGGTGGTTTCGGCGGACAGGCGCTGCGCCAGGTCGAGGTCGACGGCGCACACGATGTGCAGGGGCTGGTGCCGCAGAGCGGCCTCCTGCGCGGCCCACAGCACGGCGCGGGCCGCTCCGGCCGAGCCGTCCGTCCCCACCACCACCGGTCCCTCAGACATACCCGATCAGCTCTTCCCGGCACCGAACAGACCCCACCGTCTCGGCCCCGGCCGGGCGACGGGGCGTCACAGCGGCACCCCCGGTTCGGTGTACCGCAGCAGCACCCCCACCCCGTCCTCCAGGGGCAACTCCTCCCGCGGCACGACCACCAGCTCCGCGCCGGTGCGGACCAGTGCGCGGATCAAGGCCGCGCCGGGTGGTACCTCCTGGAAACCGAGGACGCCGAAGGACTCCAGGTCGGCGGCTGACAGAGCGATCTGCGTCGGCTCGGAGCCCACCCACAGCCGCACGGGCGGGTCGACGGGCGTGTTGAGCAGCAGTGCGCCTGCCTGAGCGCGCTGCAACGCGGCCACGACCGCAGGCATTCCCTCGACCGCGTCGGCGTGCTGGGTTCGCCGCGCCCGGAACGTTTCCACCCGAGCCTGGTCCCGCTCGCTCATCCGGCCCCGGAAGACCTCGCTCAGCTCCTGCTCCAGCAGCGCCCGGCCCTCACCGGCCGTGTGCCCGTCACCCGCGACTGTGACCACGCGCTCACGCAAGGGGCCGGGTATGCGGTTCACCAGGACATTGAGCGCCCATGCGTCCCCGCTCAGCACGATCACCTCGGCATGGGTGCGGTGGACCAACTCCGCCAGCTCACCGGCGACCTCGGCGGCGCCGTGCGGCCACCGGGCCGCAGGACCACTCCGGTGGTGACGCGTTCCAGGTGCGACGGTGCTGCTCGGCCACCTCCCCGTCTGGATGTCCACCTCCAGTTCTTCCGGCGCGCCGGTCTCCGGGCGCGCCACACGGTGCATGGTGGCGGCGGCATACGGGATGTCCGGCGCGTGCTGGACCGCGAGCGGCATCACGTCGGGCAAGGCGCTGAACCGGGCCGCGTCGTGCGCCGGCGGGTCGGGCAGTTCTTCCACCAGGGCCACGTGGCCGTGGCTCGCAAAGATGGCCTGCCCGTGTCGCCCGGAAACCTCCCGGTCCGTGCCCGCCACATCGGAGACAACAGCCACGGTGGCATTGTCGGCCCCCTGCTGCGCCAGATCCTCACGCAGATGCCGACGCCGCAGCCTGATCGCCGCCTCCGGGTTGCGGACGTCACGGGAGGTGTCGAGGTAGGCGCAGGCGTAAGGGCCCGGTCGTGCGTACACGGGATCGAGAAAGGTCAGTTCCACGGTCGCTCCTCATCACGGTGGCCGGCCGAGCCACCCCGAGCCGCTCCCTCCCGGCCACCGCTTTCGGTGTCACCCCAAACCCGCTTCCGCTGCTTCCAGTAGACCTCCCGGCCACCGATTTTGCGCGCCGGACGGTGCACCGCCAACTCACAGGTCGCAGAGCATGCCGATCGCGGATCGAATCCGCAGGGGAGGATCCGCGGCCTGCGCGGACGCGAAACGAGGCAACCGCCGTGCGCCGCCTGGGACGGTCGTCGGCCGCGGGTGCCCGCAGCAACGGCGACTCGGTTCCAGAGCCACGGCGGGTCGCGGCGAATCCGCGATCAGCACGGCCGTGGAGCGAACCCGCAGTCGAAGTGCACGGCATCCAGCGGCAGTCCTCAACCTCGGTGTCATAAAGAAGCTCCTGCCAGTACCTGTCGAGACCGGAGTCCAGGTTCGGCGCGAACCCGAAGGTGTCGCTCCGGTCGACAAGGGCCACACGGCCGGAGCAGGCAGGCGGCGCAGTGCCGGGCCGCGACGAGGCCGCCCGTGCCGCTCATCGGGCGAACCTCGTGAGGCCGAAGGGCCGACTTTGAGCAGGCGGACGCTACTGGCAGCGGACCCGGTGTCGGTCGGGTCCCGCGTTCTGTCGGCGAGAGGGCCGCCACCCACCAGGCGCCATGCAACTGTCCGCGTCGTGGCGGCACCTGGTCGGTGGCCGCAGCCCTGTACCGTGCCGACGGACAGTGCGTCCCGATCTTCGGTACCTCTCCTGCAAGGGACATGGCGATGGCGCAAGGAACAGCGCAGTGGTTCAGCGTGGACAAGGGCTTCGGGTTCATCACCCCCGACGGGGGCGGCGACAACCTCTTCGTTCACTACAGCGCCACCCACATGCCCGGTTACAAGAGCCTGGAGGAGGGCCAGCGGGTCGAGTTCACCATCGTCCAAGGGCCGAAGGGGCCACAGGCCGACCAGGTCGTACCGCTGTAGTGGCATGGCGAGCGACCACACCGGGCAGCCCGACGAACCCGGAGATGACGAGCATGGACCGCTCGCCGCGGGCTACGCGAACAGCCGCGACCATCTGCGGCACGCGCTGACCCGCCTTGAGACCGTTCTCGCTCAGAACCTTGGGATCGGGGCCGCCGCCGAAGAGTGCAGCGCCGTGGTGTTCGGGGCGCCGGGCGCGCCTGGGCGATCCGACCTGGAAGTGATCGGGATGCGTGACCGAGGTGGAGGTGAGCCGCTATGACGCTTCCCGGACTTGGTTACCCTGCGTCGCCCTGGAGTAGGTCACCTCGCCAACTCCGCCGTGCGCTCGAAACAGGTACGAGTTCTTGCTGGCGTGCCTCGGGTGCCTCGGCGATCGCGGGTCTGGTCGCGCACGCCGAGGTCGGTCCCGGCACAGCCAGGCCCACACCGCACGCCGGCTGTGCAACAGCGCCAGAGCATCTCGTACCCGGCCTCCTGAACCTGGCCGAGCACCCCAACGACGCCGACGTGCGCGGTGGATGGGCCGTTGACCGGGGGCTCCGCGATCGACTTCTCACCTCCTCGGGGCGGCACCCATCAGCCAGGTCACCGTACGGCTGACGTCCGACAACGACAGGATCCCGACGAGTCCGCTCTGGTCCATCACCAGGACGCGGTGCTCGGCGCCGGGCTCCATGCGGGGCAGCAGATCCGCCAGTGAGTCGTCCGGACCAGCAACGGTGGTCCGCGACAGCGGCACCATCACCTCACCCACCGTCACTGTCCGGGTCTGTGAGTAGTCGGCGATCAGCGACGCCACGGGGGCTGCAGCCGGCGGAACCAGGAACCAGCCCGCCGGCCTTGGCGGCTGACTGCGCCTCTGGCCCGGTGAGCTGCCCCGTTCTACCGTGGAAGCCGAGGCTGGACCGTCGGGCAGACGCAAGACGGAGGGCGTGGTGAGCGCGGGCAGCATGCACGGGGACGAGCCGCTGAGACTGCATCTGGACCAGGTGCTGGACGAGGTGCAGCCGCGCGTCAACGCGATCCGTGAGACCCGGGACCGGGTGCGTACTCTGCTGGAGGCGGTCCCGGCCGTCGGCCGAGGGCTGGAGTTGCCTCAGGTGCTACGGCAGGTCGTCGAGGCGGCTGTCGTGATGGTGGACGCCGAGTACGGGGCGCTCGGAGCGATCGGCGAGGACCATGAGCTGGTGGAGTTCGTACCAGTCGGAATCCCTGACGAGGTCCGGGAGCACATCGGCGCGCTGCCGCAGGGCCACGGAGTCCTCAGCCTGCTGATCCGGCACCCGGCGCCGGTGCGGATCGCGGAGATCTACGATCACCCGGATTTCCACGGTTTCCCCGAGCACCATCCACCCATGCACTCGTTCCTGGGAGTTCCCGTGCGGGTGCGGGACGAGGTCGTCGGCAACCTGTACCTCGCGAACAAGCGGTCGGCGAAGGAGTTCGACGCGGAGGACGAGTCGGTCGTCAGCACGCTCGCAGTTGCGGCCGGGGTGGCCATAGACAACGCCCGCCTGCTCGCCGAGGGGCAACGTCGGCAGGCCTGGCCGACCGCCGCCGGGGAGGTCACGAGCAGTCTGCTGTCGGACCAGCCGCAGAAGGAGGTGCTGCGGCTCGTCATCGAGCACGCCCGGCGGAACGTCTCCGCCGACCTGGGCATCGTCCTCGTCCCCGCCGAGGAAACGGACGGCCTGCGCACCGCCCTGGCGGACGGCGAAGGGGCGGCAGTGCACAACACCGGCCTTCGGCTCTCGGCGCGGGACGGATTTCTCGCGGCGGCGGTCAGCGGCTGCGAAGTCGTGGTGACCAGCGACATCGTGCACGATCCGCGGACTGCTGCCGAGGACGCCGGACAATGGGCGGGGTTCGGGCCCGCGGTGGCCGTCCCGATGAGTACGGGCAGGACAGTCCACGGTGTGCTGTTCCTGGCGCGCCACCGGGGGCGCCCGGCCTTCGGCGCGGCCGAGACCCGACCGCTGGCCGACTTCGCGGGACACGCGGCCGTGGCGATGGAGCTGGCAGACCGGCGGCAGGAAGCGGAACAGGTCGCCCTGCTGCGCGAACGGGAGCGGATCCTCCACGACCTGCACGACATCGTCACCCAGCGGCTGTTCGCATCGGGTCTGGGCCTGCACGGCGTCCAGCCGTTCGTGGAGCACCCTGAGGCCGCGGAGCGGCTGGCCCGGACCCTGGACGATCTCGACACCACCATCAAGATCATCCGCTCCGTGATCTTCGGGCTGCATACGTCAGGAGAGAGCCCGAAGGACCGGGACCACGGTGCCGGGTGACCGCAGCCAGGCGCTGAGCGACGCCGCCCCGCACACCGCAGTGAGCACCGACGATGTCCGTCTCCGCCCCCTGCTCGCGCCGGGCGGTGCGGGCAGGGGGCGGAGAGCGGCCTCTGTCGCCTGTTGGGCACCGGCTGCTGGACTGTCTGTTGGGCCCCTTGCCCGGCGGCCAGGGTTTCCTCGCGGTTCGCCCGGGCCCGCGGATCGGGCAGGGGCCCGGGCGGGGGTGTGGTGTTGCCTCAGCCGACGATCGGGGCGGCGCAGTGGTGGGCCCCCTGCGCGCCGCCTGGATCGCGCTCCTGACGGCAGTACTGGTGACGCTCGTCGTGATGGTGATGTGGGTGCAGCGGCCGCTTCGCCTCCTGCCGACGGGGGCTGGGAGCCGGTGGATGGTGGTCGCGCTCTATACCTGCGGCCCCCTCACAGCCTTGTTCTCCGGCCGCCCGCCGTCCCACGGCTTTCCCGCGGACCCGCGAAGGGGAGCAGGTCGCGGGCGGCGGTGAACGCACTTGAGGCCGGGCACCCGGGCGTCGAGGCCCGACGGGCGGCCAGATCTCCCCATGGGAAAAGACTGCGTGGCACCGAGTCGGCAGCCCTACGCACTGCCTCTTTCATCCAGCGGCAGGCTGATCGGATCGGTGCGACATTGACCGGGTAGGTGACGGGCCACTCTCATCAGGAGGTTGCCGTGAGCGACTTCGATCGCCAGACCGTTGGCAAGGAGGCCCGTCTGACCGTTCCGCGGCGCGTCTGGACACCGGAAGAAGAACGCCGGGAGGAGATGCTACGGCGATATCTCGCAGCCGTCGCCGCGGCCGCGGCCTCACAGGCCGCCGCACCAGAACCCGTCCCCGACGAGGGGACAAGGCCGATTCACGAGCGCGAGGCTGCGACGCCCCGACGGCCGCCCGCACCGCGCGTGCGCCAGGTCATGACTGTCCCCGCCGTCTCCGTCCGCGGGGACACACCGTTCCTGGACGTCGCCCACACGCTGTGCCACGAGCACGTGAGCGCCGTACCCGTCGTCGATGCCGAGGACCATGTGATCGGAGTGGTCTCCGAATCCGACCTGCTGGCCAAGGCCGCCGTCATGTCCACCCCGCACCGCCCCGGCCCGCTGGCCAGGCTGCGCGAGCACCGCCTCTACGAAAAGAGCCGCGGCGAGACGGCCGCCACGCTCATGACGTACCCGGCCATCACCGTGCATCCCGGGGACCTGGTCACCGATGCCGCCTGGAGTGCCGCACGCTCCCGCCTCAAGCGGCTGCCGACCATCTGGGCCGGCTGGTGGGCGTCGTGAGCCGGATCGACTTGCTGCGATCCCTGGTACGCGACGATGCCGAGATCAAGGAAGAGATCGAGGGCCGGATCCTCAGGGGGGACCTCCTCCTTGACCCGGCCACCTTCCGGGTGGAGGTGGAGAACGGCGTGGTGACCGTTGAGGGACAGCTGGATGTGGATCTCCTTCCCAAGCTGCTCGACCACGTCAGCGGAACCACGGCCTGACGCGGCGGACCACCCCGTCCACCGGCCATGCAGTCCTCCAGCGCACATCCACAGTCGCCGTGCCCCGTCCAGGCCCTGGCCTCGCCTGCGCATCCCGCCAGCCACCTGGCGAGCGCGCGCAATACCGGGCATGTTTCACCCCGCCATACCGGGCAGTGCACGCCTTCGCTCCAATGGAGACCCAGCCACCAAGCCACACCGCACAAGTGGGAACCGATGGCCCGGACCGCGGTGTGGTGTGGGCGGGCGCCGGTCGGTGCCCGCTGGGAGGCCGGATGGTTTCAACTCTCACAAAAGGGTAATGATCTGGCATTTACTCCGATAGGCGACCGAGTATCAGCCGTACCCTGACTGCCGGCATTGTGGAGGTGAACCGATGACGACGGCGACCATGCGTGCGGCGCGTTTTTCCCGTGCCGGTCGCCGATTGCGGGTGGAGGAGGTGCCGGTGCCGCAGCCGGGGCCGGCGGAAGTGCTGGTCCGTGTTGAAGCCTGCGGGATATGCCTGTCGGACGTACACATGATCGATGGCACCATCGACTGCCCGCTGGAGGAGGTCACCCCAGGCCACGAGCCGGCGGGCACCATCGCCCAGGTGGGGGCCGACGTGCCGTATTGGCAGCCGGGCCAGCGGGTGGTCATCGCGCCGGGGAGAGCTTGCGGCTCCTGCCGCCACTGCGGGGACGCCCTGGCCTGCCTTGCCCCCCAGACGATGGGGCAGAACTGGGACGGCGCCTGGGCGGAGTACGTCATCACCCCGTTCCAGACGTTGGTGGAGGTGCCCGACGGGGTGCCCATCGAGCAGGCGGCGATCTGCGCCGACGCGGTGGCCACACCGTTCTCAGGACTCGTCGAGCGAGGTGGGCTGCGCCCTGGCGAGACCGTCGGCGTGTGGGGGGTCGGTGGCCTCGGCGTGCACGCCGTTCAGATCGCCCGCCTGGCAGGGGCGAGCCTGATCATCGCCGTCGACACTCTCGACGCCGCCCGCCGACGGGCCCTGGAGGCCGGAGCCGACCATGCCCTGGACCCGGGCACGGCTGACGTGCCCGAGGAGGTACGGCGGCTCACCGACGGCGAGGGGCTGGACCTGACGGCCGAACTCTCCGGCGTCAACAGCACGCTCGACCAGGCGGTCTCCTGTCTCGGCCGGTATGGACGGGCTGTCATGATCGGAATGTCGCCGGAGCCGATCCGTCTCACCGAGAACACGATCCTCTTCGGCTACTACAACCACTCCGTCCTCGGCCACGACGGCTACACCCGCCGCCACCTCACCCAGCTCATGCGCCTGCTGGCCTCCGGCCGCCTCGACCTGTCCCGCTCGGTCTCCGACGTACTGCCCCTGGAAGAGGTCACCCGGGGTGTCGAGCGGCTACAGACGAAGGAAGGCAACCCAGTCCGGATCGTGGTCAAGCCGTAGCCGGGACCGCGCCCCGGCGTGCACGGAGAACTCGTATGTCGGTGACCTCGTACATGCGCAGGCAAGGGACGATCTGCGCGATCATCACCGTGGTGATCAACTCACCGATCACCTGGCTCGGCCATCGCCGGACGCGCTCCGTGCTGCTCGCCGGGAACAGCGGCATCGTCGTTGACGTCTTCGTGACCTCGATCCTGCTGTCGCTGCTGGTCTCGCTGTTCGTCTCCGCAGGGGTGCGCCACGATCTCGACGCCGGACGCGTCAGGGCGACGGACGAACCGCCCAGAGCAGGACGTGTGCTGGCGCGGCTACCCGCACGATGGTGGGCTCTTGGCCTGCTGCTCGGGCTGGGAGTGGCGGTCGTCGCCACCGTCACGCTGCGGCTGCTCGGTGCCCTGGGGCTGTCCGGTCTTTCCCTGGCGGGATTCGTGCTGTTCATGGCCGTGTACACCGGCCTGCTCGGATACGCCGTGACACGCTGGGTGATCCTTCGACAGCTGGCGGAGCGTCGGACGCGCACGACGGGCACAGGCGGCTGAGCCCGGCACCGCCTGAAAGTTCCGCGGGTGTCACTGCGGTTCTCATCACACTCGGCGCGTTCCAACAACCCGGCCCCCGCGCCGACACCCCCCAGCCAGTCCTCATCACCGTCGGGGACACCGTCCAAGACGCTCGCCCTCAGAGTCGATGCCCACCTACCCGGGCGCAACGGTGACCAGCCACGTCGACGGGTCCACTCTGCTGCACTCCGGCGACCCGTCAGCAAGGTGGGGGCGTTCTACGTGGACACTCTGGCCCGAGAGGGATGGACGACGATTTCCAAGTACCAGGATGAGTTCAGCGTCAACATCATTGCCAAGCGGGGCAACGACGGAGTAACCGTCCAGGTCAGCCCCAGCGGATCAGCACAGCTCTTGCCCGCAGCCCGCAGATTGCTCGATCCGCTTGGCCAGTCGGGTAGTCGGGGGCGTGCAGGGCATGAGGCACCTGGAGTGACGTCGCCCGGTGGTCTGCACAACTCCCCCGGGACATGACCAAACGGCGCGGGGAAGAAGAAGCGTCGACCGGAGGAGAATGCCGGGGTCGGCGCGTTCTCCTCCGGCCTCCTGGAAAGGGCACTATCCGTCGATCACCTGACGTGATCATCTTGCCAGGATACGATCACCCTTACTCACCCTCAGCCGACTCCTCACTCTCAGCCTTCGGCGCCTCTACTTCCTCCTTCTCCGTTTCGGCTGTGGGCTGTTCGCCTTCGGTCGAGGTCTCCTCGGATTCTGCCGTCTCACCGGTCGCGGGGGCTTCCGCCTCCGCGCCTTCCGTGACCTCCTCCGCTTCGGCCGCCGGCTGCTCGCCTTCGGTCGAGGTCTCCTCGGGTTCCTGAGGTTCTTGTTCGGTGTCGCTCATGTGTTCACCTCCGTCTCGCGGCACACAAGTCAAGGAGTTCTGGCGTGGCCGCCCGGGACCACCCAAGATCCAGGAATGCATAGATTCATATGCTTTACGCCTTTTGTCCTATGCCTCGAAGATGGGGATGTCAACGGCCCCGGGACATGAACTGCAGTTGCGAATACCAGGCAACCGTCCGGGCGCCCGCCTGGCCCGGAATCCCGAACCGCACGTCGGAGAGCAGGGGCGTCACTGACAGCCCTCTCCCGCATGCGCGTGCACCCACACCGGGTGAGGCGCTGGGGGTATGGCCGAACGTCGCGTGACCGTGTCCCCGCCGACCGAGAGAGGCGGTCGGCATGTCCAGGACGTGGACGAAGTCGATGTGATCGACTCGCCCCTGATCGAGTGGCACGGCGGAGGCCCTGAAGTCTGGCCGCCCATGCCCTGAGAGTGCGCCGAACGACCCACGTCTCACAAGCAGGGGCAGACCCGTAACAGAGGAAACCCCAGCCCGCCGAGGGGCCATTTCCGCTAGGTCCGGCAGGTGTTTGCGCGCTGCCGAGCGGCGAACCGAGCAGGACCCGCACCGATGATCCGGATCCGCCGTCGGCACCCGTCCCACCAGACGAACCCTCCGCGCCGATCCGCCCCGATCCACACGCGCGAGCCCGCCGCCGTCTTCCAGTCGTCCCGTCCCGTACTGTCTCCTCTTCCCTCTCGTCTGCCGTCCGCCACCGCGCCCAACACGCGCGCGATCATGCGGGCACTCCGGGCGGAGCCACACCACCGGTTCGCCGTTCGCCCCGGCATGCGATGGCCACGACGACGTGGCCATCCACGCCCTGCGCACCCCGCGCAGGTGACCCCTGGTGCCCTGGGCGGACGCAGGAAAAGCGGGCCCGCCGGGCCACGCCCGTCAGCGGCCAGCCTGCCTTGTCACTGAACCTGCGCCCCCACCGCCCCCTGGTGGCAGTGGACTTCGCAAAGTCGCGCGGTAGCGGCCGCATGCGGTCGAGCCTCACGCCGCACGCCGGGACAGACATCTCCCGCCGGCCGGCCAGTGGGGGACATACGCCCACTGTTCAGGCTCCGTGGCCGGAGCCGCGGATCACGACTACTGGGCACGGGGCGTGCTGCACGCAGTGCTGGCCGACCGAGCCCAGTAGTGCCTCACGGAATCCGCCGTGCCCTCGGTTGCCTACTACCAGCAACTGCGCTCCTGCGGCGGCATCGAGCAGGACGGCGGCCGGGTGTCCGTGGGCCGAGATGGGGCGGAGGTCGACCGGCCGTCCCGGGCCCGGGCCGAGGGCCTCGTCGATCGCCCGGTCCAGGATCTTGCGTACTTGCTTCTGGTAGTCAGCCGGATCCTTGTCTGTGGGCGGCGCCAAGCCGTGCCAGGCCGTCGGGAAGTCCCAGGCAATGATCGCGTCGACCACACCACCCATCAGCTTCGCCTGGGCGACCGCCCACCGCAGGGCTTCCTTCGACGGTTCGGAGCCGTCGACACCCACCACGATCCGCGGAGCGGACGTCGCTTCGTTGCTCATTACACACCTGCCTGGTCCGCGCCTGGTTCTCCCTTTCCACCATCCCCGTGGCAGCAGCGGGCCGCCACCTCAGTCAGCGGATCTCGAGGGCACAAGAGCAGATCCGCCGGCTTCCCGGAGTTCGAGTCACTCCATGGGCCCAACGCCCCGCGCAGTACACCGTCGGCCGGGCGCATACTCAAAAGCGTGCCGGTTCTTCTGAAGGGAAGGGCTGAGCTGGAGGAACGCTGATCGCGGGTGGGGCGGGTAGGGATCCTTCTGCCGTGGCGGCAAAGGGGGCGTCGATGGGCTCATTGCGCGAGGAGTTGGAGTCGCGGGAGGCAGCGGTTCGCGCCGCATTGAGGAACTCAAGGCGGAATTCTCGGAGTTGACGGTGCGGTTGGAGGCCGAGCGCGAGAAGCTGTCGCGATTGGTGATCACGCGGGAGACCGTGGCCGAACTGGTGGCGCAGGCCGGTGTACGGGAGCCGGAGCCTGCTGGGACGTCTGCTCCGGTTGCGGTCGAGGGAGGCTGGGATCCGTGGCAGAGGGCCGCGCTTGCTGCGATCCGGTCCCCGATTCGCCAGGCGAGGCGAAGGCGCGGAGCATGGAAATGACCCGAATGCCGTCGTTCGCGGAGGTGAACCGCGATGAACCTGCCCGTACGCCACCGGCCCGGCCAGCTCCTGGAGCGGCCGTTTCCAGCCCTGAGCTGGAGCGAACCGATCGCCGCCGAATTCAACGAACTCTTCGAGCGGATGAACCGGTTCCTGGAGGCCGCCGGCGTCACCCCTGCGGTCGGCACCTGGGCGCCCCTGGCCGACCTGCAGGAAACGGACGACGCCTACGTGGTCGAGGCCGAACTGCCCGGCATCAAGCGCGAGGACATCGACGTCGAGATCAGCGAGCACGAACTGTGCATCACCGGCGAGTACAAGGAACGCGAACGTGAAGGCGTGCTGCGTCGCAGCACCCGGCGCGCCGGGCGGTTCGAATACCGGGCACTGCTGCCTTCCGACGCCAAGGCCGAAGAGATCACGGCGACGTTGGCCGACGGGGTGCTGACCGTCACCGTCCCCAAGGCCCAGGAGGCCAAGCCGCGGCACATCGAGATCACCCAGGCCTGAACCGCAGCAAGGCAAGGTGACGGGGCGGTTGGCGTCGCCCGCCCCGTCGTATGGGCGGCAAGGCCGCCACCGTCGTCATCCGGCCTGGTCCGGTACCGCCCCTCGGCAGTCGAGCCGTCGGGGACGGAACCCGTCGCCCCGCAACCTCCCCCAAAGTGCCTGGCTGGTCGACGTGGTGCGCACCCTGACGGTCGCCGCAAATGTGGCAAATGAAGGAATTTTGGGATACTCCTCCTGCGTTGTTGTCCGGGAAGCTGGTGACAGCGTCGGCCGATGGACACGTGAGGAGAGGCGGCTGGAAATGACGTCGCAGGTGACGGGGGGCCGCAGGCATTCGGACACGCCGCGTTCGGCTCCCGGTCGGCGCCGGGGCCTGGTACTCGGTGCCGGCGGAAGCCTCGGCGCCGCGTGGACGATCGGAGCGCTGTGCGCGCTGGAGGACGCCTACGGATGGGATCCGCGCACCGCAGACGTGATCCTGGGCACCTCCGCGGGTTCCATCGTGGGCTCGATGCTGGCGCTCGGGGCGCGTCCGCGTGACCTGCGCGACCATCAGCGGGGCGAGGCGGTGCCGTCCGGCCCGTTCGACCAGGTCCACGTGGACTACGACACGTGGGTCGGCGGCGCGCTGCCGCACCTCCCCAGGCCGGGCATCGGGTCGGTCAAACTGCTGGGGAGCCTGGCCAGGCACCCGCACCGGATGCCGTTCACGACCCTGCTCGCCGCCTGCGCACCGCCGGGGCGGGGAAGCCTCAGCGGCGTGCACGACCTGTTCCGTCAGCTTGGGATGACCGACCGCTGGTCCGCCAACCCGGCGCTGCGCGTGGTCGCGGTCGACCTCGACAGCGGTACGCGCGTGCTGTTCGGGGCACCCGACGCCCCGCGCACCGGCCTGGCCTCCGCAGTGACGGCTTCCTGTGCCCTGCCCGCCTGGTTCGAGCCCGTGCCGATCGACGGGCGACGGTACGTGGACGGTTGCGCCTGGTCGGACACCAACCTCGACCTGATGGCCGGAGAGGAACTGGACGAGGTGTTCGTCCTGGCACCCACCTCCGCCCGCCGGATGGACCACCCGCGCAGTATCCCCGCCAGAGTCGAGCGCCGCCTGCGCGGAATCGCGACCCGGCGCCTGCTGCACGAAGCCCAACTCGTACGGGAGGCAGGCACTCGGGTTCGGCTGATCGTTCCCGGGCCAAAGGATCTGGCAGCCATGGGCGCGAATCTGATGGACCCACAACAGCGACTGGCCGTCCTGGAGACCTCGCTGCAAACGACCGCCGCAGACTTGCGCAGGCCCTGCCCGCAGCAGAGAAGCACACCGGTCGAGCCAGGCACGGCGGGCCGACGCGCAGGCTGACAGAGCGGAGTTCCACGCCGCCGGCCACCACCAAAGACCGGGCCACGATCAGGCGGCTTTGAGCCCGCCAGGTCAACTGAGCTGCCTTGGGTTTCGCAGAGTCCGGGCATCGATGGCCAAGTGGCCGACGAGGTCGTACGGGGCGAGGAGCACCAGCCCGCTGATACAGCCAGGACGCATCGGCTCCGAAAAATCGCCGGCGAAGGGCGGAGCGGTGGCCACCAGGAGCCCGCCTTGAGCGCGGTGACGGTGCTCGTTGCTTGGTGTTCCTCACGCCACCCCGCCGCTCATCGTCGGCGGCACCCCGATGATGACCGCGTCGGTCCAGTACCGCAGCAGCAGCGACAGCACCGGCGTGATCTTGATGTTCCCTTCTTTCATGCCGTGCGGTGACGGCCCGCCGGGCGACGCGGGGATTCGGCCTTGCAGTTCGCCCGGCTGGCCCACGTCGGCCGGTCCGATCAGGTGCCGGGACCGTTTCGTGGGCAGCCCTGTGGGCCGCGCCGCCGGGCCCGGCAGGGCCGGGGAAGGGAGGCAGATCAATGGCCAAGGGCGACGTTCCGCAGAACCCTGTGCGGGCGCCGCCTGGCTTCGCAGCCGACCCTGCACCGACCGGCCCGGGCACGGGGGGGGCTCAGGGACGGCGGATGAAGGACACCAGTCGGTCGATCTCGCTGAAGCCTGCCGACTCGAACAAGCAGATCGCCGCGGCGGGGTCGCGCTCGGCTGCGCCGGGCGCGTCGTCGTCGGCGGGCACACAGGCGATGACCTCGCGCGCACCCGCCTCGACCAGGACGATCAAGCACTGGGCGAGCAGGCTGTGGCCGAGCCCGCGGCCACGGTGGGCGGGGTCGGTGCTGATCCACCACAGCACGCCGGCCCCGTTCACCGGGCGGCCGACGGTGGCCTGGGCGACCGCGGTGCCGTCCGGCTCGCGCACGCGCAGCTGCCAGCCGGGCGAATCGGCGCACTCGCTCACCTCCGCGACCGGATAGCTGAGCACACCCACAGGGGCCGTGGGAAGGAGCCGGTGGAGGTATCGCCACCGGTCGCGAGCGGTGAACCCGCTCCTCTCCAAGGCCCGGCGGGTGCCCGGACGGTTGCGCACCGGGAGGCCCCTCACCTCGTGCGCCAGTGCCGAAGCGAACTCGAACGCGTACACCGGGCGCGAGCCGAGCCGGTCAAGGGCGCGGACGACCAGGGCCTGCGCCAGGGCAGACTCCTCCAGACAATGCAGCCACAGGACATGGCCGGCCCCATCCGAAGGGCGGACCGCGTAGGAGACGACGCCCAGCACCCGGACACCGTCATGGATCACCTCGGTGACCAGCCCATCGAGGTCGGCCCACCGGCTGCCGTCCACCGGTGAGCGACCCGCCAGCGCCTCGGCAAGCATGGCCGCGGACGTGGGAGGCTGGCCGGGCAGCCGGTCGGCATCGATCAGATCCAGCACGGCCTGTTCGTCCCCCGCCTCGTAAGACCGCACCGACAACTGCGACACCGAACCGGAACTCGTGCTCGCCACGGACTTCTTCCGCCCTTTCTTGAACCGTTCTTTCCCCAGCCTGCTCCTGCCGGTCCGCACACGCCACCACCACGGATGTCGTGTCGGCCGACCTGGCTCTCTTGCCCGTCACGAGGCGGAGCGGGGGTGTTGCACGGCCGAGTCGACTGGGGATTCGGGGCGGCGATGAAGGCGGGACGTAACCCGACCGGAGCAGTTCCCGACGGCTGAGCGGAAGGCAAGCCGCGATACGGAGGCCGCTGGGTGGGCGCTGCAGGCCACGCTTGGTGCTCTTCGGTTCCATGGGGAGCGTAGGCGTGGCAGAACCTTCGCACCGAGGTCAGGCTGCGGTGCGAAGGCTCCGAGGGCAAAACAGTCCCCGGTAGTGCTGCACGTGTCCTGGGGCTTCAGTCGTCACTGCCGCCTCGGTATCGCGCCGGCTTGCCGGGGGCCTGAACCACATCCTGTCCGAGTTCGCTCCGCCGACTAGACGTCCTCGTCGACTTTGTGACTCTTTCGGTGTTGTGGGCTATTAACCATGTTGCGCTGTATATGTTCCGAGTCAATGGGTTTTATGAAAATTGGGTGAAAACGCGCCGTCGGCATCGACGGCGCAGCGCAGGCAGCGGACACGGTGGAGTCGCAAGCGGTCGGAGGTGACCTGGCCGAAGACGGCCGGCTCACACCGCAGCATCGCGGCGTCCGCGAGGCAGTCCCCGCCCAGTGCGACCGCCAGGGCGACGTCCAGGAGGGCCTTGCCGGGATCGTGGACGGCCCGCGACCTCCGCCATTGCGGACCTGGAGCAGTCGCGCAGGCCGTTGACCTGCGGAAACAGCGACGTAGTGCGATATGTGGTGGAACTTCGTCGCGCGCACCCAGGAGGAGATCGAGCAGGCCCGTACGGACTGGATGAGCGGGTCCAGTTTCGGCGAGGTGAAGGGGTACGACGGGGAGCCGTTGCCTGCGCCCGAGATGCCGGCTGTGCCGCTGAAGCGCCATCTCCGGAGACACAACCGGCGGTTCACCGGGTCCGGGGCGCGGCTGTGTCAGTCGGGAGACCTCGCCGGCATCCATGGTTCGTGCCATTGCGCACTTCCGGAGACGAGCTTGCCGGCTCCCGCCGGTCCCCAGGTCCCCTGCCGGTAGCGCTCGGGATCGCTGGGCGCCTCCAGCAGTGGCTGGACGATTCGCCACGTCTCCTCCACCGAGTCCTCCCGAGTGAACAGGCTCGCGTTGCCTTGCATTGCATCACTGAGCAGGCGTTCGTACGGCTCGGGTGCCTCACCGAGCGCGGCCTCGAAGAGGAGGTCAAGGTCCACCAGCTGCGTGTCCTGCTTGCCCGGCTGCTTGGCCTGGATGCGGAAGTTCACGCCAGGGCTCGGGTCGATCCGCAGGATCCACTGGTCGGGCTCGGGCGCGAACCACTCCGCGAACGCAAGCCGCGGCGGGCGCTTGAACACGATCCGGATCTCGGTCACTCGCTCGGGGAGCGACTTGCCGGCGCGGATGAAGAACGGCACGCCGGACCAGCGCCAGTTCTCGATCTCCAGCCGCAACCCGACGAAGGTCTCGGTGCGCGAGTGCGGCCGCACGCCGGGGACCTGCAGGTACCCCTCATACTGCCCGCGGACGTAGTGGGCCGGGTCGGCGTCGGGGATCGCCCGGAACACATCGACCCGGCGGTCCCGGAGCGCGTCTGCATCGGCGGCTGATGGCGGCTCGGACGCCACCAGGGCGAGCAGCTGCAGCAGATGGTTCTGCACGACGTCGCGGAGCGCGCCGACCGGGTCGTAGAAATGGCCGCGGTCCTCGACCCCGAAGTCCTCTGCCATGGTGATCTGCACACAGGAGATGTGGTCGCGGTTCCACACCGGCTCGAACACGGAGTTGGCGAACCGCAGGAACTGGATGTCCATCGCCGGCTCCTTGCCGAGGAAGTGGTCGATCCTCAGCAGCTGATCCTCATCGAGGAGCTGACGCAGCTCGGCATTGAGGGCGCGCGCCGACGCGAGGTCGTGCCCGAATGGTTTCTCCACGACAACCCGGGCGCCCTTGGTCAGCCCGACGCCTGCCAGGCCCTCGACCACCCGGGCGAACAGCGACGGCGGGATCTCCAGATAGAAGACGGGGTGCCGCTTGCCGTTGACCGCCCGGGCGAGGCGATGGAACGTCTCCGGGTCGGCGTAATCGCCCTGCACATAGCTGAGTCGGGCGGCGAACCGGGCCAGGACGCTTTCGTCCAGCGGCTCGCCCGCTGCCTTGATCGCCGCGCGGGCATGGTCACGCAGCGCGTCGTCGGACCAGCCGTCGCGCGCCACTCCGACGATCGGGCAGGTCAGCAGCTCGCGCCGCTCAAGCCGATAGAGCGAGCGGAACGTCATCTTACGAGCGAGGTCGCCACTGATCCCGAAAATGACCAGCACGTCTGCGGGAACGTTCGACGAGTTCGAAGCCACCTCATCCTCCCATCGCCCAGGGTGTGTCCCCCCGGCTGACGGCGAACGTGAATCGGCCGTGGGCTTGCATGCAGGCTCGGTTCGGCCGCGCCACTAACGCCGCCGCGATGCCGGCGACCGCATGGGGGTCGGCGACGGCCTCGAGTTCGTGATGCACGGCGGTCAGCCCTTCTTTTCGGCGTGCCCGCCGAACTCGGAGCGCATCGCCGAGAGGATCTTGTCGGTGAACTCCCCGGCCTGCCTGGACTCGAAGCGCTCGTAGAGCGAGGTGGTGATGACCGGTACCGGGACGCCTTCGTCCACTGCGGCGAGGACGGTCCAGCGGCCTTCCCCGGAGTCGGAGACCCGCCCGGCGAAGTCGTCGAGGGAGGGCGACCTGGCGAAGGCGTCGGCGATCAGGTCGACCAGCCATGAGCCGACGACCGAGCCGCGTCGCCAGACCTCGGCCACCTCACCGACGTCGATGTCGTACCGGTAGGCCCACGGATCGCGCAGCGGCGTCGTCTCCGCGTCGACCTCCTGCCGGCTCTTGCCGGCGTCCGCGCGCTCGATGATGGCGAGGCCCTCGGCGATCGCGGCCATCATCCCGTACTCGACCCCGTTGTGGACCATCTTCACGAAGTGCCCGGCCCCGTTCGGCCCGCAGTGCAGGTACCCGAGCGGGGCGGTGCCGTCGGTCCGGGTCCGGCTCGGCGTGGGCTCGGCGCTGCCCTCGCCGGGAGCGATCGTCCTGAAGATCGGGTCGAGATGGGCCACGACGTCGTCCTCGCCGCCGATCATCAGGCAGTAGCCGCGCTCCAGCCCCCAGACCCCACCACTGGTCCCGCAGTCGACGTGGTGCAGCGACTTGTCGGCAAGGCGCTTGGCGCGCGTGATGTCGTCGCGGTAGTAGGAATTGCCGCCGTCGATGAGGATGTCGCCGGGCTCCAGCAACGGCTCGAGCTGGTCGAGGATGGAGTCGACGATCGCAGCCGGAACCATGAGCCATACAGCCCGTGGCTTGTCCAGTTTCGCAACGAGATCCCGGAGTGACTCTGCGCCCGTCGCACCCTCGCCGGCCAGTTCGGCGACGGCGTCCACGTTGACGTCGGACACGACGCAATGGTGGCCGTCTCGCATCAGCCGACGCACCAGGTTCGCCCCCATCCGGCCGAGCCCGATCATCCCGAGCTGCATGGGCTTGTCTGTCGCCATGTGGTGCCTCCTAGTCCAACACGCTGGCCCTGCTCATGGAGCGCCTGGGCTACGTTCACGCCTGCTCCCTGCCGGCGGCCACGCACTCGCGGGCAACCTGGGTGACCTTCTCGGGAGTGAAGCCGAATTTGGTCAGGAGCATCTTGAGCGGTGCCGACGCCCCGAAGGTGTGCATGCCGACGACCGCGCCGCCGTCGCCTACGTAACGGTCCCAGCCGAGAGTCGCCGCCTGCTCGATGGCGACCCGGGCCCTGACCCCGGGCGGGATGACCGAGTCGCGGTACTCCTTGGGCTGGCGGTCGAACAGTTCCCAGCAGGGCATGCTGACCACGCGAGCCGCGAGGCCCTCGGCGGCGAGCTCGTCACGGGCCGCGAGCGCGAGTTGTACTTCCGACCCGGTGGCGAGCAGGATGACGTCGGGCTTGCCGTCCACCGCGTCGACCAGAACATAGGCTCCCCTGGCCACCCCGGATGCGGCCCCCGTCTCGGAGCGGTCGAGGGTCGGCAGTGCCTGACGGGACAGGACCAGCACCGCCGGCTCGTGCCTGAGCGCGGCGACGACCCGCCAGGTCTCGACGACCTCGTTCGCGTCGGCCGGACGGAACACCAGCAGCCCCGGCATCGCGCGCAGCGACGCGAGTTGCTCGACCGGCTGGTGGGTGGGACCGTCCTCGCCGACCCCGATCGAGTCGTGGGTGAAGATGTGCACGACCGGGATCTCCATCAGCGCCGAAAGCCGGATCGCGCCGCGTGCGTAGTCCGAGAAGATCAGGAACCCCGACCAGTACGGGCGCAGCTTGGTCAGCGCCATCCCGTTCGTGATCGCGGTGGCGGCGTGTTCGCGGATCCCGAAGTGGAGGTTGCGTCCCGAGCGGTCATCGGCCTGGAAGTCGCCGGCGCCGGAGAACATGAGGTTGGTCTTGGTCGACGGCGCAAGGTCCGCCGATCCGCCAAGCAGCCACGGCACGGCTTGGGCAAGGGCGTTGAGCACCTGGCCGCTGGAGTCACGGCCGGCGATGCCTTTGGGGTCGGGCGGGAAGGTCGGAAGCGCCGACTCCCAGCCCTCCGGCAGCTCACGCCGCTGGATGCGCTCCAGCTCGTCGGCGAGCGCGGGATGGGTGGTTCGGTAGGCCTCGATTCGAGCCTCCCAGCTCGTCCGGGCTTCGCGGCCGCGCGCGCCGATTCCTGAGGCGAAGTGCTCGTAGACGCCGTCGGGAACGAAGAAGTCCTTGTCCTCCGGCATCCCGAGGAATCGCTTGGTCGACTTGACGCCCTCCACGCCGAACGGCGCGCCGTGCGCCTTCGGGGTGTCCTCGACCGGTGACCCGTAGCCGATGTGGCTGTGCACCACGATGAGCGTCGGGCGCTCGTTCTCGGACTTGAAGGTGTGCAGCGCGCGGGCCACGGCGTCGAGGTCGTTGGCGTCGGCCACGGTGGTGACGTTCCAGCCGTAGCCGATGAAGCGGGCCGCCACATCCTCGGTGAACGCGATGTCGGTGTGGCCCTCGATCGTCACCCGGTTGGAGTCGTAGATCCAGCACAGGTTCGACAGCCGCTGGTGGGCCGCGAGCGAGGCGGCCTCCGAGGAGATCCCCTCCATCATGCAGCCGTCGCCGGCCATCGCGTACACGTCGAAGTCGAAGACGGTGAAGTCGTCGCGGTTGTACCGGGCGGCGAGCCACTGTCCGGCGATCGCCATCCCGACCGAGGTCGCAACGCCCTGGCCGAGCGGGCCGGTCGTGGTCTCCACGCCGCTGGTCCACCGGTACTCCGGGTGCCCGGGGCAGTGCGAGCCGAGCTGTCGGAACGTCCTGAGGTCGTCGAGGGTCACGGCGGGTCGGCCGAGGACCTCGTAGTCGGGGTCGACAGCCTGCATGCCGGTGAGGTGGAACAGCGACCAGAGCAGCGCGGAGGCGTGTCCTTCCGACAACACGAAGCGGTCGCGGTTGGGCCAGATCGGGTCGGCCGGGTCGAAGCGCAGGAAGCGTTGCCAGAGCGTGTACGCGACCGGGGCCATTCCCATCGGTGTCCCCGGATGGCCGGAGTCGGCCGCCTGGATGGCGTCCATGCACAGAGTGCGGATCGTGTTGACGGAAAGGGTTTCCAGGTCGTTGTTGCTCAACGCGAGCCTCCCTGAAGGTCTCCCTGAAGGTGCTCCCCTGCGCTGATATCGAGTGCGGCAGACTAGGGTTGAGCTTTTCCGGCCGGGGCGAAGAGTGCCGCGCCGACAATGCCCGCATCGTTCAACAGCTGCGCCGGCACGATCTCGGTCCTCAGCTCGATGTGCGGCAGGAACTTGTCGGCCTTCTTGCTGACGCCGCCGCCGATGACAATCAGGTCGGGCCACAGCAGCCGCTGGACGAGCTCGAGATACGTCTCCAGACGGTGCGCCCATTTCTTCCAGGACAGGTCGTCGTGCTCGCGCACCGACTCCGCGGCCCAGTCCTCGGCATCCCCGTGGTGCAGCGGCAGGTGCCCCAGCTCGCTGTTGGGCACCAGGAACCCGTCGGAGAAGACGGCGCTGCCGATACCGGTGCCGAGCGTCACCATCACGACGACGCCCTTGCGTCCCTTGCCGGCGCCGAAGCGCATCTCGGCGATCCCGGCCGCGTCGGCGTCGTTCACCACCCTCACGTCGCGGCCGGTCGCTCGTGCGAAGAGCTGGGCGGCGTCCGTCTCCATCCAGGCCGGATCGATATTGGCCGTCGTCTGGACTTTGCCGCCCCGGATGACGGCCGGGAGCGTCAGCCCGACCGGTCCTGGGACGCCGAGCTGGGAGAGCACCTGCACGACCACGTCCGCGACTGCCTCCGGGGTCGCCGGATGCGGGGTCGGGATCCGGACCCGCTCACCGATGAGGCTACCGAGCTCGAGGTCGACCGGCGCTCCCTTGATACCGGTCCCGCCGATGTCGACCCCCAGCACGTGGGCCGTCTTGTCCAGACTTTCCTGCACCACTGCCCGCTCCCCTCAGGGGCCGGCCCAAAGTGTGTTGCGTGAATTTTGGACGTCAAACCCCGCAAGGATTTCGCTAGACAATGCTCAACAATAGCATATATCCTATATATTCGCTACATCGCTCTTATTTGGTTGTATCTAAGCCTAAGGGGTATATCCAAGCTTTGTGCACCCTCAAGGGTATTGGCCTTCCCCGCTTTTCGAGAGGAACGCGACTTCCCGATCGAGGTCGTCGAGGCGGCCGCGGTCGCAGCTCGCGCGCAGTTCGGCGAGCAAGGAGGAGGACCGTGAGCGTCGAACACGAGAAGCAACGCGCTGCCGAGGCTGGTCGGCGCCACCCCCGGAGTCGTCGAGCACGGTCTGTTCCCTCCGACGCTGGTCGCCGACGTGTTCGTCGCCCGCGGCGACTCGGTCGAGCACCACCATCATGCCAAGCCCCGAGCCTGAGAGGGCACTTGGTGTGGGCGGACCCTCCGCAAGTGCCGGTAGATCTCGAACGTGACGTCGACGTTCTTGTGCCCCTTCCGACCTGCTCGGTGATCCGGTACACGCTCATTCCAGTCGGAACGATCAGCCCAGAGCGGCCTTGAGTGCGCCGAACGCCGTCTTCGGGTCGGCCAGGGCGTGATAGATGCCGGGGATCTCGCGGTCGAGGCCGAGGAGGCCGTAGACGGCGCGCATGGCGCCGCGGACGGAGTACTCGACGGTGAACACCACGTCCTCGGGGATCTCCGTGAACTGGCCGAGGAACGCGAAGTTCACCGAGCCGCGCGGGATGACGAGGGGCCGGTCATGGGTGGTACGAGGGGCGAACTGGCTGGTGATGTACGGCATCATCACCGGGATGACGGTCGTGGTGGCCGCGATCTGTTCCTCGATGTCGGACAGGCCGAGGTGGCCGAGGAGTTCGGTGAGGATCTCGCGGCCGGTGGCGCCGGCCATCGGCTTGCCGACGAAGTCGCCCTCGTTGTCGACGAAGAGGCCGTAGCCCCACAGGGTGTAGACGTCCTCGGGCTGGCCCTCGAAGTGCGGGGCGTGGGGAACCACGACGGACATCAGCCAGTTGGAGTCCTTGAAGGTCATGAGGGCGCCGGTGCCGGGGAGGTTGCCGGACAGTTCCTCGATGCGGTGCAGCAGCAGCGGGCTGCGCATGGTGAGGGTGAAGGACTCCCACTTGGCCTCGTCGACGTTCCCGTAGAAGGCGGCCGGCCGACCGAAGTCGTCGGCCTTGGCCGCGATGGTCTCCCACAGCCTCCAGGCGCCGTCCCGCTTGTCGCGGATCAGCTCGGGTGCGCGGTCGTCACTGCCGTAGGCGGCGTCGGCGGTCATCGAGCCGAGGGTGAGGAAGGCGTAGTCGGCGTCGGTGAGTTCGCAGGTGTCCGGCTGCCCGGCGCGGTCGAGGTGCAGGCGCCGTACCCGGCGGGTGCCGTCGTCCTCGGTGGTGAAGTCGACGTCGGTGACCCGCACTCCGTGCTCGAAACGTACGCCGCGCTCCTCCAGCCAGGCCCGCACGGGGCGGATGATCGAGTCGTACTGGTTGAGCCGGGTGCGGCGCACACCCGCCAGGGTGTGCATGCGCGGAAACTCCTGCATGAAGCGCAGGAAGTAGCGCCTGAGTTCGATGGCGCTGTGCCAGTTCTGGAAGGCGAACGTGGTGCGCCACATCGCCCAGAAGTTGGTCGTGAAGAAGTGCGGGGAGAAGAAGTCCTCGATCCGGCGGGCCCCGATGACCGGCTCCGGGAGCACGAGCAGCCGGGTCAGCTCCAGGCGGTCCCGGGCGTCGAGGCCGTAGTCGGACGCGTCCAGGATCTCGGTGCCCTTGCCGATCAGCCTGGCCTTGGCCTCGGTGGGCCACTGGGCGCTGAAGGCGCGGATCTCCTCACGCACCGACACCGTCTCGTCGGTGAGGGTGGGGATGGTCTCCAGGAGGTTCCACAGGCAGGTGTAGGCCTCGTCCTCCAGCATGCGTCCGCCGCGCGAGACATATCCGGCGGGCTCGCCGCGGCCGTCCATGGAGCCACCGGCGAGCGGTAGCTCCTCAAGGACGTGAATGTCCGCTCCGGCGAATCCCCCGTCCCGGATCAGGAAGACGGCGGCTGCCAACGAGGCGATTCCGCCGCCGACGAGGTAGGCGCGGGACTGCTGCGCAGCATCGGTCATGACGTCTCTCCGTTCCGGCCGCCCCTCAGGGCTGCCGACAGTGATCAGGTTCCGTGCAGCGGTGCATCGGCCACTCTGCGGCCGGGGCGTGCGCACGGCAGGGCGCCGGTGGTCTCTGTCTGGACCAGGTGCCTGTAGTCGTCAGTCAACTCGTGGGGAGGCGGTGTGGGCAGGGCCGGATGTCCCTGGGCGGGCGCCGGACGGGCCCTGTGCCGGGCCGCCCTTGGAGCGCGGCCGGTCAGGTCGGGGGCGGCGGCCCTGCCCCGGGCGGCTGAAGTCCTGCCCCTGCGAGCGCAGGACGGCAAGCGCAGGCGGCAAGCCCAGGACGGCGCCAGGCGCCTCCGCCGGCCGATGAGGCCCGGGAGGTGCCCCATCGGCCCGATTCCGGCGCCGCCCTCGCCCCCGCCCTTCGCCCCGTCCTTCACCTGCTGTCGCTGATCTCGGTGCCGCAGAGAGCCGCTCGCCCGGCTTCCAGGCGGGCGGCCGGGACGCGGAAGGGCGAGCAGGAGACGTAGTCGAGACCGGCCCGGTGGAAGAAGTGAATGGATTCCGGGTCGCCGCCGTGCTCGCCGCACACCCCTGTCTGCAGGGACGGCCTGACCGCGCGGCCCGCCTCGACGGCCAGCTCCACGAGCCGGCCGACGCCCTCCGGGTCGATCGTCTCGAAGGGCGAGACGCCGAAGATCCCCTTCTCCAGGTAGAGCGGGAAGAAGGACGCCTCGGCGTCGTCGCGGGACAGGCCCCAGGTGGTCTGGGTCAGGTCGTTGGTGCCGAAGGAGAAGAAGTCGGCGGCCTCGGCGATGCGTCCGGCGGTCAGGGCCGCGCGGGGCAGTTCGATCATCGTGCCGATGGGGAGGCCCAGGGGCCGGCCGGTCTCGGCCGCGACCTGGGCGAGCACGCGCTCCGCCTCCGCCCTGGCCTGCCGCAGTTCCTCGACGGTGGCGACGAGCGGGATCATGATCTCGGCCCTGGGCCGGCCGCCCGCGTCCAGGCGGTCGGTGACGGCCTCGGCGATCGCCCGGACCTGCATGGCCATGAGACCGGGGACCGCGAGGCCGAGCCGGACGCCGCGCAGGCCCAGCATCGGGTTCTGCTCGTGCAGGCGCTCGACTGCGTCCAGCAGCTCGCGGTCGTGGACATCCGGGTCGGCGATGCCCGCGAGCCGGACGGCCAGCCCGGTGCGGTCGGGCAGGAACTCGTGCAGCGGCGGGTCGATGAGCCGGATGGTCACCGGCAGCCCGTCCATCGCCTTCAGGATGCCGGTGAAGTCCGCTCGCTGGAGCGGCAGCAACGCCGCCAGGGACTGCTCCCGTGCGGTGTCGTCACGGGCCAGGATCATCGCCTCGACCAGTTGCCTGCGCTCGCCGAGGAACATGTGCTCGGTGCGGCACAGGCCGATGCCCTGGGCGCCGAGCGCACGGGCGCGTGCGGCGTCCTCGGGAGTGTCGGCGTTGGCCCGCACCTCTAGGCGGCGCTCGGAGTCCGCGTGGGCGAGAGCGGTGAGAACAGCCTCGGTCAGCGGGCCGGTGCTCTCGCCGGTTTCCAGCGCGCGGCCGACGTCGGACGCGGTGAGCGGGAGCGCACCGAGGTGCACGGTGCCCGCCGTTCCGTCCACGGAGACGGTGTCGCCCTCGCGTACGACGACGCCCGTGTCCGTGGTGAACCGGCGGGCGGCCGGGTCGACGGTGAGCGACTCGGCACCGCACACGCACACCTTGCCCATGCCGCGCGCGACGACGGCGGCATGGCTGGTCTTGCCGCCGCGGCTGGTGAGGACGGCCTGCGCGGCGATCATCCCGGGCAGGTCGTCGGGGGTCGTTTCGCGGCGGACCAGGATGGTGTGCCGACCGTCGGCGGCCCGGCGGCGCGCCTCGGCGGAGTCGAAGACGACCACGCCGACCGCCGCGCCGGGCGAGGCGGGCACGCCGCGGGCCAGGGGCACGTCGGCGGGGGTGGTGTCGAAGCGGGGGAACATCAGCCGGGTCAGCTCGGCGCCGTCCACCCGGGCCAGCGCCTCGTCCGGTGTGATCGTCCCCTCCTCGCGCAGGTCGTGGGCGATGCGGAAGGCGGCCTCGGCGGTGCGCTTGCCGACCCGGGTCTGCAGGATCCACAGCCGGCCGCGCTCGATGGTGAACTCGACGTCGCACAGGTCCCGGTAGTGGCTCTCCAGGGTGCGCAGGTGGTCGCCGAGTTCGACGTAGGCGCGCGGGTCGAGGATCTTCAGCTCGTCCAGGGGTACGGCGTCGCGGACCCCGGAGACGACGTCCTCGCCCTGGGCGTCGGGCAGGTAGTCGCCGTACACGCCACGGGCGCCGGTGGCCGGGTCGCGGGTGAAGGCGACTCCGGTCCCGGAGTCGGAGCCGAGGTTGCCGAAGACCATCGCCTGCACGTTGACGGCGGTGCCGAGGTCGTCGGGGATGTGCTCGCGGCGCCGGTAGACGCGGGCGCGTTCGCCGTTCCAGGAGTCGAAGACCGCGCGGACCGCACGACGCAGCTGCTCGGCGGGGTCCTGGGGGAAGTCCTCACCCGTCTCCCGGCGGATGATCGCCTTGAACTCCTCGGTGAGGGCGGCGAGTTCGCCGACATCGAGGTCGTGGTCGTCGCGCGTGCCGCGCTGCGCCTTGTGCTCGGCGATGGCCTGTTCGAACAGGTCGCCGTCCACGCCCAGCACCGTGCGGCCGAACATCTGCACGAGCCGCCGGTAGGAGTCCCACGCGAACCGCTCCTGCCCGGACGCCTTGGCCAGGCCGGCGACCGACTGGTCGTTCAGGCCGATGTCGAGGATGGTCTCCATCATGCCGGGCATCGAGAACCGGGCCCCCGACCGTACGGACACCAGCAGCGGGTCGTCCGGCGCGCCGAGCGTGCGGCCCATGGTCTGCTCCAGGGCGGCCAGGGCACGAGCCTCCTCGGCGCCGAGTCCGGGCGGTTCCTGACCTGTGGTCAGATAGCTCCTGCATGCCTCGGTCGTGACCGTGAAGCCCGGCGGCACGGGCAGACCGAGCCGGGTCATCTCGGCCAGCCCGGCTCCCTTGCCGCCGAGCACGTCGGCCATCTCCCGGCCGCCCTCGGCGAACGCGTACACGTACTTCGTCGGCGTGCTCATCTTCGCCGGCTCCTCTCAGTGGTGGGGGACGACAGCCACGGGGCAGCCGACGTGACGGAGCACGGAGTGGGTGACGGGGCCGGTGCGCGCGAGCGTCGGCCGGTCGGTGACGTGCCGGCCCACGACGAGCAGGCTCGCACCGGAGGCGGCCCGCACCAGTGCGGTCGTGGCCTTCTCGCGTACGACCGTCTCCAGGACCTCGACGCCGGGGTACTTGTCCCGCCAGAGCCGGAGCACGGCGGACACGAAGCCCCGCCACTCCTCCGCCCGGTAGGGGTCGTCGACCAGGGCGATGTCGCCGGGGCCCAGGCCGAAGGCGGACGGCGGCTGCCAGGCGTGCACCACGCGCAGCCGGGCCCGCCGCAGCATGGCCGCCTCGAAGGCGAACTCGATCACCTCGTCGCACGGGTCGTTGACGTCGAGGCCGAGCACGACGTCCCGGTAGCCGGTTCGCGCGGAGGCGCTGCCGTCGGCGGCCGGGAGGTGCTCGTCCTCGGCCGTCTCCTCCGCCCTGACCAGGACGACGGGGCCGGTGGCCTGTGCGACCACGCCCTGGGCGACGGAGCCCACCAGGAACCCGGCGAGGCCGGTCAGGCCGCGCGAGCCGAGGACGAGCAGGTCCGCCTGTTCGGCGGCCTTCAGCAAAGCGGCGGTCGCCGGGCCCTCGACCTGCTCGTCGGTGAGGCGCGCGCCGGGAACCGCGCCGCGGATCCGGTCCTCCGCCTGGCGCAGGGCCCGCAACGCCAGGTAGCGCTGCGCGGCGTTCGCCGGCTCGCCGTCGTGCGGGCGCGGGTGCCAGTCCCAGACGTGGATCAGTCGCAGTGGCCGGTCGCGGCGCTCCGCCTCGCGGGCCGCCCATTCGGCGGCGGCGAGGCTTTCGGGTGATCCGTCGACTCCGGCGATGACGGGTGCGGGCATGGTGCCCACCTCCTGTGTGGGGTCTACTGGTTGGTGCCAGGATCGTGCGGCCGCAACCCTGTGGGCAGGGGCCGCACGGTCTCCTCCGGGCCCGTTCGGCCCTGCGTGCCGAGGCCGGTGGGCGCGGCGGTGCGGCGGTGCGGCGGTGCGGCGGGGGGCTGCGCCGGACCGCCGCACCGGGCCATCCGCTCAACCGGGAGGCAGTCCGGCTGCGATGTGTCTCGCCCACTCCTCGATCGCGGGGACGTCGCGGAAGTCACCGCCCTTGCCGTCGCGCAGGAGCATGCCTGCGATCCTGCCCTTCGCCCCCTCTTCCAGGCAGCCGCCGAAGGTGGCGTGTTCGATGACCGTCAGACGGTCCATGGCGCGCCGTACGCCGGGCACGGGCGGGATGTCCCGCTCGGAGGCGGAGGCGTCGAGCGGCCCGCTGCTGAAGAGCCAGAGCGGGCGCTCGGCCAGGTCCCGGCGGTGACGGCGCAGGAAGCGGCGTGCGTCGCGGTGCCAGCGCCCGGCGTACAGGGCGCCTCCGACGACCACCGCGTCGTACGGGGCGACGCTCGTGACGGACCGGGCGGGCCGCGCCTGCGCCGTCAGCCCTTCCTTGAGCAGAGCCTCGGCCACGGTCTCGGCGATCTGTGCGGTCGAGCCGTTCGTCGTGCCGTAGGCGACCAACACCCTGGTGGACATCGCCGTCCACCTCCTTTCACAGGCTGCGCAGCCACTCCTCGGTGACGCCGTGCGGCCCTTGTCGCGCGGGCTGCAGGTGGGAATCGTCCAGTCGGTAGGTGAGTTGGTCCACGACGGCCACCACGCCGTCGATCCGACTGGTCATCGAGACGGCGATCTCCGTCTCGCTCTTGCGCTCCAGCTGACCGGTGAGGGTCACGACGCCCTGCACCACGCAGACGTCGATGCTCCGGGGCGCCAGCCACAGGGTGCGTTCCAGCACCTCTTCGAGCACCTCGTCGCGGATCTCCGGGTCGGGCCGCAGGAAGACCTGGAGCAGGTCGCGGCGGGTGACGATGCCGACGAGCCGGTCCTCCTCGTCCACGACGGGCAGCCGTTCCACGCCCCGTTCGGCCATGGTCCGGGCGGCCGCGGCGACGGTCTCCTCGGCGTGCACGGTGACGGGCGGCTCGGTCATGAGCTGGCCGGCGGTGCGGGCCCGGGCCTTGGCGGCGCGGCGCCTTGCGGCCTTCGTCAGTGCCACGTCGGGGATGCGGCGCGGCGTCCGGTAGGGATCGGGGGCTTGCGCCTGACGGGTGATCAGGTCCGTCTCGGACAGGACGCCGATGACCTTCTCGTCCTCGTCGACGACCGGCAGTCCGCTGATCCGGTGCTCGGCGAGCAGTCGTGCCACTTCCTTGAACGGGGTGCCGTATCCGGCTCGGACGACCTCCGTGGTCATCACGGAACCGACCTTGTCGTGTCTCATGGTGTGTGCCTCCCTCAGCGCAGTCGGCGCAGATACGGGTCCTGGGGCCTGCGGGGCAGCAGGCGCACGCGCGCGTCGAGCACGCTGATGCCGCCCGGTGCCGCCAGTACGGGGTTGAAGTCGACCTCCGCGAGCTGCGGCAGGTCGGCTGCCATCCGGGACAGCCGCAGCAGCAGCTGTTCGAGATCGGCGAGGTCGACCGGCCCGGCGCCGCCGGCGCCGAACAGCAGCGGCGCGCAGCGCGGGGCCGTGATCAGGTCGTGGACGTCGTGGTCGGTGAGCGGGGCCAGCCGGGCGGCGTGGTCGCCCAGCACTTCGGTCGCGGTCCCGCCGAGCCCGAACAGCACGAGCGGGCCGAAGACCTCGTCCTGGACGACCCCGGCGAACAGTTCGGTGCCGCGCGCGGCGAGCGGCTGGATCACCACGCCCGTCAGCAGTCCGGCGAAGCGGGTCTCGAAGTCCCGGAAGGCCGCCCGTACTTGGGAGTCGCCCTCCAAGTCCAGGTGGACGGCGCGCTGCCGGCTCTTGTGCAGCAGTCCCGGCCAGTGCGCCTTCATCACCACCCGGCCGTCCGGACCGCGCAACCGCCGGGCGGCGATGACCGCGTCCTCCTCGGTCTGGGCCCAGGCCCACGGCAGCTGCGGGATGTCGTAGCAGGCCAGCAGGTCGGCGCAGGTGTGCGGGTCGAGCCAGCCGCCGTCCTCGTGCGCGGCCAGGAAGGTCTCGGTGAGTTCACGGGCGCGGGTCGTGTCGACGCCTTCGAGGTCCGGGACCGTGCCGGCGGGCCGGGCGAGCCAGGCCGCGCGGCGGGCGGCGTGAGCCAGCGCACGGGCCGCCGCCTGCGGTTCGGCGTACGACGGGATCGTGCCGCCCTCGGCCGCCGGCAGCAGCTTGACCGGCAGTTCCTGTTCGAGCCGTACGACGGCGACGGGCTTGCCCCGGTGTGCCGGTGCCTGGGTCACCGCCCGGACGAGGTCGTCCCCGGTCGCGGCGGCGACCGCGGTGGGGACCAGGGCCACCAGGACGGCATCGACGCCGGGGTGGCGCAGCAGCAGGTCCACGACGTCCGCGAGCTGTGCCTCGGTGACGGCGGCGGTGGCGTCGACGGGGTTGCCGGCCGCGGCGCCTTCGGGCAGCACGGCGAGCAGGTCGTCGATCAGTTGCGGGGTGAGCTGCGGCAGGGTGAGTCCGGCCTCCGCGCAGGCGTCGGCCGCCAGGACCCCGGCGCCGCCCGCGTTGGTGACGATCGCGACGCGGTCGTCGGCCGGGAGCGGCTGGGAGTGCAGCAGAGCGGCGGTTTCCAGGAGTTCGCCGATCGAGCGGGTCGCGGTGATGCCCGCCTGGGTGAACAGGGCCTGCCGGGTCATGGTGCGGGTGGCGGCGGCCGCGGTGTGGGAGGCGGCGGCGCGCCGGCCGGCGTCGGTGCGGCCCGCGTCCACGGTGAGGATCGGCATCCGGCGGGTGACGCGGCGGGCCGTGCGGGAGAACGCCCGGGGGCTGCCGAAGGACTCCAGGTGCAGCAGCGCCAGTTCGGTGCGGCCGTCGCCTTCCCACCACTGGAGCATGTCGTTGCCGCTGACGTCGTACTTGTCGCCGAGGGACGCGAAGGACGAGACACCGATGCCGAGCCGGGACAGGCCGTCGAGCAGGGCTATGCCGACCCCACCGGACTGTACGGCGACGCCCGCGGTGCCGGGTCGCGGGTGATCGGCGGCGAACGTGGCGTCCAGGCTCACGCCGGGTTCGGTGTTGGAGATGCCGAGGCAGTTGGGTCCGACGAGGCGCATGCCATGGGTGCGGCATGTGGCCAGCAGGGCGTGCGCCTGGTCGGGGTCGAGGCCGGCGGTGACGACGAGCAGCGCCCGGGCTCCCGCTTTGCCGCATTCCTCGGCGGTCGCCGGGACCGCGGCGGCGGGCACCGCCACGACCACCAGGTCGGGCGTCCTGGGCAGGGCGCTGACGGACGGGTAGGCGGGTACGCCGAGGATGTGGTCGGCGCCCGGGTTCACGGCGAACAGGCGGTGGCTGTAGCCGCCCGTCTTGAGGTGGTGCAGGATCGCCCGGCCCACGGATCCGGGCTTGCGTCCGGCGCCGACGACGGCGACGGTCTGCGGACGGAGCAGCGGCTCCAGGCTGGCCACATCGGCGGCGCGGCCCCGGGCTTCCACGGCCGACAGGTAGGTGTCGTCCTGGTCCAGCCGGATCGTGCAGCGCACCTCCGGGCCGTCGAACCGACGGGTGATGCGCAGGCCGAGATCGGCGAAGAGCCGCAGAACCTCGTGGTTCTCGCAGAGTGCGTCGGCGGTGAAGGCGGTGATGCCCTCGGCCCGGGCCGCGGAGACCAGGTGCTCGACGAGCAGGGTGCCGACCCCGCGGTGGTGCAGGCCGTCGCAGACGGCGATGGACATGTCGGCCCCGTCGCCGGTGCCCCCGGTGTCGTACTCGGCGAGACCGATCACCTGCCCGTGGCGCTCCGCCAGCAGGGCCCGGTGGCCCGGGTGGGCCGGGGCACAGGCCCGGTCGGCGGCCCGTCCGGCGGAGAACGGGCTCGCGGAGAAGAAACGGAGACGCAGGTTCTCCGGGGACATCTCCTCGTAGAGTCCTTGCAGTTGGTCGTGGTCGGCCGGGGCCACGGGACGGATGCACGCGGTGGTGCCGTCCGCCAGCAGGGCGTGGACGGGAGGGCGGACCGGAGGGCGGTTGAGCACGTCGTCCGACATCACAGAGCTCCTTCAGGACTCTCGGTGGGTGGTCGTCAGTCGTCGGCGACCAGTGCGGTGAGGTCCAGCAGCCGGTTGGTGTAGCCCCACTCGTTGTCGTACCAGCCGAAGACCTTGGCCAAGGGGCCGTTGGTCTGGGTCAGGGCGGCGTCGAAGACGCAGGACGCGGGGTCGCCGATGACGTCGCGGGAGACGATGGGTGCCGTCGAGACGCGCAGGATGCCGTTCAGCGGGCCGTCGGCGGCTGCCACGAAAGCGGCGTTGATCTCGTCGGCGGTGGCCTCGTTCTCCAGCAGCACCGTCAGATCGGTGAGCGAGCCGTCCTCCACGGGGACCCGGACGGCGATGCCGTCGAGGGCACCTGCCAGTTCGGGCACCACCAGGCCCACGGCCCGGGCGGCACCGGTGCTGGTCGGGATGATGCTCAGTGCCGCGGAGCGGGCGCGCCGCAGGTCCTTGTGCGGGCCGTCGAGCAGCGACTGGTCGTTGGTGTACCCGTGGACCGTGGTCAGCAGACCGCGCTCGATGCCGAAGGCGTCGTCGAGCACCTTGACCATCGGCGCGAGGCAGTTGGTGGTGCAGGAGGCGGCCGAGATGATGCGGTCGCGGTGCCTGTCGTAGGTGTCGTCGTTGACGCCCATCACGATGGTGGCGTCGACGCCCTTGCCCGGTGCCGACAGCAGCACGGTGTGCGCGCCTGCCTTCAGGTGCAGCGCGGCCGAGTCGCGGTCGCGGAAGCGGCCGGTGGACTCGATGACGATGTCGGCTCCGCAGTCGGACCAGTGCAGGGCCGACGGGTCGCGTTCGGCGGTGACGGCGATGCGCCGGCCGTCGACGGTGAGGGAGCTGTCGTCGTGCGTGACCTCGCGTCCGATGTGCCCGAACGTCGAGTCGTACTCCAGGAGATGGGCGAGGGTGGCGGGCGGCGCGATGTCGTTGATCGCGACGACGTGGACGTCCTGGGTGCCCGCCTCGGCGCGGTCGAGGGCCGCGCGGAGAAAGGTGCGGCCGATGCGGCCGAAGCCGTTGATGCCGACACGTACGGTCATGGTGGTGAACTCCTTCTCGTTGAAGCGCTGCAGTGGTCGGGCCTGTCGGCAGCCGTCCGGTCGCGTCACTCACCACCGCTGGGGGACGACCGCCACCGGGCAGGCGGAGTGGTGCAGGACCGTGTGGGCGACCCGCCCGAGCTGGAGGCCGAAGCGGTCCCCGCGGCGATGGGCGCCGATGACCAGCAGGTCCGCGCCGTGGGAGGCGTCGAGGAGCACCTTGCGGGCGTGACCCTCGGCCGTACGCGGGTGAATCTCGACGTCGGCGGGTGCGTCGCTGAGCGCCTTGTCCAGTTCCTCGGCCGCCTGCCGCTCGGGCAGCCGGGCCGACTCGGCGGTCGGCAAGGCCTGATCGGTGGTAGCCGGAGCGGTGCGCCGCCAGGCACGTACGGCCTCCAGCGGAACGCGGCGCCGTTGTGCCTCCTCCAGGGCGAAGCGCACGGCTGCGGAGTGCTCCGGGTGCTCGCCGACCCCGACGACGATGCGACCGTGGGTGTCCGGGGCGATCTGGTTGTCGTGGCTGCCGCGCAGCACGATCACCGGGCAGTCGGCGTGGGCCGCCAGGGTCAGGCTGACCGAGCCGAGCAGCATGTCGACGATGCCGCCGCGGCCCCGGGTGCCCACGACCAGGGCGCAGGCGCTGCGGCTCTCCCGGACGAGGGCGTACTCCGGCTCCTCCGGCAGCACGTCCGTGACGACCTTCAGGTCGGCGTGACGGCCCTGTGCGCGCCGGGCCGCGCCGGCGACGATGTCCTCCGCCATCACCTGGTCGGACGGCTTGTTCAGGGCCTGCGCGGGCGCGATGCCTTCGTAGCGCTCCCACAGGGATGCGTACACGACGCGCAGCGGCACCCCGCGCAGGGCGGCCTCGTCGGCCGCCCAGTCGACGGCGCCGAGGCTCGGCTCCGAACCGTCGACGCCGACGACCAGGGGCAGTTCCATCGTCCTCACCGTCCCGAACCCAGGTCGAAGACGATCCGGGCCTTCACGTCACCGCGCAGCACCTCGTCGATGCACTCGTTGACCGCGCTGAGCGGACGCGTCTCGTAGATGACCTTCGTGCGGCCGGCGGCGTGCAGCTGGAACACTTCGGCCAGGTCCTGCCGCGTGCCGACGATGGAGCCGATCACCGAAGTGCCGTTGAGGACGGTGTCGAAGATCGGGACCTGGATCGCGCCGTGGGCGGGCAGCGCCACCATGACGAGCTTTCCGCCGCGCCGCAGGCCCGAGTTGACGGCCTCGAACGCGGCCGGGTTCACCGCCAGGGCGATCGCCGCATGGGCGCCGCCGTGCTTCTTCAGCTCCGCCCCGACGTCCTGCTTGCGGGCGTCGATGACGATGTCGGCGCCGAGTTCGGTGGCGAGTTCGAGCTTGTCGTCGGTGACGTCGATCGCGGCCACCGTCGCACCGGCGATCTTCGCGTACTGCACGGCGAGGTGGCCGAGGCCGCCGACCCCGGAGACCGCCACCAGTTGGGCCGGCCGGACGTCTGCCACCTTGAGGGCCTTGTACGTGGTGACGCCCGCGCAGGTCAGCGGGGCGGCCTCGAAGGCGGAGACCCCCTCGGGCACCGGCTGGGCGAAGTCAGCCCAGGCCAGCATCTTCTCGGCGTACCCGCCGTCGCAGCCGTAGCCGGTGTTGATCTGCTGCTCGCACAGCGTCTCCCACCCGGACAGGCAGTGCTCGCACCGCCCGCACGCCTTGCCCAGCCACGGCACGGCGACCCGCTGTCCGACGGCCAGCTGGGTGACGCCCTCGCCCAGCTTCTCGACCAGGCCGACGCCCTCGTGGCCGGGGACGAAGGGCGGGTTGGGCTGGACCGGCCAGTCGCCGTGCGCGGCGTGGATGTCGGTGTGGCAGAGCCCGGAGGCTTCCAGGCGGATGCGGATCCGGCCGGGGCCGGGCTCGGGGTCCGGGCGCTCCTCGATGACCAGGGGATCGCCGAGGGCTCGTACGACCGCTGCCTTCATGATGTGTTCTCTCCTCGGGTATCGGCGCGTTCAGTCGTGGGCGACGACGGCGACGGGTGCGGTGGCGTGGTGGAGGACGGCGTGGGCGACCGGGCCGATGTGGGCCCCGAGGGCGGAGCGGCGGATGCGCCGGCCGACGACGACCAGGGAGGCCTGGTGGGAGGCGTCGATCAGGAGGACCGAGGGGCTGCCGGAACGGGACTCGGTGACGACCTCCACGTCGGGGTACTTCTGTCGCCAGGGCTTGACCGCCTCGGTCAGGGCGGCGGCGTCGCTCTGCGCCACCATCTGGGTGACCTGGGGGTCGGGGGCCATGCCGTAGGGGTAGTAGTAGGGCTCGTTCCAGCCGTGCAGCACCCGCAGTGGCACGCCCTGGCGGGCGGCGGCCTCGAACGCGAACTCGATCGGTGCCGCGTCCGGGTTGCGGGTGTCCAGTCCGAGCACGACGGGGCCGGACGGTGTGGCCGTGGCAGGGCTGCCCGCGCGGTTCTTCTCCTGCCGGTCGGCGGCCTGTTCGCCGGCGCGGACCAGCACGACGGGCCGTTCTGTGGACGCGACGACCGCGAGGCCGACCGAGCCGACCAGGAAGCCGCCGATCCCGCTGAGGCCGCGGGAGCCGAGGACGAGCAGTTCGGCGTCCTGGGCGGCGTGGACGAGGACTTCGGCGGGCCGTCCGGTGAGCTGTTCGGTGGTCACCTCGATGCCGGGGTGGCGCAGCCGCAGGTCCTCGGCGGACTTCCGCGGAATGCGCTCGGTCCAGTGCTGGTGCGTCTCGGCGCCGAGGAGCGGGGCCTGTGCCATGGGTTCCGGTACCGGCTCCCAGACGTGGACGAGCCGGACGGGCAGTCCGCGTGTCTCCGCCTCGCGGGCCGCCCACTCGGCGGCGGCCCGGCTCTCGACGGAACCGTCGAGGCCGACGGTGATGGTGCGGGGCATGATCTCCACCTCCTGAATCGGGGACTCCCGATTCCAGCGTCGTGTTGGGGGGTTGTTCGCGGCAGGTGCCGCCGGTCCTCCGGGTGGACCGATGGGCCCTGATCACCGCTCGCCGGGGCCGCCCGGAGGGCCCGTCCCGGCGTGGCGGGGGGTCAGCGCAGCCAGGCGTGGTCGCGGACGACGGGCAGTCCCGCCCACCACCGGCCCAGACCCCATGTGGTGCCGGCGCCGACGGCCGCGACGGCGATCAGCGCCACCGCGTAGATCAGGTGGTAGTCGGCGAACGGGTTCGTCGACATGCTCGGCGAGCCGTTGGCCAGGTGTCTGGCCGGCGGCCACTCGGCCATCCACATCAGCGCCATCATCGCGGTGCCCGCGACCGCGGCCGGCCGCAGCGCCACACCGGCCATGACGGCCACGCCGATGCCCAGCAGGCCGAGCATGAACAGCCAGTCGGCCCAGGTGTCACCGGCCCACGCGTGGAACGTGGACCGCATGGGCCCGGCGGCGACGGAGCTGAGGAAGCCCTTCGTCGGGGACCCGCCGTCGATCCAGCCCTTGCCGGACGCCGTGGCGTAGCCGAGGCCGAAGGTCTTGTCCAGGAACGCCCACAGGAAGACGAACCCGGTCAGGATGCGCAGGGACGCGAGGGCGCGGGCCTGGGCGGTGTGCGCTTCGATGCCCGCCGACACGGCGAGCGCGGAGCCGGTCCGGTTGCTGCGGAACGACAGACGGAAGCCGGGGCTGCGGTGGGAGTGCTCGTGCGCGGCCATGATGGTGGTCCCTTCTGGTCTGGCAGTTCAGGTCCTGGTTTCCTTGACGCCCCTTACTCTCGTGGCGTGCGCCGCCCGGCGCCGGATGCCGAAGGGCTCCGGCGGTGGGGCCCAACGTCCCTGCCCTCAGGGCCGGTTCGCGGTGAGCGGAGGGGGGCGTAGGACGCCGGGACCGGGCCGTTCAGCCGACCGTGAGATCGGGGCGGACCAGGGTGCCGGAGCGGCCGTGGACGATGTCGTACGCGGCGTCCAGCGCGCCGATCGCGGCCAGTCCTCCGGTGCGTTCCACGAAGCGGGCGGCGGCCTCGGTCTTGGGTCCCATGGAGCCGTCCGGGAAGCCGCCGTGGCGCAGGTCGGTGGGTGTGGCGTCGGGGACGGGCCGCTGGTCCGGTGTGCCGTACTGCTCGTAGACGCACGGCACGTCGGTGAGGATGAGGAGGAAGTCGGCTTTCAGGTCCTCGGCGAGCAGGGCGGCGGTGAGGTCCTTGTCGATGACGGCCTCCACGCCGGTCAGGGCGCCCGAGTCGTCGTCGGCGGTGACGGGGACGCCTCCCCCGCCGGCGCAGATCACCAGGGCGCCGGGACCGAGCAGTTCGTGGATGGTGTCGGTCTCCAGGATCCGTTCGGGCGACGGGGAGGGGACGACACGGCGCCAGCCGGTGGTGTCCCGGGCGATGTGCCAGCCGCGCTTGCGGGCCAGCTTCTCGGCCGTGGCTCGGGAGTAGACCTGGCCGACGAACTTCGTGGGCCGGGCGAACGCGGGATCGTCGGCCCGTACGAGGGTGTGCGTGACGAGGGCGGCGATCCGGTGCCCGGGCAGGGTGTCGTGCAGGGCGCGGGCCAGCAGGGAGCCGATCATGCCCTGGGTCTGCGCGCCGAGCAGGTCGAGCGGGTACGGGGCGCTGAGCACGGGGTCGGCCTCGCTCTCCAGGGCGAGCAGGCCGATCTGCGGGCCGTTGCCGTGCGTGATGACCAGCTCGTGTTCCTGGGCGAGGACGGCCAGGGCGCCGGCGACGGCATCGATGTTGGTCTGCTGCACGGCCGCGTCGGGGCGTTCGCCACGGTGCAGCAGGGCGTTGCCGCCGAGGGCGACGACGATGCGCATGGTTCAGTCCTCCAGGGTGGCGACGAGGACGGCCTTGATGGTGTGCAGGCGGTTCTCGGCCTGGTCGAAGACGAGGGAGGCGGGCGAGGAGAAGACCTCGTCGGTGACTTCAAGACCGGTCAGGCCGTAGGTGGCGAGCAGTTCCCGGCCGAGCCTGGTGCCCTCGTCGTGCAGGGCCGGCAGGCAGTGCATGAACTTGACGTCGGGGTTCTCGGTCGCCGCGAGCGTCTTGCCGTTGACCTGGTACGGCAGGAGCAGGTCGATCCGCTCGCGCCAGGTGTCGGCGGGCTCCCCCATGGACACCCAGACGTCGGTGTGCAGGAAGTCGGCGCCGCGCACGGCGCTCTCGACGTCTTCGGTGAGGGTGATGCGGGCTCCGCTTCGCCCGGCGAGCACCTGGCAGGTGGCGACCAGACCGCTGTCCGGCCACAGCGCACGAGGAGCGGCGATGCGCACGTCCATGCCCAGCAGCGCCCCCATGGAGAGCAGGGAGTTGCCCATGTTGTTGCGGGCGTCGCCGAGGTAGCAGTAGCTGATGTCGGTGAGCGGCTTGGTGCTGTGCTCGCGCATGGTGAGCATGTCGCACAGGCTCTGCGTGGGGTGGGCCGTGTCGGTCAGCCCGTTGTAGACGGGGACGCCGGCGTGGGCGGCGAGTTCGGTGACGATCGACTGGGCGGAGCCCCGGTACTCGATGCCGTCGAACATGCGGCCGAGGACGCGTGCGGTGTCGGCGACGGACTCCTTGTGGCCGACGTGGGTGTCGCCGGGGCCGAGGTAGGTGGTGGCGGCGCCCTGGTCGGCGGCGGCGACCTCGAAGGCGCAGCGGGTGCGGGTGGAGGTCTTCTCGAAGATCAGGGCGAGGTGCTTACCGGTGAGCCGGGGTTGTTCGGTGCCGGCGCGACGGGCCGCCTTCAGGTCGGCGGCGAGGTCGAGGAGGTGCTGGATCTCCCTGGCGGTGAAGTCGAGTTCGCTCAGGTAGGAGCGGCCTCGCAGGTCGATGGTCATGGTGGTGTCCTTACGGGGTCAGGCGGCCGGGTCGCGTTCGATGGGGCAGCTCATGCAGCGCGGGCCGCCCCGGCCGCGGCCGAGTTCGGCACCGGCGATGGTGACGACCTCGATGCCCTGCTTGCGCAGGTAGGTGTTGGTGGTGACGTTGCGCTCGTAGCCGACGACGACGCCGGGGGCGAGGGCGAGGAAGTTGCTTCCGTCGTCCCACTGTTCGCGCTCGGCGCCCCGGATGTCCTGCGGCGCGGAGAGCATGCGGACCTTGTCCAGGTCCAGGGCCTCGGCGAGCGCGGTGGCCAGATCGGAATTCGCGGTCACGTCGAAGCCCGTCTCGCGGGCGTCGCTGGGGCGCAGGGTCCAGGAGCGCAGGGAGTCGGCCAGGCCCGGGTAGACGGCGAAGGCGTCGCGGTCGAGCATGGTCAGTACGGTGTCGAGGTGCATGTAGGCGCGGGTGGCGGGCAGTTGGACCGCGATCAGCCGACTCGCCGTGCCGCTCGCGAACAAGCGGGCGGCCAGGTTCTCCACGGCCTGGGCGGTGGTGCGCTCGCCCATGCCGACCATGACGGCGCCGTTGCCGAGGACGTGTACGTCGCCGCCCTCCAGCGTGCCCACGGCACCGTCGAGCAGTGGCTGGGGCGCGACGCCCACGAACCTCGGGTGGAAGCGGTAGATCGCCTCCGCGTGGAGGCTCTCGCGGCGCCGGGCCGGCTTGGCCATCGGGTTCACGGAGAGTTTGTCGTACATCCAGCACGAGTTGTCGCGCGGGAAGAGGTGGTTGGGCAGCGGCGTGAGCGCGAAGTCGTCGGCGTCGAGCGCGCTCCACACCAGGCTGTGCGGGGCGGCCAGCGGCAGGTCGCTCTTGAGCAGCCCGCCGATGAGGTAGCCGGCGAGCGTCTCGCCGTCCAGCTCGGTGCACAGAGCGCGCACCGGGTCGATGAGGGCCGGCCCGACGACGGCCGGGGTGATGACCCGGTCGAGGAGCCATTCGCGGGCCTCGGGGACGTCGAGGGTCTGGGCGAGCAGGTCGGCGAAGTGGTGGACGCGGGCGCCGTGGTCGCGCAGGACCTGGGCGAAGGCGTCGTGCTCCTCGCGGGCGCGCTTGGCCCACAGGATGTCGTCGAAGAGCAGGGCGTCGACGTTGCGCGGGGTGAGGCGGGAGAGTTCGAGGCCGGGGCGGTGCAGGATCACCTGGCGCAGGCGGCCGACCTCGGAGTCGACGTGAAAGGTGTTCATCGCGGCAGTTCCTTCGAGCGGGTGGGTGGTCAGTCGCGGTGGCGGAGGTCGCCCAGCCTGCGGAACCCGCCGATGCGGCCGGTGCGCAGACCCCGGGAGAGCCGCCGGGCCGGTGCGGGCGTCTCGGGCGCCCGCTCCCGCTGGGACGGGATCGCCGCGTCCTGAGCGTCGGCCGTCCGGTCGCCGACGGCTTGACCACGCTTGAGCCAGACGTACACCGGCACACCCAGCAGCAGCACGAACAGGCCGTAGTAGACGGTCTGGTAGCCGCTGCCCTGGATCGACCAGTACGAGAAGGCGAGGGCGAGAGCGGCCACCGTGACGTCACGGGCGAATCGCCGGGGGTTCGGCTTCTCCCCGTCGCGCACGAGGAGCCAGTACAGCTGGGCGGCGGCGGAGAACAGATAGGGGATCACCGCGGTCAGCACGCTCAGCAGGACGATCTTGGTGAAGACGTCGTCGAAGCGTGTGTAGCTGAACACCGTGATGAGCGAGGCCAGCACGGTGGAGGCGACGATGCCGAAGGCCGGCACGTCGTTCTTGCCGCGCAGCCGGGCGAAGGCGCGCGGGAACAGGCCGTCGCGGGCTGCGGCGTACGGCATCTCGGCGCACAGCATGGTCCACCCGTTGAGGGCTCCGATGCCGGAGATGATCGCGGCGACGGCGACGATGTCACCGGCCCAGGTGCCGCCGAAGATGTTGTTCGCGGCGTCCGTGAACGGCGCGGTCGAGCCACCGAGCTTGCCGTGGGAGACGGTGCCGAAGACGGCGAGCGTGCCCAGGATGTAGATGACCGCGCACAGGAGGGTGCCGTAGACCGTCGCGCGCGGAACGTTGCGTCCCGGCTCCCGGACCCGCCCGGCGACCACCGCGGCCGCCTCCAGACCGAGGTAGCTGAACAGGGCGATGGCGCCGGCTGCCGAGATGGCGCCGAGGGCCGACTGCCCGCTGGCGTTGAACGGGCCGAAGTTGTGGGAGTCGACGAAGAGCAGCCCGACGGTGGCCATGAAGACGAGCGGGACGAACTTCAGCACGGTCGTGATGACCTGGAAGGCGCCCATGTTGCGCACACCGGTGAGGTTGATCGCGGCGGGGATCCACAGTCCGACGAGCGCGAGGAGCACCGAAATCCACTTGCTGTGACCGGTGTTGACGAACACCTCGACGTAGCCGACCCAGGCCACGACGATGGCCGCGTTGCCGGCCCACGCGGTGATCCAGTACGACCAGGCGTTGAGGAACCCGGCGAACTCGCCGAACGCCTCACGGGCGTAGACGTACGGGCCGCCGCTGGCCGGGACCCGCTGGGACAGCGCACCGAAGGTCAGCGCCAGCGCCAGGGCGCCGAGGGTGACGACGGCGAACGCGACGAGGGAGATCGGTCCGTAGGGGGCGAGGGCGGAGGGGAGCGCGAAGACTCCGGTGCCGATGATGCTGCCGATCACGAGCGCGGATGCGGCGGGAAGGCCGAGTGCCGCCGTCGGCGCCGTCCCCTTTCCGTCTCGTCTGGGTCCGGACATGGCGTACTCCTTGCGCAGTTCGTCAGGGTGAGTCGATCTGCTGACGATCTTTCTGCGCCCCGCCGCACAAGGTCAGTGGCCGCAAGGCCCCCGCTCCCGGCCCGATGGTCCCGCCCCCGAGGCCCGCCCAGCCCAGCACGCCCACGCGACGCGAGCGTGCCCGGCCGGTGCGACCGGCCGGGCACGCTTGTCACGCATCACGGCGAAGGGCGAAGGGCGTAGGGCGTAGGGCGCAACGGGGACGCGACGCCGAGTACGGCTCCACGGTCAGTGGCCGTCCTGCTTCTGCCGGTCCTGGACCTGCGCGGCGATCACGGCCGCCTGGACGCGGCGTTCCACCCCGAGCTTGGCGAGCAGACGGGAGATGTGGTTCTTCACGGTCTTCTCGGCCAGATACAGGCGCTGACCGATCTGCCGGTTGGTGAGGCCCTCGCCGATCAGGGCCAGGATCTCCCGCTCCCGGTCGGTCAGTCCGGGCAGCACGTCCGGCTCCTCCTCCTGCTGCCGGCCGCCGCGCAGCCGGGCCATCAGCTTGGTGGTGGCGCTCGCGTCGAGGAGCGACTGCCCGGCGGCCACGGTGCGCACGGCCGAGACCAGATCGGAGCCCTGGATCTGCTTCAGGACGTACCCGGAGGCACCCGCCATGATCGCGTCCAGCAGTGCTTCCTCGTCGTCGAAGGAGGTCAGCATCAGACAGGACAGCTCCGGCATGCGCGAGCGCAGCTCCCGGCAGACGCTCACTCCGTCGCCGTCGGGCAGGCGGACGTCCAGCACCGCGACCTGCGGGCGCAGCGCGGGGACGCGTACCAGGGCCTGCTCCGCCGAACCGGCCTCGCCGATCACCTCGATGTCCGGCTCGTCGTTCAGCAGGTCGCGCACGCCACGCCGTACCACCTCGTGGTCGTCCATCAGGAAGACCCGGATCGGGTTGTCGGGGCCGTGCTGCTCGCCGTCTGCCATCAATCGCTCCCTGTTCCGGGCGTACTTCACCGAGGTCCGTTCGTGGACGGTATCGGTCCACGTCGAGATCTTGCTCCCATCCCGGCGGAAGGACCAGGGCCGGACGGCCCAGTGTTCCCGCCCAGTCTTCCGTACCCGGAGCGGTCACGACGGTCACGTGGCGCGAGGGGAGGAGCCGGGCGGAGGGACCTTCGGTCCGCTCGCGGGGACCTGGCAGCCCTGGGCACGGGACGCACCGCGCAGAAGTCTGGAGCCGTCACCGACGATCAAGAAGGAGCGGATCGCATGACTGCCAAGGACACCGTGACACACGCCGACACCGCCGTCGCCGTACACGTGCGGAGCGAAGGGGATGTGGACGAGGAGGCACTGGCGTACGTCAGGACGAAGATCGACGCGGTCCTCGGCCGGCCGGGGATGCCTGCCGTCAGCGGCGAGGTGCGGATCGCCAGGGCATCTGCGCGCCACACGGAGCAACCCTGGTCGGCCGGGGCCGAGTTGGTCGTGGGGGACGTACGCGTGGTCGTGCACGCCCAGGAGGCGACGGCACACGAGCTGGCGGACCGGGTGCAGGACCGGCTGCGCGGTCAGCTGACCAAGGTGCTGCACCGCCGCGAGGCGGCCCGGAAGTCGGCCACTCCGCCTCCGTGGCGCGGCGGCCCGGCCGTGGACCGACGCGGTTAGGGCCGTCGGCGGCGGCCGGTCGACGTCCTCGGCCGGCCGCCGCCGAACCCCGTACCGCCTCACGTCCCACCCGCAGCCGTGCCGGTCAGGCCCGCCGGCAGGGACCATCGGTACCTGGGAGCGAAGGGCGCACCGCACGAGAGTCGAGGTGTGAGCGGCGGCGTTCCCCGAGGTGCCGGTCACACCCGCCCGCCGCCGGCCACACCCGGCGGCTCCGTCAAAGGGAGGCCCATCCCCATGTCCCGTCATGACGCCGGAACCGAGGCAGCCACCAGCGCCGGCGCACCCTCCGACATCGCCGTCGCGGTGGACCGGCTGGTCACCAACGGACTCAAGGCGCTCGCCGACTACGACGCCCTCACCCAGGAGCAGGTCGACCACATCGTCAAGAAGGCCTCGGTCGCCGCCCTGGACCACCACACCGCGCTGGCCCGGCTGGCCGTCGAGGAAACAGGGCGCGGGGTCTTCGAGGACAAGGCGGCCAAGAACATGTTCGCGTGTGAGCACGTCACGCACAGCATGGGCCGGATGAAGACCGTCGGCGTCATCGCCCGGGACGACATCGAGGACATGGTCGAGGTCGCCGAACCGGTCGGTGTCGTCTGCGCCGTCACGCCCGTCACCAACCCGACCTCCACCACCGTCTTCAAGGCCCTGATGGCGCTGAAGACGCGCAACCCCGTCGTGTTCGCCTTCCATCCCTCCGCCCAGCGGTGCAGTGCGGAGGCGGCCCGGATCGTCCGGGACGCGGCCGTCGCCGCCGGCGCGCCGGAGCACTGCGTGCAGTGGATCGAGACACCCTCCGTCGAGGCGACCGGCCTCCTGATGCGCCACCCCGGCATCTCGCTGATCCTCGCCACCGGAGGCAACGCCATGGTCAGGGCCGCCTACTCGGCGGGCAAGCCCGCCCTCGGGGTCGGCGCGGGCAATGTGCCGGCGTATGTGCACAAGAGCGCCAAGCTGCGCCGCGCCGTCAACGACCTCGTGCTGTCCAAGTCCTTCGACAACGGCATGATCTGCGCCTCCGAACAGGCCGTCATCCTGGACGCCGAGATCTACGACGCGGCTCTCGCCGAGTTCCACACGCTGCACGCCCATCTGGCGACCGCCGAGGAGAAGGCGAAGCTGGAGGCGTTCCTGTTCCCGGACGGCCGCGCGAACTCGGGCTGCGAGCCCAAGGTGAACGCCGCAGCCGTCGGCCAGAGCCCTGCGTGGATCGCCGAGCAGGCCGGTTTCACCGTGCCCGACGACACCTCGCTGATCCTCGTCGAGGTCGAACGGGTCGGCCCGGACGAGCCCTTGACCCGGGAAAAGCTCTGCCCCGTGCTCGCCGTGCTGCGGGCCGGGTCCGAGCAGCAGGGCTTCGACCTGGCCGCCGACATGGTCGCCTTCCACGGCCAGGGACACACTGCCGTCGTCCACACCGAGGACCCGGCGCTGGCGGAGGAGTACGGCAGGCGCATGAAGACCGTCCGGGTCATCGTCAACTCCCCGTCCTCGCAGGGGGCGATCGGTGGCATCTACAACAGTCTGCTGCCGTCCCTGACCCTCGGCTGCGGCTCCTGGGGCAGCACCTCGGTGTCCAACAACGTCTCCGCCGCCCAGCTGCTGAACATCAAGCGGGTCTCCAACCGCCGCAACAACCTGCAGTGGTTCAAGGTACCGCCGAAGATCTACTTCGAGCCGCAGTCCATCCGCTACCTGACCTCCATGCCGGACGTCCACCGCGTCACGGTCGTCACCGACGCGACCATGACCCGCCTCGGCTTCGTCGACCGGGTCAGCCGCGTCCTGCAGCGGCGCCACGAGCCCGTGACCGTGCAGATCATCGACAACGTGGAACCGGAGCCGAGCATCGACTCCGTCCAGCGCGGCGCCCAGCTCATGCGGGACTTCCGCCCGGACACCATCATCGCGCTCGGCGGCGGCTCCCCGATGGACGCGGCCAAGGTGATGTGGCTGCTCTACGAGCACCCGGACATCGACTTCGCCGACATGCGGCAGAAGTTCTCCGACATCCGCAAGCGCGCCTTCCGCTTCCCGCCGCTCGGCGTCCGCGCACGCCTGGTCTGCATTCCCACCACCTCCGGCACCGGAGCCGAGGTCACCCCCTTCGCGGTCATCTCCGACCCGGAGACCGGCAAGAAGTACCCGCTCGCCGACTACGCGCTCACCCCCAGCGTGGCCATCGTCGACCCGTTGCTCACCGCCGACCTGCCCCCGGCGCTGGCCGCCGACAGCGGCTTCGACGCGCTCACCCACGCCATCGAGGCGTATGTGTCCGTGTACGCCAACGACTTCACCGACGGTCTCGCCCTGCACGCGATCCGGCTGATCTTCGACAACATCGAAGCGGCGGTCAACGACCGCACCGACCGTCCTGACGCGCGGGAGAAGATGCACAACGCGGCCACCATCGCCGGCATGGCCTTCGGCAACGCCTTCCTCGGCATCGTGCACGCCATGTCCCACACGCTCGGTGCCACCTTCCACATCGCACATGGCCGTACCAACGCGGTCCTGCTGCCGCACGTCATCCGCTACAACGGCACCGTGCCGACGAAGCTGACCGGCTGGCCGAAGTACGAGAACTACCGGGCGCCGGAACGCTTCCAGGAGATGGCCCGCGCCCTCGGCCTGCCGGCTGCCACCGCGGACGAGGGCGTGGAGTCCCTCGCCCGTGCGGTCGAGCAGCTGCGCGACACCGTCGGCATCGAGCGGTCGTTCCGGGAACTGGGCGTCGACGAGCGGTCCTTCCTCGACGCACTGCCCCAGCAGGCGCTGAACGCCTACGAGGACCAGTGCGCGCCCGCCAACCCGCGGATGCCCATGCTCGACGACATGCAGAAGATCATGCGCACCGCCTACTACTGGGCGGTGTAAAGGGCCGAGCGGACGCACACCAGGGCCGAACGGCCCTGGTGTGGCGAGTCCCGGCGCGGTTTCAATGATCGGATGCGTCTGTCCGCGGCGTACGCTTCGGCGTTGCGCCGCGGACGCGCGTGCGTTCACCTCCCGGCACGTCGAGCAGAGACACACGGCAGTGAGCAACGAGACCGCACGGAAGCCCGCCATGACCGTCGACCGCACCCAGGCCCTTCCCGCCGAGCCGCGCCAGAGCATCGAGCTGGACCGCGACGAGGCGCTACGGCTGCTGGGCAGCGTCTCCTTGGGCCGGATCGTCTTCACCCGGCACGCACTGCCGACCGTGCGCCCGGTGAACCACGTCCTGGACGACGGCTGCATCGTCATCCGCACCCACGAAACCGCGGCCCTCACCTCACATGCACAGGAGGCCGACGGATCCGGCGTCGTCGTCGCCTATGAGGCCGACGTCATCGACCCGGACACCCACCTCGGCTGGAGTGTGGTGGTCACCGGTTACGCGCATCTGGTGACCGACCCGGATGAACTGGTTCGCTACCAGGGTCTGCTGGTGCCCTGGATGCAGCAGACCATGGACCACGCGGTCCGCATCCGCCCCGAACTGATCACCGGTATCCGTCTGACGGCCGCCGAGCGCGTGGCCGAAGCAGACAGCCCCACCGGCGACTCCTGACCGCAGTTCACCTGCCACAGGCAGCGTCGGCCATGCGTGCAACCGCCCGCCGGCCCACCGGCCGACGGGCGGTTCGCGGACGGGATCAGGCGTGCGGGACCACCGCCACCGGTGCCGAAGCGTGCTGCAGCACAGCCTGGGTGACCGGCCCGATCGCGGTACCGACAGGCATCCGGCGCTCGGCGCGGCCGACCACGACCAGGGACGCGTCGCCGGAGGCCTCGGCCAGGTGCGTCCCGGCCGTGCCGATCACGGCCTGCTCGGTCACCTCGACGCCGGGGAACTTCTCCCGCCAGGCTTCCAGCACTTCCGACAGGGTGCGCCCTCTTGCCACCCCGGGCTGTCCGGCCTCGGCGGCACCGACCTCGTCGTGGGCGTACGGCTCCGCGCTCCAGCCGTGGACGACGCGCAGCCTCGCCGCGCGGCGCGAGGCCGCGTCGAACGCGAACTCGAGCACCGCGTCGTGCGGATCCGACAGATCGAGGCCGAGGACCACGTCGGGGACGGTGGTGGCCTGCGGCACGGTGTCGTGGGCGCCGGTCCGGTGCTCGTCCTGGTGGGGTCCGCCCGGTACCAGGACGACGGGCCGCCGGCTGCGCGCGACGACGGCGAGGGCGACGGACCCGGCCAGAAGACCTGCGACCCCGCCCACCGGACCGGGCGAGCCGAGTACCACCAGCTCGGCACCCTCAGCCGCCGTGAGCAGCGCGGAGGCCGGCTCGGCGGCAACGCGGTCACCTTCGATCCGCAGGTCCGGGTGGCGGCGCGCGATCTTCGCCTCGGCTTCCCCCAGCGACCGGTCCGCGTCGGGAGACTGCCGTACGGCATGGACCAGACGCAGCGGAACGTCGCGGCGCCGGGCCTCCCGGGCGGCCCAGTCGGCGGCGGCGAGGGAGCCGGGCGAACCGTCCACGCCGACGATGATGGTGCGGGGCATGCTGATCTCCTTCTCGAATGTGAACTCACTGGGTGAACGGCGTCGGTGTCACCCACCGCTCGGCTCACAGTGCCCGCAGGCCGTGCTCCCTGAACTGCTCCCGCACCCGTTCCACCAGATTCAGGTCGGGCACAGGCGTGTCGCGCAGCGGGAAGTCGATGCGGAGGGCGTCGTACTTGTGGGCACCGAGTTTGTGGAACGGCAGGACGTCCACCCGGTCCACGTTGCCGAGCCCGGCCAGGAAGGCACCGAGGCCGTCCACCGCGGACGGGTCGTCGGTCCAGCCGGGGACGAGGACGTAGCGGATGTGCACGGGGACGCCGAGCCGGTCCAGGCGGGTGGCGAAGGTGAGCGTGGGGGCCAGCCGGCCACCGGTGAGCTTGCGGTAGGTGGGGACGTCGAACGACTTGATGTCCAGCAGCACCAGGTCCGTGTCGGCGAGGAGTCGGTCGGAGGCCCGCTCGCCCAGGAAGCCGGAGGTGTCCAGCGCGGTGTGCAGTCCGGCCTCCTTGCAGCGGTGCAGGACGGAGCCGGTGAACGCGGGCTGGAGCAGCGGCTCCCCGCCGGTGATCGTCACCCCTCCCCCGGCGGTGGTCACGAAGCTCCGGTACTTCTCGATCTCGGCCATGACCTGGTCGACCGATGTCTCCCGGCCGTCCCGCATGTGCCAGGTGTCGGGGTTGGCGCAGTACAGGCAGCGCAACGGGCAGCCGCTGACGAACAGCACGAACCGGGTCCCGGGACCGTCCACGCCGGTGGACAGGTCCCAGGAGTGGATCCGGCCGGTCACCGCCGGCGCCGTCGTACCCTTCACAGCGACCCGTGGAAGGTGCGGCTGATCACGTCGAGCTGCTGCTCACGGGTCAGGCGGACGAAGTTGACGGCGTATCCGGAGACCCGGATGGTCAGATCCGGGTACTTCTCCGGGTGTTCCATGGCGTCTTCCAGGGTGGCCCGGTCCAGCACGTTGACGTTCATGTGGAAGCCGCCCGCGGCCATGTAGCCGTCGAGGATGCCGACCAGGTTGCCCGCGCGTTCCGCGGGGTCGTGGCCGAGCCCCTCGGGCGTGATCGTCGTGGTCAGGGAGATCCCGTCCCGGGCCTGCTCGTACGGCAGCTTCGCCACCGACAGCGCCGAGGCGACGACGCCGTGCCGGTCCCGGCCGTTCATCGGGTTGGCGCCGGGCGCGAAGGGCTGACCGGCGCGCCGGCCGTCGGGGGTGTTGCCGGTGTGCTTGCCGTAGACCACGTTGGAGGTGATGGTCAGCACCGACTGGGTGTGTTCGGCGCCCCGGTAGGTGGGGTGCTTGCGCACCTTCGCCATGAACGACTCGACCAGGTCGACGGCGAGCGCGTCGGCGCGGTCGTCGTTGTTGCCGTACGCGGGGAACTCGCCCTCGGTCTCGTAGTCCACGGCGAGCCCGGTCTCGTCCCGGATCACCTTCACCCGGCCGTACTTGACGGCGGACAGGCTGTCCACGGCGACCGACAGGCCGGCGATGCCGCAGGCCATGAAGCGGTGGACCGGGTGGTCGTGCAGCGCCATCTCGATGCGCTCGTAGGCGTACTTGTCGTGCATGTAGTGGATGACGTTGAGCGCGTCGACATACGTCTCGGCCAGCCAGTCCAGCATCTTGTCGTACGCCGCCGACAGCTCGTCGTAGTCCAGGTACTCGCCGGTGAGCGGGGACATCTCGGATGCGATCTGCTCGCCGGTCAGCTCGTCCCGGCCGCCATTGACGGCGTACAGCAGGGCCTTGGCGAGGTTGACCCGGGCGCCGAAGAACTGCATCTGCCTGCCCACCGCCATGGCGGACACGCAGCAGGCGATGGCGGTGTCGTCGCCGGTGCGGGGGCGCATCAGGTCGTCGGACTCGTACTGGATGGAGCTGGTGTCGGTGGAGACCTGGGCGCAGAACCGCTTGAACCCTTCGGGCAGTCGCGGCGACCACAGCACGGTCAGGTTCGGCTCCGGTGCGGGCCCGAGGTTGTAGAGGGTCTGCAGGAAGCGGAAGGAGGTGCGGGTGACCAGCGGTCGGCCGTCGGCGCCGATGCCGCCGATGGACTCCGTCACCCAGGTGGGGTCGCCGGAGAAGAGGGCGTCGTACTCGGGGGTGCGCAGGAACCTGACGATCCGCAGCTTGATCACGAAGTCGTCGATCAGCTCCTGGGCCCGGACCTCGTCGATGCGGCCCTCGTCCAGGTCCCGCTGGAGGTAGACGTCCAGGAAGGTCGAGGTGCGGCCCAGCGACATCGCGGCGCCGTTCTGCTCCTTCACGGCGGCCAGGAAACCGAGGTAGAGCCACTGCACGGCCTCCTGCGCGGTGGCGGCCGGCCGGGACACGTCACAGTTGTACGACGCCGCCATCCGCGTCAGCTCACCCAACGCGCGGATCTGCTCGGCCAGTTCCTCGCGGTCGCGGATGACGTCCGGGGTGGAGGGCTGGGCGTCCAGCAGGGCGCGTTCGGCCCGCTTGGCCTCGATCAGCCGGTCGGTGCCGTAGAGCGCGACGCGCCGGTAGTCGCCGATGATCCGGCCCCGGCCGTAGGCGTCGGGCAGCCCGGTGATGATGCCGGCCTTGCGGGCGGCGCGCATCTGCGGGGTGTAGGCATCGAAGACGCCGTCGTTGTGGGTCTTGCGGTAGGTCCCGAAGACCTTGGTCACGAACGGGTCGGGTGCGTAGCCGTACGCCTTCAGCCCGTTCTCGACCATCCGCAGGCCGCCGTTCGGCATGATCGCCCGCTTCAGCGGGGCGTCGGTCTGCAGCCCGACGATCAGCTCACGTTCCCGGTCGATGTAGCCGGGCGCGTGCGCGGTGATCGTGGAAGGGGTGGCGGCGTCCACGTCGAGGATGCCCTTGCGGCGCTCCTCGGGGAACAGGGCGCTGACCTTGCGCCATACGCAGAGGGTGCGCTCGGTCGGGCCGGCCAGGAACTCGGGACCGCCCTCGTACGGCGTGTAGTTGGCCTGGATGAAGTCACGCACGTCGACACTCTCGCGCCACCGCGGTCCGGCGAAACCCCGCCAGGCCTCGGTGGGTGCGGCCACGTCTGGGTGGGGTGCCACGGTCATCTCTGCCTCCATCGTTCGCGACACCGCTCAGGGAAGGTCCCGTGGGCGGCTCCACCGACGATGCTCCTCGCCCGTCACCGCGGGAGGCAGGGCCTGCGGGAGCCCGTTGCCCTGCCGTCCGACCCCACCGTCGTAGGGACGTTCGGTCCCGGTGGTGAGAGGCGATGCGCGGGCGTCAGGCCGACAGGGGCACGCCGTACATGGTCCGGCCGCCGACGAGTTCACGCCCGGTGACCAGTTCGGGGTCGATACGGACGATGACCTCGTCGGGCGACGGCGCCCAGGAGCATGGGGACATCCGCTCAAGGCGTTCCAGTTCCGGCCCGTCGGTCACGATCTCGGCCCGGCCGGTGACGACGACACTCCAGCCGGCCTGCCGTGCCACGTCGACCGCGTCCGCCTCGAACGCGACGACCGCACCGTCGACCGCGCGGGCCGGCTCGGACGCCGCCGACGTGCGCAGCAGGACCGCTCCGTCCGTGTCCAGGCCGAAGTTGACCGGCACCACCGCGGGCAGGGCCTGCCGCGTGTAGACGAGCCGGCCCACGGGTGCTGTCGCGAGCATGCGCAGGCACTCGGCGCGACCGAGTTCGCGGAATCCGTCGTTGGGGTGCATGAGTCAGCCCTCCCTCGACCGGTACACGGGTTCCGTCCATGCTGAGCCCGGCCGCCACCGTGGGTGAGTGCCACCCGTCCCGCCCTGACCGGAGAGTGGCCCACGCAAGCATGCCGTTCACCGGGGGTCGAACGGCCCTTCCGGCCGGGCCCTGGATCCGGCTTTCCTCTGACCATGGCCGAAACCCTCGTCAGGGCGTGAGGAAGTGTCTTCCTGGGCAGATCACCCGCCCGCCCGAGCAGTCTCGCCACCGACCGGCAGGGGTACGGTCCACTCCAGAAGCGTGCCGGAAGGGTCACGGCGAGCGACGTCGAAGGTACCGCCGAGTTCCTCGGCACGGCTACGCAGGTTCGCCAGCCCGCTGCGGCGAGTCACGGCCGGGTCGACGCCGCGTCCGTTGTCGGCGACGGTCAGCCGCAGCGTCCGGTCAAAGGCTTCGGCGGTGACCTCCACCGTCGTGGCCTCGGCATGCCGGGCCGCGTTGGTCAGGGCTTCGCGCAGGACCGCGAGGAGGTGGCCCGCGTGCGTGGCGGGCACGTCGGTGTCCAGCAGACCGGTCATGCGCAGAGCCGGGGTGAAGCCGAGGACCCGAGTGGCTTCGTCCGTAAGACCGAGCAGCTGGGCGCGCAGTCCACCGGATCGCTCCTGCCGGCCGCGGTGCTGCAGGCCGAAGATGGTCGAGCGGATGATCTTGATCGTGTCGTCCAGGTCGTCCACGACCCGCTGGATGCGCTCGACAGCGGTGGGCTGGTCGCGCACGTGGCCGAGCACGGCTTGGAGCGTCAGTCCGTCCGCGAAGAGACGTTGGATGACCTGGTCGTGCATGTCGCGGGCGATGCGGTCGCGGTCACCGAGCAGCGTGAGCTGTTCGGATTCCCGACGGTGCTCGGCGATCTTCAGCACCAGGGCCGCCTGATCGGCAAAGGTGAGGACCATGTCGAAGGCCGCGTCACTGAACGAGGGTCTGCCGGGCACATTGGCCACCAGCAGCACACCACGTACCCCCTCGCTGTCCCCTACGGGCACGAAGAAGGCAGGACCCAGGCGCACCGCGGAGGCGCTGCCACCCGCTCCTCGGGGGTCGTCGCTGAGGGTCTCACTCGTGATCGGCTCTCCGGTGGTGAACACCTTCGCCGCCAGGGTGGTCGCCGGCAGCGCCAGGCCGAGCACCTCGTCGGCCCGCTCGCCGGCCGCGGCCTCCACGATCAGATCCGAGCCCTCCCGCACGGGCCGGGCCAGGGTCACCAGGTCGCTCTCGGTCATCTGCCGGACCGTGTCGGCCAGGGACCGCAGGATCTCCTCGGGCGGTGTCCCCGACAACAGAGCACGGGTCATGTCCGCGCTGGCGGACAGGCGACGCTCGCGATGGCGGCTGCCGTCGTACAGGCGGGCGTTGTCGATCGCCACGCCCGCGGCTGCGGCCAGGCTCTGCAGCACCACCTCGTCGTCGGCGTCGAAGGCCAGACCGCCACGCTTGTCCGTCAGATAGAGGTTGCCGAACACCTTCCCACGCACCTGAACGGGGGCGCCCAGGAACGTACGCATGGGCGGATGTCCCGGCGGGAAACCCACCGACGCCGAGTGCTCCCCGAGATGGTCCAGCCGCAGCGGCTGGGGTTCCCGGATCAGCAGGCCCAGAATGCCGCGCCCCTCGGGGTAGTGGCCGACCTTCGCGATCGCCTCCTCGTCCATGCCGACCGTGATGAACTGCCGGATCGTACCCTCTTCGCCCAGCACGCCCAGCGCGCCATAGGTGGCGTCCACCAGATCGACGGCCGACTGCACGATCCGTCGCAGCAGATCCTCCAGATCGAGGTCGCTGCCGATCGCCATCACGGCATCCAGCAATGTGTGCATGCGGTCCCGACCACCGCGGACCCGCTGTACATGCTCCTGCAGCTCGCTCAGGAGCGCATCCATCCGCAACGGCGATACCGCGCCGGAACGCTCGGCTCCAAACCGCTCGTCCGTGCCGGTGCCCTCGTCGTCTTCGCTGACCATGGGAGACAGCATGCCCGAACGGCCCTACCGAAAGACAGCCCGCCCTGCTAGGGGCAGGGCTCAGTGGCAGGCGACACCATCTCCCGGCCGGTGACCAATTCCGGCTCGATGCGGATGAAGACCTCCTTCGACGCCGTCGCCGCCCAGGAGACAGGGCCGGTACGGGCCAGGCCTTCGTGCTCGGCGGGGTCGGTCACCACCGTGGCCGAGCCTGTGATGACTACGCTCCACCCTGACCGCCGGGCCGTGTCGACGTCATCGGCCTCGAAGGCGACCACTGCCCCGTCGACAGCGCGGACCAGGTCCGAAGCTGCGGAAGTGCGCACCACCACAGCACCATCGGCTTCGAGGCGGAAGCTGACCGGCGACACGGCAGGGAGGGCCTGGCGCGTGTAGACGATGCGACCGACGGGTGCCTTGGCCATCAGCCGCAGGCACTCGTGCCGCGCAAGTTCGCGGAAGCCGTCATCGGGGAACATCGGTCAGTCTGTCCTCAGCCATTGGGTGCGGCGGTACTTCGTTCTTTCACCTTGCGCCGGATGACGCCCGGGGATCAGGGCCCATGGGTCCCGACGGTGCCGGAGAGCGACCCTGAGGCAACCGGAAGCGCCGCCGGCTCACTACCCTGCGGGGACCGGGACGAACGGACCAGGCGCGGCTGCGAGCAGGTCCGGAAAGCCCCTCCACGACGGCCTGGTCGGCCCATGCCGCGGCTCGCTTCCGGCTGTCATCTTCATGGGCAGTGCGATGACGGCGCGAGGGAGGGTCATGAACGGCAACCGGCGTACCAAGAAGATGCTTTGGCGATGGCGGAACAATCCCCTACGGCGGCATGGCGACATCGTCGAGGCGTGGGTGGTACTGACCATATGGGTGGTTGTCGCCGTGGGAGGCACCGTCGTCGGCCTGCTGACAGCCCACTCGGCCAGTGAGGTGTTCACCCGGCAGCGACTGGAGCGACATCCCGTGCACGCCGTGCTCCTCACCGACGTACCTCGAAAGCCGACGGGGAGCTGGACCACGATCGACAAGATCTCCACGCGAGTACGGTGGACGGCGCCCGACGGATCCGTCCACACCGACAAGGCCCTGGTGAACACCGGTCTCAAGGCCGGATCCGGGGTCCTGGTCTGGACGGACGACAGGGGTCAGGTCGTCACGGAGCCGCCGAGTCCCTCCGAGGCGGCCGCGGAAGCCGGTCTCCTGGCCACCGGGGCCGTACTGGCCTTCGCCGGCCTCGCCCTCGGCGTTGGAGGCCTCGCGCGGTGGAAGCTCGAACGGCAACGCATCGAGCAGTGGGACAGGGAATGGGAACTTGTCGGCCCGCAGTGGGGCCACAAAACTGGATGAGCCGCGCCGAATGACGGCTATGGGATGGCTTCTCACTCTCAGGATGAGTGTCGGTAGCGGGTGGCGACCGCGGTGGCGCGGTGGTACAGGAAGGTGCGCAACGATTGCGGGGCCAGCGCTTCCGCGTCCGTGCTGAGCTGCCACAGCGCCCATTCGGCGTGTCGTGAATCTTGGAAGGTGACCTCCAGCCGCAGCCAGCCGTCTGCGTCGGGGTCTTCTGCGCGGACGGCCAGCGCGGTGTCCAGCAGGTCCTCCCGCCGCGCCGGGTTGACCCGCACCAGCACGGTGATGTGGTCGCCGCCGGAGAGGAACTGCGCGGAGCGTTCCCGCCAGATCCGGTCCAGGTCAACCCGGTTCGGTCGCTGCGCCGCTTCGGGGAGTTCCTCGGCGGCCAGCACCCGCGACAGCCGGTAGGTGCGGTCCGCGCCTGATCTTGTGGCCAGCAGGTATCCCCGGTCGCGTACGGTGACCAGGCCGATCGGGTCCACCGTGCGCCACTGCGGTGCCTGGCCCGTAGCCGCGTAGTGGATGCGCAGCTTGTGTCCGGCGAGCACCGCGCGCCGGATCTCGATCATTGTGGTGTCGGGTATCTCCGCAGTGGCCGGCCGGCGTGAGAGCAGGTCGGTCTCCGGGTCGACGAGAAATCGCTGGGTCGCGTCGCTCGCGGTGGCCCGGTGGCTTTCGGGCAGCGCGTCGACCACTTTGCGCATGGCCGAGGCGAGCGCCGAGCCGAGGCCGAACACCTGCTCGCCGCGCCCCGATCCGGCGGTCAGCAAGGCAAGGGCCTCGTCGTGGTTCAGTCCGGCGAGCTCGGTCCGGAAACCGGGCAGCAAGGCGAAACCGCCGTGCCGCCCGCGTTCGGCGTAGACCGGGACACCGGCCGCGGACAGCGCCTCGATGTCGCGCAGCACGGTGCGGGTGGATACCTCCAGCTCGCGGGCCAGCTCGTCCGCAGTCAGCCGACCCCGGTGGCGCAGCAGCAGCACCAGCGAGAACAACCGGTCGGCGCGCATACGAAAACTGTAACGGAATACATGACTGAGGATGTCGTGATTTCTTGGGAGGCTCATGATCGCGACGTCCGAACCGGCGGCGAGCGAGCCCACGGACGTGCGAACTGCCAATGAATCGAATCGAGTTGGGGTGGCAATGGAACGAGCGGCGGTCAACCCGGTGCCGTGGTCGGTGGAGATGGGATTCAACCAGGGGGAGGTCGTCTCCGGACACACACGGACCCTGTACATCTCGGGGCAGACCGCGATGAGCGGCGACGGCAAGCCCCTGCATGACGATGACATGGCGGCGCAGTTGAAGCTGAGCATCGACAACGTGGAGGCCGTGCTCGGCGAGGCCGGCATGTCCTTCGCGAACCTCGTCCGGCTCAACGTCTACACGACCGACGTCGATCTGCTCTTCCAGCACTACGGCGTGCTGGCGGCGCGGTTGGGCGCCGCGGGGGTGGCGCCGACCACCACGATGCTCGAGGTGAAGCGACTGGCGATCCCCGGCCAGATGGTCGAGCTCGAGGGAACCGCCGTCGCGTGATGCGACCTCGGCTGGTCGTGCTGGTTCAACCGGCACGACCAGCCGGGCAGGTGAGTGTTTTCCGCACCCTGACGACAGCGGCAATACCTCTACCCGCCGCGGACTGCGCGGCGGAGTTTGGTGAGACGCTCGTGCAGGGTGCGTTCCCCGCCGTGCTGCGTGGGGCGGTAGTAATCCTTCCCCACCAGTTCGTCCGGCGGGTACTGCTGCTCCAGGACTCCGTCGGACGTGCGGTGGGGGTAGCGGTAGCCGACGGCGTTGCCCAGCTCCGCGGCGCCTGCGTAGCGTCCCTGTCGCAGGTGAGCGGGTACCTCACCGACGGCGCCCGCCCGGACGTCGGCCATGGCCTCGTCCATCCCGACGATCACCGAGTTCGACTTCGGCGCCAGGGCCAGATGCACGGTGGCCTGCGCCAGGGCGAGGCGGGCCTCGGGCATCCCGATCAGCTGGACCGTCTGCGCCGCGGCGACGGCGGCCTGCAGCGCTGTGGGGTCGGCCAGCCCGACGTCCTCACTGGCGTGCACCAACAGCCGCCGCGCGACGAACCGCGGGTCCTCCCCAGCCACGAGCATGCGGGCCAGGTAGTGCAGCGCGGCGTCGGGGTCCGAGCCGCGGATCGACTTGATGAACGCGCTGATGACGTCGTAGTGCTGGTCACCCTGCCGGTCGTAGCGCACGGTGGCCTGGGCGACGGCCCGCTCCACGGCCGGCACGTCAATCACCTTGCCACCCGTGTCAGCCACCCCGTCGGCGCTCGCCTCCAGCGCGGTCAGCGCGCTACGGGCATCGCCGGCGGCAAGGCGCACCAGGGCGTCCTCGGCCTCGGCCGACAGCGAGACCGAACCGTCGAGGCCGCGCTGATCCGTCACCGCCCGCCGCAGCAGTTCGCGGACCTCGTCCTCGCGCAGAGACCGGAGCTGCAACACCAGCAACCGCGAGAGCAGCGGAGAGACCACCGAGAAGGACGGGTTCTCCGTGGTGGCAGCAACGAGCAGCACAAGCCTGTCCTCGACAGCCCCGAGCAACGCATCCTGCTGGGTCTTGGAGAAGCGGTGGACCTCGTCGATGAACAGCACGGTCTGCCGGTTGTGACGATGGTGGCGATGGCGCGCGTCGTTGATCACCTCGCGCAGTTCCTTGACTCCGCTGGACAGCGCCGAGAGGGCGACGAAGTACCGGGTGGCGCCGGTGGCGAGCAGACGCGCAATCGTGGTCTTGCCGGTGCCTGGCGGACCGTAGAGCAGCACCGACGCCGCATCCCCGCCCTCCACCAGCCGCCGCAGCGGCGCGCCGGGGCTCAGCAGGTGTGACTGCCCGACGACCTCATCGAGCGCGCGCGGCCGCATCCGCACCGCCAACGGCGCGGTGGCCCGCGCGGGTTCAGCGGGCGGGGTGTCGGACGTCGGCAACTCGAACAGCCCCTCCCCCTCGGCAGTCATCACTCCCCCCGTCCATCGACACAGAGCACACCTTGGTGTCGGAGTCGGCTGCGCGTCCGAGGTTCTCGGTCGCCTCGTCCTGACCCGGTCCGAATGATGGGTCGGTAACTCATGAAAAGGACCCTACGTCCTGTGGTTCTCGGCACCTACGCGTACAGCGTTCCCCGGGCGACGACGACGGCGGATCCCGCCACCTGGACCGACTCGATCCGTTGCGGCGTCCCCATGGCCCGGGCCCGCATCGTCGAAGGACGGCCGATCTCGACACCCTGCTGGATCTCGATCCACTCCCCGAAGGGAATCAGTCCGTGCCGGGCCAGGTGTACCGCGAGCGCACCAGCAGCCGAGCCGGTGGCCGCGTCCTCCACCACGCCATAGGCGGGCGAGAACATCCGCAGCCGCCATCGTGAGCCCGAACCCGCGAAGCAGTTGGCGGCCATGTCGGGCAGCCTGGCGAGAATCCTCTGGTCCGGCTCCAGACCTGAGAGCGCAGCCACGCTGTCGAGGCCGACGAACACGTGCCGCGGTCCGTTGCAGTAGACCTCGACCGGCAGGGTGCAGGCGGAGGTCGCCAGGTCGAGACCGGCGAGCAACTCGTCCGCACGGTCGTAGAGTTCCCACGTCGGGACGGGTTGCCACATGCGAGCCGCGCCGACCGCGCCGTCGCCGGCCCGCTCGAGATCGAACGCCACGGTGCCCATGGCGGTCTCCATGCGGATCGTCTCCGCCGTCTTCAACTCGCCGAGCACGATGGCAGTACCCAGGGTCGGATGCCCGGCGAACGGCAACTCGTTCACCGGGGTGAAGATTCGGACCCGCACATCACCGTCGGCTTCCGCGGGAAGGACGAAAACGGTCTCCGACAGGTGCATCTCCTGCGCGATCTGCTGCATTCGCTCGGGGGAGATGCGGGAGGAATCCACGAAGACCGCGGTCGGATTTCCTTCCAGCGCGACGTCGGTGAAGACGTCGGCCACCACGTACTCATATGTACCCATGGGTTCCCGTTCTCGAAGTGGGGAGTCGGTCGGTGGACACGTGTCGGGTCAGTGGGTGTCGAACAGGGTCTGGTATCGAGCGACTGCCTTTTCTGTGGCGGCACGCTCGTCGGAGGTCGGGTTGAACGGATCTGCGGCAGGGGGCAGGGCACCGAGTTTGAGCAGCGCGGCCATGAGAAGCATGCGCGCTTTGGTGGCTGTGAGGTTGTTGCCCGAGATGAACGTCGGGTCGGTCCGGTACGCCATGCCTCCGGTGTTGCCACGGCCGGTGCGGACCACCGGCATGCCGGCGAAGATGGCGACGCTCAATGCCGCGTTCCTGGTCGGGTCGGCCATCCCGAACGGCGACATGCCTTCACATACGAAACCGGCCAGTGGCGCGCCGGCGAGATTGGCCTTGATCCGTGCGAAGATCTCGACCTCGTCGTCAGCGGTGGGCGGACTGTCGGTGCCGGTCCGTGTTGCCGCGTACCGGGTGTACTTGGTGATCGTGACGTGCGGCATGGCGGTGGGTACGAGTCCGTCGGCGTCCTTGGTCGAGACGTCGGCCAAGGACACGCCCGTGTCCAATGTCCCAGCGACGCCGGGCACCCGCTCGGGGAGCACGGTGAGGCGTAGCTCCGAGCAATGTGTGTGGCGACGGACCGGGAGGTACGTGAGTTGAGGGGGGCCGTAGCCACCCAGGTCGGCAACGACTCCTCCATGACCGCCGGTGACTTCGTAACCGCCCGGTCGGGCGTCGACCTTGGTCACGTCCCGGGCCGAGTAGACGAGTTCATCGACGATCACGCAGGCACCGACGCGGTCTTCGCCCCGCTCGTTCAGGGCGACACCCGACGCGATGTACTTCACGCCATCCACCACGTTGCGGTCGCCGTCGGCGCTCAACGACTGGTGACGGCGTTGAGCCGCGTGTCCGACGAGTGGCACTGTCGTGTCGACCACCAGTCCGAGCCAGTACAAGGTCTCCTCGACAGTCGGACTCCCCTCGAGCCATTGGACGCCGGCGTACTTTCCCGTGGCGAGGACGGCCTGGACCTGGTTGGTCGCCTCGGCGAGGTTCGTCAGGCCGGGTTCGCTCTGCAGGTGGTAGGGGTAGTAGACGAAGAAGTCCTGCCCATGGCGCTCGGAATCGGGGTCTGCGGTGTATCCGCCCGACGGAGCAGCGCGGAAGAAGTCGAAGTCGGCGCTTGACCACAGCTCGACGGGCGTGCCGTGGTCGGCAAGGCCGAACCGCTCGATCTCCTCGTAGAAGCGGCGAGCGTCGGGGTAGAACGTCTGCCGAGCGGCTCCCGGTGGTGCGAACGGTGTCGTCGAGGTTTCCTCCCAAGGGGATCCATTCGCCTGTCTGGCCATGTAAGGGAGGGGATAGAGACCGTCGGCGGGATCGAGTTCGACGACATACACCGGTGTGGCGTCGTCGAAAGGCTGCTCCTGGTGGAAGTTGCCGTCTTTGTCGAGCCAGCCGTCCGGAGGGGCGTACAAGCCGGCCGCATCTCGTTCGAGTGGGTGCGCGCTGAACGCCTCGATGTAGACCGTCACAGGTGCTGCGAGCCGCTGAGGGCGCAGGACGTCGAAGTGAGAGGGGCGTAGCGGGAGACCGTGGCGTGTGCGTGCCTTGTTCGATGTGATCAGGTCTGGTGTGTTCAGAATCGTCGCCGTCGGCCCGGCGAACACCGCGATCCGCGGTCGCGGCGCGCCGCCCGGAAGGATTTCGCCTGTCACAATGGCCGCAGGTGCTCGATCGTGACGTGGTGCCATTCGGTCAGCCGCTGGGCGACCAACGATCGGTGGCAGGCCTCGGGGTCGCGCTCGACACAGAAGAGCGCCGCGGTTCCGTCGCTCGGCAGCGCCGACACGATCGGCGCGAGGTCGGCGTGGTCGAGGATCTCGCTCGTGTAGCGGCGGGTGTACTCGGCAGCGAGTTCGCGGCGGGAGCGTTTGCCGACCCCGAGGCGGTCGTCCTCGGCGTACTGGAGCTGACGCAGCTCGGTGGTCGGGGCGAGTTCCCGGTGGTGTTCGTAGGCGATCCCGGCATCGGCGAGGGCCGCCTGCAGCCGGCGTGAGTTCGCCCAGGCGTAGTCGGGTCCGCGGACGCCGCGGCGCTGACGTACGTCGAGCAGCAGACGAACGTTCGCCCGCTGTAGTTGTTGCAGGTAGGAATCGCCGTCGAAGCCATAGACGCCGATTGTTGCCATCTTGCGCACTGGAGATCTCCTCATCGAGATCGAGCGATCAGGGCGGTCGTCTCCATGGGCAACTCGGTGACCGTTGCGACGTCCAGGCCGGCCCGGGTCAGCAGCGCCGTGATCCCCTCAACGGTGCGGTGCCGGCCGCCGGTTGTCATCAGGAGGTGCAGATCCCACAGAGCGGGCAGCATGGTGGAGTTCTCGTCCTCGACGAAACGGTCGAGGATCAGCAGTCGCGACGTGGAGTCCGCCATGGCGCGGCGGCAGTTCTCGAAGGCTTTGACGACCGCGTCGTCGTCCCAGCCGGCCAGAACTCGGCAGAGGATATAGACGTCCCCGCCGGTCGGGACGCTTTCGAACATGTCGCCCCCGACCAGGTCGACGCGGTCCAGTCCGATGGTGGCGGCCAGGTGCTCACGCGCCTTGGGCATCATGTGTTCGCGGTCGAAGAGCGTGCCTCTGGCATCCGGTGCGGCGCCGAGGATCGTGGCGAGCAGGTGTCCGCCCCCTCCGCCCACGTCCACGACCATCTTGCCGCCGGAGAAGTCGAAGATCTCGGGTACTTGGTGGAAGAACATGCTTCCGGCGTTCATGGTGTGCTGGAATCGCCTGGCGGTGGCCGCATCCTGACCGAGATAGTCGTAGAACGACTGGCCGTAGGCGACCTCGAAACCCGAGCTTGCCGTGCTGATGGCGTGGTGGGCGTGACCCCAGGCGGAGTAGAACTCCTCGCCGTAGAGCAGGCACATGTCGCGTAGGGACTGAGGGCCGTCGAGCAGTGCCGCGCTCACATCGGTACTCCGGTAGCCGGTCGACTCGTTGCCCTCGAATACGCCCATGGCCACCAGAAGGCGCATCAGGCGGCGAATGCCCTCTTCATTCGCCCCGGTCGACTTGGCGAGTTCGGCGGAGGTGGCCCGGCCGGCCTCGATATGGTCCGGCAGCCCCAGTTTGACGGCGGTGTAGAGTGCCTGCGCCCTCCATCCACCGGTGATGATGTCGACCACGTCTCGAGTGGCCTGCACGTCGACTGTCATTGAGACCTCTCCATTCTAAGACGGGATGTCCGCAGTAGGGCGTCTGACGGCCGTCGTGGTCGATCAGGACTGCCGCTGGGTGATGTTGACCATCCAGGTGATCCCGAACCGATCGACGAGCGTGCCGGCCTCGTCACCCCATGACTGCTTCTCCAGCGGCATCGTCACGGTGCCACCGACGGCCAGCTTCTCGAAGTAGTCGCGGAGCTTGGTGTCGTCTCCGCCGAGGTACAGCGCAACATTGTTGCCCGGGTTGAAGGGCACCCGCTCAGGGACGTCCCACGCCATCACCCTGTACCCGTCCGCGGTATCGAGCACGGCGTGCATGACCTTGTCGGCGTCGGGCATCTCCGACGAGCCGAAGTCCCCGAACGTGCCGATCTCCAGCTTGCCGCCGAGGACTTCCTGGTAGAACTCGATCGCCTGCCGTGCGTTCCCGTTGAAGGCGATGTACGGGTTGAGCCGAGATTCCATCCGATGTTCCTTGCTGTGAGTGCGAAAAACTTGAACCCGGCAGCGGGCAAGCCCTACGTAGGGATCCCGCCGCGGTTGACCTTCGGTACCTCGATCCCCAACGCACGCAGTTGCTGGAACGGGTTCATGAACTCGCGGTTCTGCTTGATCTTTCCGTTCTCGAGCAGGAACGAGTGTATGAAGTGGTTCTTGTAGTAGCCGGGCGGGTAGTCCGGGTAGAGAATCTGACCCTCTCCGTCACATTCGACCCAGAACCTGTTGGGGTCCTGTGTCTCGAAGATCTCTACGTTCTTCCATTCCCAGTCGGGGAACATGCGCAATGACCACTCGCCGTGCGCCTTGAGCTTCTCGTGCCCCTGGGAGGTGATCGGCTCACCGGTATCGCTCGTCCAGAGGCCGGCGCTGCCGTCCTCGGTGAAGAGCTGATACCGCGTCAATCGGTTCTCGCCCTTCCGGCTCATGTAATCCGCGACGACGGCACGGTGCCGGGCGCGCAGGTCGAGGTCGGTCTCGAAGCCGCCAGGCCGAGTGTTGTCCGTTCCCATCTCGAACCCCTCAATCCGTGATGTGGGCGTGGATGTTGTCGCTCGTGATCGGTGCGTGCGGCTGGGCTGCCGACCGCTGCCTGCGACCGTCTCCGCTCGCAGGCAGCGGCGGCGATATCGGTCAGAACCGGAGCTCGGGGCGGTAGATGTCCAACCAGGTACTCAGATCGAGTACTCGCTCCATGCCGTTGCGGACGTCGATGGGCATCGCACCCGAGTCCTGCCGCGTGATGTCCTGCAGCCAGCTGCGGTCGACCAGATCGAACACCGGGTCGTCGGTCGTGAGCAGTTCCTTGCACTGCTGCAGCAGCGCGCCGGTGTAGTGCGGATCCAGAGTCGCCGGGTAGGGAGCCTTCACCCGGTTCAGCACCGACTGGGGCAGCAGGTCGGCAGTCGCTGCGCGGAGAAGACTCTTCTCCCTGCCGTCGAAGGTCTTCAACGACCACGGGGTGTTGTAGACGTACTCGGTGAGCCGGTGGTCGCAGAAGGGGACCCGGACCTCCAGTCCGACGGCCATGCTGATCCGGTCCTTGCGCTCCAGCAGCATGCGGACGAAGCGGGTCAGGTGGAGGTAACACATCACCCGCATCCGCATCTCGTGGTCGCTCTCACCGTCGGCCCGCTCGACCTCGGCAACCGCGTCGGCGTAGCGGTCGCGAATGTAGGTGGGCAGGTCGAGGGCCGCGGTGATGTCGGCATTGAACCGGTCGGACACCTGGGCCCGCGCGCCGCTGACGAAGACGGCCATCCAGGGGAAGGTGTCCGCGGCCTGGACTTCCGGCTGATGGAACCACCTGTACCCGCCGAAGACCTCGTCGGCGGACTCCCCGGACAGGGCGACCGTGGACTGCTCGCGGATGGCCTGGAACAGCAAGTAGAGCGAGGCATCCATGTCGCCGAGGCTGAGCGGACTGTCCCGCGCGGTGATGACCGCACGGCGCACCGCCGGGTCGGCGATCGCGGCATGGTCGAGCACGATGGTCTCGTGCTGCGCGCCGACGTGTGCGGCCACCTCCAGCGCGTAGGGGGCGTCCGACGTGGCGCGCAGCTCGTCGGCGACGAAATCGTCCTCCCGCCCGACGAAGTCCACCGCGAAGCTGCGCACCTTCTCCCCGGGCTCGCCGTGCTCCCCGGGCCTGCCGAGCTTGGCGGCGGCCAGCGCGGTGATCACACTGGAGTCCAGCCCGCCGGAAAGCAGTGTGCAGCGCGGCACGTCGGAGACCAGTTGCCGGCTCACGATGTCCTCGAGCAGGTCGCGCACGTGGGCGACCGTAGTCCTCCGGTCATCGGTGTGCGTACGGGTCGGCAGGGTCCAGTAGCGCCGCTCACGCAGGCCGGCGCGGTCGACGGTGACCACGCCGCCCGGTACCACCTCACGCATCCCGCACCACACCGCACTACCCGGCGTCTGGGTGAAGCTGACCAGCTCACGCAGTCCGTCGAGGTCGACCGCGCGGTCCGCCAGCGGGTTGGCGAGGATCGCCTTCGGCTCGGCGCCGAACAGCACCCCGTCGTCGGTGCTGGAGAAATAGAGCGGCTTGACGCCCATCCGGTCGCGGATCATCACGAGCTTGTCGGTCCTGGCATCCCAGACGGCAAAGGCGTACATGCCGTTGAGACGTTCGGCGACTGCCTCGCCCCACTCCAGGTAGCCGTGGAGCACCACCTCGGTATCGCTGCGGGTCCGGAACCGGTGGCCGCGACGGAGTAACTCGCTCCTGAGTTCGGTGAAGTTGTAGACCTCACCGCTGTAGGTGATCGCCACCGCGCCGTCGTCGGTGCGCACCTCCATGGGCTGGGTGCCGCCTTCGATGTCGATGACCGCCAGCCTTCGATGGCCGAGCGCCGCATGCCGGTCGACCCAGGTGCCTTCGGCGTCCGGTCCACGGCAGGCCATGGTCGCTGTCATCGCGTCCAGCTCCGCGCGCTGCTGAGTCAGATCCCGATCGAACGAGACCCAGCCCGTGATTCCACACATCGACTTGCCTTTCTTCCTCTCGAGTGCACTGCCCAGGGCACGGTCAGGGCTGGAGCCGGCCAGTACGCCAGCCGGAACCGTCACGCTCATAAAGCAGCCTCTGGTGCAACCGGTCCGGGTCGGCCTGCCAGAACTCGACCGACGCGGGCTCCAGCAGATAGCCCAGCCAGCGGGCCGGGCGAGGCAGCGCCAAGCCGTCGCGACCCAGTTCCTCGGCCTGCTTCCGCAGCGCGTCCTCGTCCAGCAGCGGCGCGCTCTGATGCGAAGCCACCGACATCGGGTGCGCGCCGACCGGCCGGGCCGCCCACAGGGCGTCGGACTCCTCGTCGGGCAACGGACGGGTCGGGCCGGTCACGCTCACCTGGCGGCCGGCCTCGCGCCAGTAGAGCACGCCCGATGCCCAGCCCGTCTCGGCCAGGTCCCGGCCCTTGCGGCTGTCGGCGTGGCTGGCGAACACCAGACCCGTATCGCGGACGGCGAGCACCTGCACGATCCGGTTGGAGGCGTGACCGCGGGCATCGGCGGAGGCCAGCGCCAGCGCCCCTGGCTCGCGGACGGCGTTCGCGACGGCGCTGTCGAACCAGGCCTGGAGCAGGCCCATCGGGTCGGCGGGCGGGGTCACGAACTCTTCGGCCGGCCGGGGTTGGGGCGATGCGCTCACGACGACTTCCTGATCGGTTCGAAGGCCAGGCCGCGATCGACCAGCCGGCCGGAGTGGACACCTTCGACGATGGCCTCGATGTCGGTCATCATCCGGTCGGTCGGCGGGTATCCGATGAGCTCGGTGGCACGGTTCGGCGGCATCGGTGCCGTCAGGTCGGCTGTGGACTCCCACAGCATCACCGCGCCCCAGCGGTTGGTCTGCGGGTCGGAGATCCAGAACTTCAGCCGCAGCCCGTGAATCTGCGCCCACGGTTCCACGCCCTCGTCTCGCAGGTAGACGCGTAGCGAGTCGATGGTCTGGTCGGACCCGGAGAGGTCCCACCAGGAGATGGTGGCTTTCATGCCTTCAGTACCTCCTTGGTCTCCATCAGCGGCGCCAGCAGTTCACCCAGGACGCGCTCCCCGTCCTGGGTGAGCACCGATTCGAGGTGGAACTGCACCGAGCTGAAGTGCGGCCCGCGCAGGGCATGCACCTCGCCCGTGCCGGCGTCGAGGCTGACCTTCACCTCACCGATGCCAGGACACTCCAACTGCTCAGCCCGTCCGCAGGCCACGTAGGAGTTGTAGAAGCCCACCCGTTCCCGCGAGCCGAACAGGTCGATCTCGCGCTGGGTGCCCTGGTTCGGGACCTCCCGGCGCCTCAGCCCGAGCCCGAGGTGCCGGCAGAGCAACTGATGGCTCAGGCACACAGCCAGGAAGGGGATGCGCCGGGCCAGCAAGTGCTCGATCGCCGAGGTGAGGTGGGCCATCCTGGGGTGGTCGGCCTCCCGCGGGTCGCCGGGTCCGGGGCCCAGTACGACGAGATCGTGGTCGTCGAAGCGGTGGGGTGCGTCGAAGCGGGTGAGTTGCACGGTCAGTCCGATGGCGCGCAGCTGGTGGGCCAGCATCGAGCTGAAGGTGTCCTCGGCATCGATGATCAGCGCCCGGCGGCCGGCCAGCACCGGATGCGGCTGCGCTCGCGTGTCCGCGTCGGTGAGCCAGAAGTTCGCGATCGTCGCGTTGCGCCTGCCCAGAGCTTCCTGGATCAGCGGGTGCTCGTCGAGCCGCTCGTCGGCGCCCAGCGCCGAGAGCAGGCCTGCGGCCTTGGTGCGGGTCTCGGCGACCTCGGTGTCGGGGTCGGAGTGCCGGACCAGGGTTGCGCCCACCCCGACCTCGACATGACCGCTGTCGTCGACGTCCGAGGTACTGATGTCGGCGGTGCGGATGAGGATGGCCGAGTCCAGGGTGCGCGCGCCACCGGCGTCGCGGCCGATGAGGGCCGCGACGCCCCCGTAGTACCCGCGGCCGCGCGGCTCGTAGCGGGCGATCACCCGGCAGGCGTTCTCGAGCGGGCTACCGGTCACCGTGGGGGCGAACATTGTTTCCCGCAGGATGTCCCGGGGATCGAGGTCGCTGCGCCCCTCGATGATGTACTCGGTGTGCGCGAGCCAGGCCATTTCCCGCAGGAACGGGCCCACCACCCGCCCACCGCCCTGGCAGACCCGGGCCATCATTTTCAGTTCCTCGTCCAGGACCATGTACAACTCGTCGGTCTCTTTGCCGTCGGTGAGGAAATCCATGACCTCCGACAGGACCGGTCCTGTCGGCGGGTAGCGGTAGGTGCCGCTGATCGGGGTCATCGCCGCGATCCCGTCCCGCAGGCTGACGTGGCGCTCCGGTGTGGCGCCGACGAAGGTCCGAGTGCCGGTGTGCACGAGGAAGGTCCAGTAGGCGCCGCTCTCCCGGGTGAGCAACCGGCGGAACAGGCTCAGTGCGCTGCGCGTGGAGTACCCGGTGATCGTGGTGACGAACGAGCGCTTGATGACGAAGTTCGAGCCCTCTCCGGTGCCTATCTCGTTGTCGAGCACCGCGCGCACCGTGTCGGCGTAGGCGTCGTCCTCGGTGTCGAAACGCCCCCCGGTCAGGGTGATCGGCTCGTCCGGCAGGGATTTCAGCGCCTCGGACGTGGCGATCTGCCCCTGGTGGGTCACTGACATCGCGAGCAGCGGTGAGCCGTCCGCGGCGGCGGCGAAGCCGCGCTCGGTGATCTGCTGGTGGGGCACCAGGACCAGCGCTTCATGCCGGGCCTCGCCGGGCCGTCCGGCCAGATCGGCCACGTCGACCAGCGGGATGTCGGCGAGCCGGGCCGGGGTGCTGACCTGGCCCAGCAGGATCTCCACTCGGTCCGGGCCCAGCGTCTCGGGGCGGTGCAGCAGGGCGAAGGCGCCCGGGTCGGGCCCCAGCACCTGCTGGAGTAACTGCGGCGAGTTCATTGGAAGACCTCCTCGGTGGTGGTGACCACCGCGCAGCGAGTGGCCGCGTAGTCGAGGGCCAGCCGGTGGTACTCGGCGGAGAAGTCGCCGGCGGCGTCGGCCACCAGGAACGGCTGGATGTCGTTGGTGAATGCCTCGAGGGCCGTCACCAGTACACCGACATGCGCGTACACCCCGCAGACGATCAGCTGGTCGCGGCCCTGGTCGCGCATCTGCGCCAGCAGGTCCGAGCGGAAGAACGCGCTGTAGCGCCACTTGGTGAGCACCTGGTCCGCCGGCCGGGGTGCGAGCTCCGAGACGATCTGACGGTCGACGGGGTCCACCTTCATCCCCGGACCCCAGAAGTCCTTCAGCAAGCCGCGTTCCTCATCCGTCATGCCACCGGGTTGCGCGGTGTAGAACACCGGGACCCCGAGCGCAGTACAGCGCTCCCGCAGCAGCACACAGTGGCGCACCAGCGGGTCACGCACCGACGAGGGAAACGGCGCGAGGAAATAGCGCTGCATGTCGTGCACGAGCAGCACCGCCCGGCGCGGGTCGAGGGTCCACTGCGCGGTGCTGATGGGCAGTTCTTCCGTCGTGGGCAGTGGGTAGGCTGGAATCGGCGCTATGCCCGGCACGGTTCTCCCTCGGCCCGGTTCATCATCATCTGCGTCTGCCAGGCCGAGACCACCGATACTGCCTGGCGAGGGTTGAGGCGCGGGTCGCACAACGTCCTGTAGTTCTCATCGATCCGGTCGGTGCCGCATCGGGCGTCGACGCATTCGGTCACGTCGTCGGGAGTGGTCTCCAGGTGTATCCCGCCCGGAATTCCGCCGGCTGTGCGAACGGCGACCTGGAAGGCCATGACTTCCCGGACGATCGTCTCCACCATGCGGGTCTTGCGTCCCTCAGCGGTGGTCACCGTGTTGGCGTGCATGGGGTCGACCAGCCAGATCACCGGGTGTCCGGCGGCGCGCACGGCCTGGACCAACGGCGGCAGCAGATCCATGGTCGCGTCAGCACCCATCCGAGCGATCAAGGTAAGTCGGCCCGGCTCCCGTTCAGGGTCGAGCCGCGCGCACAGCCCGAGCAGCTCGGCGACCGTCATACGCGGCCCGACCTTGCACGCGACCGGGTTGACCACATCTGCCAACAGCGCGACGTGGGCTCCCTCGAGCTGGCGGGTTCGCTCGCCGACCCACGGCCAATGGGTGGAAGTGAGCGCGACTCGGCCCTCCCGATCCCGGCGCAGCATCGGAATCTCGTAGTCGAGCAGCAGAGCCTCGTGGCTGGTCCACACCGCCGGATCGATGCGCGCCCGTGGCGTCGGGCTGAGATTGACCATGAGCTGGCTCGCCGCCCGGTAGCCCGCTAACAGGCGCCGGGGATCGTGCCGCCGTGCTTCCGGGTTCGGCTCCGGACCGTTCACCATGTGCCCGCGGTACACCGGGAGCTCGACGCCACCGACCCGCTCGGTGTGCGCCGACCGGGGCTTGGCGTACTGGCCTCCGATCCGGCCCACCCGCACCACCGGCTGATGAGTAATCGCGTTCATGACGCCGGCGAGCACGTTGAGGAGTCCCACCTTCCGCTCCACGTCAACTGCGGTGCATTCCGCGGGATCCTCCGCGCAGTCACCCGCCTGCACCACCTGTGCCTGCCCGGCGGCAACTCCGGCGAGCAACCCCCGGAGCCTGCCCAGCGATTCGGCCTCCACGAGCGGGGGAAGGGCCGCCAGTACATCCCGGACCTGCTCGACCTGTGCCGGGTCTCTCCATTGAGGCTGCTGCCGCACAACCGGGGCCTGTGAAACTTCGACCGAGGTGACGTTCAAGCTTTCTCCAAACCTCAGGCATGTCGGCAACTCGCCATCCGCGCCTCAACCGATGACCCGCCACAAATGACCGATGAAGAAGCCCAATAAGGTGGCAGGGGTTGCCCCGCAACGCTTGATTTTGGGTACGGCGGATCAAACTCCCGTTCTTACAGCTTGCTCGCCGACAAGTCGGCTGAGCACAAAGAAGACGAGACCGCCGAGACAGCCCGATCAGTGGTGGTGCGACAGCGCTGTTCCGCCGTGGGGCGGGTACGGGTTGTCCTGGACATACAGCCACGTACCGTTCGGCTGCTCATGCACGGTGTCGCAGAAATTCCCACTGAAGCTCTCGCGGGTACCATCCGCGCGAGTCTGCTCCAGGGTGTATTTGCCCATGATGGACGCCGAGCGGCCACGTACCGTGCCGTCCTTTGCCCGCTTCCCTCCCGCCAGCACAGTTTGGAGAGGGTTGACCGTGAGCACCGGATCCGACTTGAACCACTCGACGTAGAACGCCCTGATGTCCTCGCGGCCTCTGATGATCGACCCGTCGTAGTTGACGATCGCCGCTTCGGGCTCCTGGAGAGCGATGATTCCGTCCACGTCCTTGGACTTGATCCTCTCGCCCAAGAGCTGCAGCAACTCGGCGGGGGTCTTGGCGGCGGCCGGCTTACCGCTGCGGTCCGCCGGGGTCGTGGTGGCAGTCGGTTTACTCACGGCCGGCGCCGCATTCGACGTCTCGGCCAGGAAGAAGGTAGGGCCGACGATGCTCGCAGCCGTCAACACAATGGCGGTGGTAGCGATCGGCAGGGCGCGCTTGATTCTACTCATGACATCTCCCCCAAACTGGAGATGGCAAGCAGGTGGACACAACGCGTCTGCGGCGTTGGACTCTCGGGCCCACTCCTCGACGGAATACCGCGATCCGTTCTTTACGGAATATCGCGATCCGCTCTCTGCGGAATACTGAGATCCGTTTACCGAGGAATACCGTGATCCGTTTACTGGCGGGTGTGGTCGCACTCGCCCCCGTTTGCCATCCCGTCCCCGTGATGGCAGCCATATAACCGTCCGAAACTATGATCTGTCAATGCCAGGCAAAAATGCAGAGGGTGTGAATATTTGTCACGGCAGCTGCAGTTCTTGATCGTTGACGCATTCGGGCTGGTCAGTGGCGCGGTTTAGGACGGTGGCCGTGGAGGCAGTCGGGCGCCGTTGTCAGTGCTGGGTGACACCATCCGGCCATGAGTGGCGAGTCTTTCAACTGGCATGAGTTCTTCGGACGTTGGCAGGCGGAGTGGGTTCCGCGCGCGGACCGGGACGGGGACGGCGGGCAGACCGTCGTCCCGCTGGGCAGTTCCGGGGCGGACGAGGCGGCGATCGCCGCGGCCGAGGAGCGGCTGGGGCGGCGGCTGCCGCCCTCGTACCGGGATTTCCTGGCCGTGAGCGACGGGTGGCACGTGGACCAGATGGCCGGGGTCTATCAGCTCGGCGGCGCCGCGGACATCGACTGGTTTCGGGATCCCTACGACATGACCCCGCTGTACGAGGAGCTTCTGGACGACAACCCTGCCGAGGAGGACGTCCTGCTGGCCGGGATGTGGCAACGGGCGCTACGGCTGGAGACGGACTCCGACATGTCGCACGCCCTGCTCGACCCGGGCGACAGCGACCAGGACGGCGAGTGGTCGCTCTACGTCTACAAGAACTGGAGCGGTGAACTGCCGGACCGTTACCCGTCGTTCCGCGCTTACATGGAGGCCATGTACCGCGGCTTCCACGGCGACCGGGCGCAGAGATGTGGTGGTGTGGCGCGACCCGAGGCGCTCGACCCCGGGTGACCATCCGACCGCGTTCCACCTGTCGGTGGCCGAACAGGGCGAGGAGCTGTACGCGTTCACCGTGCGGGGCACGGAGATCGAGCGCTCCGGCGCGATACCCGAGGCCCTGGACCCCGCACGGCTGTTCCGCCCGGAAGACAGTGAACTGGACTGCGAACTACGTGTGTTGGAGGCTCTGCACACCGAACTCGCGCTCTCGCTCCCCCGCTTCGGACTGACCCAAGGCAGGCTCGGCACCTTCACCACCCGGTCCTGGACCCGGTCGCCACGCACGGGCGAGGCGTTTGCCTACGCCTACATCGGCTTCGAGCGGCACCGGCGCTGAACACTCCGCGAGCGGGACACCCTTGTGCACCGTCGAGGACCTTCGGGAACCGCGCTCTGCAAGATCCCATCTGACAGGGCGGCATGCCACCGTCGACGGGTCATTCCGCGATGTCCGGCCCGGTTGGGCGCCTCGGGAGTGTCCGTCGTGGTGGCCCTTCGGAGATTGGAGACACCCCCCATGCGTCTTTCCACCGCCCACAGAACCGCGACCCGACGGATCGCCGCCGTCTCGATCGCCGCCGGCGCGGTGCTCGGCCTCGTCGGTACGTCCACCGGTACGGCCGGCGCGGCGACACCGACGCACCCCGGCCGCCCGGACAGTCCCATCATCGGCGGCACCGAGAAGCCCGTCGGCTCCTATCCGTTCATGGCGGCGCTGCTGGCGAAGGGTCGGGGCAACCCGCACGACCGGCAGTTCTGCGGCGGCAGCCTGCTGGACCCGTACGTCGTCATGACGGCCGCGCACTGCGTCGTCGGTGTGCAGCCCAAGCAGCTCGAAACGGTCGTCGGCCGCACGGTGCTGTCCAAGAAGAACCAGGGCCACCTGCGCAACGTCACCGACATCGTCGTCCACCCCCGCTACACCAGGGGCCAGGAGGCGTACGACATCGCGTTCCTGATGCTGGACAAGCCCGTCACCGGTACCGCGCCGGTCAACCTGCCGACCATGGGCACGGACGCGCTCATCCGCCCGGGCGCCAAGGCCACGGTCATCGGCTGGGGCAACACCGACACGGAAGTGCCGAACTATCCGGACCGCCTGCGAGCGGTGGACGTCCCGATCGTGTCCCACATCGAGTGCAAGGCGTCCTACTCGAGCTACGACAAGAAGGTCAACGTCTGTGCGGGCGTCGAGGGCAAGGACTCCTGCCAGGGTGACAGCGGCGGACCGATGTTCCGGAAGCTGCCGGGCCGCCGCGGGGTCTACCAGGTGGGCATCGTGTCGTACGGCGACGGCTGCGCGGCACAGGGCGCTCCGGGCGTGTACACGTACACCGGTTCGGCCAAGCTGTGGGACACGCTGGACGAGTCCGCCGCGGGCCGGAAGGTGAAGCAACTGCTCGGCCGCTGATCCGGTTCCCTTGAGCTGTGCGTTCCGGCAGGCGTACGGCATGCCCCCGCGGGAATACCGCATCAGGCGCGCTCGGTGAGGGGGCGCACAGAGGGAGGGAGCGGACGCATGCGTGCGACCGTGCTGGATGTGGTGCGGGACGTCGTCGACCAACACGCGCCACAGGAAAGGCAGTTGGTCGAGGACCTGGCGGGTCTGGAGTACGGCCTCGTGATACGGCGGATGCGGCAGGCGTCCTCCGCCGGACGGAGCGACCCGCTGGGCTTCGGCCTCGACGACATCGCGAGCATGCTCACGCCGTGGGTACTGATGGTGGTCGACGAGGCGTGCCGCGCCGCCGTCGCGGACGGGGCCGGGCGGCTGGTGAACCGGGCCACGACCGCCCTCGGACGGCTGCGACCGTCCGCCCGCCGCACAGCCGCCCCTCCCGAGGTGCCCGACCTCGACCGGGAGCAGTTGGCGTCCGTACGGCGGCGAGTGCGTGAGGAGGCGATCCGGCGCGGCCTCCCCGACACGGAGGCCGACGCCCTCGCGGACAGCGTGGTCGCACGGCTGGCCTTGGCGGGCACTGAAGATCCCCACGAGGCCGAGTCCAGTGAGCCCGGCGGTTCGGGTGAGTTAGGTGAGCCCGGTGAGTCGGGTGAGTCGGGTGAGCCCGGTGAGTCGGGGGATGGTGGTGGTCGCCAGGAGAACGGAGAGGTCCGGTGAGCGGGGGCACGGAGGCGGCTGTGCCCCGCCGGGCCCCCGTGGCGTCGGCCCCCGACCCCGGCGCGCTGCCCGCCGGGACCACCCTGCGCTTCCTCGTCCTGGTCGTCGCGATGGCGGCGGCCACACTCGAGATGCTGCGGGACATCCTGCGGCCGTACCCCGCCCAGAACGTCGAGTTCGTCTGCGAGTTCGCGGCGGGCTACGACCCGGGCGGCAATCTCATCGACAACGTGACACGGAGCAACGCCCAGGCAGCGGCGATCAAGGAGTGCGCCAAGGGCGCCCCCGTGACGCCGGACTGGTACGGCCTGGCCGGCAGCGTCGTCGTCCTGCTGGCGGCCACGGCGGTGTACCTGCTGCTGCCACGCTGGAAGCGGCGGCGGCGCGGTCTGGTGCCGCTGCACGGCCGGGACCCGCAGGGTGAGATCCGAGCCGAGATCGCCCGGCTGGCCGGGGCCGCCGGGGTACGCACCCTGCCCGCCCTCGTGGTCGACCTGGCCGCCCTCGATCCCGGCGCGGTGGTGTTCGGCCGTGCGGGCAGCCGCACCCTCTGCCTCAACAACGGCCTGCTGCACGTCCGCCGCTCCCAGCCGGCCCGTTTCCAGGCCGTGGTCCTGCACGAACTGGCCCATCTGCGCCACCGAGACGTGGACATCGCCTACGCCGTGACGGCACTCTGGCGGGCCTTCCTCGCCCTGGCCGCCGTCCCGTTCACCCTCGTGGTCGGCGGGAGCCTCGTCGCGGCGCACTTCGGCTGGTTCATGGGCGCCGACGCCGTCTTCTGGCCCGCCGCCCGACCGTACATGGTCAGGGAGATCGCGACCGCCGCGTTCCTTTTCCTGCTGGTCGTCCTGGCCCGCGCCGACACCCTGCGCCACCGCGAGTTGTATGCCGACCGGGGGGCCGTGGCCCTGGGTGCCGACCCCGACGTCTGGCGGGCGCGGGCCGAGGCCGCCGTGACACAGGGCCGCCCGGCCCGGGGCGTCTCGGCGTTGTGGCGCAGTCACCCCTCCTGGGAGGAGCGGTGCCGCGTACTCGGGGATCCGGCGGGCCTGTTCGCGCTGACGGGCGTGCCGTTGTTCCTGCTCGGCGCGGTGACCCTGGTCACCGGGAACGCGCTGAGCAACCTGTGGGACACCCGTCCGGCCGCCTGGCTCATCGGGGGGCTGGCGGCGGCCCTCCTGACGGTCTCGGTCTGGCGTGCGGCCCTGTACGCGGCGCACCGGGGCGCCCCCGGTCCCTCGGGTGTGCGGGCGGGCCTGGCTCTCGGACTCGGTCTGGTCTGCGGGGGGTTGCTGTCCGGTGCGGGCATCGGCCCCGGCTGGTGGCCCGCGCACCTGGAGCCTCTGCTCTTCCCTTTCCTCGGCGCCGTGGTCTACGTCTGCTGGCTGGCCCAGTGCGCCCGGCTGCGCCTGCGGGACATGCCGGGCACCCTGCCCGCGCTGCGCGGGGCGGTGCTCGTCGCGGCCGTCTCAGGGTGTGTCGTGGCGGCGGCCGGTCTCGGCTGGTGGCTGGGCGAGGGCCAGTTGTGGCTGGCCGGGGACCTGTATCACGCGGGCGGTCTGGAGCAGCACATCCGTCAGCTCTTCCCCGGCCCCTGGAACCAGGTCGAGCAGTACGCGACGGTCCTGCCCTGGATCTCCTCGGCTCTCGTGAGCGCGAGCGCTGCGGGCTCGACCCCCTTGATCGCGGCGGCCGCGGTGGTGCTGTGGGTCTATCCGGCGGCGCTGCTGCTCAGGCGGCCACGGGCGACGGGGCTGCAGTCCACGGTCCTCGCCGGACTGGCCGGGGGTGTGTTCGGCGTCGCCGCCGTGGCGGCGGTGATGGCGTACGTCCACTCCTGGCGCCCTCCGCTCGACGGGCGAGGCGTCGCCTTCGGAGTCGTCTACATGTGGTGGCGGACCGTCGCCCTGTGGACCGGCGCGGCCGTGACGGCGGCCGCCGTCGCCGCGACCACCCGCACCCACCGACTGCCCCGCGCCCTCGCCGCCGCGGGAATCGCCCAGATCACGGCGCTGGCAGGGCAGTTCCTGCTCCAGTCCGCCGACGGCTGTCTGGGCCCGCTGCGGGTCATGGGCAACACCTGCCACTGGCTGCCCGACGCCTCATGGTCGTTGACCGAACTCCTGGTACAGACGGCCGCACCGGCGATGTTCGGCGCCGCCCTGGTCGCCACCCCCCTGGCCCGGCTCCCCCGCGCCGAAAGACCTTCGGCGCCCGCCGAAGCCGTACGGCGGTCCTGGCCGATCCGGATCGCGGTGGGCGCCGTCGCGGTCCTGGCCGTCATGTCGTCCGTCGTCGCCGTGCGTTCGGTCACGGGCGACGGCACGGCCCTGGCCGTTCCCAACCGTCCCTCGGCCGCCGACAGCAACGAAAGGGTGGGCAGCTTCCAGTTACTGGCCTGGTTCAAGATGAGCGGCCGGGCCGACATGGTTGCCCTGGCCTCTCGCTACACGGAACTCGCGAAGTGGATCAAGGAGTCGGCCGACGCCGAGACCGGTGCCGTCGACGGCAGTACCCTGCGCCCCGTCTGCACCGGCCTCACCCGCGACACGGTCACCGCCCAGCACCATCTGGGCGTACCCGACGCCGAGCTGGGCCGCGCATGGTCCACCCTGCTGGCCAAGAGCCGGGACGCAGCCCGCGAGTGCACGTCCGTGCTCGACTCGGAGACGGACGACGTGCAGCGCAACACGAGGATGCTGGAGCACCTGGTCGACGCCTACAAAGAGGCAGGTAAGGCCCTCTCACTCCTGACGGACCGCGTCACCTCCGCGCTGGAGCAGTGGCCGCAGTGGAAGGACGCCCGAAACCGCTGATGCCGACACGTCCGGTCATGGTGTTGAACTCCTCCGCGCTCAGGGGTACGCAGACGGCATGGCCGGTAAGAAGGCGGCGAAGCTGCCGCGCGAGGTGTACGAGAAGGAACTGCTGCGTCTGCAGACGGAGCTGGTCAAGGTCCAGGAGTGGGTGCGGGCGGAGGGCGCCCGCCTGGTCGTGGTCTTCGAGGGGCGGGACGCGGCGGGCAAGGGCAGCACCATCAAGCGGGTCACCGAATACCTCAACCCGCGGGTGGCACGGATCGCGGCGCTGCCCAAGCCCACTGAGCGCGAGCGCACCCAGTGGTACTTCCAGCGGTACGTCGAGCACCTTCCCGCAGCCGGGGAGATCGTGCTGTTCGACCGCAGCTGGTACAACCGGGCCGGGGTCGAGCACGTGATGGGTTTCTGCACCAAGGAGGAGCACCAGCTCTTCCTGCGCCAGTGCCCGATCTTCGAGCGGATGCTGGTGGAGGACGGGATCCTGCTGCGCAAGTACTGGTTCTCGGTGAGCGACACCGAGCAGCAGGAACGTTTCCGGCGCCGGCTGGACGATCCTCTGCGGCGCTGGAAGCTGTCGCCGATGGACCTGGATTCGATCACCCACTGGGAGGCGTACTCGCGGGCCAAGGACGAGATGCTGGTGCACACCGACGTCCGCGAGGCGCCGTGGTACGTCGTGGAGAGCGACGACAAGCGGCGGGCGCGGCTGAACATGATCGCCCATCTGCTGGGCTCCCTGCCGTACCACGAGGTGCCGCCCCCGGTGCTGGAGCTCCCGGACCGGCCGCCGTCCACCGGCTACGAGCGACCGCCGCGCGATCTGCAGACCTACGTCCCCGACCACGCGGCGGGCCTCTGAGCGGGTGCGCGCCTCGGTGATGCACGACGGGCCCGCCGAGCTGTGCTAGGGTTTCGGAGTTGCAGTTGTGGTACCCATGAACGTATGTGCGCCTGACGGATAATGTTTTTCCTCAGGCGCCTATTTGTTTTCCGGCATCTCCGGATGGGGCCTCTGCCTACTGAAGGAGAAGGTCATGGCGCAGGGAACCGTGAAGTGGTTCAACGCTGAAAAGGGTTTCGGCTTCATCGCGCAGGACGGCGGCGGTCCGGACGTCTTCGCCCACTACTCGAACATCGCGACCCAGGGCTTCCGTGAGCTCCAGGAGGGCCAGCGGGTCTCGTTCGACGTCACGCAGGGCCAGAAGGGCCCGCAGGCGGAGAACATCGTCCCCGCCTGATCACCGGACGCGTATCCGCTCACCGGGGTCCGCACCATCATGGTGCGGACCTCGGTTTGTGCTGTTTCCAGGAAGGCAGATAACCGCATGTCCCGCAGGTCCCAGAAGCCGAACCGGCGCGCCTCGTCGCCCCGACCGTCCGCGTCGTCACCGAGGGAATTCCGGCTTCCGGAAAGCACGACACCCGCGCTTCCCGCCGTCGAGGACTTCGCCGGTCTGGACATGCCCGCGGCGCTGCTGAAGACCCTCACCTCGCAGGGCGTGACCGCCCCTTTCCCTATCCAGGCCGCCACGCTGCCCAACTCGCTCGCCGGCCGTGACCTGCTGGGACGCGGACGCACCGGCTCCGGCAAGACCCTCGCGTTCGGGCTGGCGCTGCTGGCCCGCACGGCCGGGCTGCGTGCGGAGCCCAAGGCGCCCCTCGCCCTCGTGCTGGTACCCACGCGTGAACTCGCCCAGCAGGTGGCGGACGCGCTGACCCCCTACGCGACGGCGGTCAACCTCCGGCTGGCCACCGTGGTCGGCGGGCTGTCCATCACCAAGCAGGCCGGTGCGCTCCGGCGCGGTGCCGAGGTGCTCGTGGCGACGCCCGGCAGGCTCAACGACCTCGTGGAACGCGGCGACTGCGTGCTCGGCCAGGTACGCATCACGGTGCTGGACGAAGCCGACCAGATGACCGACATGGGCTTCCTGCCGCAGATCACCAAGCTGATCCAGCAGGTGCGGCCCGACGGACAGCGCATGCTGTTCTCGGCCACCCTGGACCAGAACATCGACCGCCTGGTGCAACGGTTCCTGACCGACCCCGTGGTGCATTCCGTGGACCCGTCCGCGGGTGCGGTGACCACCATGGAGCACCACGTGCTCCACGTGCAGGACGAGACCGACAAGAAGGCCGTCACCACGCGTATCGCGGCCCGTGACGGCCGGGTCATCCTCTTCCTCGACACCAAGAGGTCCGCCGACCGGCTCGCCAAGCGGCTGCTGGCCGTCGGTGTCCGCGCGGCGGCACTGCACGGCGGCCGCTCCCAGCCCCAGCGCAATCGCACCCTGGAACAGTTCAAGAACGGCCAGGTCACCGCCCTGGTGGCGACGAACGTCGCGGCCCGGGGCATACACGTCGACGACCTCGACCTCGTGGTGAACGTCGATCCGCCCACCGACCACAAGGACTACCTCCACCGGGGCGGCCGCACGGCCCGTGCCGGCGGTTCCGGCAGCGTGGTCACGCTGGTCCTGCCCGATCAGAAGCGGGACGTCACCCGGCTCATGTCGGACGCGGGCATCCGGCCCCGGACGGCCCGCATCACGTCGAGCGACGCGGCGCTGGCCACCATCACCGGCGCCCGTGAGCCGTCCGGCGTGGCCGTCACCATCGAGGTCCCCCAGCCGGCGGCACCGGCGGCGTCCCGCCCGGACCGCACGACCGATGCCAAGCCGGGCGCGCGATCGGGCCGCCGACGCCGGAACGGCGGCGGGGCCAAGGCGCCGACAGGTGCTGCCACCGGGACCGGGGGTCGGGGCTCCGACCGCCGTGCGGGATCGGGCGGTGCCGCCGGCGCGGGCGGCCGCAGCTCAGAGCGCCGGTCCGCGGCCGGTGCGGCGACCGGTGCCGCCTCCGGCAAGGTCGTCCGCGGATCCGGCCGACGTGCGGCGGCCGGCGGAGCCACGGGTGGCGCGGCCGGGACCGGAGGCCGCAGCTCCGACCGCCGAGGCGGCCGCCGCACCTCTGCCACCTGATTCAGACCAGTTCGGGTTGTGGGTCCCGTTGCGCCGCCGGTGCGGCCTTCGGTTCCCACACTCTGGTGGTTCGTACGTAGCCGTAGATCACTGAGCCCATCGCCAGAACGAGAAGTGGTCCGAACAGGTACGGATGCTCGGCCATGTCCGTCGGCAGGTAGCGATAGGACAGCAGGAGCGCAGCGAAGACCGTTGTGCCGTACGCGACCAGCTGGGTTGCCGACCGGTCCCAGCCATGGTCGAGCGCGCGCAGAGCTGCCTCGATCGTGAGCGTGAACACCACGCCGGCGATGAGGTCCACGCCGTAGTGGTAGCCGAAGCCCAGCGTTGCGGTGAGCGTGGCGATCAGCCAGAACACGCCTGCGCATCGCAGCATGCGCGGGCCCTTGCGGGAATGGATGAAGATCGCGGTGGCCCACGCCGTGTGCAGGCTGGGCATGCAGTTGCGAGGGGTGATCGAGTCGTACGGCACCGGGTGCGGGGTACTGATCGGCGGTGGCGTGTCCGGCCACAGGTTGGCCACCGCCCACTGCACGCCGCCGGTGCCGGAGGCGCCTGGACCGTAGGCGAAGACCGGTCCGACCACCGGAAAGAGCATGTAGATGCCCGGACCGAGGAGGCCGATCACCAGAAAGGTGCGCAGCAGATGATGGCGCGGGAAGCGGCGCTCGGCCGCCACGTTGCGCAGCTGGTACAGCACGACGACGACAGCGGCCACCGCAAGCTGGGCGTAGACCAATTCGAGTAGATGGGTGCCGATCGGGTCGGTGGCCTTGACCATCCGGCCCACCAGCCACGACGGGTTGCCCAGCGCGTGATCGGCGGCTGCCACGTACGGGTCGAGCACCAGGGGGCGGGTCTTCGCCGTGATGAGCAGCCAGGTGTCGCCGGTCTTGCGGGCGGCCACCAGCAGCAGGCCCAGCCCGACACCCTTCAGCAGCAGGACACGGTCCCGGCCGGTGCGGCGCGTGACAGCGATGACCGCACAGCCCAACATCACCCACAACGCGCCGCTGCCGAAGAAATGACCGTCGGGCGTCCTGGCGCCGACCGCCCACCGCACCAGGAAGAAGACGACGTCGATGCCGATCGCGACACCGGCCGCGATGAACCGTTGCCGCCAGGTGAGCACCACCATCATCAACGCCAAACCGGCATATAGCGGCCCCGCCTTGGGGGCGAATATCACCCCTTGCACCTGGTTGGTGATCGGCCCCGGCAAGCCGTAGCGGCGTGCGGCGACCTCCAGCGCGACGAGGAGTCCGAGGGCCGCCACCCCCGCCGCGGCCCACAGCATCGACCGCGGTTGACGCCATGCGGCGAACTTGGTTCTGCCGTCCATTCGCGAGAGTGCCCGCGAGACTCTAGGTATCAATTGTTCGGCCGATTGTTAGATGTTGGTCATACAGTGTCGAGAGCCGATCATGCCATCGCAGCGGTGCCGGTGGCTGCGCCGCCACGGCCTGACATCCGGCCTCTCTCGGACTCGCCGACCCACCTGCCGCGAAGCGGGTCCCGCCGATCATTTACAGGCAGAAGGCCGCCCACGGCTGGGATTTCATCAACTGGTGGTGTAGATAAGTCAGTTGTTGCGTCTCCTCGATCGCAACAGGCGGTGATCGTGGTGGCTTGGATGCTCTTCCTGCGATCGCCGACCCCCCTCATGCACAGCGAAAGGCACATGTATGGCGAACAACCGCAGGATGCGCTATAGCGGACGCGTGCTGGCGCTCTCGGCGGCTGCCCTGGGCATGGTCGCGGCGATGGCCGCCCCGGCCTCGGCCGATGACCAGCCCACCCGGGCGCAGCTCATAGCGGACTGCGACTCGGGGCTGGGGAAGTGCACCTTCAACGAGCCGCAGTTGGGCGAGGCGTACCTCGGAGACTTCCACCGGGTCTCCGACTCGCTCTACAACTGCAGCACCTCGGCTGCCACCCAGTCGATGACCTGGTCCGACACGGTCGGTTCCACGGACTCGGCGGGCGTGTCCGTGACCGTCGGCGGCAAGATCGCGGACATCATCGATCTCAGCGTGACGGCGACCTACAGCCACACCTGGTCGAGCTCGCACTCGGAGTCCAGCTCCATCAACATGACGGTGAAGCCGGGTGAAGTCGGCTGGATCTCGCGTGCGCAGGTCATGCAGACCGTCTCCGGTACGTGGCAGACCCATTACGACGACCGGAAGTGGGGCCATTACTTCTGGTTCGTCCCGGATGTCGTCACCGGGCCTGCCCCGAACGGAACGGACGGCGAGAGCAACGCGGTGGTCGTCAAGTCCCGGAAGATGACCGCGAAGGAGAAGCAGTCCTGCTCCAGCCGCTCCGGTAAGGCCAAGACGTTCGTCGTCCAGGGCTGATCCGGCGATTTTGAAAGCGGGGCCGGCCCGGACGACCGTGCATGCCGGGCAGCATGCACCACATACTCGTCGTCCGGGCCGGCGCCCGCGGATCAGGTGGGGCGTCGGTGCGTCAGTTGACGTTGACCGCGCTCCAGGCGGCGGCCACGGTGGCGTACTCGGGGCTCGTGGCGCCGTAGAGGTCCTTCGCCGCGTTCAGGGTCGCGGTGCGGGCGCCCTTGTAGTCCGTGGTGGAGGTCATGTAGACGGTCAGCGCCCGGTACCAGATGGCGGAGGCCTTCTTGTTGCCGATGCCGGTGACGGTGGAACCGTTGTAGGTCGGGCTGTTGTAGGTGATGCCGTTGATCGTCTTGGTGCCGCTGCCCTCGCTGGCGAGGTAGAACCAGTGGTTGCCGACGCCCGAGGAGTTGTGCACGTCGAGCCGGCCGACGGACTTCGACCAGTAGTCGGCGGAGCGGCCGTCCAGGGACGGCTTGTCGAAGCGGCGCAGCCACGGCGGGGTGGACTGGTCGCTGAAGAGGTAGTCGGGGGTGTCGATCGGGTTGTTGGCGTACCACTCGACCATGGTGCCGAGGATGTCGCTGGTGGCCTCGTTCAGGCCGCCGGACTCACCGCTGTAGCGCAGGTTGGCGGTGGCCGAGGTGACGCCGTGGGTCATCTCGTGGCCCATGGTGTCGAGGTCGACCTGCTCGGGGTCGGTGGTGCCGTTGCCGTCGCCGGTCATCATGCAGAAGCAGGCGTCCGACCACTGGGCGTTGTCCCAGTTGGTGCCGACGTGGACGAAGACGGTGGCACCGCGGCCGTCGTTCTTGATGCCGTTGCGGCCGAAGGTCGCCTTGTAGTAGTCGAAGGTCTCCGCGGTGTTGGCGTGCGCGTCGACGGCGGCGGTGGCGCGGTCGGTGGAGAACTTCCTGCCGTCGCCCCAGATGTTGTCGGCGTCGGTGAACAGGGTGCCGGAGGTGCTCTTCAGGGACGAGGACGAGATGTTGTGCGCGTCCCTGGTGATGTGGCCGCGCACCGGGTCGATCAGGGCGAAGGTGCCGTCGGCCTGCTGGGTGGTGTCGATGCCGACGTCACCGGTGTACTCGGAGTGGCCGGTGCCGGTCGCCTCGCGCTCGACGTCGTAGTTCTCGATCGCGGCGCCGGTGGTGGCGTCGGTGACGAAGACCTCGCCGTGCGGCTGGCCCTTGTCGCCCAGGCCCTGCACGGTGGTGCGCCAGGCCAGCCGGGGGGTGCCGTCGGCGGCCCACACGATCAGCTCGGGGGCGGACTTGGCGTTGCGCACCAGCCCGTGCGAGCGCTTCAGGGCGCCTGCCGCGGCGCCCCTCGCGTCGACGGCGGGAGTGACGGACTTGAGCGCCACCTTGTGGGCCTTGGCCCGGGTGGATCCCTTGAGCGAACCGTCGGCCTTCTGGTGGACGACGAAGTCGCCGCCGACGACGGTCAGGCCGTGGTAGGTCCGTTCGAAGCGGACGTGCTGGGTGCCGTCGGCGTCGATCACGACGTCCTTGACGTGGAGTCTTTGGCCCGCGCCGAAACCGAAGGTGTCGGCGTGCCGGGTCACGTTCGCCTTGGCCTGGGATATCGCTGTGTCGCGGACGGAAATTCCGCCTCGCACCGCGTTGGTCTGCGAGTGCGCGGGTACGGCCATCGCACCCGTGGTGATGACGCCGGCTGCGACCATCGCGGAAAGGGCAATGAGGGGACGGGGCATGACGGGGTGATTCCTTCGCTCGTCGTGGGGTGACGACGCCTTCGGACGTTCGCTCGTCGTGGGGTGACGACGTCCTTGGACGTTGACGCGAAGTGTTCACCAGGTGACATGTTCCTGACGTGACTCCAGCTGGGATACAACCCCGGAGTTATAGGGCAGCGGGAACCGTGGCCCGGCCGGTCACGTGCCCTCGCCGAGGGCGAATTCCTCTCCCCCGTCCTGCCACCAGGCCAGGTACTGCGGCCGCTGGCGCACCAGCGACAGATAGGCGGCCAGCACACGCTCGCCGGCCGCGTCGGCGAGTTCGGCCGGCACCGATTCCGTGTTCCAGGCCAGCAGCAGCCGCCGGTGGAACGGGACGTCCACCAGCGGCCGTTGCACGGTGCCCTGGGCGGGGACGTCGGCGGTCGGCCACACCCCGCAGACGGCGCGGCGGCCGGCGACCAGGATCTGCGCCACGGACAGATCCGGCGTCACATGGGCGATGCGCGGAGTGAATCCCGCTGCCCTACAGGTGAGATGAAGGTACGCGTGCACACCGCTCTCGTCGGCCTCCGGCATGACCCACTCCTCGCCGGCCAGCTCATGAAGACTCACCCTCTCCTGGCGTGCCAGCGGGTGGTCCTCGGCGAGCAGGACGAAGACCGGCTCACGGAGCAGTGTGCGGGTCGCCACCGACTCGCCGACCGGAAGCGGGAAGCCGGGGAACTCGCCGAACACCGCGATGTCGCATTTCGACTGGCTCAGGGACTTCACCAGGGTGTGCACGGAACGGCGGGCATCTATGGTGAGCCGGCGCTCCGGGACGAGTTCGAAGAGGGCGGAGACCAGCAGGGACACCAGGGGGCCGGCGGTTCCGCCCGCCCTCAGCGGCGCGGCGGCCCTTCTGTCCGCCTCGGCCGCCGATCGCGCGTACTCGCGCAGCCGGTCGAAGCCGACGACGAGGTCACGGGCGCAGCGCAGGACGTACTGTCCGTTCTCGGTCGGTTTCACCCCGTCGGCGCTGCGGATGAAGAGCGGGCCGCCCAGCTCGTGTTCGATCCGTTTCAGCTGAGCGCTCGTGGCCGGCTGGGACAGCTGCAGCCGTGCGGCGGCCCTGCGGATGCTGCCGGCCTCGGCGACGGTGAGCAGGATACGGAGGTGCCGGAACTCGAGGTGCATGAACATTCCCCGCTCAGCGCGGGGGAACCCCTGCACCCCCGTGACCAGCAGAACCAACTGCCCGACGGCATGGTGACCAAGAGTCCGACGGACCCGCGAGGGCGGCAACCATGGGTTGGTAAAACATCCGTGCGAACGCTAGGACGCTTCACCGGCATAACAGTTCCGGTCCGCCGATATCGGCATGACTCACCGGGCTGCCCCTGCCCCTGACAGGCCGTCGGGCATCCTGAGGACGGGGGGCGAAACGATGAGGGGAGCGGTACCGGCGTCCGCCGGTTTCCCGGCCCTGTCCTCGAACCGGCCGAGCGGCACGGTCGTCGAGTGGTCGGATCGCAGCGGTCCGCCCGGCGGCAGAGGTTGCGCCGGGCGGACGGTGGGACGGGGACGGGGATGTCAGGTCAGGCGGAGCGCTGCGGCATGCGGGTGCCGACTCGGGCGCGTACCGCGTCGATGGCCTCCCACTGTTCGGTGTCCAGGAGCGCCAGTGCGGCGGGGAACACGCCGTCCTGCTCCTTGAGGATGTGGTCCCGCAGCAGATCGAGTGCCTCGATCAGCCGTCCGGGCCAGTCCGGGTCGGTCAGGAACGGTCCGTCCGCTTCGCCCAGCACTGCCTCGATGCGCCGGTGCTCGTCCTCCAGCGCGGCGATCTTCTCGGGGAAGTCGGCGGCCATCGCCGGGAACAGTCCGTGCTCCTCCACCTGGGTGTGGGAGCCCAGCACGGCGGTGATCTCCCGGGCCAGCTCCGCCATGTACGCGATCTTGCCGTCGCGGTGGGCGTCGCGCACCTGGCTGATGAGGTTGACCACTGTCTCGTGCTCCATGGTCAGCTGGTCGATGGACTCCAGTGCCTGGCAGCCGCAGTACTCGCACATCGTGTGCTCTCCTCCTGATCAGTGAGCCTGGACCGCGGCGACGCGCCGGGTGAGCGCGTGGCGCACGCCGGTGCCGGTGAAGACCAGGGCAGTGGCGGCCACCGCCGCGAGCAGGACCAGGCCGACGGCGTAGGAGCCGTAGGCGCCGTACAGCGAGCCCATCACCAGCGGCGGCAGGAAACCTCCGAGGCCGCCCGCGGCGCCGACGACACCGGTCACCGAGCCGACCTTGTCCGCCGGGGCCAGCAGCACGACCAAGGCGAAGACGGCGCCGCTGCCCGCGCCGAGCGCGGCGGCCATCGCCAGGAACGCGATCGTGCCCGCCGGCGCCAGATCCGGCGTGAACGCCTGGACGAAGGCTCCGGCGAAGACCACGGCCAGGGCCGCGGCCAGGACCCGCACCGGACCGATCCGGTCCGAGAGCCAGCCGCCGACCGGCCGCATCGCGACGGCCAGCAGCACGAAGCCGGCCATCCGGTTCGCGGCATCCGCCTGGGCCAGGCCGTATCCGGTCTTCAGGTAGGTCGGCAGGTAGACGGAGAAGGCGACGTAGCCGCCGAAGACCACCGCGTAGAGGGCGGACGCCTGCCAGGTGACGCCGAGCTTCAGGGTGGCGGCCAGCCGGCGGGCCAGCGGTTCGGTGGGCACGTTCCGGCCGGGCGCGTCCCGCATGACGAGGGCGGCCACCACGGCGTAGATCGCGAGTACCGCGGCGGTGAGCAGGAACGGGTTGGCCATGCCGTGCGCCTTCACCAGCTTGACGGTGGTCAGGGCGCTGATCGCGGTGCCACCCATACCGGCCCCGAAGACGCCGATGGCAAGTCCGCGCCGCTCCGGCGGGAACCAGGCGTTGACGAAGGGCACGCCGACCGCGAAGGCGGTGCCGCCGATGCCGAGGAAGAACCCGCCCACCAGCAGCGCCGTGAGCGAGGAGTGCCCGGCCAGACCCAGGTAGAGCACCGGCACGATGGTGGCCGCCGAGACCAGCGGGAACATGACGCGCCCGCCGAACCGGTCGGTCAGCGCGCCCACCGGGATCCGGCCCAGCGAGCCGACCACCACGGGCACCGCCACCAGCAGCGACTGCTGGAACGACGACAACCCCAGGCTGTCCTTGAACCGCGGGCCGAGCGGGCTGAGCAGCGCCCATGCCCAGAAGTTGACGGCGAAGCCCACCGTGGCCAGCGCCAGCATCAGCCAGGCCTGGCCGGACACGGGCGCAGCCGGTGCTGGTGCCGGTGTCTCGTTCTGCTTCCTCGACGGCTGCAACATGCCGCCCGTCCCTTCGTTCGCAGTGGTGCGGCCCCGGTCGGAGCCGGGGCGCAGGGCCTACGGCCGCGCGGTGCGGCCGGCGGCCTACCGCCACTATTCGCGCAGGAGACTCTCCGCAGGGTGGGCCGTACGGCCTCATCCCCGGGACCGGCAGTCCCCGGTTCCCCCGCCCCACCGGCCCACGGGCCCTCGTAGCGGCTGCTGGCATGCCCCGGCTGTACCGGCGGACGACGGGACAAGGGCCGTACGGCCCTAACGTGCCCCGCTCCGGCGAGAGACCATGGCCGGATGATCCACCAAGACGGCTTCCGCGCGCTCGATCGGCAGGAGTGCCTGCGTCTGCTGGCGAAGGCACCGGTCGGTCGTGTCGTCTACACCCGGAAGGCACTGCCCGCCGTGCTCCCGGTCAATTTCTCCGTGGACCACGACTCCTCCGTGCTCCTGCGCACCTCCGTCGGCTCGGACCTCGTCCGCGCCATCGACGGCGTCGTGGTGGCCTTCGAGGCCGACGACTTCGACGTCGCGACCCGGTCGGGCTGGAGCGTGGTCGTCACCGGCCGGGCGGCCGTGGTGACCGACCCTGCCGAACAGGAACGGTTGTCACGGACCGGTCCGCGCTCCTGGGTGGTCACGGACGACGCAGTCTTCGTGCGCGTCGAGGCGGAGATGGTCACGGGCCGCGAGATCGTCGGCACGCGCGAAGCGGACTGACCACGGTGCGGGCGACACGCGCCCGTCCCGTAGCGGCGGGAAAATTCGGGTTCAGGAAGTCGGCCTTGTAGGCGTCAGGGACGCGTTGCGCCGGGCTCGCCCACCAGCTCTGTCACCGCCTGCCCGCGGACGCGGGGTGTACGGCCGCCGTCCGGGCCGTAGCCGAAGCGGATCAGCACCTGCGGGTGGCACCGCTTGCGGGAGAGGCTGGTGGCCTCGCGCAGGTCCGGCCACTCCATCGCCTGGTGCAGGAGCGAGGTGCGCACCCCGTGCACCGTGGCCGTCAGCAGCACGTGTTGCAGGGCCTGGCCCGCGCGCAACCAGTCCTGCGGCCGGTCGTGGGAAGTCCACAACAGCGCGACCTGGGCGTGGCGTTCGAAGCGGAGAGCCGGCAGGCGCGGCACCGGCAGCGGGCCGGTGAAGTCCCGCATCGGCATCCGCCCGCCCGCGTCCGACGGGCCGAGGGCGGTGACGGGGATGCCGTAGGGGGCGCCCGTTCCCGGGACGGTGATCCAGTGGCGGGATTCGGCGGTGCGCGCCGCGCTGGCCTGGTTGCGGGCCTCGGCCACGGCGGTCAGACGCAGGAGCCGTCGGGTGCCGACGATCTCCGGGAGATACAGCTGCGCGCCCTGGGTGTGCGCGGCCGTGGTCATTTCCACCACGACCGGATCGGGTACCGGACGCCCGGTGAACGGCATCCGGCTGGTGTGCCGCCGGGCTATGGCCTCGTACAGGTCCGTGTCCCGCGCGCGGTGGGCGTGCGGACCGGTCGGGTCGGCGAGCAACACGATGGCGAGCAGCTCGGGCTCGCCCGGATCGGGCAGCAGCCACACCTCCGGGCGCCGGCCCAGATGCTCGGCGGTCAGCCGGAGGTTGAACACGGCCGCGCCCACGGACAGATACTGCGCGCGGCTGTCGGGGTCGGCCAGCGGCAGCATCCGCTCCGGCACGGCGCGGATCTCCAGGCTCTGGTCGTGCGGGTTGACGCGGAAGCGCCAGGGCTGGGTGTTGTGGATGGACGGGGCCGCCACCGCTGCCGCGAGCAGCGTTTCCAGGCTTGCCGCATCGAGGTGAGAAGTACGCACCATGCTTCCTCTCTTGTCCGGGACCGCCGACGCCCGAGGGGCGGGACCCGCACCGTCGGCGGTCATGTGACGGGCAGGGCGGTGGCGAGCAGGACGACGCCCAGCGAGCCGACGAGCGACACGACGGCCAGGGCTCGGGCCAGTTCGGCACGGCCCTTGGCGTACGCGATGCCATGCCCGGCCGCTGCGAGCATCACCAGCACGAACAGCCCGAGCTTGGCGGCCAGGGTGCGCCCGTAGCCGGGCTCGGCGAGCGAGGCCCAAGTGACGCCCTGGTGCCAGGCCATGGCCCAGCCGGTGCCCAGCTGCACCGGCAGGAACACCGCCGCTGTCAGCAGTCCGAACCGGCGGCCCGCCGCGGCCGCGAAGCGGTCCCTGGCCTCCGGGGACAGCATCCGCCGGGCCAGCGGCAGCACCACCAGGGTCAGGGCCAGCTGTCCGCCGACCCACAGGACGGCGCCGGTGACGTGGAGGAACCGCACCAGGGACCACAGGCCGACAGTGCCCACTACCCGTTCACCTCCACCATGCCCATCGCCCCGGCCTCGGCGTGCCGCATGTCGTGGTCGACGAAGGAGTAGTGGCCGGCCGCGGGGAACGTCGTCTCGACGAAGCCGCCCTGGGCCACGGCCAGGTCCAGGACCTGCGAACCGCCCGGCCGGCCGGGTTCGAGGAGGTAGGTGCCCTCCTTGTACACGGTGTCGAAGACGGTGCCGACGATGTGGAAGGAGACGCCGTCGCTCGGTCCGGCGGCCACCACCCAGAAGCGGGCCCGCTCGCCGGCCTTCATCGACAGCGGCGCCTTGGCGTACTGGGCGGCGCTGCCGTTGAACACCCAGGCGTCCGGGGTGTCCTGACGCATCTTCGCCACCTGGGCCGTGCTGCCGGGGGTGCCGAGGTAGAGCTCGGAGGCAACCAGTACGTACTCGTGGTCCACCTTGGGCAGGCCGGGCGGGTCGATGACAACGGCGCCGTACATGCCGTTGCCCATGTGCTGCAGCATCGGTGCCGTACTGCAGTGGTACAGCCACGCGCCGGCCCTGTCGGCACGGAACCTGTAGACGAGGCGCTGACCGGGCTGAAGGGTGCGCATCGCCTGGTCGGGGGCGAGCGAACCGGCGTGGAAGTCGATGCCGTGGCCCATGGTGGGGTCGTCGTTGACGAGGGTGACCTCAAAGGTGTCGCCCACCTTGCCGTGCAGGGTGGGGCCCGGCACAGTGCCGCCGAAGGTCCACATCTGCTGCTCGACGCCCGGGGCGACCTCGATGGTCCGGCGGACGGTGTGCAGCTCGATGCGGTGCAGGGTTCCGGCGGTTGCGGGGGGCAGCGCGGCGTCGCGGGGCTTCCACCCGTGGGAGAAGTCGGCGGCGAGGTCCAGACCGCTGCCGTCCGTCATGGACATGTGGCCATCGTGCGCCACGGCGTCCTCACCCGTGCTGTGCCGCACCACGATGCTCAGCGACATCCCGGCGGCACGGTGTCCGGGCAGCGTGCACCAGGCCGTGCGGTCCTTGGTGACCTGCCCGAGATCGAGCGTGCGGCTCTCGCCCGGGGAGAGGAGCGGGGTGGCGGGGCCGCCGTCGACCTTGAGGTCGTGGCGTTGCCCGTCCCTGTTGGTGACGTTCAGCTTCAGGGCGGTTCCCTCGGTGACCTCGATCCTGCCGGGCCGGATGCGCATGTCGGCCAGGGTGACGTCGACGGTGCGTGTGACGGCGGCAGCGCCACCGCCTGTCCCGGCGGCGACGGCCGGGGCGTCGGTGCCGCCACCGCTGTTGGCCACCAGCACGGCCAGCACGATCAGCACGGCACCCGCCGCGCTGCCCAGCAGGACCGGCCGTCGCGACGGACCGTCCTCCCGAGCACCGAGACCACCGCCGAGGAGCGCAAAGACCACGAGAGCGACGAATGCCACTCCGGATGCCGCGGCCAGCAGCGAACCCGCGGTCGCGGCGGGCCCGGGCAGCGGCAGCGCCAGCAGTGCGACGCCGGCGTTGAGGCTCACCAGCCGGGCCGGCCAACCGCGCTCCAGTACCGCCCGCAGCGCGGCCCGCTCCTTGGGACCGGCGGCGAGCACGATCGGCAGCAGATACGTGAGGGCGCCCATGAGGACCTGTGCGACGAACCCGATGAGCAGGACCGGCACAAGGGATCGGACCGCCTCCCCCGCCTCGGCGAGCGGCCGGGCGGCCAGGATGCCCGCGTCCGCCGCCACACCCGCGCACAGCCATCCGGCCGCCGCGCCCAGCATCCAGGCGGCCGCCCCCGACACCGGGCGGCGCCCTCGCACCGTGCGGACGAACAGCTCCATCGCCACCGCCACGCCGATGGCGTACGCCGCGACACCGGCCAGTGTGGCCCAGCGCCGGCCGACCGCCGACGCCGCCACCGTGATCAGCAGTCCACTCCCCGTCAGCCTCAGCACCCAGGGCGCGACCCGGGTGGTGCGCTCGGCCATGCGCACGCCGAGCACGGTGGGCCACAGCATGAACAGGGTGCCCAGCACCGGCAGTCCGATCCAGCCGAGCAGCATCACGTGGATGTGGGCCAGCCGCAGCCCGGCATACTGCCCCGGACCTGTGTGACCGGTGGCGAGCAGGCCGCCCAGCACCACGCCGGCGATCATGGCCCCGGCGGCCACCCGGTAGAAGCCGACCACAGGGGTGAGGCGTCCGCCGAGCGCGCCACGGCCCATGCGCACCAGCACCACCAGATGGGCGGTGATCGCTCCCACCAGCAGCGCGCATGCGGCGCCCGTCATGGCGGGCTGATCCGCCCACACACCGGTGAGCACACCTGCCACAGCGAGGTTCACCGCCACCAGCCGGGCATCGCTCCACCGCTGGTCAGGACGGCGGGCATGCAGCAGGGCGACAGCGAAGTGCTCGCTCCAGACCACGATGGCGGTGGTGGCGGCCCCGAGCAGGAACAGATGGATGGCCAGCCAGCGGGCGACGGGCAACGTCTGCTGGGCGGTAGCGGCCAGCAGTGCCAGGATCACCCACGCCACGACGACGATGTGGGCGCGCAGGTGACGGGCCTTCAGACCGGATTGCCTGAACCTGCTGGGGTACCGGCCCGCGGTGGCTTCGGGGGGATCGAGCTGGCCGGTCATGTGACGTCCTGTCGCTGTGCGCAGGGCGCGGACGAGGCAGCGTGGACCGGCAGGTCGGGGTGGACCGGCGGGTCGGCGGTATGCGCCACAGCGGCGTCGTCGGCCAACAGCGCGGCCAGTTCTTGCTGGTGGGGGAAGGATCCGGGCCGGTAGCCACACCAGGGCTCCTCGGCGTACGGATCGCCGGTGAGGCCGTAGGCGCGGGAGCGGGAGCCACCGCAGACGCGGCGGAACTCGCAGGCTCCGCACCGGCCGCCGAGCCGGTCGGGGTCCCGCAGGCCGGTGAACAGCTCGGACGTGCGGTAGATCTCGGGCAGTGGCGTCTCGCGTACGGTGCCCGCGCCCAGCGGCAGGAAGCCGCTCGGGTGGACCGTGCCGGTGTGGGAGACGAAGACGAAGCCACGGCCGGCGTTGACGTCCAGTGGCGGGCGGCGGGCCCGGCGTCCCCCGGCGTCCAGGCCCAACTCAAGGGTACGATCACGCAGTTGCCGGTACAGCGGCCCGAGTCCCAGCGCCGCGACGGGATCCTCGCCCGCCTGCGCCAGCACCTTTCGCTGGAGTGCCACGCGGCGGAAGTGGTGTGCCTCGGTCGTCTTGGCGGGCACGGTCAGCCCGACGTCGTACACGAAGTTCAGGACGTCCTCGGTCTCGGCCGCCGTGAGCACGCCGAGCCCGCGGCCACGGCCGGTGGGCACCAGGAAGAACGCGCTCCACAGCATCGCGCCGTGCTCGACGACCAGGCGGACGATGTCCGGCAGGTCATGGAGGTTGCGCCGGGTGACCGTGGTGTTGATCTGCACCTTCATACCGAGTGTGCGGGCGGTGTCCCAGGCGTCGAGGGTCCAGCGGTACACCCCGGGCACACCCCGGAAGCCGTCGTGCGACGCGGCTGTGGAACCGTCCAGGCTGAGTGAGAGCCCGACGGCGCCCGCCTCGTGCACCTCCCGCAGCCGGGCCGGGGTGAGCGTGGGGGTGCCGGAGGGGGACACGGCGACTCGGACGCCCACCTCCTGGCCGTAGGCGATCAACTCCGGCAGATCGGGACGCTGGAACGGGTCCCCGCCGGTGATCACGAACAACGGAGCGGGATGCCCGAATGCGGCCACCTGCCGGAGCAGTCCGCGCGCGGCGGCGGTGTCCAGCTCGCGCGGGTCGCGGTCGGGCACGGCCTCCGCGCGGCAGTGCAGGCACGCCAGCGGGCAGGCGCGGGTGCACTCCCAGATCACGATGAACGGCTTGTCCGCCACGTTCTGACGCTGTCGACGGATCACTCGGGCGCCGCTCACCAGGTCCTCCATGCCGGGTTCATCCGTATCGTGCGTCCGGCCGCCCGGGAGTCAGGGCAGACGTGGCGGGCGGCCGGACGGTGACCGGTCCGGCACGTGCACGGCACCCGTCGCGAGGGACGGCGGCAAAGACACCCGCGCGGGCGCTCGGATCGGTCGTACACGGGATACCTCCGGATCGGTCGGCAGTCAGCATCCGGCATCCGACGGCCTCGGCGCGGCGGCCGATGGGCCCGTCGAGGGGGGCCGAGGGTCCCTGGTTCCGGCGATCAGGGCTGTGCCGTACGGGCCTGCGGACCATGGATGCGTTCGTGGTGGGGATCGACAGGGCGTGCGAGCTTTCCCGGGTCCCGGGCGTCTTGGGGCCTCGGCACGAGCGGCTCGCGAGGCCGGGTGGATCAGGGGCGCGGCGGTTTCGCGCCCAGGGTGTTCGCCGTGGCCACCAGCGCCGCACCGAGGCCGGTCAGCGCACCTCCCAGGCCTGTGACCAGTGTGGTCAGGTGCCAGGCCTGATAGGCGGACAGCAGGGAGCCACGCAGCGTTTCGCCCATGAAAGCGGTCTGACGCAGCTGGGCGAGCTTCTCGTCGTCGCCGGCGGCGAACAGCTCTTCGGTGATCTCGGCGTAGGTGCGGCCACCGGTCGCCTGGACGACATGGTCCTTTATCAGATCGGCGTAGGCGTGGGCCTGGGGCCCGGTCTCCACGCTCCGGCCGGCGAAGGCGGCGAGATGGGCCGGCAGCCCGTGATCGGGGAATGTGATCTTCTGCGCGGCGAGTTCGGTGCGTATCTCCTTCCGGCCTTGTCGGCCCCGGGCCAGCATGACGGGTCCGGCGACCATCAGGGTCGCGCCGACCGTGCCGAGCAGTGCGCCGGTCCAGCGGTGTGCTGAGTTCATGACGTGCCTTCCTTGTTGCAGATTCAGCGGTGGCCGAGGCGGAGCCGCCAGGCCTCGGGGCCCCGCTGCAGGTACTCCACCGCGAAGCGGCCGGGGTTGCGTTGCTCGATCTGCGCGAGCAGCGGCAGCGGGTCGTGCGGCGCGACGAGCACCATGGCGCTGCCCGCCGGTACGGCGTCGAGCGCGCCGAAGACCGTGGCATGACGCAGGGCGTGGGGCACGGACCGCACATCCAGTTCGGGCACGGCCTCCTCTGCGTGACCGCCGCAGTCGCAGCCCTCCTGGGCCGTTTCGACCGTGCGATCCGCGTCTGCTCCGGATGCCTGGGAGTCGGACCCGCCGTCTGCGGGCGTGGCCGACGAGACCCGCTCGTGCATTTCCTCGAGCAGCGTGGCGAGTCGTACGCCGGGTGCCACGGCGAGCAGTGGGAGAACGAGTCCGTTCTCCTTGGCCACGTGCTCTTCGAAGAGCACCTGAAGGGCGCGGGCGTCGGCCGCGGCGCCGGTCGGCGCGGGCGCGGCACGCAGGGCGTCCACCAGCGCGGTCATGCAGCTGTGTTCCGCGATCAGGCTCTCGATGAGGAGCCGGCTGTCGGGAAGACTGCGCGCGGCGGGGTAGAGCACGGACTCCTCGGCGGTCGCATGCGGCAGGAGTTCGCGGTCGCAGAAGGCGACGAGGCCGGCGCGGATCCTCTCCGCGGCACCGGGATCGCGGTCCGCGGCGGTGAGCAGCATCGCCGCGCGCCCGGCCAGCTCGCCCGCCAGGCGCACATGATGCCGCTCTGCGGCTTCGAGAGCCTCGGCGTCCTCGGGGGCCGAGGCAAGGGTGAGAGCACTCATGAAGGTGTCTCCAGCGGTTCACAGCCGGACCAGCCGGCCAGTCGGGCAGAGGCGGCCGTCCGCCACGTCCCCGAAGCGACCGACGCACCAGGCGGCCAGGCACAGAGGGCACGCCGGCGCGGGGGCGTGGCGGACGGCTGTCCGGCCGTGGCCCTGGCAGAGACAGCGGGCCGGACGGTGACCGGACCGGGAGCGAGCCGCGCCTGCCCCGGCCTGTACACGAGGAGACGTGGCCGCGGACAGCGGGACCCGATGGTCCGTGGCCGCTCCTGGCCGGTCACAGCAAAGCATCACCGTGCCGCAGCCGCCGATGCCTGGGCCGAGCGGTCCTCCGGCACCGCCCACCGGCCCCTGATCACGGCTGTGAGCAGGGCCGAACGGCCACCCGAAGCAGGGAACTTCGGCCCAGGTGCGCGCCGCTCACACAGCCCTGGCGTCCGGTGGCCTCCACCGGACGGGCTCCGACGGGAAGGTTGGGCCGGTAGGGCGCCAGGACAGGGCCGTTCGGCCCCGGGACCGGGACCGCGCCGGCGCCTAGGTTCCTGACCATGGAGAACGACAGGACCGCACACCCATCGCAACGGCGCACAGGCGACGCCTGGCCGCTGGCCGCCCGCAGGCTGCTGACCCGCCGCGAGATCTCGGCCGACGGACGCGCCGTCTTCGGTGCGGGCGACCCCAAGTGGGAGGGCTTCTACCGGGACCGCTGGGCGCACGACAAGGTGGTGCGTTCCACGCACGGCGTCAACTGCACGGGCTCGTGTTCGTGGATGGTGTACGTCAAGGACGGCATCATCACCTGGGAGCACCAGGCCACCGACTACCCGTCGATCGGCACCGACTGTCCCGAGTACGAGCCCCGCGGCTGCCCGCGCGGGGCGTCGTTCTCCTGGTACACCTACTCCCCCAGCCGCGTCCGCTACCCGTATGTGCGCGGCGCGCTGCTGAAGCTGTGGCGCGAGGCCCGGCGGCGGCTCGGGGACCCGGTGGCCGCATGGGCGGAGATCACCGGCGATCCGGCGAAGGCGCGCGCCTACAAGCGGGCCCGCGGCAAGGGCGGGCTGGTGCGCGCCGACTGGGACGAGGTGTCCGAGCTGGTCGCCGCCGCCCAGGTCCACACCATCAAGACGTACGGCCCCGACCGCGTCGCCGGCTTCTCCCCGATCCCCGCGATGTCGATGGCCTCGTTCGCGGCCGGTGCCCGTTACACGTCGCTGATCGGTGGCACGCTCCTGTCCTTCTACGACTGGTATGCCGACCTGCCTGTCGCCTCGCCGCAGGTCTTCGGCGACCAGACGGACGTGCCGGAGGCCGCGGACTGGTGGAACGCGGGCTATCTGATCATGTGGGGGTCCAACATCCCCGTCACCCGCACGCCCGACGCGCACTTCCTCACCGAGACCCGCTACAACGGCACGAAGGTCGTCGCGGTCAGCCCCGACTACGCCGACAACGTCAAGCACGCCGACGAATGGATGGCCCCGCACCCGGGCACGGACGGCGCGCTGGCGATGGCCATGGGGCACGTGATCCTGCGCGAGTTCCTCGTCGACCGCGAGGTGCCGTACTTCCAGGACTACCTGCGCAAGTTCACCGACGCACCGTTCCTGGTGACGCTGCGCGAGCACGGCGAGAGCGGCCTGGTCCCGGACGGGTTCCTGACCGCCGCCGACCTCGGACGCGACACGGAGACCGAAGAGAACGCGGCGTCCAAGACCGTTCTCATCGACGCGGCCACCGGCGAGCCGGTCGTGCCGAACGGCTCGCTCGGCTTCCGCTGGGCAAAGGCGGAGTCAGGCCGCTGGAACCTCGATCTGGGCGACACCGTGCCCGAGTTGAGTCTGCTCGACCGTGCGGAGGAGACAGTGGCCGTGGCCCTGCCCCGCTTCGACGAGGGCGGCACGGAGGGCGGCTCGGTCATGGTCCGCGGGGTGCCCGTGCGGCGCGTCGGCGGACGGCTCGTCACCACCGTCTTCGACCTCATGCTCGCCCAGTACGGAGTGGCGCGGCCGGGTCTTCCGGGCAGCTGGCCGTCGTCGTACGAGGACGCCTCCGAGCCCTACACCCCGGCCTGGCAGGAGACGATCACCTCCGTGCCGGCCGAGCAGGCGGCCCGTATCGCCCGGGAGTTCGCCCGCAACGCCGAGCGCACGAACGGCCGGTCCATGATCGCGCTGGGCGCCGGCACCAACCACTGGTTCCACTCCGACACCATCTACCGCGCCTTCCTGGCGCTGCTCACCATGACCGGCTGCCAGGGCGTCAACGGCGGCGGCTGGGCGCACTACGTCGGCCAGGAGAAGGTCCGCCCGGTCACCGGTCAGCAGCATCTGTCGTTCGCCTTCGACTGGCAGCGGCCCACCCGGCACATGGCGGGCACCTCCTACTGGTATCTGAACTCCGACCAGTGGCGCTACGAGGCGTTCGGGCCCGAGGAGCTGGCCTCCCCGCTGGGGGAAGGGCGGTTCAAGGGCAAGGGCTTCGCGGACTGCCTGGCGCAGGCGGTGCGACTGGGCTGGACACCCGGCCACCCCGGCTTCAACCGCAACCCGCTCGACCTGACGGACGAAGCGGCGCAGGCCGGCCGTCCGGTCGCCGAGCACATCGTCGACGAGCTGAAGTCCGGGCGGCTGCGGTTCGCCGTCGAGGACCCCGACGACCCGGCCAACTTCCCGCGCGTGCTGACCGTGTGGCGGGCCAACCTGCTGGGCTCCTCCGGCAAGGGCAACGAGTACTTCCTGCGCCACCTGCTGGGCACCGACGCGGCGGTCCGCTCCGAGGAGACCCCGCCCGAGGGCCGCCCGAAGGAGGTGGTGTGGCGGGAGGAGGCCCCTGAGGGCAAGCTGGACCTGCTGGTCTGCATGGACTTCCGGATGACGTCCACCGGCCTGATGGCCGACGTGGTCCTGCCGGCGGCGACCTGGTACGAGAAGGACGACCTGTCCAGCACGGACATGCATCCCTTCGTGCACGCCTTCACGCCGGCCATCGCCCCGCCCTGGCAGGCCCGCACCGACTACGACACGTTCCTGACGATCGCCGACCGGTTCAGCGAGCTGGCCGCCGAGCACCTCGGCACCCGTACCGACGTCCTCGCGGTGCCGCTGCTGCACGACACCCCCGACGAACTCGCCCAGCCGGGCGGCGTGGTGCGGGACTGGAAGAGCGGCGAGTGCGAGCCGGTTCCCGGGCGGACCATGCCGAAGCTGGTGGTCATCGAGCGGGACTACGCCGCCATCGCGCAGAAGATGCGCGCCGTCGGCCCGCTGCTCGACACCCTGGGCACGACCACCAAGGGCGTCACCGTCCACCCGAACCAGGAGATCGAAGACCTTCGGCACCGCAACGGCACCGTCAGGGACGGAGTCGCCGCCGGGCGGCCCTCGCTCGCGACCGCCGGCGACATGTGCGAGGCGATCCTCGCCCTGTCCGGCACCACCAACGGCCGCCTGGCCACCGAAGGCTTCCGCGAGCTGGAGCGGCAGACCGGCAGCGAGGGCCTGGTGGAACTCGCCGCCGAGCGCGAGGCTGACCGGATCACGTTCGCCGACACCCGCACCCAGCCCCGCTCGGTGATGACGTCGTACGAGTGGTCGGGCTCGGAGACCGGCGGGCGCCGCTACTCGCCCTTCGTCATCAACACCGAGCACAAGAAGCCCTGGCACACCCTCACCGGCCGGCAGCACTTCTTCGTCCAGCACGACTGGATGGCCGAGCTGGGCGAGCAACTCCCCGTGTACCGGCCGCCGTTGAACACCCCCAGGCACTACGGCGACGAACACCTGCACGACAAGGACCGCGCGGAGGTCACCGTCCGCTATCTGACCCCGCACTCGAAGTGGTCCATCCACTCGAACTACCAGGACAACAAGTACATGCTCGACCTGTCCCGCGGCGGACCGACGATCTGGATGTCCACCGCCGACGCCGACAGGATCGGGGTCAAGGACAACGAGTGGATCGAGGCGTACAACCGCAACGGTGTCGTCGCCGCCAGGGCCGTGGTCACCCACCGTATGCCCGAGGGCACGGTGTACATGTACCACGCCCAGGACCGCAACGTGAACGTGCCGAAGACCGAGGTCAGCGGCAAGCGCGGCGGCATCCACAACTCCCTGACCAGGCTGCTGCTCAAGCCCACCCATCTCGCGGGCGGCTACGCGCAGTTCACCTACGCCTTCAACTACTACGGACCGACCGGCAACCAGCGCGACGAGGTCACCGTCATCCGGCGCCGCAGCCAGGAAGTGGAGTACTGAGATGCCCCGTGACGGAGTCACTGTCGGACGGGTTATGGCACAGGTGGCGATGGTGATGAACCTCGACAAGTGCATCGGCTGCCACACCTGCTCGGTCACCTGCAAGCAGACGTGGACCAACCGCACCGGCGTCGAGTACGCCTGGTTCAACAACGTCGAGACCAAGCCCGGCGTCGGCTACCCGCGCCGCTACGAGGACCAGGAGCACTGGAAGGGCGGCTGGATGCTCGACAAGCGCGGGCGTCTGGTCCTGCGCTCCGGCGGGCGGATGAAGCGGCTCCTTTCCCTCTTCTCCAACCCCGACCTGCCGTCCATCGAGGACTACTACGAGCCGGTCACCTACGACTACGACAACCTCGTCAACGCCCCCGCCCAGAAGGACGTCCCGGTCGCCCGCCCCCGGTCCGTCCTCACCGGCAGGCCCACCGCCATCACCTGGGGCGCCAACTGGGAGGACGGCCTGGGCGGAGCGCCCGAGAACGCCGGCGGCGACCCCAACCTCAGCGGGGAATGGGCCCAGAAGGTGAAGTTCGAGTTCGAGCAGACCTTCCTCTTCCACCTGCCCCGCCTGTGCGAGCACTGCCTCAATCCGGCCTGCGTCTCGGCCTGCCCTTCCGGCGCGATGTACAAGCGGGTCGAGGACGGCATCGTCCTCGTCGACCAGGACCGCTGCCGGGGCTGGCGGATGTGCGTGACGGCGTGCCCGTACAAGAAGGTGTACGTCAACCACGCCACCGGCAAGGCCGAGAAGTGCACGTTCTGCTTCCCGCGCATCGAGGCCGGCCAGCCCACCGTCTGCTCCGAGACCTGCGTCGGCCGGCTGCGCTACCTCGGCCTGCTCCTGTACGACGCCGACCGCGTCGGCGAGGCCGCCGCCACCCCCGACGAGCACGACCTGCTCGACGCCCAGCGCGGCGTCTTCCTCGACCCGCACGACCCCGAAGTCCGTGCGGCCGCACGGGAGTCGGGCATACCCGAGGACTGGCTGGACGCCGCCCGCCGCTCCCCCGTGTACGACCTCGTCATGCGCTACAAGGTGGCGCTGCCGCTGCACCCGGAGTACCGGACGATGCCGATGGTCTGGTACGTCCCGCCGCTCTCCCCCGTCCTCGACGCCGTCGACGCGGCGGGCGGGAATCAGGACGACCCCGACCACGTCTTCGCCGCCGTCACCCGGCTGCGCATCCCGCTGGAGTACTTGGCAGAACTGTTCACGGCCGGGGACACGGACGTGGTCGCCGGGGTGCTGATGAAGCTCACCGCGCTGCGCTCGTACATGCGTGAACGCACCCTCGGCGAGACCGGCGACGAGGCCACGCTGAAGGCCGTGGGACTGACCCCGCGCGAGGCGGAGGACCTGCACCGGCTCCTCGCCGTCGCCAAGTACCAGGACCGGTACGTCGTCCCCGCCGCCCACAAGGAGGACGCCGCCGCGCTGACCGCGATGGAGAACCGCTGCCCGGTCGAGACGTCCGGCGAACCGGCGGACGCCGGTGGCCGGCGCGTGATGCTCGGCATCCCCACCCTGCGCCGCCGTACTCCCGAAGCTCCCGCCGGAGGCCGTCCGTGAGCCCGCTGCCCGCAACGATCCCCGCCATCGTCCGGACCCGCCTCCGCGCGGCCGTGCGCCGCCCGGTCCGCCGCACCGCCGGGCCCGGCGCGTACGAGGAGGCCGAGGCACGCACCCTGCTGCTGCGGCTGTGCTCGCTGCTGCTGCAGTACCCGGACAGCGAACTCAGCTCCGCCCGACCGGAGTTGGAGGCCGGTGTCGCCGCGCTTCCGGCCTCTCCCGCTGCCGCGCACCTGACCGCCGTCACCACGTGGATGGCCGGCCAGGAGCCCGACGGGCTGGAGCGCCACTACGTCGAGATGTTCGACCTGCGCCGCAGAAGCAGCCTCTACCTCACCTACTACCTGCACGGTGACACCCGTCGCCGGGGCATGGCCCTGCTCGCCCTGAACCAGCGGTACCGGGCCATGGGCTGGGACATCAACGGGGGCGAACTGCCCGACCACCTGCCGGTCGTCCTGGAGTTCGCGGCCCTGGCGGGACCCAGGGGCGGCGAGGCACCCCTGCGCCAGCACCGGCGGGGACTGGAGTTGATCCACCGCGCCCTGACCGACGCCGACTCCCCCTACCGGCACGTCCTGGCCGCCCTGTTCACCCTGCTGCCGCCGCCCACCGAGGCGGACCGCGCAGCGGTGGCCCAGCTCGTCGCCGAGGGACCGCCGGACGAGGAGGTCGGCCTCGACCCCTACGGGGCCTACGGCGACGGTGAGTTCGCCCCGCCCGGCGCCTTCGTGCCGCCGGCGCCCGCCCCGCCGACCCGGGTACCGCCCGCCCCGACCAGCCACTTGGAAGGCCCCCGTTGAACGCCCCGCTCTCCCTCTCGGCCGCCGCCCCGGCGGGCGGTGCCGACCTGCTCCTGTGGGTGGCCTTCCCCTACATCTGTCTCGCCGTGTTCGCCGTCGGACACGTCTGGCGCTACCGCCAGGACCAGTTCGGCTGGACCTCCCGCACCACCCAGCTCCTCGAACACCGCTGGCTGCGCTGGGGCAGCCCCCTGTTCCACCTCGGCGCCTTCGCGGTGATCGCCGGACACGTGGTGGGCCTGGCCGTCCCGGCGTCCTGGACCGAGGCAGCGGGCATCAGTGAGCACGCCTACCACACCACCGCCGTCGCACTGGGCTCCGTCGCCGGGGTCGCCATGGTCACCGGCCTGGGCATGTTGAGCGCCCGCCGGCTGCTCGCCCGCCGGATCCGCCTCACCACCGACCGCAGCGACAAGGTGCTGTTCCCGCTCCTGTCGGTCACGGTCCTGCTGGGCTTCAGCGCCACCGCCGTACACAACGTGTTCGGCGGAGGCTACGACTACCGCTCCACCGTCTCGGTCTGGTTCCGCGGCATCTTCGCCCTCCACCCTCATCCGGAGGCGATCGCGGGAGCGCCGCTGCTCTTTCAGCTGCACGCCCTGAGTGCCTGCCTGCTCTTCGCCGCCTGGCCCTTCACCCGCCTCGTGCATGTCTGGAGCGCCCCGATCGGCTACCTCGCCCGGCCCTATCTGGTCTACCGGCGACGCGCGGCCACACCGGCGCCGGCGGTGCACGGCGTGCAGTCCCCCGAGCCGGGTACCCGGCGTACCGCATGAGGCAGCCCCGCCCGACGCGACCGGGCCGGCGCATCGGCTGGCTGCTGACCCTGACGGGGCTCATCGGCTGGCTCGCGTCGTTCCAGCTCACCGTGGACGACTGGCGGCTGCTGAAGGACCCGGACTACCAGCCGCCGTGCAACATCAGCCCGGTCATCAGCTGCGGCAGCGTCATGGCCGGCCCCGAGGGCAGCGTCTTCGGCTTCCCCAACATGCTGCTCGGTCTCGGCGCCTTCGCCGCCGTCGCGGTCCTCGGCCTGGCCGTGCTCACGGGGGCGCGCCTGCACCGGGCGCTGTGGCTCACGCTGAACGCGGGGGCGGCCGCCGGCGTCCTGTTCGTGCACTGGCTGATCTATGAGTCCCTCTTCTCGCTGGGCCGGCTCTGCCCTTACTGCGCCGTGGTCTGGACGGTCACCATCGCCCTGTTCTGGTACGTCACGCTGCGCAACCTCAGACACGGGCTCGTCCCCGTACCGGCAACCGGCCGGAGCTGGCTCGCCCTGGTGCTGGAGACACACTGGATGCTCCTGGCCGCCTGGTACGGCGTGATCGGCGTGCTCGTCCTGACCCGGTTCTGGCCGTACTGGAGCAGCCTGCTGTGACCGGGCCGCCAGGTACCGCGGATCGGGACGTTCGGCCCAAGCACACCTGGACCATCAGAATTAGGCTCCCCTAAGTAAGTACCGAAAGGGCAGGTAGAGAGCGAGGCCTCACTCCATGGCGACGACAGACCGCAACCAGCCACTCCCCCAGGACATGCCGATACCCGGCGAAGGTCTCGACGCCGCCCGCATGCCCGGCCACTGGCTCCTCGCCCGCCTGGGCAAGCGCGTCCTGCGCCCCGGCGGTCTGGAACTGACCCGCTCGATGCTCGACGCACTCGCCATCGGTCCCGACGACCGCGTGGTGGAACTCGCCGCGGGACTCGGGGCGACCGCCCGGCTTGCGCTCGCGTGCACTCCCGCCGCCTACACCGCCGTCGACCGCGACGCAGCCGCCGTGACGCGCCTGAGCGCCCTCACGGCTCCCGGACCGACCGAGGTCCGCGCGGTGCGGGCGGATGCGGCGGACACCGGCCTGCCGAGCAAGAGCGCCACCGTCGTGTACGGCGAGGCGATGCTCACCATGCAGCCCGAGCCCGCCAAGCGGCGCATCGTACGAGAGGCACGCCGTCTCCTCGCCGACTCGTCCGGTCGCTACGCCATCCACGAGATGTGCCTCCTGCCCGACGACATCGATCCGGCCCACGCCCGGCAGATCGCCGCCGACCTGCACGACGCCATCCACGTCGGCGCCCGCCCGCTCACCCCGACCGGCTGGAAGAACCTGCTCGCCGCCGAGGGCTTCACCGTCACCGCCCGCAGAACGGCACCGATGGCGCTGCTCGAACCAGGCCGCGTCATCGCCGACGAGGGACTGATCCGGGCCCTCGGCATCGCCGGCCGCGCCCTGCGGCACCCGGCGGCCCGGCAGCGTGTGCTGCACATGCGCAGCGTCTTCCAGCGCCACCGGGAGCACCTGGGCGCGATCAGCCTGGTCGCCGTCCCCGACTCGTCCGCCCGGTGAACAGGCTCGTCCGCCCGGTGAACAGTAAGGAGAAGAAGGGTATGGAAACCCCTGTGACCGCCACCCTGATCCAGGACCTGGCCGCCGAACTGCCCCTGTCCGAGGACGGCACCCTCAGCCGCGTCCTGTACCGCGACGACCGGCTGCGCGTGGTCGGCTTCGCGTTCGCGGCCGGCCAGGAGCTGACCGAACACACCTCGGCCCTCCCCGTGGTCATCCAGGTCGTCCAGGGCCGTCTCGACCTCGTGCTCGGCGAGGAGAAGGCCGAGGCGACCCCCGGCACCTGGATCCACCTGCCCGCCCGGCTGCCGCACTGCGTCCGCGCCGTTGAGCCCACCATCATGCTGCTGACGATGCTGCCCGCCGCGGCCGACGGCGCTGCGGACTCCTGACCGTCAGGGCCGGTCGGGTCGGCCGACCGATCCGGAAGGACTTCGTCATGGTCAAACAGATCACCTACCGCAGGGTCTACGAGGAGACCTCACCGCAGGACGGCAAGCGCGTGCTCGTCGATCGGGTCTGGCCCCGGGGCATGCGCAAGGAGGACGCACATCTGGACGAGTGGCTGCGCGATGTCGCCCCGTCGAGCGGACTGCGCAAGTGGTACGGCCATGAGCCCAGCCGCTTCGGCGAGTTCCGTCGCCGCTACCTGGCAGAGCTGCGGGATGCCGAACACCAGGAGGCCGCGGAGCATCTGCGTGACCTGGCGGCGCACGACAAGCTGATGCTGCTGACCGCCACCAAGGACGTGGACCACAGCCAGGCCGCTGTTCTGACGGAGTGGCTGACCAGGAAGCGGTGACGGCTCACTGTGCCGGGTCGCCCGGCGTGCGCAGGGCGAGGACGGCGACGTCGTCGTCGAACACCTGGCCACTTCGCGGGACGAGGGCGTCGCACAGGTCGTCCAACGGGGCCCGGGCCAGGGAGGCGGCCTGCTCGGCCAGGTCGCCCAGGCCGGTGTCGATGTCCTGGCCGCGGCGCTCCACCAGCCCGTCGGTGAACAGCAGCAGGGTGCTCGCCGGCGGGAGCGCCTGCGCGTGGTTGAACCGGGGGACGGACGCATCGATGCCCACCGGAATCCCGTGCCGGGCGGGCGCCAGGTAGCGGGCGCTGCCGTCCGCCCCGATCAGCAGCGGGGGCGGGTGCCCGGCGTTGCTCCAGCCGAAGGTGTATCCATCAGGGCCAGGTTCGATGCGGCCGAACACGAGGGTGGCCATGGGCGGGTCCTCGAACATCGTCAGAGCGCGGTCGAGACGCGACACGATCAGGCCGGGCGGCTCGCACCGGTCGAAGGCGAGCGCCCGCAGCATGTTGCGCAACTGGCCCATCAGCGGGGCGGCCTCGACGTCGTGGCCGGTCACGTCGCCCACCACCACGCAGGTGGCGCCGTCGGGCAGGACCAAGGCGTCGTACCAGTCCCCACCCAGCCTGGGCAGCTCGGAGGCGGGCTCATAGCGCACCGCCGCCTGCAGCGGCGACAGGTCCGGGAGGACGGGCAGCATGCGGCGCTGGAAGTGCTCGGCGGCGCGTTTGAGGTGATCGTAGAGGCGGGCGTTCTCGATGCTGACGCTCGCGGCACTGGCGAGCGTCGTCAGCAGGTTCTCGTCGTCATCGTCGAAGAGCGTGCCGTCCGTCTTGTCGGCGAGGTAGAGGTCGCCGTAGACGGTCCCGCGCACCGTCAGCGGTACGCCCAGCAGCGTGCGCATGGCCGGGTGCCCGGTCGGGAATCCGGCGGAACGAGGGTGTGCGGCCACGTCCGGCACCCGCAACGGCCTCCGGTCGGCCACCAGTGTGTGCAGCACGCCGTGCCCCTGTGGCAGGCCCATGGCGGCGCACAGGTGCGGGTCGTCGATGCCCACGGTGATCAGGTCGGTGAAGGCGCCGTCGTCCCCGAGCACGCCCAGTGCTCCGTAGCGCGCGCCGACGAGGTCGGTGGCCGCTTCCACGATGCGGTGCAGCACGGTACGGATGTCCATGTCGGCGCTGATCGCCGCGACCGCGCCCAGCAGCCGCCGCAGTCGTTGTGGACTGAGAACGAGCTGCGACGCCGGCGCGGCCACTCGGCCCGGCACGGCCCCTTGCTGCGACTCGTCGGCCGGAACGGCCCCGGACGGCGGGCTGTCGTAGGACCGCTGCCACGGATCGTGCGCCATGGTGCTTCCTCCCGACGCCGCCCGGCGCCGTCGCCACCTCGCCCTGCCCTGCTCTGTCACCCTACGGGCTCAGCCGACCGAACGCGGCCCCACGGATTCGCCCCGGCCCCGTCCACACCACGGGGAGGGCCGGCTGACGGGTCGGGGGCGACCGTCTCAGTCTTCGGCGTGGGCCAGCCACAGGTCCGGGCCGAAGACCTCGTAGCGGATGCTGCGGGCGGGGATACCGGCCTGGAGCAGCTGGGTGCGGACGGCACGCATGAAGGGCAGCGAGCCGCACAGGTAGACGTCGGCGTCGGCGGGCAGGCCCAGGCCGTCGAGGTCCATCAGGCCCGTGCGGGAGCCCGGCTGTTCGGCAGCGTCCTCCTCGTACCAGAACTCGGCCGTGGCGTCGGGCAGTTGCTCCACCAGGCGCCGGGTCTCCGCGCGCAGGGCGTGGTCGGCCGGGGTGCGGTCGGCGTGCAGGACCCGGACCGGCCGGGACGAACCGCCGGCAACGAGGTGTTCGAGCATGCCGGCCATAGGGGTGCAGCCGATGCCGGCGGAGACCAGTACGAGCGGGGTGTCGGCGTCGTCGAGGACCACGTCTCCGAACGGGGCCGACAGGGTCAGCTCGTCACCGGCCCGTACCGTGCGGTGCAGCTGGTTGGAGACCTCGCCCTCGGGGGCGTCGGCGACGCTCGCCACCCGCTTGACGGTGATGCGCCGCAGGCGGTCGCCGGGTGCGTTGGACAGGCTGTACTGGCGGGTCTGGTGGATGCCGTCGGGCATGAGCGCCCGGACGCTGACGTACTGCCCGGCACGCGCCTGGGGCAGGGGGCCGTCGTCGGCCGGGCGCAGCAGGAAGGAGACCACGTCCGGGGTCTCCTCCCGCCGCTCCACGACGGTCCACTGCCGCCACGGCTTGCGCGGGTCGACCTGTGCCTCCTGGTAGAGGCGGGCCTCCCGGGCGATCAGCGCGCCGGCCATCAGCCAGTACACCTCGTCCCAGGCCGCGGCCACATCGGGGGTGACCGCATCGCCCAGCACGTCGCCGATGGCGCGGAACAGGTACTTGTGGACGATCGTGTACTGGTCCTCGGTGATCCCGAGCGCCGCGTGCTTGTGAGCGATCCGGGCCAGGAGGGCGTCCGGCCGGGCGTCGGGGTCGGCCAGCAGGGCCTGGGCGAAGCCCGCGATGGACCCGGCCAGTGCCCGGCGCTGCTCGCCGCTGGCCTGGTTGCCGCGGTTGAACATGCCGTCGAGCAGTTGGGGTTGCTCGGCGAACATGGTGGCGTAGAAGCGTGCGGTGATCTCGTCCAGGGCGCCGCCGACGGCGGGCAGGGTGGCGCGAACGACAGCGGCCGACTCGGGCGAAAGCATGGGACTCCTCTGGAGTGTACGAAGGTAGAGGGACGGCGTTCACCGCCACAGCCGGGATCCGTCGTGCGGGTCCGACCGGCACATCGATCATCCGGTGACGCCGCCACCCGGAATAGGGCCGAACCGCCCTGAAGGCAGGGCCCGTCGGTCCGGTCACCGTGCAGGGCATGACGCCTGTCACAGGCATGCGGACCGGTGCGCCGGACGGCCGGACCCGGACCGCCGGCGCGGTGTCACCGACGGCGGCCGCTCGCGTCGACGCGATGACGGCGGAGCATCCACCCGGACACGGCCGCGACGCCGAGAAACAGCGCGACGATCGTGGTCGGCATGGCGGCGAGCATCCATCCGGACATGCCGTGCCCGGGTTCTACGACCACCATGGCTGCCGCCGCGACCACGGCGGCAGCCGGCCCGAAGCCGACGAGCACGGCGACGACGGCCGTTCGGGCACGTCCGGTGCCGGGCGGTTGCTGATCCTTGCGCAACTCCGCCCACTGGCTTGCGGCCTCGCGCGACTCGCGGCGGCGCTGCAGGGACGCCCGGACCCGAAGGCCCAGCGTGACAGCAGCGCCGGCCACGGCCGCACCCGAAGGTACCCACCATGCTTCCGCGACGAGCAGCAGTACGGCGACAACCCCGACCGTGGTCCAGCCGCTGAGGCAGGCGGCAGCCGCCCTGCGACGGGACACCGGCCGGTCGGCTCCCGCCCGCAGGTCGGCGAGCGCCGGCAGGTACCAGACGCAGCCTGCCGCTGCCACCATGGTGGCCCCAAGCGCGAGTACGGCTTGGGACATGGTCTACTTCGCCGCCTCGAGCGCGGCGATCTCCGGGTGGTGCAGGTCGAACGCCGGAGACTCGCTGCGGATACGAGGGAGGGAAGCGAAGTTGTGGCGGGGCGGCGGGCAGGAGGTCGCCCACTCCAGCGAACGGCCGTAACCCCACGGGTCGTCGACCTCCACCCGCTCACCGTACTTCGCCGTCTTCCAGACGTTGTAGAAGAACGGCAGGATCGACAGGCCGAGCAGGAACGATCCGATCGTCGAGACGGTGTTGAGAGCCGTGAAGCCGTCGGCGGCCAGGTAGTCGGCGTACCGGCGGGGCATGCCCTCGGCGCCCAGCCAGTGCTGCACCAGGAACGTGGAGTGGAAGCCGACCGTGAGCGTCCAGAACGTGATCTTCCCGAGACGTTCGTCGAGCATCTTGCCGGTGAACTTGGGCCACCAGAAGTGGAATCCGGCGAACATCGCGTACACGACGGTGCCGAAGACCGTGTAGTGGAAGTGCGCCACGACGAAGTAAGAGTCGGAGAGATGGAAGTCCAGCGGCGGGGAGGCCAGGATCACCCCGGTCAGGCCGCCGAAGAGGAACGTGATCAGGAAGCCGGTGGTCCACAGCATCGGAGTCTCGAAGGACAGCGAGCCCTTCCACATCGTGCCGATCCAGTTGAAGAACTTCACCCCGGTCGGCACCGCGATCAAGAACGTCATGAAGGAGAAGAAGGGCAGCAGCACACCGCCCGTGACGTACATGTGGTGCGCCCAGACCGTCACCGACAGACCGGCGATGGAGATCGTCGCCGCGATCAGTCCCATGTATCCGAACATCGGCTTGCGGGCGAAGACCGGGACGACCTCGGAGACGATGCCGAAGAACGGCAGTGCCAGGATGTAGACCTCGGGATGGCCGAAGAACCAGAACAGGTGCTGCCACAACAGCGCCCCGCCGTTGGCCGCGTCGAAGACGTGGGAACCGAACTTGCGGTCCATCTCCAACGCGAACAGCGCGGCCGCCAGGACCGGGAACACGATCAGGACCAGCAGAGCGGTCAGCAGCACGTTCCAGGTGAAGATCGGCATCCGGAACATGGTCATGCCCGGCGCGCGCATGCAGATGATCGTGGTGATGAAGTTGACCGCACCGAGGATCGAGCCGAAGCCCGACAGCGCCACACCCATGATCCACAGATCGGCACCGAGCCCCGGCGAGTGGACGGCGTCCGAGAGCGGAGCGTAGAGGAACCAGCCGAAGTCGGCGGCACCTCCAGGAGTCAGGAAGCCGAAGGCCGCGATCGACGAGCCGAACAGGAACAGCCAGAAGGCAAGCATGTTCAGCCGCGGGAAGGCGACGTCCGGGGCGCCGATCTGGAGCGGCATGATCCAGTTGGCGAACCCGGTGAACAGCGGCATCGCGAACATCAGCAGCATGATCGAGCCGTGCATGGTGAATGCCTGGTTGAACTGCTCGCTCGACATGATCTGCAGGCCGGGCCTGGCCAGCTCCGCGCGCATCATCAGCGCCATCACGCCACCCACGATGAAGAAGGCGAACGCGCTGACCAGGTACATCGTCCCGATCCTCTTGTGGTCGGTGGTCGTCAACCACTCCGCCCACGACGGCCGTCCGGCCGTGACCTGCTCCGTTCGCCCGACGGTCCCTGCGGATATGGAGACCACCGATGTGTCCCCCGGCCGCACGGCCGTCACCTGCTGTTCCTGCGTCTCGTCCACCGGACGGTGCCCTTCCCTTGTGTCATGAAGACAGCGAGCCGGGAAGTGCTGTGCGGGTGTGAACCTGGCTCCCCTCCCGGCCGCCGCATCATGATCGTCGGAGGGGTACCAGGACCGCATAGGGCCGAACAGTCCCTGATCGGCCGTTCGACAGGGTCCAACGGTCCCTCGTCACGCGGCGGCCGGAGCAGACACCTGGGTCAGCGTCCTTCCTGTCTCTGCCGGTCCTGGACCTGGGTCGCGATGACGGCGGCCTGGATACGGCGCTCCACGCCGAGCTTGGCCAGCAGGCGGGAGATGTGGTTCTTCACGGTCTTCTCGGCCAGATACAGGCGCTGACCGATCTGCCGGTTGGTGAGGCCCTCCCCGATGAGCGCCAGGATCTCCTGCTCCCGGTCGGTCAGACCGGGCAGGCCGTCCGGCTCCTCCTTCTGCGGCTGACCGCCGCGCAGCCGGGTCATCAGCTTGGTCGTGGCGCTCGCGTCGAGGAGCGACTGCCCGGCGGCCACGGTGCGCACGGCCGAGACCAGGTCCGAGCCCTGGATCTGCTTGAGGACGTACCCGGAGGCGCCTGCCATGATCGAGTCCAGCAGGGCCTCCTCGTCGTCGAAGGAGGTCAGCATCAGGCAGGACAGCTCCGGCATGCGCGAGCGCAGCTCCCGGCAGACGCTCACTCCGTCGCCGTCGGGCAGACGCACGTCGAGCACCGCGACCTGCGGGCGCAGCGCGGGGACGCGTACCAGGGCCTGCTCCGCCGAACCGGCCTCGCCGATCACCTCGATGTCCGGTTCGTCGTTCAGCAGGTCGCGCACGCCACGCCGTACCACCTCATGGTCGTCCAGCAGGAAGACCCGTATCGGGCTGCCCAGCTCGCCGTCCGCCATCGAAGACTCCTTGTCCGCGTTCATGCCGACCACTTGTGGATGCTCGTGGAGGGATCGGCCGCTTTGCCGAGATCCTTCCTGCATCCAAGACCAAGGGCCAGGGCCGGTCGGCCCTCTCTCGCCTGTCACGACGCAGGTGTAGCCGGCTGCACCACAGGTCCGGGAGTGCACTCCCTCGTGGCGCATCGCGGCAAGCGGGATCGTTGACTTACGCAAGTTCAGCGACGCCCCGCCGGGGAGTCCGCGTCCCCCCTCCGAAGGGAAACGTCCGTGAAGCAGCTGCTCTCCTCCCGTCCGGTCCTGTGGTCCCTGTTCCTGTTCAACCTCGCCGTCGCCGCGGTCGCACCCTTCGCCGTCGACGGCACCCAGGGGGTGACGACCAGCGTCGGCATGGGCGTCGTCTCGCTCGGCGCGGGCACCGCCCTGCTCCGCGACCGGACGCGGCGACAGCACGGCTGACCCTCCACGCGCTCACTCGACAGGGTCTTCGGCGTGCTCGACGAGGAACTCCAGTACGGACGCGACGACAACGCCCTCGGCAACGGTGTCTCGACGGACAAGCGCGGATGGTGATCAGCCCGTTCGGGTTCTCCTCCGCACGTCTTGTTCTGTGTACGCCGCGAGTTGTAGCAAGACCGCCCTGCAGATGGATTCGCCGGCCCCCACAGACACGAAATGGTCATACCTTCCCGGAAGTTGACGGAAAGGAACGACCATCGTGCGGATAGGACGCATTGCGCCCTTGCTCGCCGTGGGGGTCACGGCAACGCTGGTCCCCGCCCTCGCCCCGGCTCAGGCATCCGCGGCGGAACCGCTGAAGACATTCGAGAGCCAGAGGCCCGCGTGGCACAGATGCGACACGTCGCTGCCCGCCGCGTACCAGTGCGCGACGCTCAAGGTACCGCTCGACTACAGCCGCCCCGACGGCAAGACGATCAAGCTGGCCATCTCCCGTATGAAGACCAGTGTCCCGGGCAAGCGGCACGGCGCGCTCCTCTTCAACCCCGGTGGCCCGGGCGGCGAGGGCCTGGACATGCCGGTCATGATGAAGGACGTGATGCCCAAGAAGGTCCGTGAGCAGTACGACCTCATCGGGTTCGACCCGCGCGGCGTGGGTCGCAGCAGCCCGGTCACCTGCGGCCTCACGGACAAGGAGCAGAACACCGAACACCCCTACCACCCGCGGACGTTCAGCCATGACGTCAAGTGGGCCCGGACCGTCGCCGACAAGTGCCGTGCCAAGAACGGCGACAAGCTCCCGTACATCACCACCCGCAACACCGCCCGCGACATGGACGTCATCCGCGGCGTTCTGGGCGAGAAGAAGATCTCCTACCTGGGTTACTCCTACGGCACGTACCTGGGCGCCGTCTACGCGCAGATGTTCCCCGAGCGGACCGATCGCTTCGTGCTGGACAGCGCGGTCGACCCCGCACGGGTCTGGCGGGGCATGATCCAGGTCTGGGCGGAGGGCACGGAGCCGGCGTTCGCCCGCTGGACGAAGTGGACCGCGCAGCGCAACCGCACCTACCGACTCGGGGACACCCCGGCCAAGGTGAAGAAGTCCTTCTGGGACCTGATCGCCCGGGCCGACCGCACGCCCATCGACAACGGCGGCGAGAAGGTCACCGGGGACGACATCCGCGCCTCTCTGCGCCCCGCGTTCTTCAGCCCCAAGGGCGCGGCCGAGGCGGTCGTCGAGCTGAAGAAGGCCGCCGGCGGCCACGCGGTCTCCCACCGTTCCCCCGCGCCGGACGATCAGCGGGGACCACGCCGGTCCGGGGCTGCCGCCGCGCAGCCGCCGGCCGACAACGGCAGCGCCGCCTTCTGGACCGTGGTCTGCGGCGACACGGCGGCCTGGCCGCGCGACCCCGAGCAGTACCGGCGTGACGCGATCCAGGACAAGGCCAAGTACCCGCTCTACGGTGACTTCGGCTCCAACATCACGCCCTGCGCGTTCTGGGACAAGCCGGCCGAGCCCGTCACCACGGTGGACAACAAGGTCGGCATACTCACCGTGCAGAACCAGTGGGACTCCCAGACGCCCCTGGTCAGCGGCCTCGGCATGCACCGCGCCCTGAAGGGCTCGCGCATGGTGTACGTCAAGGGCGGCGAGGGTCACGGCGTCTACGCCACCGACCCGGGCTCCTGCGCCGAACGCACCATCAACGCCTACCTGGGCGACGGAAAGCTGCCGGCGCAGGACGTCACCTGCAAGCCGTCCGGCCGACAGAGCCCCGGCGTGAACCAGCGCATCGTCCCGATGCCGCAGAACACACCGCAGGCACCCCGCTTCTGACACGCCTCACCGAGGCATGCTGACTGCCGGTTGCGCGCCGGGCACTGCGAGAAGCAGGGCCCGGCGCGCAACCGGTGATGGGTGTGACCGAGACAGGCCCGGACGACCACGTAGCAACATCCTATTGACATGACATTTGAAGAACGGCATCGTACTGGCCTTAGAGCGTGCTTTTAAAGCGCTTCAAGCCCTCGAAGGGAAACCAGCCTGATGTCGTTCGAAGTGCTGACCATGGGCCGAGTGGGAGTGGATGTGTATCCGCTCCAGACAGGTGTGGGGTTGGCGGAGGTCACGTCGTTCGGGAAGTACCTGGGCGGCAGCCCGACCAATGTGGCGGTGGCCGCGGCGCGGTACGGGCGCAGCTCGGCTGTGATCACGAAGACGGGGCGGGATCCGTTCGGTGCGTTCGTACGGTCGGCGCTGGAGGGATACGGCGTCGACAGCCGGTTCGTCGGTACGTCGGATATTGCGCCGACTCCGGTGACGTTCTGTGAGATCTTCCCGCCGGATGACTTTCCGTTGTACTTCTATCGACTGCCCAAGGCGCCTGACCTGGACATTCAGCCGGGTGAGCTGGATCTGGGGGCGGTGCGCGGCGCGGGGATCTTCTGGATCACCGGTACCGGGCTGAGCGAGGAGCCGAGCCGTTCGGCGACCCTGGCCGCGCTCGCGCATCGGGCCGAGGCCGGGACGACGATCTTCGACCTCGACTGGCGGCCGATGTTCTGGAAGGACCCGGCCGAGGCGCGTTCGTACTACGCGGAGACCTTGCGGCATACGACGGTCGCGGTCGGCAACCTCGACGAGTGCGAGGTGGCCACCGGTGAGCGTGAGCCGTACGCGGCCGCGAAGGCGCTGCTGGCCGCAGGGGTGGAGCTGGCTGTGGTCAAGCAGGGTCCCAGAGGCGTGCTGGCGATGGACCGGGATGGCTCGGCGGTCGAGATCGCGCCGGTGCCGGTGGACGTGGTGAACGGCCTGGGTGCCGGTGACGCGTTCGGCGGCGCGCTGTGTCATGGGTTGCTCTCCGGCTGGGACACCCGGCGCACGGTCTCCTTCGCGAATGCCGCCGGTGCCATCGTCGCCGGCCGCCTGGCCTGCTCCGACGCGATGCCGACCGAGGCCGAGGTCGACGTCAGGCTCCGCGAGGCATCCCTCGTCCCCGCCTCCACCGAACGAAAGGCGTGACGACGTGTCGTCCGACAACGTGAGCCGCATCGTGTCCGCCCGGGTCAATGATCCCGGCGCCATAGCGGCAGCGGCCGCGCGCCGCGTGAAGGCGACCTCGCTGCTGGGTGAGCACGGCAAGGCGATGATCGTCGCTGCGGACCATCCGGCGCGGGGCGCCAACGGCGTGGGCGGTGATCCGAGCGCCATGGCGGACCGCTTCGAGCTGCTGGAGCGGCTGTGCACCGCTCTGGAGCGGCCGGGTGTGACGGGGGTGCTGGCCACCGCCGACATCCTGGAGGATCTGCTGCTGCTCGGCGTCCTCGACGGCAAGAGCGTGTTCGGCTCGATGAACCGGGCGGGCCTTGCGGGGTCGGTGTTCGAGATCGACGACCGGTTCACCGGCTACGACGCCGAGACGATCGCCGCGATGGGCTTCGACGGCGGCAAGATGCTCACGCGCATCGCCCTGGACGATCCGGCGACTCCGTCGGCCCTGGTGGACACCGCCCGCGCCGTGAATGAGCTGAATGACCATCACCTCATCGCCATGGTCGAGCCGTTCATCTCGACCTGGCAGGACGGGAAGATCCATAACGACCTCTCCCCCGAGGCCGTCGTCAAGTCGATCACGATCGCGTCGGGGCTGGGCCGCCGTACCGCGTACACCTGGCTGAAGCTGCCGGTCGTCGAGGACATGGAGCGCGTACTCGCTTCGTCCACGCTGCCCGCGCTGCTGCTGGGCGGCGAGGTCACCGACCCCGACGCGGCCTTCGCCTCCTGGGGCCGGGCGCTGAAGCTGCCCACGGCGCAGGGTCTGGTCGTCGGACGCTCGCTGCTCCATCCCTCGGACGGCGATGTCGCCGGTGCGGTGGACCGGGCGGTGAGCCTGCTGTGACGAGCACGAGCAAGTACCACCTGCCGAAGGGGACTTCGGCCGACGGACCTTACGACCTCCTGGTCACGCCCGAGTCGGCGGGCTGGGGATGCTCCGGCCTCAGGATCCTCACCCTGAAGCCGGGTGAGGCGCACGCGCTGTCCACCGGCGACTCGGAGTTCCTGGTGCTGCCGCTGACGGGCTCGTGCACCGTCACCACGGACGGCCGCGCCTTCGAACTCCAGGGCCGCAGCAGTGTGTTCGCCTCGGCCTCCGACTTCGCGTATCTGACCCGCGAGTCGGAGGCCCTCATCAGCAGTGCGTCCGGCGGGACGTTCGCGCTGCCCTCCGCCCGTACCGAGCGCGGTGGCCTCCCCGCTCGGTACGGGCGCAAGGAGGACGTCCCCGTCGAACTGCGCGGCGCGGGCGCTTGCTCCCGGCAGGTCAACAACTACTGCCTGCCCGGCACCTTCGACGCCGAGCAGTTGCTGGTGTGCGAGGTGCTGACCCCCGGCGGCAACTGGTCGTCCTACCCGCCGCACAAGCACGACGAGGCCCGGCCCGGCCAGGAATCGGAGCTGGAGGAGATCTACTACTTCCAGATCGCCGGGGAGAACGGCTTCGGCTACCAGCGCGTCTACGGCACCTCGGATCGGCCGATCGACGTGCTCGCCGAGGTGCGTTCAGGCGACACCGTGCTGATCCCGCACGGCTGGCACGGCCCGTCCATCGCCGCGCCCGGCTACGACCTCTACTACCTCAACGTCATGGCCGGCCCCGGCCCGGACCGCGCCTGGCTGATCTGCGACGACCCCGCCCACGGCTGGGTGCGATCGACCTGGGACTCCCAGGACATCGACGACCGGCTGCCCTTCGGAGAGAACCGATGAACACCGTACGACTGACCACAGCCCAGGCTCTCGTCCGCTTCCTGGCCAACCAGTACAGCGAACGCGACGGCCAGGAGCAGCGGCTGATCCCCGGTGTGTGGGGCATCTTCGGGCACGGCAACGTCGCCGGCATCGGACAGGCACTCCTCCAGGCCGCCGTCACCCAGGAGGCCGACCTCCCCTATTACCTGGCGCGCAACGAGCAGGGCATGGTGCATGCGTCGGTGGCGTACGCGAAGATGCGCGACCGGCTGGCGACCTTCGCCTGCACGGCTTCCACCGGGCCCGGTTCGACGAACATGATCACGGGCGCGGCGCTCGCGACGACCAACCGCATCCCGGTCCTGCTGCTGCCGTCCGACATGTTCGCCACGCGCGCCGCCGACCCGGTGCTCCAACAGCTGGAGGACACCCGGGGCGGGGACGTCACCGTCAACGACGCCTTCCGCGCCGTGTCCAAGTACTTCGACCGGATCTCCCGCCCCGAGCAGCTCGTCCCGGCCGCACTGGCCGCGATGCGCGTGCTCACCGACCCGGCCGAGACCGGCGCCGTCACCCTCGCCCTGCCACAGGACGTGCAGGCCGAGGCCTACGACTGGCCCCTCTCCTTCTTCCGGCGCCGGGTCTGGCACGTGGGCCGCCCGGTGCCGGAACCCAGCGCCGTCGAGCGAGCCGCGCGGCTGCTGCGCAACGCGAAGAAGCCGCTCATCGTCGCGGGCGGCGGCGCCGTGTACTCCGGTGCCGAGACCGAACTGCGGGCGTTCGCCGAGGCCACGGGCATCCCGGTCGCCGACACGCACGCCGGCAAGGGCGCGGTGCCCTGGGACCACCCCTACGCCGTCGGCGGCATCGGCTCGACGGGCTCGTACGCGGCGAACGAGCTGGCTCGCGAGGCCGACGTCGTCCTCGGCATCGGCACCCGCTACAGCGACTTCACCACCGCCAGCCACACCGTGTTCGCCAACCCCGACGTCGCCTTCGTCAACCTCAACGTCGCCCGGCTCGATGCCGTCAAGCATTCCGCCGAACCGCTGGTCGCCGACGCCCGCCTGGGCATCCAGGCCCTCGCGGGAGCGCTGGCGGACTGGGAGGTCTCCGCGGACCACCGGGCGCACACCCGCCGGCTCATCGCCCGCACAAGGGAGATCGAGGACCGGTGCTTCACCCTGGGCCACGGTCCGCTTCCCGCCCAGACCGAGATCCTCGGTGTGCTGGGTGACGTACTCGACGACCGTGACGTGGTCATCAACGCGGCCGGCTCCATGCCCGGCGACCTGCAACAACTGTGGCGAGCCCGCGATCCGAAGGCCTACCACGTCGAATACGCCTACTCCTGCATGGGCTACGAGGTAGCCGCCGGCGTCGGCGCCAAGATGGCCGATCCCTCCCGCGAGGTCGTCGTCCTCGTCGGCGACGGCTCCTACCTCATGATGGCCCAGGAGATCGTCACCATGGTCTCCGAAGGGCTCAAGGTCATCATCGTCCTCGTCCAGAACCACGGCTTCGCCTCCATCGGCGCGCTCTCCGCATCACTCGGCTCCCAGCGCTTCGGTACCAAGTACCGCTACCGAAACGACGATTCCGGCCTCCTCGACGGCAGCGTCCTCCCGGTCGACCTCGCCGCCAACGCCGCCAGCCTGGGTGCGGATGTCCTGCACGCCACCAGCGTCGAGGAGTTCCGCTCGGCGATGGAGGAGGCGAAGGCCGCCACCCGCACCACCGTCGTCCACGTCGAGACCGACCTCTACGGGCCCAACCCGCCCGGCCACGGCTGGTGGGACGTCCCCGTCAGCGAAGTCTCCGCGCTCGACACCACCCGCACCGCTTACGAGACATACGCCGCCCACAAGCAGACCCAGCGCCACTACCTGTAAGGAACCCGCTCCCGTGAACACCATTCCCCATTGGATCAACGGCTCCCCCACCCAGGGCTCCGCCACCGCCACCCAGCCGGTCTTCAACCCCGCTACCGGGCAGGAACGGGCCCAGGTCGTCCTCGGGGGCGCACCCGACGTGGACACCGCCGTCCAGGCTGCCACCGCCGCGTTCGAGACCTGGTCGGAATCCTCGCTGACCCGGCGCACTCAGGTGATGTTCGCCTTCCGTCAGCTCCTCGTCGAACACGAGGAGGAACTGGCCCGGATCATCTCCGCCGAGCACGGCAAGACGGTCGACGACGCACGCGGCGAGATCGTCCGCGGACGCGAGGTGGTGGAGTTCGCCTGCGGCCTGGGCGACGTCCTCAAGGGATCCTTCTCCGACCAGGTCTCCCGCGGCATCGACGTCCACAACTTCCGCCAGCCCCTCGGCGTCGTCGCCGGCATCACGCCCTTCAACTTCCCCGCCATGGTGCCGCTGTGGATGCACCCCATCGCCATCGCGACGGGCAACACCTTCATCCTCAAGCCCAGCGAACGCGATCCCTCCGCCGCCAACTTCGTCGCCGGGCTGTACCAGAAGGCCGGCCTCCCCGACGGCGTCTTCAATGTCGTCCACGGCGGCAAGAACGCCGTGGACGCCATCCTGACCCACCCCGGCATCGAGGCCGTCTCCTTCGTCGGCTCGACTCCGATCGCCAAGTACGTCCACGAGCAGGCCACCGCTCACGGCAAGCGTGTCCAGGCCCTCGGCGGCGCCAAGAACCACGCCGTCGTCCTCCCCGACGCCGACCTGGAATTCGCCGCCAACCACATCACCGCAGGCGCCTACGGCTCCGCCGGCGAACGCTGCATGGCCGTCTCCGTCGCCGTGGCCGTGGGTGACGCGGCCGACGCACTGGTGGCGGTGCTGGAGCGCAAGGCCCGCGAGGTGAGGGTCGGACCGGGCAACGCACCCGGCACCGAGATGGGCCCCCTGGTCACCAAGGCCGCCCAGGAACGCGTCGAGAACGCCGTCACCACCGCCGCGGCCCAGGGCGCCACCATCGTCGTGGACGGCCGCGGACTCAAGATCGACGGCCACGAAGACGGCTTCTTCACCGGCCCCTCCCTCCTCGACCACGTCACCACCGCCATGGACGCGTACCAGGAGGAACTCTTCGGCCCGGTCCTCGCCATCGTCCGGGCGGAGGGCCTCGACCAGGCGATCGACCTCATCAACGCCAACCCCTACGGCAACGGCACCGCCCTCTTCACCGCCTCCGGCGAAGCCGCCCGCCGATTCCAGCGCAACGTCAAGATCGGCATGATCGGCATCAACGTCCCGGTCCCGGTCCCGATGTCCTACTACTCCTTCGGCGGCTGGAAGGACTCCCTCATCGGCGACTCCCCCATCCACGGACCCGAAGGCATCCGCTTCTACACCCGCCCCAAGGTCGTCACCACCCGCTGGCCCCAGCGGACACAACAGATCGCCGCCGGCTTCGCCTTCCCCACCTCCAGCTGACTCCCCTTCCCGCCCACCCCGCGCACCATTACCCGCACTGTCGAGAAGGGCTGAGGAACGACAAGATGAGGCTCGGACTCTACAACGCGCTCCTGCACGACCGGCCGCTGCCGGAAGCGATCGAAGTCATCGCTGGTCTGGGCCTGACCGGCATCGAGATCAACACCGGTGGTTTCCTGCCCGCCGTCCATGTCCCGACCTTCGACGACATCCTGGTCAGCGACGCCGCCCGGGACGACTTCCTCGGCCTCTTCGAGGGCACCGGAGTCGCCGTCGCGGGCCTGAACGCCAACGGCAACCCCCTGCACCCGAACGCGCGGACAGGCGAGAAGCACGCCGAGGACATCCGCCGCTCCATCCGCCTGGCCGAGCGGCTCGGACAGCACCGCGTGGTGACCATGTCGGGCCTGCCCGGCGGCGAGCCGGGCGCGTCCCGCCCGAACTGGATCGTCAACGCGTGGAACTCCGCGGCCCTGGACGTGCTCGACCACCAGTGGCGGATCGTCGCGGACTTCTGGCGCGAGACCGACCGGCTCGCCCGTGACCACGACGTCAAGGTCGCCCTGGAACTGCACCCGCAGAACGTCGTGTTCAACTGCGCCGACGTGCCACCGGCTCATCGAGCTCACCGGGGCGACCCACGTGGGCGTCGAGCTGGACGCCTCGCACCTGTTCCGGCAGCAGGTGGACCCCGTCGAGGTCGTCCGCCACCTGGGCGAGCTGGTCTTCCACGCCGCTGCCGAGGACGTCCGGATCAACCGCGAACACGTCGCCCTCAACGGCGTGCTCGACAACAGCTTCCGACGTCTGTCGCCCGACGAGCCGCGCACCAACCTCGGCGGAGACGAGTGGGCCAACGAGTGGCCCAAGGAGTCCTCCTGGGACTTCGTCGCCCTCGGCAAGGGCCACGACGTCGCCTACTGGACCGAGTTCCTGCGTGCCCTCCACGAGGTCGACCCGGACATGCTGGTCAACATCGAGCACGAGGACACCGAGCTGGGACGCGTCGAGGGCGTCGCCGTGGCCGCCGAAGTGCTCAAGGCGGCCGACGCGGCGCTCCAGGAGTCGCTGCGATCGTGACCGCCATAGTAGCCATGTACCGTATCCGCCATGAGCAAGACATCCGAAGGGGCCACCCCGGGTTTCCTGGTGTGGCGGCTGTCGATGAAGTGGCGGGTCGCCGTCGACCGGGCGGTGGCCCCGCTGGGCCTCACCCACGCCCAGTACTCGCTGGTGGCGTCGCTGTACGGCATGCAGCGCTCCGGTGAGCGGCCCAGCCAGCGGCGCCTCGCCGACCACACCGGCCTGGAACCGCTGTACGTCTCCAAGCTCGCCCGCAGCCTGGAGTCTGCCGGGTTGCTGGAGCGCGCGAAGGACCCGCGCGACCCGCGCGCGGTGCAGCTCGCGCTCACCGAGGAGGGTCTCGAGACCACCCGGCGGGCGATCGACGTCGTCCACGGCCTGCTGACCCAGTTGCTGGAGCCGCTCGGCGGACTGGACAGCGCCCGGACCCGGGAGCTGACCCACGAGCTGACGACCCTGCTCGACGCGCCTCTGGACCCGACCGCCACCACCCCGCAGTAGTGGAATATTGAACTATCGCGTTCCGTTGTGGCCGTCGAAGGAGGTCACGAGTGGAGACGCAAGTGGAGACCACGTACTACGACCACGGCACCCCCGCCGAGCGCTGGGAGCGCGCGCAGCAGTTCTTCGCCGCTCAGGACTACGCGGGCGCCGCACGGGTGCTGGCCGGCCTGGTCGAGGAGGTGCCGGAGCAGACCGGACCCCGGCTGCTGCTGGCCCGCGCCTACTACCACTCGGCCCAACTGCGCCGTGCGGAGGCCGAGTTGCGGCTCATCGTGGAGCGCGACCCGGTGGAGCACTACGCCCGGCTGATGCTGGGCCGCACGCTCCAGCGGCAGGCGCGGCACGACGAGGCGGACCAGCATCTGCGGATCGCCTCGGCGCTCGCGGGAGACTTCCCGGAGGACTGACACGACGTGAGCGGGGCCCGGTTCCCTCAAGGAACCGGGCCCTTCGTGCGTCCTGGACCGGCCGCCGCACCGTGCACGTCATCGGCGATCTACCGCGGTCACAGCGGGGCCGCCGCGTGCAGGGTCACAAACAGGGTGACGGCCGAGTTCGCCGAGGACATCGCCGACACCAGGGTGCCGGCGGCGGCGCCCCAGGCGGCGAGGCCGACCGAGGTGAACGCCGAGGGCCAGGAGCGGGCCACGGGGGCAGGGGCCAGCAGGGCCGCCACCCGGCGCGGGACGGAGCCGGTCGTGGCGAGCGCGGCGAGGGTGGGCGCCGGGGTGCCGTGGGGCAGCAGCGCCGCCTTGCCGATCGCGCGGGCGACCGTGCGCCGGTCGCCGACCGCGCGGGCCGCCTCCTCGTCCGCCCAGCGCTCAGCCGTGTAGACGACGGCGGTGCGCAGCGGGCGCAGGAAGGGGTTGGCCCGGGCGGCCAGCTGGGCGGCGAGCAGGTGGCGGTGGTGGCGGGCGGCGAGGTGGGCGCGTTCGTGGGCGAACAGGGCGCGCCGTTCGGCGGGAGCGAGCCCGTCCAGCAGCGCGGTGGTGACGACGATCCGTCCCCGGCCGCCGGGCAGGGCGTAGGCGTACGGCGCACTGTCGGGCAGGACGGCCACCGTCGGTCCGGGCAGGGCGGCCAGGGCGCGGTGGGCCCGGCGGGTGACCCGGTGGTGGCGCCACAGCGTGCGGGCGCAGGCGGTGGCGACCGCGGCGAGCGCGGGGATGGCGGCGCGGCCCGCGACCTCGTCGTGCGGGACGGCGGCCCGCACCTCGGGGTCGGACCAGCCGTCCGGGAGGGGGTTGCCGGGCAGCTGGGCGGTGCCCACGACCATCAGCAGGGCCAGGCAGAGCGTGCTGCACACGGCCATCACGACGGCGACCGCGGTGAGCAGCCGGGTGGCGGTGCGCGGGTGCAGGTGCACCTCGGCGAGCCGGGCGACCGGCCAGGCGGACAGCGGCAGCACCAGCGGCAGGAAGACGAAGACCCCCATGGGCGGTCAGTCTTGCGCACCGCCGTCGCCGGTGTGCGGGGTGTTCCCATTGTTCACCGAGCCCGGCTCGGCGGCGTCCAGCAGCGCCCGCAGCACCTGTTCGTCGCCGGGCGGCAGGGCGGTGACGAAGCTCGCCAGGACGGCCTCGCGGTCCCGTTCGCCGTCCAGCAGACGGCGCATGCGCAGGGCGGCGAGCCGGGCCACGTCGGCAGTGGGCGTCCACAGGAAGGAGCGGCCCTGTCGTTCGCGGGCGACGACGTCCTTGGCGAGCAGCCGGGTGAGGATGGTGACGACGGTTGTGTAGGCGAGGTCGCCGCCGAGGCGCTCCTGCACCCAGGCGGCGCTGACCGGCCCGCCCGCCTCACGCAGCGCGCCGAGGACCTGGCCCTCCAGTTCCCCCTGCCCGCGCCGCCGGGCCCGGCCACCGTCCCGCACCATGTCCTGCTCTCCCCTTGCCTGTCGCTCGGTTCACCTCCGGGGCACCGGAGCCAGTGCCGAGAGCGTGTCGGACCACGCTACTTCACGCCGGCCGTCGCCTCTGGTCCGGTCCCCGGGGCGTACGCGTGAACACCGTCTCCCCCGGCCTGGTGCGCACCGCCGTCTACCAGGATCCCGACGGCCCGGTCGGCGAGTGGGCTGCCGCGGCCGGCATGAGCCTTGAAGAATTCGTTCAGCAGCTCGTGAAAGGCCAGAACATCACGACCGGCCGCCCGACCGAACCCGAAGAAGTCGCGGCCCTCATCGCCTTCCTCCTGTCCGACGTCGCCGGAAACATCACCGGCGCCAACTACGTCATCGACGGCGGCACGATCAAGACGGTCTGAACCGGAAACGTGCCGACGGAAGGACAAACCCCTGCCGTGCGGAGCCGCACTGAGGGGAACTCACCGGCTTCCACAGGATGTGGCAGGCGGGCATGGCATCCTGACGCGATGGCACCTCCCAGTCATCGCGAACTTCTCGCCGAGCGGGTCGAGGAACTCCTCGCGGCCGGCGGCCCCTTGCCCATCGTCGCGGCCGGTCTGCCGGTCCTGCGCCAGGGCACCGAACCGTACGACGGTCAGCTCGGCCCCGCTCTGCTGGACCGCTTCGTGGAGGCCCTGCGCGTCACCATGCACGCGGCCCCGGGCGTGGGCCTGGCCGCACCGCAGGTCGGCGTGCCGCTGCGGATCGCGGTGATCGAGGACCCGGCGCCGGTGCCGGAGGAGGTGGCGCTGGCCCGGGGCCGGGTGCCGCAGCCGTTCCGGGTCCTCGTCAACCCGTCGTACGAGCCTGTCGGCACCGCCCGCGCCGCGTTCTTCGAAGGCTGCCTGAGCGTGCCGGGCTGGCAGGCCGTGGTGGCCCGGCACGCCGAGGTGCGGCTGCGCGGGCAGGACGAGCACGGCCGCGAGCTGGACGAGGTGTTCACGGGCTGGCCCGCGCGCATCGTCCAGCACGAGACGGACCATCTCGACGGCCTGCTCTATCTCGACCGCGCCGAACTGCGTTCCCTGTCCACGAACGAGGCGGTGGCCGCCCGCTGGGGACAGCCGACCGCGCACGCGGCGGCCGAGGCGCTGGGCTTTGAACTGCCCTGAGCCGGCCGTCAGTTGTCCCGGTAGGCCTCCAGCAGCCGCAGCCACACCTCGCTGAGCGTCGGATACGACGCCACCGCGTGCCACAGGCGGCCCACCGGGACCCGGCCCGCCACCGCGACGGTCGCGGAGTGGATCAGTTCGCCGACGCCGGGGCCGACGAAGGTGACACCCCGCAGGATCTCCTCCTCCAGGTCGACCACCATGCGGGCGCGGCCCTTGTAGCCGTCGGCGTACAGGCCGGCCCCGGCGACGGAGGAGAACTCGACGTCGACGGCGCGGACGCGGTGACCGGCCCGTTCCGCCTCGGCGAGGGAGAGGCCGACGGCGGAGGCCTCCGGGTCGGTGAAGACGACCTGGGGCACGGCGTAGTGGTCGGCGGTCGCGGCGTGCGCACCCCAGGGCTCGTCCAGCAGGGCGGTGCCCGCGGCCCGGGCGGCGATGGCGGCGCCTGCGATGCGGGCCTGGTACTTGCCCTGGTGGGTGAGGAGGGCGCGGTGGTTGACGTCGCCGACCGCGTACAGCCAGTCGGTACCGTCGACGCGAAGGCTGTCGTCGACGTCCAGCCAGGAGCCCGGTTCCAGACCGACGGTGTCGAGGCCGATGTCGTCGGTGTGCGGGACGCGGCCGGTGGCGAAGAGGATCTCATCGGCCTCCAGGCGGTCGCCGGTGTGGGTGACGGCCACGACGGTGCCGTTCTCGCGGGCGACGGACTCGACCGTGGTGCCGGTGCGGACGTCGACGCCCGCCTCTGCGAGGGCCTCGGCGACCAGTTCCCCGGCGAACGGCTCCATGCGGCCCAGCAGGCCCTTGCCGCGGACCAGCAGGGTGACCTGCGAGCCGAAGGCCTGCCAGGCGGTGGCCATCTCGGTGGCGACGACACCACCGCCGACCACGATCAGCCGGCCGGGGGCGGCCTTGGCGCTGGTGGCCTCGCGGCTGGTCCAGGGCTTGACCTCGGCCAGCCCCGGCAGGTCGGGCAGCTGGGCGCGGGTGCCGGTGCTGACAGCCACGGCGTGCCGGGCCGTCAGGGTCGTCACGGTGCCGTCGGGGCCGGTCACGGTGACCGTGCGGGGGCCGGCGAGGCGGCCCTGACCGCGGTACAGGTCGGCGCCGATGCCGTCCAGCCAGCGGACCTGGCCGTCGTCCTTCCAGTGCGAGGTGTACTCGTCCCGGCGGGCCAGGACGGCGGGTGTGCCGAGGGGACCCTGGACCGCCTCGGCCAGGCCGGGCAGGCGGCGGGCGTCCGCCTGGGCGATGACCGGCCTGAGCAGCGCCTTGCTGGGCATGCAGGCCCAGTACGAGCATTCGCCGCCGACCAGCTCGCTCTCCACGACCGCGGTGGTGAGGCCGGCCGCACGGGTGCGGTCGGCGACGTTCTCCCCCACGGGCCCGGCCCCGAGCACCACGACGTCGTACGCGATGGATTCCGTTTCCGTCATGGGGTCAGTCTGGTGGGTGGTCGGCGCCCAGGCCACACGAGTACGCGCGCGGGACACGACCGTGCACCCACGGGACAGGCATGGAACACGCACGGAACAGGCATGGAATAGGCGACCGCATCGCCGTGTTTCCGCCGTCGGCACAAGCCCCCACATCAGGAAGAGGGAATCACGCCATGAGCAGCACTGTGGAGCTGACCAAGGAGAACTTCGACCAGACCGTCACCGAGAACGAGTTCGTCCTCATCGACTTCTGGGCCTCCTGGTGCGGGCCGTGCCGTCAGTTCGCGCCCGTCTACGAGAAGGCCGCCGAGGACAACCCCGACCTGGTGTTCGCCAAGGTGGACACCGAGGCCCAGCCGGAACTGGCCCAGGCCTTCGGCATCCAGTCGATCCCGACGCTGATGATCGTCCGCGACCAGGTCGCGATCTTCGCCCAGCCGGGTGCCCTGCCCGAGGCCGCCCTCGCGGACGTCATCGGGCAGGCTCGGAAGGTGGACATGGAGGAGGTCCGCAAGAGCATCGCCGCCCAGCAGGCGCAGGGCGAGTGACACCCGGGCGGCAGCCCTGGGCGGCCCTGGGAGGGGTACGCCGCCACGTAAGTCCCCTGCTCTGCACGGCACTTGGGCCCGGTCACACCTCTCCGGATCCCTGACCGCCGCCGGAGACCGGCTCAGCTGGAGGCGCGCTGGACGAGCGAGGCCCCCAGCACCCTGCGCACCTCGGGCTCGCCGCCGGGGTCGCGTAGCGCGCGGTCGACCAGTTCCGCGAGTTCGCGGCCGGAGGGCAGCTCGATGTGGACGGTGCTGAGCCGGGGCCGCAGCAGCCGGCCGAGCATCAGGTCGTCGGCGCCGACGACAGCGATGTCCTCGGGGATGCGCACGCCCTGGTCCTGCAGAGCGCGCATCAGGAGCATGGCGTACTCGTCGTTGTAGGCGAACACCGCATCCAGGCCCAACTCTGGCCAGCGGGCGGCGAGTTCGGCGGCGGCCTGCTCCGTGTACGCGAGCGGCAGCGCGGTCACGGTCGCGCCCGTGCCGTGCAGGGCCTGGTGCACACCGGCGAGCCGGGGCCGGGAGAAGGACTCCAGGCCCGGCTCTTCGGGGACGATCACACCGATACGGCGCCGGCCGCGGGCGTAGAGATGCATGCCGGCGCAGTGGCCGACAGCCTCGTGGTCCATGAGCAGGGCGTGTGCGCCGTCGACGCGTTCGGGGCCGAGGGTCACCACGGCGCGGGCGCCGGACCGCTTGAGCACCGCGACGCCCTGCGGGCCGAGCCCCGCGCCCGGCACCAGGACGGCGACGGGACGCAACTCGGCCCAGGCGCGGGCAGCTTCGTCGCCCTGGAGGCCGACCGTGCCGTACTGCACGACCGTGTAGTCGAGGCGGCCGAGCGCCGACTGGAGATCACTGAGGAAGCGGCTGTAGAGGGGGCCCACCGGGATCGTCGGGGCGGGCATCAGGACCATACGGCTGTGTCCGGCGCGCAGGCTGCGGGCGGCGGCGTGGGGCACGTAGCCCAGCTCCCGCGCGGCCTCGCGGACGCGGCGGCGCGTCGGCTCGCTGATCCGTACGGCGCTGGTGTTGTTGAGGACGTAGGAGACGGTCGCGCGCGAGACGCCGGCCAGCCGGGCCACATCGGCACTCGTGGGGACGGAGTGCGGTGCGGGCGCAGCGGACGGGGACGTGTTCGGTATCTGCACCATGACAGAGCGCATCTTTGCAGAGGGGTGGCGGGCGGGGGCGGGCGGGGGCGGGCGGGGGAAGGTGCTTCACCGCTGAACGAAGGTTCCGTCGAGCAACCGCAGGTCGACTAATTGCGAACACGTTCGCTACGAACTTGTTCGGGGCGAACGTGTTCGTTACTGTGGACGCATGACAGCTTCCCCCCGCTCCCGTCGTGAGCGTCCCGCCAAGCCCGCCCTCACCCGGGAGGGCATCGTCGCCGCCGCGGTGGCGATCCTGCGCGCCGAAGGCCTGCGGAAGGTGACCATGCGGCGGCTGGCGCAGGAGCTGGACACGGGTCCCGCCTCGCTGTACGTCTACGTCCGCAACACCGACGAGCTGCACGCGGCCGTCCTGGACGAGCTGCTCGGCACGGTCGGACCCGCTCCGGCAGAGGGCACCTGGCGCGAGCGCCTGGAGCGCGTGCTCACCGACTGCACGCGGATGCTGCTGGAGCATCCGAGCCTGGCCCGCTCGGCGCTGACCGCCAGGCCGAGCGGCCCGCACTACCTGAATCTGATCGAGACGCTGCTCGCCCTGCTCGACGAGGGCGGGGTGCCGCGCGAGCGGGCGGCCTGGGGCGTCGACCTGCTGCTGCAGCACGCCACCGCGACCGCCGCCGAGCACGCCGGGGAGGAGTCCCCCGGCGACTGGCAGGCGCTGGACAGCGCCCTGCGTGGAGCGTCCGAGGACACCCACCCGCACATCGCCGCGACCGCCGACGCCCTGCTGTCAGGTGCCCCCGAGGCCCGGCTGTCCTGGGCCTTCCAGGCGCTGATCAACGGCATCGAGCGCACCGCCGTACCCGACTGATCCCCTCACCTCCCAGGAGGCCACGTTGACCACCCCTGCCCACACCCTCCCCCACCACCCCATCGCCATAGTCGGCGCCGGACTCGGCGGGCTCGCGCTCGCCCGGGTGCTGCACGTGCACGGCATCGAGTCCGCCGTGTTCGACCTGGACCCCTCGCCGACCGTGCGGACGCAGGGCGGCATGCTCGACATCCACGACGACTCCGGCCAGGAGGCGCTGCGTGCGGCCCGGCTGCACGAGGAATTCCTGGCCCGCGTCCACGTCGGCGGCGAGGCCACGCGGGTGCTCGGCCAGGACGGCACCGTCCGCCTGGAGCAGCCCGACGACGGCACCCGCGGGCGTCCCGAGATCGACCGCGGCGACCTGCGCGACCTGCTCCTGGACTCCCTGCCGAAGGGCACGGTCCACTGGGGCGTGAAGGTGACCGGCGCGCGCTCGCTCGGCGCCGGCCGGCACGAGGTGACGCCGGCGGACGGCAGCGCCTTCACCACGGACCTGCTGGTCGGCGCGGACGGCGCCTGGTCCCGCATCCGCCCGCTGCTCTCGTCCGCACAGCCCGCCTACACCGGCGTGTCGTTCGTCGAGGCGGACCTGCTGGAGGCCGAGGTGCGCCACCCCGGGAGCGCGCGGGTGGCCGGCGGCGGCATGCTGTTCGCGCTCGGCGCGGGCCGGGGCTTCCTCGCGCACCGCGAGTCCGACGGCAGCCTGCACGTCTACGCCGCCGTCGAGGCGCCGGAGGACTGGCTGGACGGCATCGACTTCACCGACACGGAGGCGGCCAAGGCTGCCGTGCTCAAGGAGTTCGGCGGCTGGGACGACAGCCTGACGGCGCTGGTCACGGACGCGGACGGCAAGCTGGTGCCGCGACGGATCCACGCCCTGCCGGTCGGTCACCGCTGGGACCGGATCCCCGGGGTCACGCTGCTCGGCGACGCCGCGCACCTCATGTCGCCGTTCGCGGGCGAGGGCGCCAACCTCGCGCTGCTCGACGGCGCCGAACTGGGCCTCGCGCTCGCCGCGCACCCCGGGGACACCGAGGCAGCGCTGGCCGCCTACGAGGAGAGGATGTTCCCGCGCGCCGAGTTCTCCGCGTCGGAGTCCGCACGCAACGCCGCGATGCTGTTCCGCGCCGACGCGCCGCAGGGGCTGCTCGACATGTTCGCCGCCGACCACGGCTGACCACGGCTCAGCCGGAGCGCTCCGTGCACGTCACCCGCGCCACGAGGTCGTGCCAGCCGGACTCCAGCCGTTGCATCGGCATCCCGCACTGCCGGGTCAGATGGTGGATCAGCGCGGGGTCGAGATACGCCATCAGCGTCTGGGAGAGCAGTTCGCAGTCGGCGGTGGGCGCGATCTGCCGCAGCAGCATCGCGACGTGCGTGCGCAGGGCCTGGAACGAGGGGTGCGAGAAGCGGCGGGCCGGCTCCGGCTGGGCGGCCAGCTGCAGCTCCAGCTGCTCGGCCGACCGGTAGAGCACGGCCACACCGAAGGCCCCCAGCCGCTCCAGGGGCGGCGCCCCGGGACCCAGCGGCGCCGGCCCGCCCAGGAAGTCGGCCTGCAGCTGCCGCGCCGAGTGGTCGAGCAGCGCCGTCAGCAGCCCGTTGCGGTCGCCGAAGCGGCGGAAGACCGTCCCCTTGCCCACCTGGGCCGCGGCGGCCACCGCCTCCATCGTCACTCCGGCCACTCCGTGCTCCGCGATCAGCCGGGCGGCGGCCTCCAGCAGCCGGGCGCGGTTGCGTGCCGCGTCGGCGCGCAGGCACGGCTCCTCGGGGGCCGACTCGACCTCCAGCAACTGAGGGGTTTCGAGGGGCTCCTGAGGCTTCGGGAAGGGCGGCAGGGCGCTGGACATGACGACAGCGTAAAGCATCGGGAATGAAACTGGACCGCGGTCCGGTTAGCCTGGTAGAAAGTTAAACGGACCCCGGTCCGGATCGTGCCAGCGATGTTTCACCCCCCTTGGAGTACAGCCATGTCTGTTCGTATCCTCGCGCTCGTCGGCAGCCTTCGCGCCGGTTCGCACAACCGCCAGCTCGCCGAGGCGGCCGTCAAGCTCGCTCCGGAGGGTGCCGAGGTCAACCTGTTCGAGGGCCTGGCCGAGATCCCCTTCTACAACGAGGACATCGACGTCGAGGGCAGCGTCCCGGCCGCCGCCGCCAAGCTGCGTGAGGCCGCCCAGGCCGCCGACGCCTTCCTGCTCTTCTCCCCCGAGTACAACGGCACCATCCCGGCCGTCCTGAAGAACGCCATCGACTGGCTGTCCCGCCCCTACGGCGCCGGCGCCTTCGGCGGCAAGCCCGTCGCCGTCATCGGCACCGCCTTCGGCCAGTACGGCGGCGTGTGGGCGCAGGACGAGGCCCGCAAGGCCGTGGGCATCGCCGGCGGCAAGGTCATCGAGGACATCAAGCTGTCCATCCCGGGCTCCGTGACCCGCTTCGCCGAGACCCACCCGGTCGACGACACCGAGGTCGCCGCCCAGCTGACCGAGGTCGTCGCCCGCCTGCACGGCAACGTGGGCGCGGCTGCCTGAGCCATCGGCACCAGCGAGGGGCCGGAGCCATGCTCCGGCCCCTTTCGCGTGCCACCGGGGTCACGCCGACACCAGCCGCTCCCCCAGCGGGCTGGTCGGCGCTGATCGAGAGGTCCGCAGCCGCCTCGACACCGCGTGCATGACGTGCGCCGACCTCGGTGGCAGCCTGGGGTCGTGGCTGGGCACGCGGGCCTACGGGCGGTTCGGCCGGGCCGGGGTGTGCGTCCTGGTCGCGCTGCTCACCGCGCTGAGGCCACTACGCCACTCGGGCCTGTTCCGGGCACCCGCCGTCCGGCGGGCAGGTTCCGCCGTCCGGCGGCCTCCGGGCTCCTCGGGGTACGCGGATCATGGCCACAGGAGCCACCGCGGGTCGTTCGAGTCGTGCGACGGGTGGCCCGAGCCGCATGAGTCAGGTGAGGAGAAGCCATGCCCCAGGTCCCGCCCCCGCCCCCGTTCGACCCGGAACTCGCCGCCGCGCTGGAGCTGATCAAGGACCAGATCTCGCCCGGATTCACCATGGAGGAGATCCCCGCCGTCCGGCAGGGCGCGGGCGTCGGGCTGCTGGGACAGCTCGACCTCACGATGGGCGGGGCCTTCGAGGTGGAGGACCGCACGGTGCCCGGCCCGGAAGGGGCACCGGAGATTTCCCTCCTCGTCTGCCGCCCCACGTCCGCCGACCCGGCCACCCCGCTGCCGGTGATCTACCACATGCACGGCGGCGGCATGGTCCTCGGCGACAACCGGGCCGGCGTGGACGGCCCGCTGGCCTGGGCGCGCGAGCTGGGCGCGGTGGTCGTGTCCGTCGAGTACCGCCTCGCGCCCGAGCACCCGCACCCGGCGCCGATCGACGACGTCCACGCGGGCCTGCTGTGGACGGCCGCGCACGCCAAGGAGATCGGCGGCGACCCGGACCGGATCGTCATCGCGGGCGCGAGCGCCGGTGGCGGCCTGACCGCCGCGCTCGCCCTGCTGCTGCGCGACCGCCAGGGCCCGCCGGTCATCGGCCAGTTGCTGATGTGCCCGATGCTCGACGACCGCAACGAGACCGTCTCCAGCCGCCAGATGGCGGGCCTCGGCGTCTGGGACCGCACCGCCAACGAGACCGGCTGGACGGCGCTGCTGGGCGAGCGCCGGGGCGGCCCCGACGTCCCGTCCCACGCCGCCCCCGCCCGCGCGAGCGACCTGTCCGGCCTGCCGCCGGCCTTCCTCGACGTCGGCTCCGCGGAGACCTTCCGGGACGAGGTCGTCGACTACGCCTCCCGTATCTGGCAGGCCGGCGGCACCGCCGAACTCCACGTCTGGCCGGGCGGCTTCCACGGCTTCGACGGCTTCGCCCCGCAGGCGGCCCTGTCCCAGGCGGCCCGGGCAGCCCAACTGGACTGGCTGCGGCGGCTGTTGGCCGACTGAGGGTCAGCCACCGCTCTCCGCGGCCTTCTTGATCGCCTCCCGGATGCGGGCGTACGTGCCGCAGCGGCAGATGTTCTCGATGGCGTCGATGTCGGCGTCCGTGGGGTGGGGCGTCCGCTTCAGCAGGGCGGTGGCGGCCATGATCTGGCCCGGCTGGCAGAAGCCGCACTGGGCCACGTCGCAGTCCAGCCAGGCCTTTTGGACCGGGTGCAGGGTGTCGCCGTCGGCCAGGCCCTCGATGGTGGTCACGGTACGGTCCGCGCAGTCGGCGACCGGGACCACGCAGGGCTGGATCTCGGCGCCGTCGAGGTGGCTGGTGCAGGCGCGGCAGACGCCCACTCCGCAGCCGTACTTGGGGCCGGTGACGCCGAGCAGGTCGCGCAGGACCCACAGCAGGGGCATGTCGGCGGGGGCCTGAACGGTCACCTGTCTGCCGTTGAGGGTGAAGGAGTACGTACTCATGGGGTGCCTCGGAAGATGAGTCGGCGGTCAGAAGGTGAGCGGGAAGCTGCGCGGTGCGGTGCCGGTCGCGCGGGCGTAGGCGTTGGCGACCGCGCCGGACGCCGCGGGGACGCCGAGTTCGCCGGCGCCGCCCGGCTCCCCGGTCGAGGGCAGGACGTGGGCCTCGAAGACGAGCGGGGCGTGGCGCTGGCGGGCGTAGCGGAAGTCGGCGAAGCTGCCCTCGCGTACGGCGCCCCGGTCGATGTGCAGGCCCGCCTGCAGCACCACGGAGATGCCGTCGATCGCGGTGCCCATCAACTGGGCTTCCAGACCACGGGGGTTGACCGCGGTGCCGACCTCGGCCGCCATCACCACCTTGGTCACCCGGGGGTTCTTCGGGTCGGTCGCGTCGATCTCGGCGAGGCAGGCCACGCAGGAGCCGTACTCCTCGTGCACGGCGATGCCCTGGGCGCATCCGGTGGGCATGGTGCGGCCCCAGTGCCCGGCGGCCGCCGCCTTGTCGAGGACGGCCCTGACCTTCTTGTTCCGCAAGGTGGTCCGGCGGAAGGCCACCGGATCCCTGCCGAGCTTGCGGGCGATCTCGTCCACGACGATCTCCTCGGCGGTCCGCACGGTCCCGGAGTCCACCGACCGCCAGGCGCCGAGCGGCACGGCCAGCTCGATGCCGCCCGAATTACCGGACACGCGGCCGAAGTTGTACAGGCCCGTCTGGCTGGGCAGGGGGCCGGACGCGGCCCGCACGCCCCCCTGCGCGGACAGCCCGGCGGCGTCGTACGACTCCGACACCGAGGCCATCACCTGCTCGAAGGCCACCACCCGGCCGCCGGCCACACTGGCCCGGATCCGGTGGTGGCTCGCGGGGCGCATTCGGCCGTGCCGGATGTCGTCGCCGCGGCTCCACATCAGCTTCACCGGGCGGCGGGCCGCCTTGGAGACCAGCGCCGCCTCGATCGCCGCGTCGTAGTTGAGCCGGCGGCCGAACGAGCCACCGGCGCGCACCACATGGACCTTGACCTTCGACGGGCGCAGACCGACCGCCTGGGCGATCGCGTCCCGCGCGTCCATCGGGGTCTGGGAGGAGAACCACAGCTCCGCGCGGTCGGCGCGGACGTCCGCCACCGCCGTGAGCACCTCCATCGGGGCGTGGCCGACGAAGGCGAACGCGAACTCGGCCGCTACGGGGGTCGATCCGTGCGGCGGGGTGCCGAGCCGGGGCACGGCGGCCTTGAGCCGGGAGCGTATCTGCGCGTCCGACAGGGCGTGCAGCGGGCCGGGCGCCCAGGTGAGGCGGAGGGCGTCCCGGGCGCGGAAGGCGTGGTGGAAGGTGTCCGCGACGACGGCGACACCGCCGGGCAGCCGGACGACGGCGTGGACGCCGGGCAGGGCGCGGGCGGCCCGGTCGTCGACCGAGACGAGCTTGCCCCGGATCGTCGGCGGCCGTGCCACCACCGTCGGCTTCGCCCCGGCCACCGCCACGTCCCCGGCGTACTTCGCCCGGCCGGTGACGATGTCCCGCGCATCGATCCTGGTCGTCGGCCGGCCGATCACCCGATGCCGGGACGCGGGCTTGGGCTTGCTCGGGACGTCGGGGCGGTGGACACGGGCCGCGCTCGCGGTCAGCGAGCCGAAGGTGGCCGTGCGCCCGTCCGGGGCGACAACCATGGTGTCGCGGGTGCGCAGGGTCCGGGCGGGCAGGTGCCAGCGGCGGGCGGCGGCGGTCACCAGCTTGGCCCGGGCGGTGGCGGCGAGCTGCCGGGCCGGGCCGTACAGCGAACTCACCGAACTGGAGCCGCCGGTGTACTGGTTGCCCTTGGTGCGGGCGTCGGCGAGCGGGATGCGCACATCGGTGAGGCGGGCGTCCAGCTCCTCGGCGATCATCATGGCGACCGCGGTGGTGATGCCCTGTCCGACCTCGGCCCGGGGCAGCCGTACGACGACGTGGTTCTTCTCCGTGACCTCCAGGACCAGCATCTCCTCGTCGGTGCCGGTCACCAGGACGTGGGTGCCGTTGCCGGCCCGGTCGGGCTCGGCGCCTTCCGCGCGCGAAGGGGTGCAGGCGAGCGGGGCGGCGACCGTCAGGGTGGCAGCGGCCACCGTGTACACCATGAATCCGCGGCGGGACGGGCCTGCGGAGGGCAGGGGCTCGGTGCGGTCCAAACGAGGGCTCCTGTCGGCACGTGGGGCGGGCGGGACTCGGCACGCAGGGCGACGCCTGTCCTGGGGTCAGCTCACTCAAGAGGTAGGAGGGCCCTGGCCGCGCACCGGTTGCCTGACGGATCCCGATCCGGTCCACCGTCTCTTCGCCGCCGAGGCCGGGGCGGCGCCGCGGGTCATCGCGTTCGGCTCACTCAAGAAATAGGAGAGCCCTGGCCCTGCGCCGGTTCCCTGCCGGATCCGGTCCCGGTCTGCCATCTCCTCGCCGCCCGGGCCGGGGCCGCCGCGCGGGTCATCGCCCCCTTCGACGAGCCGGCCAAGTCCGGCGCCCGGGCACGCAGGGCAGCGCGCCCCGGGTCCGACTCACTCGCCAGGCAGGCCCTGCCCGATCCGGTCCACCGTCTCCTCGCCGCCCAGGCCCGTGGCGCATGATGACCCCATGAAAGAGCTGGCCGGGCGGCTCGCCGCGCTGGATCCGGATGCAGGTGCCGCGGTGCGGGCCATCGCCTACTTCGACCGGCTGGCCGAGACCCGGGCCGGTCTGGAGGCGCTGGTGCGCGGTGCCGCCGTACTGGCGGGGTGTCCCGCGCGGCTCGTCGACGCGGAGCGGCGGGTGACGCTACGGGTCGAGCCGGACGGGCGGCGCCGCGCCCCGGAGACGGACGCCGACCCCGACTGGCCGTCCGCACCCCTGGTGCCGGGCGGGCCTCCGGCGCTGTGGCTGGAGCGGGCGGAGGCCGGGCCCAGCATGGTGGACGCGGTGATCCTGGAGCGAGCCGCCGGAGCCGCACGGGCCGTACTGGACCGCACCCGGGGGCGCGCCCCTGCCGCCCCGGCCGACGACCCGGCACTGGTGGAGACGCTCCTCGACGCCACGGCACCCGAGCAGGCCCGGCTGCACGCGGCCCGCCGACTGGGCCTGGCCCCGGACGTACGGGTACGCGCCGTCGCCCCGGCCGAGGGGCCGCCCCGGATCGTCGCGGCCGACCGGGCGAAGGACCTCACCGGGGCAGGGGCTGCCCTGCCTGCACAGGCCGGCGGTGCGGCGCGGCCCGAACGGAAGGGAGCGGCTCGGGCCCGCTCAGGGCGTCTGGACGGCGGTGCCACGACCGGGCGACCCGGGACAGATCCCGTGGACGCCGGGCGACCGGACCGCGGTGCCACGACCGGGCGGCCCGGAACGGATCCCATCGGCGCCGGGCGACCGGACGGCGGCGCCGCCCCCGGGCGCGGAATCGGTCCCGCACACCCCGGCGCGCCCACCGCGGGCGCGGTCCCCTCCGAGCGGCTCGGCATCGGCCCCGCCGTCCCGGTCCTGGACCTCCCCCGTTCCTGGGCCGCCGCCCGGCTCGCGCTGCGGTTCACCGCCGAGGGCGACGACCTGGACCCGGGACAACGGGCGGTAGCGGCGGATGAGTTGGGCGGGATCGCACAGCTCGCCGAACTCGTCGTACCTGGCGCGGAACCGCACCCGGACGTCCGGGCCGTGGAGGCGGCCGCGGCGGCCGCCCCTTGGATGCTGCGGACGCTGCACGCGGTCGCCGCCACGGCCAGCCTGCGGGCGGCCGCCGCCGAGGCCGGCGTGCACCACTCCACCCTCCAGGACCGCCTCGCCCACGCCGAGCACCTGCTGGGCTGGCCGGTGCGCACCCCGCAGGGCCGCTTCCGGCTCCAACTCGCGCTGACGCTCAGGCACTTGACCCGAGGGCACTGAAACCGCTCGGATGCCTGCCTCCTCCAGCGGAGCAACTCGGGTTGCCGTTGCCCTGGGCCGGCCTGAGGGTGGAGGCAGAGACCTGTGTGATCGAGCTGCCCTTGCTCGCCCAGTTGCAGGCGCGCAGGGCGCAATACAGGAGTTCAGACATGACCGAGCAGCCCATTCTGGTCGGGCGCTGGGAAAAGGTCTCCAGCACGGACTGCGATCGCCTGTACCCCAGGGTTCTGGAGTTCTTCGAAGGAACCTACCGCGCCGCCAAAGGCCCCGGTCAGGCATTCATCTGCTGGGATGCCGGTATCTGGCGTACGGACACGCCCGGAACGGTGCACATCACCACCGCCACCGACGAACTCGCGCGGTACACGTACACGCTCTGCGACGACGTTCTGACCTTTCGGGATGCCGACGGGTGCGAGTTCTCCTACCGCCGCCACGACCTCTGACCACCGCTACGACCTCTGAAGCACCAACCACAGAGATGACATCGTTGTCGAGGGAGAAAGCATGAACGACAGGGTCGCACACGACCACGCGGAACCGACTCCGCCCGAAGCCGTACCGTCGGCCGTCCAGACCGGTGCCGGTACGGTGCCGATCGCCGAGCCGATCCAGACGGCCGTGGACCTGGGGCTCGGACAGCCCACCCCGGGAGGCATGCAGCCATCGGGCGAGATCCCCGGCTTTCCGCAGGTGACGCCGTTCCCGCCGTCCCCTCTGCCCCAGGTCGGTCTGCGCCAGGGCTGCTACCAGCTCACCATCCAGGCCGCGCCGGCCCTGGTGTCGTACCGGGGAACGCTGCGCGTGGAACGGAACGGCACCAACACCACCGCGAGCGGTGACCTGTACCGCTTCCTCAACCTCCCGATTCCGGTCCCCGGTGCGAACGTGAACGGAGAAGCGGCCGAGGTGGGCCACTCGCCCGCGATGCTCGCCAGCCTCGAGCCTCTGGACCTGAGCGCCCCCGAGATTCCCGTTCACCCGAGAAACAAGTACTACTCCTACCTGAAGGTGACTGGCATCCGGCAGAGCCCGCCGTTCCCTCCCGGCCCGGCTCGCCTGACGCTCACCGTGGAGGAGTACCGCTACACCCAGCCCACGCCGGGCTCGTTCAACGGCACGTTCCCGGCCACCCCGAGCCGCACGTTCACGATGGACCTGCACCCGGTTCCCACTCCTCCGGTCCTCGGGGGCGCGGCATTCGAGGGAAGCCTCCTGGAGGCAGGGGCACCGCAGGGAACGGTCAGCATGCGGTGGATCTCGCCGTACTTCCGTCGCGCCACGGTGGAGATCGACACCGTGGCCGGGGCGATCGCGCCTCAACCCGTGCCCGACGCGTCGGGTACGGGGACGCAGGACATCCGCACCGCCTTCGCCTCGGTCAACTGGGATGTGACGGTCGAGTACGACCAGACCGGGATCCCTGTCCCCGCGGGTGTCACCAGCACGGACTGCTGGAGCAATGGGAACCTCCACCAGCTCATGCAGTCGGTGCGCAAACCCACGACCGACCTGGACAAGGAATGGCACATCCACGTCGTCGTCGTGCCCGCACGGCTCGGCTGCGGCCGCGGCGTCATGTACGACACGATCGACGTGCCCCGTGAAGGCGTGGCCAGTTTCTCGGACGACGGCTACCCCTCGAACGAGTCCCAGTTCTTCGGCTCCGCGGCCGACCAGCGGCAGCGCAACGTACCGCGGGCGTTCATGCGCAGCGCCTGCCACGAACTGGGACATGGCTTCAACCAGATCCACCAGGAGCAGGAGGGCGGCGCCGACAACTCGATCATGACGACGACGCCCAGCGTGGCGGACGTGCTGGGTGGCCCTCCTGGGGTGTTCCCGACGGACATCAACCTGGCGTTCAACGAGCACGTCCGGCACCACCTGATCCACTGGCCGGATCCGGCGGTGCGCCCCGGCGGCATGACCTTCGGCTCCGGTCACTCGTCGAGCATTCCGTCGGCCGACCGGCTCTACTTCAGCCCGGACGAGCTCAACCTGAACCTCACGGTGGAGAGCGACCGGATCGACCTGGGCGAGCCGCTGGTCCTGTCGTGGACGCTGACCAACCGGACGCGACTGCCCATCCCCGTGCCGACCGACGTCGGTATCGAGGCACAGCACGCGTTCATCCGGATCATCGACCCGCAGGGCCGTCTGAAGACGCTGCGCTCGTACGTGATCCGCACCGACCATGTGTCGCTGCGGCCTCTGGAGGCGAACAGCGACCGGAGTGCCGAGGCCCGGGTGTTCTGGGACTCCGACGGGTTCGCCTTCTCCACGCCGGGCCGTCACCTCGTCGAGGTGGAACTCCTGTGGGCGCAGGGCGCGGTCCCGGTCGGCGCCAAGGCGACTGCCGAAGTGTGGGTGAACTACCCGCAGTCCCGGACCGACAACGACATCGCCGCCACGCTCCTCCACCCCGAGGTCGGAAAGTACGTGGCCCTGGGCGGCGCCCCTCACCTGCGGGAGGCCGTCAACCGGCTGCAGTCCGCAGCACAGACCGTCGCGGCCGGCGATCAGCCGGAGCAAGGCGCGCTGCGCGGATACCGGGGCATCATGCCCGGCGTACTGGTGCACCACTGACGGGAAGGGGCGTCACGGAGGAAGGCATCGGGCCGGCGGCAAGCAGCCGTCGGCCCGGCCCCCGTGGCCCTGGTCGCCTCGTCCGGATGGCTCAGCTCCAGGCCGTCACCGGCACGAAGGAGCTGTCCTGCCGGAAGAGGTCCGTGCCGTCGGGGAGGTCCACGCGGAGCTGGTAGTTGTAGTGGCGCAGGTAGCGGCCGGGGTAGTTGTACGACTCGAAGCGCACCGAACCGCTCGCCGTGCCGGTGCGGGCGATGAAGGTGGCGTCCTCGGCGAACGTCGTCGTGCCGTCGTCGGCGTCGAAGCGGCCTCGGAAGTCGTAGTGCCGCAGGTAGGCGCCGGACGCGTCGCGGAAGGAGTAGCCGTTCGCGTCGGCCAGGCCCGCGACCACGGTGAAGGTGGCGGCCTGCTTGTCGGCCGTGGCGCTGGAGGCGTTCACCACGGGCAGGTTGAGCAGGGCGGACTGCTCCTCCCAGTACCGGGTGGTGTAGTTCACGGACTGGAGGGAGCGGGCGGCGTTCCTGGTGATGCTCGTTCCGCCGGACACCGTCTCCTTGACGACGGTGAAGTGGCGGGCGGTGCCGGAGATGCCGGGCAGTTTGGCCGGGGTGGTCCAGGTGGTGAAGGTGTCGTAGCTGTCGGAGTAGTAGTAACTGCCGTCGCCGTAGCCGTCGAAGAAGATCCGGCGGCCGCCGTTGTCCAGCTGCACCAGCGCGGGGCCCTCGCGGTAGCTGCCCCAGCCGGCCCAGTCGCCCGTCCTGGTGATCGTGTAGGGGCCGGTGAGGCTCGACGCCGTGCCGTACTCGATGTACTTGGTGGTCTCGTTCTTGGTGAAGGCGTGGTAGGTCGAGCCGATGCGGACGATGAAGGTGTCGATGTGGTTGGGGCCGATGCCGGACAGGGCGATCGGTGAACTCCAGGCGGTCAGGGCGGAGTTGGTGGCCGTCAGTAGGTACGGGGTGAAGATCCACTCGTTGTCGGTGGTCGAGCAGGACACGATGAGGTGCACGCTGCCGTCGGCGTCCACGAACCACTCGGGCGCCCAGGCCCGGGACAGGTTCGGGATCGGGACCGTGTAGTCGTACAGGAACGTCCAGTTGACGCGGTCGGCGCTGCGGGCGAAGCCGATGGTGGTGCTGACGTCCTGCCAGGTGTGGGTGGTGTAGGAGAGGTAGTAGGAGCCGTCCGTGTGCTTGAAGACGCTGGCGTCGCGGATGCGGTTCGCGGGCGGGGTGTAGGCGGAGGCCCGCAGCAGGCGGAAGTCGGTGGCGTCGTCGGACTGGTAGACGTTGACCGTGCCGTCGTTGCTGTTCAGGAACGGGACGATGGTGTAGCGGGAGGCGGACCCGGCGGGGGGTACGGCGGCCAGGGCCGTGCCGAGCAGGCCGGGCGTCTCGCCCAGGAGGGCCGCGGCGGCGGGCAGGGCGGCCAGAGCGCGCAGCAGGGTGCGGCGGGGCGGGGTGGGGGCAGTACTCACGGGCGGCTCTCCTGAACTCGCGCGTACGATATTTCGAACGCAGTTCGATAAATCGCCCAGAAACTAAGACGCGGGCAGGTTCACGTCAATGCTTTGAACTTGACTCGATGCCGCCTGCGCGAAACCTGTACGACACCGGCCGCTCTGCGGTTACCGTTCAGTAGATATCGTGTCAGGAGGCTCTCGGAGGTGCTCCCGCAATGATGCCCGACCGTGCCGCAGGCCTTGCAGAGTCCGCCCGCGCGCTCGCCGAAGGGGAGGTCAGCTCCCGCACGCTGGTGGAGCGGGCCCTGGCCCGGATCGAGGCCACCCAGCCGACCCTGAACGCCTTCCGGATCGTACGCACGGAGGCCGCGCTCGCCGAAGCGGACGCCGCCGACCGGGAGTTGGCCGGCGGAGCGCGGCGCCCGCTGCTCGGGGTACCGGTCGCGGTGAAGGACGACATGGATGTCGCGGGCGAGCCGACCGCCTTCGGCTGCCCCGGCGACTTCCCGCCGGTCGCCCGGGACGGGGAGGCAGTACGCCGGCTGCGGGCGGCCGGGGCGGTGATCGTCGGCAAGACCAACACCTGCGAGCTGGGGCAGTGGCCGTTCACGGAGGGCCCGGCGTTCGGGGAAACCCGCAATCCCTGGCACACCGGCCACACCCCGGGCGGTTCGTCGGGCGGTTCGGCGGCCGCGGTCGCCGCCGGCCTGGTCCCGGCCGCGCTCGGCTCGGACGGCGCCGGTTCGGTGCGGATCCCGGCCTCCTGGACCCATCTGATCGGCATCAAGCCGCAGCGCGGGCGCATCTCGACCTGGCCGCGCGGCGAGGCCTTCCACGGCATCACCGTCAACGGCACCCTGGCCCGCACGGTCGCCGACGCGGCCCTGCTGCTGGACGCGGCGAGCGGCAACCACGACCGGGACCCGCACCGGCCGCCCGCGCTCACGGTGTCGGACGCGGTCGGCCGCGACCCCGGCCGCCTGCGCATCGCCCTGTCGCTGAAGCCGCCGTTCACAGCGGTACCCGCCCGGCTGCGCCCGGAGGTCCGGGCCCGGATCCTCGAACTCGCCGAGAAACTCAGCGTGTTGGGACACATCGTCGAGGAGGCCGACCCGCCCTACGGCCAGATCGGGCTGACCTTCGTGCCCCGCGCCACCGCCGGCATCGCCGACCACGTCCGCGAGACCCCCGACCCCGCCCTGCTCGACCCGCGCACCCGGGACGCGGCCCGGCTGGGCCGGCTGCTCGGCGGGGCCCCGCTGCGCGCTGCCCGGCGCGCCGAGGCGGTCCTGCACCGGCGGATCGGCGCGTTCTTCGGGTCGTACGACGTCGTCCTGGCCCCGACGACGGCCGCTCCCCCGCCCGCGATCGGCGCCCTGTACCGGCTCGGCGGGCTCGCCACGGACCGCGCGATGATCGCCGCCTGCCCCTATGCCTGGCCCTGGAACGTCCTCGGCTGGCCCGGCGTGAACGTACCCGCCGGGTTCGTCGGCGCGCTGCCGGTGGGCGCCCAACTGCTCGGCCCGGCCAACAGCGAACTCCTGCTGGTCTCCCTGGCAGCCCAGTTGGAGGCCGAGCTGCGCTGGCACGAACGGTGGCCGCCGCAGAAGGCGGACGCGGACGGCACGGCGGCATGAACGCGCTCCGCCCGTACCCTGTGACCATGGACGATGCGTCGATGGTCGGGCTCGTGGGACGGGTGACGGGGACGATCGGGCCGGGGCTGGTCGGCGAGGTGATCGTCCGGGTGCGTGGTGGCGCGGAGCACTTCCTCGCCTACGCGGCCGACGGCACCGGCCGGATCGAGCGCGGCACAGTGGTGATGGTGGTGGAGTACCTGCCGCCTAGGACGGTCTACGTCACTGCCGCGTACGACAGTTGAGCGGGCTCAGCCCCAGGTGAGGGGCGTGTGCGTCAAGATTGCAACAAGGATTCGTCAGCGTCTTCTCGGCGTGTTCCCGCAGGCGCACACTCCCTTCGTTCGGTGCCGAAAGGGCACCATCCAAAGGGGGCGAATGCCGATGGTTGTCGGCGTCGTTGCGGGGGCGGTCGTCGTTGCCGTCCTCGTTCTGATCGGTCTGTTCAAGATGATGTGGCGGGTCGCCGAACCGAACGAGGCGCTCATCATCTCCGGGTCCAAGCACCGCACCGAGGGCTTGGAGGAGGGCATGGGCTTCCGCATCGTCACCGGGCGCGGCACGCTGGTGCTGCCCGGGGTGCAGGCGGTGCGCAAGCTCTCCCTGGACCTGAACGAGACCGAGCTGCACGTGGACTGCGTGACGCACCAGGGTATTCCGCTGAAGGTGCGGGGCGTGGTCATCTTCAAGGTGGGCGACGACTTCGTGTCGATCGCCAACGCGGCCCGCCGTTTCCTGGACCAGCAGCGCATGATGTCGGAGCGGGTGCACAACGTCTTCGCCGGTCATCTCCGTTCCATCGTGGGCGGGTTGACGGTCGAGGACATGATCCGCGACCGGGAGAAGCTGACCGGGCAGACCCGGGCGGCCTGCGGTACGGAGATGGAGAAGCTCGGTCTGATCGTCGACTCGCTGCAGATCCACGAGATCGAGGACCCGACGGGGTACATCCAGAACCTGGCCGCCCCGCACGCCGCCGCCGTCCAGCGGGACGCGCGCATCGCGCAGGCGGAGTCGAACCGTCTCGCCACCGAGGCCGAGCAGCAGTCGTTCGCGCGGATGGCGGAGGCCACCCGGGACAGCGAGATCCTGCAGGCCGGCTACCAGGCCGAGCGGGACAAGGCGGCGGCACGCGCCCGCCAGGCCGGTCCGCTCGCCGACGCGGGCGCCCGGCAGGAGGTCGTGGTCCAGGAGACGCGGGTCGCCGAGCTGGAGGCGCACCGGCGGGAGCAGCAGCTCCAGGCGGACGTCCGCAAGCCGGCCGACGCCAAGGCGTACGAGAAGCGCACGCTGGCCGAGGCCGAGCGTGACGCGCGGATCTCGGCGGCCGAGGCCAAGGCGAAGGAGACGGAACTGGCGGCCGCGGCCGAGGCGACCCGGGTCAAGACGGCCGCGGGCGCCGAGGCGGAGGCCACCCAGACCCGGGGTGCGGCCACGGCCGCGGCGACCCGGGCCACCGGTGAGGCGGAGGCCGCGGCCGCCCAGGCCAAGGGTCTGGCCGACGCCGAGGCGACCCGGGCCAAGGGTCTCGCGGAGGCGGAGGCCATCAAGGCCCGCGCCAGCGCCCTCGCAGAGAACCAGGAGGCGGTCGTCGCCCAGCAACTCGCCGAGAACTGGCCGGAGATCGTCCAGGCCGGCGCGTCCGCCTTCGGCAATGTGGACAACATGGTGCTGCTCAACGGCGCCGACGGCATGGCCGAGTTGTTCGCCAAGGCGCTCACGATGGGCGGCACGGGCCTCGGGCTCGCCCGTCAGCTGCTCTCCTCGATGAACCAGAACGGGCAGGCGCAGAACGGCACCGTGCCGTCCCTGGGCGGGCACGCGGCACCGCCGGCGCAGCAGGTGCCGGTGGAGCAGGACGAGGACTGAACACCCACCCGTCGGTCCGTTCCGGGGTCCTCGGCTTGCGAGGGCCCCGGCGGGCTGGCCCGGGGCACCTGTGCCGCGGAAGGCAACGCCTGGCCAACCCCAACCGAACCCTTACCGCCCCCTTTCCGGTTGCGGCATCGCCACCACGTACGGTTTCCGTGACGGGCGTCGAACGCCCCGATTGAGGAACTTCGACCAGGTGGGGGCGTGGATGACTGCCAGTCGCCGTGCTGTGCTGGCCGGCTTGACGGGCGGCGTGCTCGCCGGCTGCGCGGGCCCGAGAAGCTCGACGAACATCCGTGTGCCCGCGTCGCCCGCACCCTCGGCGACCGCCACCCGCACCCCCGCCACCGGCACCCCTTCGGCCACGGCACCCGCCACCGCGCCGCCCAAGGTCACTCGTGCCGAGATCGTCGTCCGCTACCGGCACTCCGTGCCGCACACCTGGGGGTTCGACGCGCCCGGAGTGACGCATGCGCTGCCGGCCACGAAACGCGCGATCGCGCTGACCTTCGACGCCTGCGGCGGCCCGGGCGGCAGTGGCTACGACCGGGCACTGATCGACTTCCTCCGCAGGCGGGAGATACCGGCGACCCTCTTCATCAACTCCCGCTGGATCGACGCCAACCCGGCGGTCTTCCGCCGGCTGGCCGCCGAGCCGCTGTTCGAGATCGCCAACCACGGCACCCGGCACCGCCCGCTGTCCGTCACCGGGCGCTCCGCCTACGGCATCCCGGGCACCCTCAACGCCGGCGAGGTGTACGACGAGATCGCCGGCAACCGCGCCAGGCTCACCCACCTGCTGGGCACCGCTCCGCGCTTCTTCCGCTCCGGCACGGCGTACTGCGACGACGTCGCGGCACGGATCGTCGGCGACCTCGGGGAGCGCTTCGTCAGCTTCTCCGTGAACGGTGACGGCGGCGCGACCTTCACGCCCGAACAGGTCCGCGCCACCGTCTCCGCCGCCCAGGCCGGTTCGATCGTCATCTGCCACATGAACCACCCCGAGGGCGGCACCGCCCGAGGCATCACCGCGGCAGTCCCTCATCTCCTGGCGGCGGGCAACGACTTCGTCCGCCTCTCGGATGGACTGCACTGACCGGACGGCGCTGACCGGACTGCGCTCCGGGATGGCATGCTTCTGGCGTGAAAGACCGTCGGACAAAAGGGAGTTCAGGTGTCGGAGTCAGCTCGGACGCAGGCCCTCGTCGTTCTCGACCCGGCGGAGCTGCCCGCCGTGCATGAGCTGGCGGCCGCCCACGGCGTCGAACTGCAGGAGGTCCCGCGGCGCGGCATCGAACCCGTCACCACCGTCACCCTGGTCCTGGTGGGCGCGGCGACCGCCGTCGGCGCCCTGCAGCACGCGCTGGAGCAGCGCAGGGGTGGCCAGGTGATCGACCTCAGAGCAGGCGCGCCGCGGGCGATCTACCGCACCCCGGACGTGGTCTACGGAACGGTGGTCGTCCTCGCGGCCGACGGCACGGTGACCGTGGAGGTCAGGGAGCCGGCCGGCATGTTCGGCAAAGTGATCTCCGTCCTGCCGAACCTCCTCTCCGCCGGCGGGAGTGGCACCGCGCAGGTCACGGCGGCCGTCACGGCGAGGTTCGGCGCCGACGTGGAGGTCCGGCCCGCGGCCGGGCGGCCGACCCCGGGCGGTGACGCATGAGCGGGGACACGGAGCAGGGGCGGCAGCAGGAGGCGCGGGACTTCCTCGACCTGCTCAGGGCACAGACCCAGGCCGAACAGGGCATTTCCGAGCGGCCGGGAACCGGGGCCGCCGTACGGGACCTGACCGAACGGCTCCTGCGCGACAGCTTCAACGCCGAGCAGGGCAACGACCCTCGGGTACGGGCGCTGGTGGAGCAGGAGGCCGCCCGCAACCTGCGGAACCGGGACGACGTCTTCGACGAGATGTTCGCGGGGATGCAGGACCACATCGAGCGGACGGCCAAGGACCGGATCCGGGGCGACGGCCTGGACTTCGCGGCGATGCGCCCGCTCATCAGCCATCTGCGAACCGGACAGCTCAACGCGGTGAGCCTGCGCGTGCCGGGCCACCACGGTGCCCATCTGGTGCTCGTCGAGGACCAGATGCCGCTCTTCGCCTCCAAACTCAGCAAGGCGGTCGCCTGGGCCCTCCCCTACGGACCGGCCGCCACCGAGGGCCTGATCGACATCCAGTGGAACCTGGCCGCCGCGGTCGAGCGGATCGAGACCGTGCCCGAGGTCGTCGAGCGCTTCACGGACATCGTCGTGGCCTACGCCGTCTCGGGCCGGATCGGCGACGCCGGCCACCACCTGCTGCCGCCGGGCCCGTTCAACCTCGCCGGGATGCTGCGTGACGGCCTCGAGTACTTCGTCATAGGCCACGAGTACGCCCACATCGTCAGCGGCCACCTGAACTCCGCGGTCCGGCGCAAGGGTGTGCTGCCGGTCGAGGAGGCCGAGGTGCTGGTGCACTCGTGGGGGCAGGAGTTCGACGCCGACCTGATCGGCATGGTCCTCTCCCTCAACGCGGGGATCGAGCACGACAACCGCGACCTGTGGGTGGGGTTCCTGGGCATCAGTCTGTTCTTCGACGCCCTGAACGTGATGGACCGCGCCGTCGCCCTGCTGCAGACGGGCGACGAGCGCACCCGTCAACTGGGCTCCCACCCGCCGTCCGACCTGCGCAAGCAGCGCCTTCGCGCGGTCCTTCCGCAGATGGCCGATGCCGACCGGGTACGGATGACGCTCGAACTGGCCGACATCCAGGGGCAGATCATCCGCGAACTGTGGGCGCGCACCCGCCCGGCCCTGCGGGAGCTGCACCGGCGCGGCGTGCCGACGGCCCGGACCTGGCGGACCATCCCGAAGGAGACCGGCGACCCGGGGCCCGGGCCGGCCGCCTAGACCTGACAGCTCCGGCCGGTGTCGGTCACGGACCACAACCGGAGGGCGGTTGCCCAACTCCCCGGCGCACGCCCTAAGGTGCCCCCGTGACTGCCTTTACCGACGAAGACATCCCCGGCCGCCACGGCCCCTCCGCCACCACCGAGGCCGACCCGCGCGAGGTCGGCAAGGTGCGCACCGAGTACTCCCCCGCCCATGACGGCGACCCCGATCCGGGCGAGATCGTGTGGACCTGGGTGCCGTTCGAGGAGAACGACGGCCGGGGCAAGGACCGCCCGGTGCTGGTCGTGGCCCGGGAGGCGGCGGGCACCTTCCTCGCCGTGCAGCTGTCCAGCAAGCGGCACGACGGCGACCGGGAGTGGGTGGCCATAGGCAGCGGGCCATGGGACCGGTCGGGCCGCGACTCGTGGGTGGACGTGGACCGGGTGCTGCGGCTGCACGAGGAGGGGATGCGCCGGGAGGCGTGCGCGATCGACCGGATGCGGTTCGACCTGGTCCGCCGGCGGCTCCACGAGCGGTACGGCTGGACCTGACGCCCTCTAGGGCTGCGGCAGGCGCTGCGGAAACGCCCGTACGAAGGCCTCCCGGACCGTCGCTCCCGGCGTACGGTCCAGGACGCCGAACACCACACGCTCGAACGCCCGAGCGAACCGGCCGCCGGGCCCGAGCAGCGTACGGAAGGCGCCCGCGACCTGCGCCGGGTCGTTCTGGAAGACACCGCACCCCCAGGCGCCCAGCACCAGCCGCCGGTATCCGTGGGCGGCAGCGGTCTCCAGGACCCGCTCGGCCCGCCGGGTCAGGGCGGCCGGGAGTTCGCCGACGCGCTCGGGTGCCATACGCCGTACGACGCCCGCGTTGGGGGCGGCGGCGGTCAGGAAGCCCGCCAGGTACGGCTCCGGCAGCAGGCGGCCCCGGTCGTCGCGGAACACCGGGACGGCGGGGGTGTGGATCACCCGGTCCGTGTAGAGCGGGTCGCGGTGGGCGCGGTGGTGGTCGTAGTACTCCCGGGCCTCCAGCAGGCAGGTGTACAGCGCGGAGGCGCGGCACAGGGCCTCCTCCTGGGCCTGGGCGCCGTTCAGATAGCCGCCGCCGGGATTGCGGGCCGAGGCGAAGTTCAGCACCGCGACCGGGGCGTCGGCGAGCCGGCGGGCGGCTTCGAGGCTGCTCTCGCCCGTGACCTGGAACAACGTCTCCGCATCCGCCGTCACGGACACCGGCACCGGCCCGGGGCCATACATCCGCGTGCCCGCCCGGGCGGCCTCGGTCGCCGCCGCGACGGAGACCTCCCGGCCGCCCGGCAGGCGGTACCTCCCTGACGCCACGATCTGCTCGGTCTCCGTGGCGATGCCACGCAGGCGCGCGCTCACGGCGCCACCCCCGTGGGCGCCATGACCGCGGCCCGCGCAGCCTCCCCCGTCGTGCTCATGCAGGCATCCTGGGTGATGCTGATGATGCGGTGCAACGGAGTTTCCGGGTCCAGGAACGGCCTGGAAACGCCCAAGAAAACGGAGATTACCGATCCCGAACGTCCCGATGGGCACCCTTGTGCGAATCGTTGCGAGGGTCTTGGGTGGGACGAGTGCCTGCCCGGCTCACCGAACGCCGGGCCGGTGACATGGTGGAATCTCAGGAGGATCCCGACATGTCCGACTCAATATCCGATGGTGGCGACTGTACGGAGCACCGCACAGCCGTCACCGAGGCCGAGGTCGAAGCTCTCGTCCGAGGCATCTGTTTCAAGACGGGCCCGCCCCGCACGCTCGGGGTCGAAGTGGAATGGCTCGTACACGAGCTGCGGCAGCCGCAGCTCCCGGTGACACCCGAACGACTCGAAGCGGCCTACGCCGCCCTGCGGACCGTGCCCCTGAAGTCGCCGCTGACGATCGAACCCGGCGGCCAGCTGGAGCTGAGTTCACCGCCCGCCACCTCCCTGATGGAGTGCATAGACACCGTCTCGGCCGACCTGGACACGGTCCGCGCGGTCCTCGCCGAGGACGATCTGGGACTCGTCGGCGTCGGCCACGACCCCTGGCACCCACCCCGCCGGTTCCTGCACGAACCGCGCTACGACGCCATGGAGGCCTGCCTCGACCGCACCGGCACGGCCGGCCGGCACATGATGTGCACCTCGGCCTCGGTCCAGGTGTGTGTGGACGCCGGCTACGAGGAGCCCGGGCCGCTCGGGCACGAGCGGCGCTGGCGGCTGGCGCACCTGCTGGGCGCGGTACTGGTGGCCGCGTTCGCGAACTCCCCGCTGATCGGCCGGCAGCCCACGGGCTGGCGGTCCACCCGGCAGCTGCTGTGGATGGAGATCGGCGTGGCCGGCCGGGCGGGCGGGCCCCCGCCGGACGGCGAGCCGCGGGACGCCTGGACCCGGCATGTGCTGGACGCCCCGGTGATGTGCGTCCGCAGCGACGGCGGTTCGTGGGAGGTGCCCGAGGACCTGACCTTCCGCAAGTGGACCCGCTCGCGGACACCCCGGCCGCCCACCCGGGCGGATCTCGACTACCACCTCACCACCCTGTTCCCGCCGGTCCGGCCCCGCGGCCACCTGGAGCTGCGCATGATCGACGCGCAGCCCGGCGAGGACGGCTGGATCGTGCCGCTCGCGGTGACGGCGGCGCTGTTCGACGACCCGGAGGCCGCCGAGTCCGCGCACCGGGTGGTGAAACCCCTGGCGGAGCGGGCCCTGAACCTGCCCGCCCCGCACAATCCGCTGTGGACCGACGCGGCCCGGCACGGGCTCGCCGACCCCGAGCTGCGCGAAGCCGCTGTCGCCTGTTTCACGGTGGCGCTGGAGGCCCTGCCCCGGCTCGGTGCCACACCGGCGGTCATGGACGCCGTGGCGGCCCATCTCCACCGCTACGTCACCCAGGGCCGCTGCCCGGCCGACGACCTGCTGGACCGCCTGCGCGACACGGACCGTCGTGCCCACGGGAGGAAGGACATCCGCACATGACCGCCCCGGAGACCGAGGTCACGGCCACCGAGCCGGACACCGAGGCGCTGCGCGAGCGTGCGCTGGCCTCGCTCACCGCAGCCCGCGCCCGCACCACGCTGCTGACCAGTTGCGTCGAGGACCCCGACCTCACCGCCCAGCACTCCCCGCTGATGTCGCCGCTGGTGTGGGACCTCGCGCACATCGGCAACCAGGAGGAACTGTGGCTGCTGCGGGCGGTCGGCGGCCGGGAGGCGATGCGGCCCGAGATCGACGGCCTGTACGACGCCTTCGAGCACCCGCGCGCCGAGCGGCCCTCGCTGCCGCTGCTGCCGCCCGACGAGGCCCGCGGCTACGCGTCCGAGGTGCGCGGCCGGGCCCTGGACCTGCTGGGGGCCGCGGACTTCCACGGCAGCCGGCTGACCGAGGCCGGGTTCGCCTTCGGGATGATCGCGCAGCATGAACAGCAGCACGACGAGACGATGCTGATCACCCATCAGCTCCGAAAGGGCCCGCAGGCCCTGACCGCCCCCGACCCCGAACCGGCGCCACTGTTCACGGGCCCGGCCGAAGTCCTCGTCCCCGGCGGTCCGTTCACCATGGGCACCTCCACCGAACCGTGGGCGCTGGACAACGAACGCCCGGCGCATCCGGTGGACCTGGCGCCGTACTGGATCGACACGACCCCGGTGACGAACGCGGCGTACCAGGCGTTCATCGAGGACGGCGGGTACGAAACCGAGCGCTGGTGGACGCCCGAGGGCTGGGCGCACATCCGGCAGCACTCCCTCGCCGCGCCGCTGTTCTGGCGCCGCGACGGCGGCCAGTGGCTCAGGCGCCGCTTCGGCATCAGCGAGGTCGTGCCGGCCGACGAGCCGGTGCTGCACGTGTGCTGGTACGAGGCGGACGCCTACGCCCGCTGGGCCGGGCGCCGGCTGCCGACCGAGGCCGAGTGGGAGAAGGCCGCCCGGTACGACCCGGCCACCGGGCACTCCACCCGCTACCCGTGGGGCGACGCCGACCCGGCGCCCGAGCACGCCAACCTGGGGCAGCGGCACCTCAGGCCCGCCCCCGCCGGCAGCTACCCGGCCGGTGAGTCCCCGCTCGGCGTACGGCAGTTGATCGGGGACGTGTGGGAGTGGACGGCGAGCGACTTCCTGCCGTACCCGGGCTTCCAGGCGTTCCCGTACAAGGAGTACTCGGAGGTGTTCTTCGGGCCCGAGTACAAGGTGCTGCGCGGCGGCTCGTTCGCCGTGGACCCGGTGGCCTGCCGGGGCACGTTCCGCAACTGGGACTACCCGATCCGGCGGCAGATCTTCTCGGGGTTCCGCACCGCCCGCTCGGAGGCCGTCTGATGTGCCGTCATCTGGCCTACCTGGGACCTGAGGAGCCGCTGGGCCGACTCCTCGTGGAGCCCCCGCACAGCCTGTTCCGGCAGTCGTGGGCGCCCCGGCGGCAGCGGTACGGCACGGTCAACGCCGATGGTTTCGGCGTGGGTTGGTACGCCCCCGGCGATCCGGTCCCGGCCCGCTACCGGCGGTCCGGGCCGATCTGGGCGGACCTGTCCTTCACCGACCTGGCCCGGGTCGTGCGCGCCGGTGCCGTACTGGCCGCCGTACGCGACGCGACCCGCGCGGGCGCGGACGGCGAGGCCGCGGCGGCACCCTTCGCCGCCGACCGGTGGCTGTTCAGCCACAACGGCGCGATCGCCGGCTGGCCGGACTCGGCGGCACCGCTGGTGTCCGCCCTGCCCCCGGTCGAACTGCTGTCGCTGGAGGCACGCACCGACTCGGCGTTCGTCTGGGCGCTGGTGCTGCACCGGCTGCGGCTCGGTGACGACCCCGCCGACGCCCTCGGCGGGGCGGTTCGCGAGCTGGCCGAGGCGGCCCCCGCCTCCCGGCTGAACCTGCTGCTCACCGACGGCACCACCATCACCGCCACCGCCTGGGGCGACAGCCTCTGGTACCGCACGGAGCCCGGCACCGGCACGGTCGTCGCCTCCGAACCGTACGACGACGACCCGCTCTGGCAGGAGGTCCCCGACCGCACCGTGCTCACGGCGAGCCGCACCGGCGTGCTGCTCGCCCCGATCGAGGACCCGGCGCCCTCCCCCACTCTCGGCTCCGCTCGAGCGGGGGCGCCCCGATCACCGAAGGAGCCCTGTACGTGAGTCCTCTGCACGTCACCCGCACTCTCCCCGAGGACGCGACGGACGCCGCGCTGCGCGCGGACGTCCTCGCCGGCCTCACGGTCAACCCCAAGACGCTGCCGCCCAAGTGGTTCTACGACGCCAGCGGCAGCGAGTTGTTCGAGCAGATCACGGAGCTGCCCGAGTACTACCCGACGCGGGCCGAGCGCGAGATCCTCGTCGCCCGGTCCGGCGAGATAGCCGCGGCGAGCGGTGCGCGCACCCTGGTCGAGCTGGGCTCCGGTTCCTCGGAGAAGACCCGCTATCTGATCGACGCGCTCACCTCGCTGGCGGCGTACGTCCCCGTCGACGTCAGTGAGAGCGCCCTGACCCAGGCCGGGCAGGCGCTCATCGAGGAGCGTCCCGGACTCGACGTGCACGCCCTGATCGCCGACTTCACCGCCCCGCTGGCGCTGCCCGAGACGCCCGGGCCCCGGCTGGTGGCGTTCCTCGGCGGCACGATCGGCAACCTGCTGCCCGCCGAACGGGCGAAGTTCCTGGCCTCGGTGCGCGCCCTGCTCGCACCGGGCGACGGGCTGCTGCTCGGCACGGACCTGGTCAAGGACGAGCAGGTGCTGGTCCGGGCGTACGACGACGCGGCCGGGGTGACGGCCGCGTTCAACAAGAACGTCATGGCCGTCATGAACCGGGAGCTGGGCGCCGACTTCGACCCGGACGCCTTCGACCATGTGGCGCTGTGGGACACCGAGCAGGAGTGGATCGAGATGCGGCTGCGCTCGCGCACCGCGCAGACCGTGAAGGTGCCCGCACTGGATCTCGCCGTGGACTTCGCGGCGGGCGAGGAGCTGCGCACCGAGGTGTCGGCGAAGTTCCGCAAGGAGGGCGTGAGTGCCGAACTCGATGCGGTGGGCCTGGAGTTGACCCACTGGTGGACGGACACCGAGGGCCGCTTCGCGCTGTCGCTCAGCGTGGCGCGGTAGGTCAGCCCAGGTTCGGAGCGAGGGCGTCGGTGATCTTCCGGCCGGCCCGGCGTGCCTCGGCCGCCGGGTCGGCCCCGCCGAGCACCTTGGTCATGTAGCCCTTGATCGGGTTGTCGGCCTCGACCGCGGCCCACTGCGGGCTGTTGGGGGTCGCCCGGCCGTGTGCGGCGCCCGCCGCCATGGCGGCGACCCCCTCCTCACCCGCGACCGCGCCCGCCAGAGTGGTCTTGTTGGGCACGTAGTTCATGGTGCGGGCGAGTTCGGTGTCCCACTTGGCGCCGGTGAGCGCCCCGACGACGGCGGTCGCGGCGAACTGGTCGTCGGTGTTGCGCGGGACGACGAGGTCGGAGCCGCCGGTGAAGACCGTGCCGGGCCGGGCGGCGGTCCTGCCGGGCACCGGGAAGAAGCCGAGCTTGTCCTTGAGCCCGGGGTTCTGCTGCACGATCGACTGGGCGAGCCCCGGTACGGCGATGATCTGCGCGACCTTGCCGCCCGCGAACACCCCTGCCTGGGGCGGGTGTTCCTCGTCCGCGTCCATGGGTCCCGCGCCGAGCGCCTGGAGCCGCCGGTAGAAGTCCATGCCGCGCAGGGCTGCCGGGGTGTCCAGGGTGCCGCGCCACTCGTAGTCCTTCTGCTCGGCCAGCTCGCCGCCCTCGTCCCAGATGAACCCGGAGAGGGTGTACCAGTCCTGTCCGGCCAGGTAAATCCCCTGGTTGCCACCCGAGTTGAGCTTCTGGGTGGCGGTGAGCCACTCGTTGCGGGTCTTCGGCGGGGCGGTGATGCCGGCCTGTTCGAAGAGGTCCTTGCGGTAGATGACGACCCGGTTGGCCGCGTACCAGGGCACGCCGTACTGCTTGTTGCCGTCCTTGCCGGGTTCGGCGAGGCCGGGCAGCCAGTGCTCCTTGCCCCAGTCGCGCATCGACTCCAGCGTCAGGTCGGCGAGGCGGCCGTCGTCGACGTACAGCGGGACCTGGGTGTTGCCCACCTCGATGACGTCGGGGCCGTCCTTCGCGTCGCTCCTGAGGGCCTTCTGGACCTTCTCGACGATGCCGGTCCACTCCTGGATGCGGATGTCGAGCCGCAGGTCCTTGTGGGTGCGCTCGAAGTCCTCGGTGAAGCGCCGCAGGAACTCCTTCGAGGCACTGTCCTTCATCAGCCACACGGTGACGGTGTGCCGGTCCTGGCCGCCCGGGAGGAGGGCGCAGCCGCTGACGAGGGAGCCGGTGACACAGAGGAGGGCGAGCAGACGACGACGTCTCACGAGGGGTCCTGTTCTGTCTGACGGACAGGGGAAGGGGCCCGACGTGGGGGGACGAGCCGGGGCTCGCACGGGTGTCTGGATTTTGGTATGGACCAATGCGGCGGTCAAGGGCTACCGAGGGTACGGCCGCGACGCCTCGCGCTCCGCCCCCGCATACGGCACCGTGGAGTGACGCGTGACACACCCGTCACGGCGGCACAGCTAGGAGCACCACATGACCAACCACACCTACCGGGTCTCGGAGATCGTCGGCACCTCCCCCGACGGCGTCGACAAGGCCATCCGCAACGGCATCGCCCGGGCGGCCCAGACCGTGCGCAACCTGGACTGGTTCGAGGTGACGCAGGTCAGGGGGCAGATCGAGGACGGGCAGATCGCGCACTGGCAGGTCGGTCTGAAGGTGGGCTTCCGCATCGAGGACGGGGAGTAGCCCCCCCCAGGACCAGCACAGGTCCGGCCCTCAGGTCCGGCCCTCACGCTCCTGGGCGTCCTCCAGCGCGGCGGACTTCGCGGCCCAGCGGGCCCGTACGACGGCGAACCCGGCGCGCTCGGCGTCGTCGCACACCAGCTCGTCGTCATCGACGAGGAACCGTATCTGGCGGTCGCGGGCGAGCCGGCGCAGGATCTCCAGCTTGGTGAACCGGGCGGGCCTGCGGTCGGCGTTGCTCCGCATGTGCAGGCGCCCCTCGGGCAGCGCCTGGTCGGCGAGCCAGTCGAGCGTGTCGCGCCGGCATTGCTCGGGCCGCCCCGTGAGGTACACGATCTCGCACTCGCGAGCCTGCTCCAGGACGAGCGTCACGCCCTCGGCGAGCGGTGGATCCTGGGGCGCGGCCGCGAAGAACCCGGCCCAGTTCCGCGGCCGGGCCTGAAGGAAGTGCTGCCGATGGGCGGTGTCGGCAAGGGTGTTGTCCAGGTCGAACACGGCAACCGGGCGCGCACTGCTGTCTGTCACGGGGCCACCCTAGTGCGGTGACCGCACAGGGTGGGCCCTCGCGTCACCTTCGCCAGAACAGGTGGTGCGTCACGCCGCTCGGGCTGGGCACGACCTCCAGGTGGAACCGGTCGAGCAGCTCATGGGGTGACTCCCAGAGCCGTAGTCCGGACCCGAGCGTCACGGGCGAGACCGCCACATGCATGGTGTCGACGAGGTCGGCTTCAAGGAACTCCCTGATGGTGGTGACCCCGCCACCGAGGCGAACGTCCTTGCCCTGTGCCGCCTCCCGCGCCCGTTCGAGGACCGTGGCCGGGTCGCCGTCGACGAAGTGGAAGGTGGTGTCGGAGAGCGTGAACGAAGGCCGCTTGTGATGGGTCATGACGAACACCGGCGTGCGGAACGGGGGCTCGTCGCCCCACCAGCCGCGCCACTCGTGATCGTGCCAGGGCCCGCGCTGGGGCCCGAACTTGTTGCGGCCCATGATCTCGGCGCCGATGTTGCGTGCGAAGTCTCGCGTGAAGTAGTCGTCGAGGCCCCGGGTCCCCCCGGGATCGGTGCGCATGGGCCAGCTCGCGGTGGCGCCGGCCCAGGCGAACAGCCTCTCGGCACCGTCGAGGCCGAACGGCCGCTCGAGACTCTGGTGCTCACCGGCACCGATTCCGTCACTCGAGACGTTGAAGTTCATGACTCTCAGCAGTTGATCCATGTGTTTCCTCGTCAGGTCCGGTCGCGTCATCGTGTGGCGAGGCGCCCCACACCATCACGTCGAACGGGACAGGGGCGGATCGACGGCGGCGCGTAACTTTTTTCGACCAGCCACCCCTGCGTCAACTCCCCAGGAGCGCGGGCCTCATGCTTCTCCCATGCCTTCTGTTCCCACCCTCGTCGTCTGCCGGGGCTGCTGCTGCGGCAACCCGGCCAAGCACCCCGGTACCGATCACGACGGCCAGCTGGACCGTTTGCGGGCCGCCGCGGCCGAGGGCGGCTTCGCGGTGCGCACGACCGACTGCCTGGGGCCGTGCGACCAGGCGAACGTCGTGGTCGTACGCCCCTCGGCCGAGGGGCGGCGGGCGGGCGGCAGGCCGGTGTGGATCGGGTTCGCCCTGGACGACGACTGCACGGCCGAGGTCGCCGAGTGGGCGCGGACGGGCGGGCCCGGGCTGGCCGAGCCGCCGCTCGCCCTTGAGCTGCAGATGATCGAGGCCCCACGAGGCGCACGGACACGGTCGGGCCGGTGACCGGCGCGGCCGGCCGCGGGCGAGCCGGCCTGCTGCGCCCCGAGGGCCGGGCCGGACTACCGTATGAGGGGGCGTCCTGCTCGCGAGGAGCGAGAAGGGAGCCGCGTGTGAGTGGTCGGACGGCCGGCGCGACGGCGACGCCGGACGCGCTGCGACGGGCACGGGACGCCGTGGCCCGGGAGGCGTGGGCCGACGCGTACCGGCTGTTGCACGGCTTGGACCCTGCTGATCTCACCCCCGACGACTGGGCCGCGCTCGCCGACGCCGCCTGGTGGACGAGCCGGGTCGAGGAGTCCGTCGCCCAGCGGATGCGGGCCTACGCCGGGTACGTGGCGGCCGGTGCCGACCGGCAGGCCGGATTCATGGCGTGGCTGCTCTTCTACGAGCACCACCTGGCGGGCCGTACGGCCATGGCCACCGGCTGGCTGCGCCGGGCCCGGCGGCATCTGCGCGCCGAGCCCGAGTGCGCCGAGCAGTGCTTCCTCGTCTGGATGGACACGGAGCAGGCGCAGGAGCGCGGCGCGTTCGACGAGGCGATGGCCTCGGCCCGGCGCATGGCGGCGATCGCGCGCCGCTGCGGCAGCGCCGACCTGTACGCCATGAGCGTCCAGGCGCAGGCGGGCGTCCTGGTGGCCCGGGGCCGGGTCGCCGCCGGGCTCGACCTTCTCGACGAGGCGATGTGCTCGGCCGTGGCGGGCGAGCTGAGCGCCTTCTTCACCGGCTGGATCTACTGTCTGGGCCTGCAGCAGTGCATGGCCTGCGCCGACCTCGAACGCGCCGCGGAGTGGACCGAGGCGGCCATCCGGTGGTGCGCCTCGATGCCGGCGGAGAACAACTTCCGGGGGCTGTGCCGGGTGCACCGGGTACAGGTGCTGGAGCTGCGCGGCCGCTGGCCCCTGGCGCTGACCGAGGCCGTCCGGACCTGCGAGGAACTGCTGCCCTACGAGCGGCGGTTGGCGGCCGAGGCCTGCTACCTGACCGGAGAGATCCGGCGCCGGCGCGGCGAGACGGCCGCGGCCGAGGAGGCCTACGAGCGCGCGCACGAGCTGGGCCGCGACCCGCAGCCGGGCCTCGCACTGCTGCGGCTGGCGCAGGGCAGGGCCGAGGCCTCGGCCGCGGGACTGCGGCTGGCCGTCGCCGGGGACGGGACGGGCCGGGTCGAGCGGTGCCGGCTGCTCGCCGCCCAGGTGGAGGTCTGCCTCGCGCTCGGCCGGCTCGACGAGGCCCGGGCGGCGGCCGAGGAGCTGGACGCCCTGGCCCTGGAGTGGCAGCTGCGGTGCGGCTCGGCGGCGACCCTGCTGCACGCGAGCGCCGCGGCTGCCGGCGCAGCGGTGGCCTTCGCGGAGCGCGACCTCGACCGCGCGCTGCCCCTGCTGCACCGGGCACTGGCCGTCTGGCTGGGGCTGGGGGTGCCGTACGAGGCGGCCCAGGTGCGGATGCTCCTGGCCGCCGCCGACCGGAGTGCCGGGGACGACGAGGGCGCCCGGATGGAGCTGCGGGCGGCCCGGCAGGCCTTCGAGGAGCTGGGCGCCGCACCGGATGCCCGCCGGGCGGCAGCCCTCCTCGCCGGCCTGCGCGAGGAGCCGCCGGGCGGGCTCACCGAGCGCGAGATCCAGGTGCTGCGGCTGGTCGCGGCGGGCCGTACGAACCGGGCCATCGCCGCGGAACTGGTGATCAGCGAGCACACCGTCGCCCGGCACCTCAACAACATCTTCGCCAAGCTCGACGTGTCCTCGCGGGCCGCGGCGACGGCGTACGCCTGCACGCACGGCCTCGCGTGATGGGCCGTCCCGCCCGTGCCCCCACCTGCGCGAATGGGCCGTTCCGGCGACGAGCGCCACCCGCCCGGGCAGGTAGACCGGCGACACACCGACCGGTCCTCGCGGGCCGCAGCGACGGCGTACGCCTGCACGCACCGCCACGCGTGATGGGCCGTCCCGCCCATGCCCCCACCTGCGCGAATGGGCCGTTCCGGCGACGAGCGCCACCCGCCCGGGCAGGTAGACCGGCGATACACCGACCGTCCTCGCGGGCCGCAGCGACGGCGTACGCCTGCACGCACCGCCACGCGTGATGGGCCGTCCCGCCCATGCCCCCACCTGCGCGGATGGGCCGTTTGGGCGATGAGCGCCACCCGCCCGGGCGGGTAGACCGGCGGTACACCGACGCGGAAGGCGGGTGGCGGCCATGACCACGTCCCCACCGGCCCTGGACGGCCGGCTCCTCGGGCGGCTGCGCGGAGCCGTGCGCGGCGGGATCGTCGAGCCGGGCGACCCGGGCTACGACGAGGCCCGCAGGGTCTACAACGCGATGCACGACAAGCGGCCGGCGATCGTCGTCCGGGCCGTCGACGCGGGCGACGTGATCGCCACGGTGGACTTCGCCCGCGACCAGGGCCTGCCGCTCGCGGTGCGCGGCGGCGGACACAGCGTGCCCGGCTACGGGACCTGCGACGACGGCGTGGTCCTCGACCTCGGCCGGCTGCGCGGGGTCCGGGTCGACCCGCGATCGCGCACCGCCCGGGTCGGGGGCGGCTGTACCTGGGCGGACGTCGACCACGCCACGCACGCCTTCGGCCTGGCCACCACCGGCGGAGTCGTCTCCACGACCGGTGTCGGCGGCCTGACGACCGGCGGAGGCATGGGCCATCTGGCCCGCCGCTGCGGCCTGGCCTGCGACAACCTGGTCTCCGTAGACCTGGTGACGGCCGACGGGTCCTTCCTGACCTGCACGCAGGAGCGCCACCCGGAGCTGCTGTGGGCGGTGCGCGGGGGCGGCGGGAACTTCGGGGTCGTCACGTCCTTCGTGTTCCGGCTGCACCCCGTGGCCGACGTCCTCGGCGGCCCGACGTTCTACCCGCTCGACGCCGATGTGCTGCGCCGCTACCGGGAGCTGATCGCCGAGTCCGACGAGCGGCTCGGCGCGCTGTTCGTCCTCGGGCTGGGACCGCCGGTGCCGTTCCTGCCCGAGCGCCGGCACGGGCGGCCGCTGTGCGGAGTGGTCCTGTGCTGGACCGGGCCGCAGGAGGAGGACGACCGGGTCCGCGCCCGGCTGGCCGGGCTGGGTCCGGTGGTCGGCCAGTACGTGGGGCGCATCCCGTATCCGCTGGTCAACACGTTCTTCGACGAGCTGCTGCCCGCCGGTCTTTTCCACTACTGGAAGGGCACCTTCAGCCGTGGCCTGCCGGACGGGGCGATCGACGCGTACGTCGAGTACGCCGCCACGACCCCCTCCGTCCAGAGCGCGACGGTGATCTTCCCGGTCGACGGCGCCTGCCACCGGGTCGGGCCGCAGGACACCGCGTTCGCCTACCGGGACGCCTGCTTCTCGACCGCGCTCAGCCCGACCCTGACCACCCGGGCGGGCTGTGAGGCCCAGAAGGAGTGGGCGCGCGCCTTCCACCGGGCGCTGGAGCCGTACTCGGCCGGGGGCGGCTACGTGAACTTCATGGACGGCGACGACCAGGACCGCGTACGCGACAACTACCGCGGCAACCACGCCCGTCTGGTGGAGCTGAAGCGGCGCTACGACCCGGGCAACCTGTTCCGGCTGAACCACAACATCGCGCCGTGAGGAATCCTGCGGGCTCCAGGGTGTTGAACCTCGTATGAGTTCCGTGACCGCCGCGACCCGCTTCTCCGTCCTCGACCGTTCCCGCACCCGTGCGGGCCGGCCGCCCGGCGAGGCGCTGCGGGACACGGTCGCGCTGGCGCGGGAGGCGGAGGCGCTCGGCTATCACCGGTTCTGGGTGTCCGAGCACCACGGCGTGCCCGGGGTCGCCGGGTCGGCGCCGACCGTGCTCGCCGCCGCCGTGGCCGCGGCGACCCGCACGATCCGGGTGGGCACCGGCGGGGTCATGCTGCCCAACCACCAACCTCTGGTGGTGGCCGAGCAGTTCGGCGTGCTGGAGTCGCTCTTCCCGGGCCGGATCGACATGGGGCTCGGCCGTTCCGTGGGCTTCACCGGCGGAGTGCGCAAGGCCCTCGGGCGGGACAAGGACGACGCCGAGGACTTCGGGGCGCAACTCGGCGAACTGCTCGGCTGGTTCGAGGGCACCTCGCCGACCGGGGTGCACGCCCGCCCGGCGGAGGGCCTGCGGGTGCCGCCGTTCGTGCTGGCCATGGGCGAGGGCGCGCAAATCGCGGCCCGCGCCGGCCTGCCGATGGTCATCGGTGACCTGCGGGGCCGCGAGAAGATGCTGCGCGGCATCGACGAGTACCGCGCCCGGTTCCGCCCCTCCTCGTGGGCGTCCGAGCCGTATGTGGTGATCTCCGGCACGATCGCGGTCGCCGGCACCGCTCAGGCCGCGCGGCGGCTGCTGGTCCCGGAGGCCTGGGCCATGGCGCACGCGCGGACCCACGGCAGCTTCCCGCCCCTGGCCCCGGCCGAGGAGATCGAGGCCCGCGCGATGACCGCGAAGGAGCGGGACTTCTACGAGTCCGGTCTCGCCGGTCACCTCGCCGACACCGAGGACCAGGTCGCGCACGAGCTGGAGACGGTGCTGAAGGAGACGGGCGCGGACGAGGTCCTGGTCACGACCAGCTCGTACGACCGTACGGCGCTGCTGGACTCCTACCGGCGCCTCGCCGCCCTCTTCGCACCCCGCGACTGAGCGGCTCAGCCCTGCATGTCGGCCGGTCTGTCCGCGCGCATCACGATGGAGCCGTCCGCCGCGTCCACCACCGCGCGGTCGCCCGGTACGAGTTGCCCGGACAGCAGCATGTCGGCGAGGCGGTCGTCCACCTCGCGCTGGATGGTGCGGCGCAGCGGGCGGGCACCGAAGTCGGGCTGGTAGCCGATGTTCGAGAGGAGTTCGGCGGCCGCGTCGGTGACCTCCATGGTGACGTCCTGGGCGTGCAGCCGGCGCCGGGTGTGCTCCAGCAGCAGGTCGACGATCTGGCGCAGCTGGGTGCGGTCCAGGCCGCGGAAGACGATGATCTCGTCGATGCGGTTGAGGAACTCGGGCCGGAAGTGCTGCTGGAGGGCGGGCATGACGGCGTCGCGGACCTTGGTGTAGTCCTCGGTGCCGGCGGCCAGGATGCGGTCGGCGCCGATGTTCGACGTCATGATGACCACGGTGTTCTTGAAGTCGACCGTGCGGCCCTGGGAGTCGGTGAGCCGGCCGTCGTCCAGGAGCTGCAGCAGGGTGTTGAAGACGTCCGGGTGGGCCTTCTCCACCTCGTCCAGCAGCAGCACGGTGTACGGCTGTCTGCGCACCGCCTCGGTGAGCTGGCCGGCCTCCTCGTGGCCGACGTATCCGGGAGGCGCCCCGACCAGGCGGGAGACGGTGTGCCGCTCCTGGAACTCGCTCATGTCGAGGCGGATCATGCGGCTCTCGTCGCCGAAGAGGGCGGCGGCGAGGGCGCGGGCCAGCTCGGTCTTGCCGACGCCGGTCGGGCCGAGGAACAGGAAGCTGCCGATGGGCCGGTCGGGATCGCTCATGCCGGCGCGGGCGCGGCGTACCGCGCGGGCCACGGCGGTGATCGCCTCGTCCTGGCCGACGACCCGCTCGTGCAGGTGCTCCTCCAGCTTCAGCAGCCGTTCCCGCTCCTCCTCGGTGAGCTGGGAGACGGGAATGCCGGTGGTGCGGGAGACGACCTGGGCGATGTCCTCGGCGGTGACCTTGGGGACGTGCTCCTCCGCCTTGCCCGCGGCGGCCAGCTCGGCCTCGGCCTCCTTGATCCGGTCGCGCAGGTCCTTGGCGCGCTCGTACTCCTCGTCGGCGACGGCCTGGTCCTTCTCCCGGTTCAGGGCGGCGATGCGGTCCTCGACCTCCCGGGTGTCGGCCAGGGGGGTTTTGGCGCGCAGCCGGACCCGGGCGGCGGCCTGGTCCATCAGGTCGATGGCCTTGTCGGGCAGGAAGCGGGAGGTGATGTACCGGTCGGACAGCTCGGCCGCTGCGACGACCGCCTCGTCGGTGATGCGGACCTGGTGGTGGGCCTCGTACCGGTCGCGCAGGCCGCGCAGGATCTCGATGGTGTCGTCCACACTGGGCTCGCCGACCAGGATGGGCGCGAAGCGGCGCTCCAGGGCGGCGTCCTTCTCGATGTGCCTGCGGTACTCGTCCACGGTCGTCGCGCCGATCAGGTGCAACTCGCCGCGGGCCAGGGCGGGTTTGAGCATGTTGCCCGCGTCCATGGCGCCCTCGCCGCCGCCTCCGGCACCGACGACGGTGTGCAGCTCGTCAAGGAACAGCACCAGTTCGTCGGCGTGCTCGCGGACCTCCTCCAGCAGTTTCTTCAGCCGCTCCTCGAACTCGCCCCGGTACTTGGTGCCGGCCACCATCCCGGCCAGGTCCAGCGAGACCAGCCGCTTGCCTTCGAGGGTCTTCGGCACGTCCCCGGCGACGATGCGCTGGGCGATGCCCTCGACCACGGCCGTCTTGCCGACGCCGGGGTCGCCGATCAGGACGGGGTTGTTCTTGCTGCGCCGGGAGAGGACCTCGATGGTCTGCTCGACCTCCTCCTCGCGTCCGATCACCGGGTCGAGGCGGCCCTGGCGGGCGTCCTCGGTGAGGTCGCGGCCGTACTCGTCCACGGTCGGCGTGGTGCTGGGCTTCTTCCGCTCGGCGCTGCCCTCGGTGGGCAGCCTGGCCGGCTCCCAGCCGCCCTCGCCGAGCGTCTGCCCGGCCGCCGACTCCGGGTTCGCGGCGAGTGCGCGCAGGATGTGACCGGGGCCGATGTAGGAGTCGCCCTCGGCGCGCGAGATCTGGTAGGCGTCGAGCAGGGCGCGCTTGGCGGCCGGGGTGAGGGTGTTCGGCTCGGTCTTCTCGCCGCCGTTCGCGCCGGTGCCGAGCCGCTCCCGGATGCGGTCGGGGTCGGCGCCGGCCTCGGTGAGCAGGCGCCGGGTGGACTCGTTGTGAGTGGCGGCGGCCAGCAGGTGCCGGGCGTCGAGTTCCTCGCTGCCCTCGATCGCGGCGATGTCCCTGGCCTCGGCCACCAGGTCCCGGGCCCGTTCGGACAGCAGGCTGCCGATGTCGACGCGCTGCGGCCGGCGGGCGGACGCGGCCGGGCCGCCGCTGCCGAAGAACCGGGACATCAGCTCGTCGAACTCCTCGAACGGGCTGCGTCCGAATCCGAAACCGGGAGTGCTCATGAGGGGCAGGCCTTTCTGCGGCGGCAGGCGTCCGTCCCCCAAACTCGCACATAAGGGACACGCGTGCACTTGCGCCTCCCCGGCGGGCTCACGCGCCGCGCTCTCGCTCCGCGCGCCCCCGCCCGCCGAGATGCGAGCCGTGTCACGGCCGGAGACCCTGGAACGCGGAGCGTCTATCCCTCAGGAGGGATGCCATGTCCATGCTGGACAAGATCAAGAGCATGCTCAAGGGCCACGAGGACGTGGCGAACAAGGGCATCGACAAGGCCGGCGACTACGTCGACGAGAAGACCCAGGACAAGTACAAGTCGCAGGTCGACACCGCCCAGCAGAGGCTGAAGGACGAGCTCGGAAGCCAGGAGCGGGACACCCCTCCGCATCCGTAGCCGGGACCCGGCGGGCTAGAATCGCGGGGTTTGTCCCCGCCCCGACAGGCCCGTACGGAGTGTCCCCCCGATGCACAGCCCTCATGATCCGTACGACCCCTACGTCCGTGTCCGCGGTGCCCGCGAGCACAACCTCAAGGGTGTCGACGTGGACATCCCGCGGGACGTACTGGCCGTGTTCACCGGCGTGTCCGGCTCGGGGAAGTCGTCCCTGGCGTTCGGCACCGTGTACGCCGAGGCGCAGCGACGCTACTTCGAGTCGGTCGCGCCGTACGCGCGCCGGCTGATCCACCAGGTCGGGGCGCCCAAGGTCGGCGAGATCACCGGGCTGCCGCCGGCGGTCTCCCTCCAGCAGCGACGCTCGGCCCCCACCTCCCGCTCCTCCGTGGGCACGGTCACCAACCTCTCGAACTCCCTGCGCATGCTGTACTCGCGCGCCGGTGACTATCCGCCCGGCGCCGAGCGGCTCGACTCGGACGCGTTCTCCCCGAACACGGCGGCCGGTGCCTGCCCGGAGTGCCACGGCTTGGGCCAAGTGCACCGCACCACCGAGGAGTTGCTGGTGCCCGACCCCTCGCTGTCGATCCGCGAGGGCGCGATCGCCGCGTGGCCCGGGGCCTGGCAGGGCAAGAACCTGCGCGACATCCTCGACACGCTCGGGTACGACGTGGACCGGCCCTGGCGCGAACTCCCCGCCGAGCAGCGGGACTGGATCCTCTTCACGGACGAGCAGCCGGTCGTCACCGTCCACCCGGTGCGGGACGCCGACCGGATCCAACGGCCGTACCAGGGCACGTACATGAGCGCCCGCCGGTACGTCATGAAGACGTTCTCCGACACCAAGTCCCCGACCCTGCGGGCGAAGGCGGAGCGCTTCCTGACCAGTGCGCCCTGCCCGGTGTGCGGGGCAGCAGGCTGCGGCCCGAGGCGCTGGCGGTGACCTTCGGCGGCCGGACCATCGCCGAGCTGGCCGCGCTGCCCCTGACCGACCTGGCCGGGCTGCTCGACGGCGGCACCGAGACGGCCCGGGTCCTCACCGACGACCTGAAGTCCCGGATCGCGCCGGTGGTCGAACTGGGCCTCGGCTATCTCAGCCTGGACCGGGCCACCCCCACCCTGTCCGCGGGCGAGCTGCAACGGCTGCGGCTGGCCACCCAGTTGCGCTCCGGACTGTTCGGCGTGGTGTACGTGCTGGACGAGCCGTCGGCCGGACTGCACCCGGCGGACACCGAGGCGCTGCTCGCGGTGCTGGACCGGCTCAAGACGGCCGGGAACTCGGTGTTCGTGGTCGAACACCACCTGGCGGTGGTGCGCGGCGCGGACTGGCTGGTGGACGTGGGTCCCGGCGCGGGCGAGCACGGCGGACAGGTGCTGTACAGCGGCCCGGTGGCCGAGCTGGCCTCGGTCGAGGAGTCGGCCACGGCCCGCTACCTCTTCGACGAGGCCCCGGGTCCGGCGCGTGAGGTCCGCGAGCCGCGCGGCTGGCTGAAGGTGGGTCCCGTGACCCGGCACAACCTGCGCGGGGTGACGGCCGAGTTCCCGCTGAGCGCGTTCACCGCCGTCACCGGTGTGTCCGGCTCCGGGAAGTCCACGCTCATCGGCGAACTGACTCAGGACCTGGCCGGGGTCGGCCGTCTGGTCCGGGTGGACCAGCGGCCGATCGGGCGCACTCCGCGCTCCAACCTGGCCACCTACACCGGCCTGTTCGACGTCGTACGGAAGGTGTTCGCCGCCACCGACGCGGCGCGGGAGCGCGGCTACGGCGTCGGGCGGTTCTCCTTCAACGTGGCCGGCGGGCGCTGCGAGACCTGCCAGGGCGAGGGGTTCGTCAGCGTCGAGCTGCTGTTCCTGCCGAGCACGTACGCGCCCTGCCCGGACTGCGCGGGCGCCCGCTACAACCCCGAGACCCTGCGGGTGGCCTACCGGGGACGGAACATCGCCGAGGTCCTGGACCTCACCGTCGAGGACGCGGCCGGGTTCTTCGCTGACACCCCGGGGGCTGCCCGCAGCCTGGGCACGCTGCTCGACGTGGGCCTCGGCTATCTGCGTCTGGGCCAGCCCGCCACCGAGCTGTCCGGCGGGGAGGCCCAGCGGATCAAGCTGGCGAGCGAGCTGCAGCGCGGCCGCCGTGCCCACACCCTCTACCTGCTGGACGAGCCGACGACCGGTCTGCACCCGGCCGATGTCGAGGTGCTGATGGACCGGCTGCACGGGCTGGTCGACGCCGGGCACACGGTGGTCGTGGTCGAGCACGACATGACCGTGGTCGCCGAGGCGGACTGGGTGATCGACCTCGGGCCGGGCGGCGGCGACCGGGGCGGGCGCATCGTGGCGGCCGGGCCGCCGCAGCGGGTGGCGCGGGCGGCGGGCAGCGCCACGGCGCCCTATCTGGCCCGGGTCATGCCCTGACTCGGGGCGGCCTTCGGCTCCAGCAGGACCACATGGGTCCAGGCGGCCTCGGAGGGGACCGGCTGGGCGGCGTGGGCGAGGGAACGGCGGTCGGGCTGGGCGCCGGGCGGTATCACGGGCCGGATGTCGACCTCGGCCACCAGGCCCCGCGCGCGGGCGACCCGCCACAGGGAGGCGAGCAGGGTGTCCTCGCCGACGAACGCGGCCGCGGTGCTCGCGGCCCCTCCCCCGTCCTGGCGGTAGCGCAGCCGGACCGGCTGCACGGCCACGCCCGCGTCCAGCGCGGCCTGGAAGACGGCCCGGTGGAAGCGGCCGTGCGCCCGCCCGCACCAGGTGCTGCCCTCGGGAAAGGCGACCACGGCCGCGCCCTCCCGCATGACGTGCGCGATCCGGGCGACCGTGTCGGGCAGCGCGCGCAGCCGGTCGCGCTCGATGAACACCGCCCCGCCGCGCGCGACCAGGGCCCCCGCCACGGGCCAGTCACGGATCTCGGTCTTGGCGAGCATCCGGGCGGGGCGTACGGCGGCCAGCAGCGGGATGTCCAGCCACGAGACGTGGTTGGCGACCAGCAGCAGACCACCGTCCGGTGCGGCGGTGCCGGTGAAGCGGACCCGGACCCCGATGGCCCGCACGATCGACCGGCACCACCGCCTGACCCACTCGGCGGGGATCCTCCCGCCGAGCGGGGACAGCACGATCCCGGCCAGCACCAAGGCGGTGACCGCGGTGAGCCGCAGCACGGCCCGGGGTACGGCCGCTGCGGGTGCGGCCGGCTCCACGCAGGCGCCCGGGGTGCAGGGCGCGCTGGGCAGCCAGACGCTCATCAGGCCGGCACGAGGGAGAGGAAGTGCTTCAGATAGCGCGGGTTGACCCGGCGCATCGACAGCAGCACGTACAGGTCGGCGACCCCGAAGTCCGGGTCGTGCGCGGGCTCCCCGCACACCCAGGCGCCGAGGCGGACGTAGCCGCGCAGCAGGGCGGGCAGTTCCACGCGGTCGGCCGGAGCCTCGGCGTTCGGGGTCCACGGCAGCAGGGGCCGTACCCGGAACTCCTCGGGCGCCAGGTGCCCCGCGCGCACCCGCTCCCAGGTGGCCGTGGCCAGCGCGCCGCCGTCTGCGAGCGGCACGGAGCAGCAGCCCGCCAGCCACTCGTGGCCCCGGTCGACCATGTACCGGGCTATCCCTGCCCAGATCAGGCCGATGACCGTGCCGTGCCGGTGGTCGGGGTGCACGCAGGAGCGGCCGACCTCGACCAGGCCGGGCCGGATCCCGTCGAGCGGGGCGAGGTCGAACTCGCCCTCCGAGTAGAGCCGGCCGGCGACCGCCGCGCGCTCCGGCGGCAGCAGCCGGTAGGTGCCGACGACCTGCCCGGTCACGGTGTCGCGCACGAGCAGGTGGTCGCAGTAAGCGTCGAACGGGTCGACGTCGAGGCCCGGCTGTGAGGTGGTCAGCAGGGCGCCCATCTCTCCGGCGAAGACGTCGTGCCGCAGCCGCTGCGCGGCACGGACGTCGGCCTCGTCACGGGCGAGGGTGACGGTGTAGCGGGTGGGTGCCGCGGGCTGCGGAGGACGGTCGAGCGTGGTGACGCCGGTCATGGCTCTCTCCATGGTCACGGGCCGGGGTCGGCGGGAGCGGCAAAGCGGCGGTCCGCTCTGCCGGTCCTGTTCTTCCGACGCCGGTTGGCGTCCGCGTGACGGGTGGCCGGAGAGTGGGTGTGGGCTTGTTGAACGGCGTGGGTGAGGGTGCCGGCGGAAAACCAGACGGGGCCGGAAGGAGCACCTCTCCCGACCCCGCCCGTCCGCCTGCTGGTCGGCGAACGTCTTCTGCTGCGGCTAGCGCCCCGCCACCTTCCGGGTGGCCCGCAGCCATTCCTTGTTCATGCTCGTGATGGACACCAGCGGAATCCCCTTGGGGCAGGCGGTCGCACACTCACCGGTCAGCGTGCAGCCCCCGAACCCCTCCGCGTCCATCTGCGCCACCATGTCCAGCACCCGCGTCTCCCGCTCGGGCGCCCCCTGCGGCAGCACGTTGAGGTGGTTGACCTTTGCGGAGGTGAACAGCATCGCCGCACCGTTCGGGCAGGCCGCCACGCACGCGCCGCAGCCGATGCACTCGGCGTGCTCGAACGCGAAGTCGGCGTCCGCCTTGGGTACGGGGGTGGCATGGGCCTCGGGCGCGGAGCCGGTGGGGGCGGTGACGTACCCGCCGGCCTGGATGATCCGGTCGAACGCCGACCGGTCCACGACCAGGTCCTTGATCACCGGGAAGGCCGAGGCGCGCCAGGGCTCGATGTCGATCGTGTCGCCGTCCTTGAAGGACCGCATGTGCAGCTGGCAGGTGGTGGTGCGCTCGGGGCCGTGCGCGTCGCCGTTGATGACGAGCGAGCAGGCGCCGCAGATGCCCTCGCGGCAGTCGTGGTCGAAGGCGACCGGGTCCTCGCCCTTGAGGATGAGTTCCTCGTTGAGGGTGTCGAGCATCTCCAGGAAGGACATGTCGGAGGAGATGCCGTCCACCTCGTACGTGGACATGGTGCCTTCGGCGTCGGCGTTCTTCTGCCGCCAGACGCGCAGGGTGAGCTTCATGCGTAGCTCCGCTGGGTGGGGTGGACGTACTCGAAGACCAGGTCTTCCTTGTGCAGGGTGGGCGCCTCGCCGGTGCCGGTGAACTCCCAGGCGGCCGCGTAGGAGAACTCCTCGTCCCTGCGCGCGGCCTCGCCGTCGGGTGTCTGCGACTCCTCGCGGAAGTGGCCGCCGCAGGACTCGCCGCGGTGCAGCGCGTCGAGGCACATCAGCTCGGCCAGCTCCAGGTAGTCGACGATGCGGTTGGCCTTCTCCAGCGACTGGTTGAACTCCTCGCCGGTGCCGGGCACCTTGATGCGCCGCCAGAACTCCTCGCGGATCTGCGGGATCCGCTCCAGGGCCTTGCGCAGGCCGGCGTCCGTGCGGGCCATGCCGCAGAACTCCCACATGAGTTCGCCGACCTCGCGGTGGAAGGAGTCGGGGGTGCGGTCGCCGTCGACGGACAGGAGCAGGTCGATCCGGTCCTCGGTCTCGGCCAACACCTCCTGGACGACGGGGTGTTCGGCCGTCACCGGCTCCTGGTGCGGGTTGCGGGCGAGGTAGTCGTTGATCGTCGACGGGAGGACGAAGTAGCCGTCGGCCAGGCCCTGCATCAGGGCGGAGGCGCCGAGGCGGTTCGCGCCGTGGTCGGAGAAGTTGGCCTCGCCGATCGCGAACAGGCCCGGGACGGTCGTCTGCAGGTCGTAGTCGACCCACAGGCCGCCCATCGTGTAGTGCACGGCGGGGTAGATCCGCATCGGCACCTCGTACGGATCCTCATCGGTGATCCGCTGGTACATGTCGAAGAGGTTGCCGTACTTCGCCTCGACCGCCGTGCGGCCCATCCGCTTGATCGCGTCCGCGAAGTCGAGGTAGACGCCCTGGCCGCCGGGGCCGACTCCCCTGCCCTCGTCGCAGACGTTCTTCGCGGCTCGGGAGGCGATGTCGCGCGGGACCAGGTTGCCGAAGGAGGGGTAGATGCGCTCCAGGTAGTAGTCGCGCTCGTCCTCGGGGATCCGGTTCGCCGGCCGGTCGTCGCCCTCGGCCTTGGGCACCCAGATCCGGCCGTCGTTGCGCAGCGACTCGCTCATCAGGGTGAGCTTGGACTGGTGGTCGCCGGTGCGCGGGATGCAGGTGGGGTGGATCTGCGTGAAGCAGGGGTTGGCGAAGTAGGCGCCGCGCCGGTGCGCCCGCCAGACGGCGGTCGCGTTGGAGTTCATGGCATTCGTGGACAGGTAGAAGACGTTGCCGTAGCCGCCGCTCGCGAGGACGACGGCGTCGGCGAAGTACGTGTCGATCTTCCCGGTGACGAGGTCCCGCGCCACGATGCCGCGCGCCCGCCCGTCCACGACGATCAGGTCCAGCATCTCGGTGCGCGGGTGCATCTCCACGTTCCCCGCGGCGATCTGCCGGGACAGCGCCTGGTAGGCGCCCAGCAGCAGCTGCTGACCCGTCTGGCCGCGGGCGTAGAAGGTACGGGACACCTGGACGCCGCCGAAGGAGCGGGTGTCGAGCAGGCCGCCGTACTCGCGGGCGAAGGGCACGCCCTGCGCCACGCACTGGTCGATGATCTCCACGGAGATCTGGGCGAGCCGGTGCACGTTGGACTCGCGGGCCCGGAAGTCGCCGCCCTTGACGGTGTCGTAGAACAGCCGGTGGATCGAGTCGCCGTCGTTGCGGTAGTTCTTCGCCGCGTTGATACCGCCCTGCGCGGCGATCGAGTGGGCGCGGCGCGGCGAGTCCTGGTAGCAGAACTGGACGACGTGGTAGCCCTGTTCGGCGAGCGTGGCGCCCGCGGAGCCGCCGGCCAGGCCGGTGCCGACCACGATGACGGTGTGCTTGCGGCGGTTGGCGGGGTTGACCAGCTTGGCCTCGAAGCGGCGCTTGTCCCAGCGCTCGTGGATCGGGCCGGAGGGGGACTTGCCGTCGGCCACGGGCTCACCGGTGGCGTATTCGGTGTAGGTCATGTCAGCTCACCACTCCGGTCATGACGCCCACGGGTACGGCGACGAAGCCGGCCGTGAGCAGCAGCGCGAGGACGTCGGCGACGGTCTTCAGGGCGCGGTCGCGGGCGCGACTGCCGACGCCGAGGGTCTGGGCGGCGCTCCAGAAGCCGTGCCGGATGTGCAGGCCGAGCGCGAGCATCGCGACGATGTAGATGACGTTGCCGTACCAGGTGGAGAAGGTGTCCACCACGTTCTGGTACGGGTGGCCCTCCTGGAAGCCGCCGGAGTGCACGGTGCCGGTGGTGAGGTCCAGGAGGTGCCAGACGATGAACAGGCCGAGGATGATCCCGCCCCAGCGCATGGTGCGCGTGGCGTAACTCGCCCGCGGCTTCCTGTGCACGTACTTGCTGGGCCGTGCCCTGATGTCACGGCGGCTGAGCTGGTAGGCGGACGTGGCGTGGGCGACCACTGCGACGACGAGGACGATCCGGATGAGCCAGAGAGTCCAGGAGTAGTGCATGAAGGGTTCGCCGACGGTGCGCAGCCAGTGGCCGTAGTGGTTGAACTCGCCCGCCCCGAAGTAGATCTTCAGGTTCCCGATCATGTGCGCGACCAGGTACAGCAGCATGATCACACCACTGACGGCCATCACCGTCTTCTTCCCGACGGTGCTGTCCCACACGGTGCGTGCCATGGACGGCCGTCGGTCCGTCCGCGTTGCCAGAGCCATGGAACAGCACGCTAGAGGCGAGGGAACCGATCGGTCCAAGACATGGTCCAGCTTGTTTCCATAGGCTGGGGCTATTCTGTAACCGTGCAGTTCCAGCAGCTTCAGTACTTCGTGGCCGTGGCCGAGACCCGGCACTTCACCCGGGCCGCCGAGCTGGTCCATGTCGCCCAGCCGTCCCTGTCGCAGCAGATCAAGGCCCTGGAGCGGGAGCTGGGCGCGGACCTGTTCCTGCGCGCCCGGGGCAACATCACGCTCACCGACGCGGGCGAGGCACTGCTGCCGCTGGCCCGGCGGATCCTCGCGGACGCGGACACGGCCCGGTACGAGGTGCAGGAACTGGTGCAGCTGCGGCGGGGCAGGGTGCGCCTCGGCGCGACGCCGAGCCTGTGCACCGGCCTGCTGCCGGACGTCCTGCGCGCCTTCCACGACCGCTACCCCGGCATCCAGCTGCTGATCGAGGAGGGCGGCTCGCACGATCTCGTGCGGGAGCTCGCCCGCGGCGCCCTCGACCTCGCCCTGGTCGTCCTGCCGCTGCCGACGCCCGCGCCCGCGCTGACCACGGTGGAGCTGCTGCGGGAGGATCTGGTGGTGGTGTCCTCACCGGAGGTGAGGGCGCCGGGCGCCTCCGGTGCGGGCGGCCGGGTCGTGCGCATCGCGGACCTGGAGAGCGAGCGTCTGGTGATGTTCCGGCACGGCTACGACCTGCGCGAGCTGACCGTGGCCGCCTGCCGCGCCGAGGGCTTCGAGCCGGACTTCGCGGTCGAGGGCGGGGAGATGGACGCGGTGCTCGGCTTCGTAAGGGCGGGGCTGGGGGTGGCCGTCGTACCGCGCATGGTCGCGACGCGGTCGGGACGGGGACTGCGGGTGACTCCGCTCGCGCGGCCGGGCTTGCATCGGACGATCGCGCTGGCCCATCGCAGTGATGTGGCTCCGCCTCGGGCGGCGCGGGAGTTGCAGCGGATGCTGGTGGAGCGGTGACCTTGAGCGCGACGACGTCGACGACCCGTCAGAGACTCACTCCACGTCGGCGATGACCGAACCGACGCGTCCGGCCAGGTCCGGGTCGCGGCGGACCAGGTGGGTGGCGTAGCCGACGGCGGCGAGCAGAGCGGCCAGGGCCGCGTAGGGGAACCAGTTGTACGGTGCGGGCTGGCCCGGCTTGGCGAGGTAGTAGAGCGGGACCAGGATCGCCAGGGCGCCGATCGACGGGAGCACCAGGTGCCGTACGGTCCGGAACTCCTGTGGCCGGTAGCGGCGGTAGTACAGCGGCAGGGCGATGTTGGAGGCCAGGTAGACGAGCAAAATCAGGATGGTGCCCAAGGTCGAGGACTCGGTGAAGAAGACCACGGGGTCCATCGGGCCGCCGTCGGCTCCCACCAGGTGCCCGAGGCCCCAGCCGCCGATGATCAGCAGGGCGGTGACGGCGAAGGTGACGATCGCGTTGTTGGGCGTACGGCGGAGGGGGTGGACGTAGCCGAAGAAGGACGGCAGCAGTCCCTCCCGTCCGGCGTTGAACACCAGCCGGGCCTGGGAGTTGATGCCCGCGATCAGCACACCGAGGGTGGAGGTCAGGCCGCCGACGTAGGCGAGGAAGGACAGTGCCCCGAGGGTGTCGTCGGCGACGTCGATGAAAGGGATGGGCGAGTCGCCGAGCCGCTGGACGTCGTAGCCGAAGCCGGTCACGGTGGCGTAGGAGAAGAGGATGTAGCTCACCGTCATGATCGCCACGGAGGAGAACACCGCACGGCCGACGTTGCGCCGCGGGTTCTCCGTCTCCTCGGCGAGCGCCGCCGAGTTCTCCCAGCCGACGAACAGGTAGACGGCGAGCGGAAAGCCCGCCGCCAGCCCCTTGAGACCGTGCGTGATGTGGCCGGGGACGAAGGGGGCGGCGGAGAGGCTGCCGCGGTGCTCGACGAGCGCCGCCACCGAGACCACGACGAGGACCAGCATCTCCACGGCGAAGAAGTAGCCGGCCCACTTGGTGGAGACGACGATCCCGCGCAGCATCAGCACGACCGACAGCCCGGTCAGCAGCAGCGTCCAGATGATCCACGGGACGTCGAGGCCGGTGTAGTGGTGCAGGGTGATCTGCACGAACCCGCCCGAGATCGCGATGACGGAGGCCATCGCGATGATGTAGCCCAGCCCGGCCAGCAGGGCGGTGGTCACGGCGCTGACCGGCCCGAAGGTCTTGCCGACGAAGGTGATGAAGCTGCCCGCCGAGGGATGTGCCCGGGAGAACTCGGCGAGCGTGTTGCCGAGCAGCGCGACGGCGACGCCCGCGGCAGCGATGGTCAGCGGGGACGCGACGCCCGCGGTGGTGGCCAGGAACGCGAAACCGAAGAAGAAGCTCATGGCCGGGCCGACGTTGGCCATGGTGGCGGCGGCGATGTCCGCCATGCCGAGGACGCCGCCGCGCAGACGCTGCGGCGTGCCGCTGGCAGGGCCCGGTGTCGGCAGCGGGCCGACGGCTCCGGGGTCGGGCATGGCGCCTGCTCCTTCTGCGGGGGTGGTGTCGGTGCGATGACTCTCGGGTACGTCGCCACGGACCGGGCGGTGTGGCCCGGTGTCAGGCCGGTGTGGTGTCCCGGTGCGCCTTGACCGCGGCCACCGCCGGGGCCATCGCGCCGCGGGCCAGTTCGTCGAGCAGGTCGGCGTGGTGGCGGTTGCACGCCCGGACGACCTCGGGTGCCGGAGCGGGCACCAGCAGGCACTGGCGGCCCAGCAGATCGGCGGCGAACTCGCGGATCCCGGGGCCGCCGAGCGCCTCCGCGAGGTCGAGGTGGAAGCGGGTCTCCAGTTCGAGCAGCCGTGCCGGTGCGTCGGTCCGGTCCATCTCGTCGACCAGCGCCCGCAGCCCGTCGAGCCGGCCCTCCGGGACCTCGCCAACGGCGTGGGAGACCAGACCGCACTCCAGGAGGACGTGGACGGCGTCCAGCGAAGCCGCCTCGTCGGGATCGTGCAGCACGGCGACGACCGTGTCCCATTCCTGGGCGACGAACGTGCCGCCCGCTCTGCCCCGCCGACGGTCGAGCAGGCCGTCCTGGCACATGCCCTCCAGCGCGCGGCGCACGGTGATCTCGCTGATCCCCAGTTCCTCGGCGAGCACGCCGGCGTCGGGCAGCCGGTCCCCCGGCGCCGCCGACCTCAGGCGGACCCGCAGGGCGATCCGTGAACGGACGAGTTCCGATCCCGTCAGGCCCCTGCCGGGCAGGACACGGGTGTCCAGTGCCCCGGCACCCGGCGCGGGCCGCGCGGGACCTGGCTGGCTGTAGGGACCGAACTTGCCCGCTGTGTTCACCACGACGACACCCTAACGGCGACCACGCTGCTGGTTCGTGCATGAGCTCCCCTGAGAGCCGGTATGCGAGGGACGGGGCGGTGGCGGCACCCGAGGATGCGGCTCAGCGCTGAACGGAAAATAGAGCACCGTGAACATTTAAACAAGACTGTTTTTTTAGATCGTACTGAACTAATTTTCGTGCCGCCCTGGTCCGCACCCCCTCCATGGATGGCGAGATGACCACAACCCTCCCTCAGAGCCCGCCCAGCGAGTCCGGTCTGAAGCCCGGCCTCAAGAGCCGCCACCTGTCGATGATCGCGATCGGCGGGGTCATCGGCGCCGGCCTGTTCGTCGGCTCCGGCTCCGGCATCGCCGCCGCGGGCCCCGGCATCCTCATCTCCTACGCGCTCGTCGGCGCCCTCGTCGTGCTCGTGATGCGCATGCTGGGCGAGATGGCCGCGGCGAACCCCACGTCCGGCTCGTTCTCGGCGTACGCCGACCGCGCCCTCGGCCGCTGGGCCGGCTTCACGATCGGCTGGCTGTACTGGTTCTTCTGGGTCGTGGTGCTCGCCGTCGAGGCGACCGCCGGGGCGAAGATCCTCGCGGGCTGGATCCCGGCCGTCCCGCAGTGGGGCTGGGCCCTGATCGTCATGGTCGTCCTCACCGCCACCAACCTGGCCTCGGTCGGCTCCTACGGCGAGTTCGAGTTCTGGTTCGCCGGCATCAAGGTCGTCGCCATCGCCGCGTTCATCGTGATCGGTGGCCTCGCCCTCTTCGGCCTGCTGCCCGGCTCGGACCACCCGGCATCCGGCTTCTCCAACCTCACCGCGCACGGCGGTTTCCTCCCCAACGGCCCCGGCGCGATCCTCACCGGCGTCCTGATGGTGGTCTTCTCGTTCATGGGCAGCGAGATCGTCACGCTGGCAGCGGGTGAGACCGCGGACCCCCGGGCCGCGGTCACCAAGGCGACCAACAGCGTGATCTGGCGGATCGCCGTCTTCTACCTGGGCTCGATCCTGATCGTCGTGTCTCTGCTGCGCTGGAACGACCCGGCGATCCTCAAGGACGGCTCGTACGTGGCCGCCCTCAGCTCCATCGGCATCCCGCACGCGGCACAGATCATGAACGCCATCGTGCTGACCTCCGTGCTCTCCTGTCTCAACTCCGGCTTGTACACGGCGTCACGGATGGCGTTCTCGCTCGGTGGGCGCAATGACGCCCCGGCAGCCTTCGCGCGGACCACGGATCGCGGTGTTCCCCAGTCGGCCATCCTGGCCTCGGTGGTCTTCGGCTTCGTCGCGGTCGCCTTCAACTACCTGTGGCCGGACACGGTCTTCCAGTTCCTCCTCAACTCCTCCGGCGCGATCGCCCTGTTCGTCTGGCTGGTGATCTGCTTCTCCCAGCTGCGCATGCGCAGGATCATCCAGCGGGAGGCCCCGGAGAAGCTGGTCGTCAAGATGTGGCTCTACCCGTACCTGACCTGGGCCACCATCGCCCTGATCACCTTCGTGCTGGGCTACATGCTCACCGACACGAGCGAGGGCGGCGGCCGCGACCAGGTGATCCTGTCCACTCTGGTGGCCGTGGGCGTGGTGGTCTTCGCACTGCTGCGGCAGCGGCTGGCCGGCAGGAACGAGGCACTGGACACGGTGTAGTCGATATCGCGCGGTTTGGACAGTCCGATCCGGTGACGGGTCGGACTGTCCTGTCCGGTGCACCCCTGGCATGGAGCGCCATCCCATGCGGGGGGGTGAGGATGCGACCGCGACGGCAGATGCGCGAGGTGACCGTAGTGGCGCGACGCCCCATCAGGTCGTCTGCGCCACCCGCTCCCGCGGGCTCGTGGGGCTGCAGCCGCACGGCCCCGGGCGAGCGGTGACGTCACCCGGGGCGTCCCCGCAACCGGCCGCGCACTCCGGGCCCTGTCCACGGACGAGGGACGGCGAACACCCCGCCCTCGTGGTGCCGGGCGGCGACGCGCGACACATTGTCGCCGAGGACCGGACACACCACTGCCTGTGCTCGCTTCCGTCCCGATGAGGCCCCGGCCGGGACGGGCTCACCCCGTCGCGTCCACCAGCGCCAGTTCGTGCAGTCTCTCCGGTGGGCCCGGCCTCGCGTAGTACCAGCCCTGGGCCGTGTCGCAGCCCAGTATGCGGAGTTGTTCGGCCTGGGCGCCGGTCTCCACGCCCTCTACGGTGACCGCGAGGTCGAGGCTGTGGGCCAGGGAGACGATGCCTTCGACGATCTTGAGGTCGACGGGGTCGGCCGGGAACTGCTGCATGCCCTGGGTGAAGGAGCGGTCCAGTTTGAGGATGCTCACCGGGAGGCGGCGCAGGTTGGCGAGGTTGGAGTAGCCGGTGCCGAAGTCGTCGAGGGCGATGTCGACGCCCATCTCCGCGAGTCGGCGCAGGGGTTTGAGGAGGTCGTCGTCGGCGCCGATCAGTGCCGACTCGGTGACCTCCAGGCAGAGGGCGTCCGGGGCGACGCCCGCGCGTTCGAGGATCTCCACCGTGTCCTGGACCAGGCCGGGATGGCTCAGCTGGCACGGGGAGAGGTTGACGTTGATGCGCAGGGGGCCGGCGGCCGTCTCCTCGCCGTATCGTTCGCGCCATTCGCGGGCCTGGCGGATGGACTCCTCCAGGACCCAGCGGCCGAGCGGCACGATCAGGCCCGTGTGCTCGGCGAGCGGGATGAAGCGGTCGGGGCCGAGGACGCCGTGCTGCGGGTGCAGCCAGCGGACGAGCGCCTCGGCGCCGCGGACGCTGCCGTCGCCGAGGTGGACCAGGGGCTGGTACTCGATGAAGAACTCGCCGCGTTCCAGGGCCGTGGGCAGCGCCGTGGTCAGGCCGTGGCGGGTGATCGCGCGGGCGTCGGCCTCCGGGTCGGCCAGCTCGGAGCGGTTGCCGCCCGCCGACTTCGCCCGGTACATGGTGATGTCCGCGCTGCGCAGGACCTCCGCCGCGGTGCGCTCGCCCGCCGGGCCCTCCACGATGCCGAGGCTGCCGCGTACCAGCAGGTCACGCCCGTCGATGCTGATGGGCGTGATGAGCGCGTTCATGATGCGTTCGGCGAGTTCGTCGACGCCCCGCTCGGTGCCGGGGCCTGTGGTCAGGGCCACGAACTCGTCGCCGCCGAGCCGGGCGACCATCTCGCCGGGCGCGGTCGCGCAGGACTGCAGCCGGTCGGCGACCTCCACCAGCAGCCGGTCGCCGGCCGCGTGGCCGAGGCTGTCGTTGACGGTCTTGAAGCCGTCCAGGTCGAGGTAGCACAGGCCGAAGCGCTGGCCCTGGCCGGCGCCCAGGGCCTTCTCCAGGCGCTCGAAGAACAGGGTGCGGTTGGGCAGGCCGGTGAGCGCGTCGTGCGTGGCCTCGTAGCGCAGCCGGAGGTTGAGCAGGCGGCGCTCGGTGGTGTCCTCCATGAGGGCCAGTTGGTACTGCGGGTCGCCGTCGGCGTCGCGCAGCAGGGAGACCGTGAGGTTGGTCCACAGGACCGTGCCGTCGGAGCGGTTGAACGCCTTCTCGACGTGGTAGTGCTCGCGCTCCCCGCGGACGAGTTCGTCGTACAGCTTCCAGATCTGGGGCGCGTCCTCGGGGTGCGTCCACTCCATGACGTTGCGCCCGCGCACGGCCGTCTCGGAGCCGCCGAACATGCGCATCAGCGCCTCGTTGACCTGGAGCACGTTGCCCTCCAGGTCGGCGATGCCGATACCTATGGCCGCGCCCTCGAAGACCGCCCGGAAGCGGGCCTCGCTGGCGTGCAGGGCCTGGGCCACGACGCCCTGGGCCTGCAACGCGGCCTGGGCGATGGCCTCCTGCTCGGCGAGGGTGCGCTCGCGCAGGGCCTGCGCGTACCCGGCGGCCATCGCGTGCTGCAACCGCGAGGAGCGCATGCGCAGTTCGTCCTGGGGGCCGTCCTCACCGCAGTAGAGGACCAGGTAGGCGTCGACGCAGTCCAGGGTGCGGGTGAGCGCCTCGGGGTCGGTGCAGTGCGCCTCGACGAGTGCGGCGCCGACCGCCTTGGCCTCCTCCGAGTCGAAGCTGCGGGCCCGCAGCAGGCCGCTCAACCTGCGTGCGAGCGGAAGGAGTTGTTCCGCGAACTCCGCGCGGGTCAGCGACGTGGAAGTGACCGGGAAGACCGCCCGGCTCCAGATCGTCGTCAGCCGGCGCAGTCTGTCTTCCGGCCCGTCCGGCTCCGCGCTCACGCCGTGCGCCCCACGCCGGCGAATCCGGAGAAGGCGTACGGATCCTCGTCCTCCGGCGCCGACTCCGGGCGCCAGAGCGGCATCTGCACCAGTCCGGGTTCCACCATGTCGTACCCCTCGAAGAACCGCGCGATCTCCTCGCGCGAGCGCATGATCAGCGGGTTGCGAATGTCCTTGTATACGTCCACCGCGCCCTCGGCCCGCTCCGCCGGCAACGGGATTCCCTCGTACGAGGCATGGGTGAGGATCAGCAGGCTGCCGGGCGCGAGCACCTCGCGCAGCTCGGCCACCGCACCGTACGGGTCGTCCACGTCTTCCACGAAGTGCAGTATGGCAACGAGAAGGAGCGCCACTGGCCGATTCAGGTCGATCAGGCGGTCCAGTTGGGGGCTGGAGAGGATCTCCTGGGGCTTGCGCAGGTCGGCGGCGATCACGTCGGCGTCGGTGTTGCCCGCCAGCACCGCCTGGCTGTGCGCCACCGCCACCGGATCGTGGTCCACGTAGACGACGCGAGCGCCCGGTGCGGCCGCCTGGGCCACCTCGTGGACGTTGCCGAAGGTCGGGATGCCGGAGCCGATGTCGAGGAACTGGGTGATGCCCTCGTCGGCCGCGAAGCGCACGGCCCGGCGCATGAACGCCCGGTTGGCCTGCATGACCTTCGGCAGCCCCGGCATGAACTCCATCGCCTTGCGGGCCGCCTCCCGGTCGACCTCGAAGTTGTGCGAACCGCCCAGGTAGAAGTCGTAGATACGCGAAACGCTCGGCACCGAGATGTCGATGCTCCGTGGGGCCCAGGCGGGACGCTCCATGTATCTCTCCAAGGCGTAGGCGACAGGTCGAGGCGATCCGGTGTTCGAGCTGAGGCTACTGATCGCCCGCCAAAGGAGCGACCCGAACCGGAAATTGACCGTCCGTTCCCGGTCACTGCCTGCGGCAAGTGCGCAGGTGACCCCGCTGTGTGACAGCCGTACCGAACAACGGTCCGCCCCCTCCGTGCGGTGCGGAGGGGGCGGACCTTCGATCGGGCGCCGGTGGGCAGGGCGATCGACCCTGGGGAGGTGATCTCTACTTGCCCGGCGCGCCGACCGGCTTGCCGTCGGGCGAGACGGCGTACCAAGTGCCGCCCACGCCCTGACCGTTGGTGTCACCGGGAGCCTTGTCACCGGAGAAGGTGTAGATGGGCCAGCAGTTGACGGTCATCTGCTTCTCCCCGTCGGGCCGGGTGAAGCCCATCAGGCCCTTCTTCTGGACACCCTTGGTGTCCTCGGGCTTGACCGGGGCGACCGCGGGCCACTTCTCCAGGCAGGCGCCGGTGCAGTTCGAGACGACCTTCGGCCACGCCTTGTCCTTCAGGAAGCGGTAGACCGTCATGCCGTTCTTGTCCACGATGACGTCGCCCAGCTTGGGGTCCTTGCGGACGGACAGACCGGGCAGGGAGGCCAGCGAGGCCTTCTTGCCGTTGGGCGCGAGGGCGAACCACTTGCCGCCCACGCCCTGGCCGTTGACGTCACCGGAGTTGACGTCCTTGACGTAGCGGTAGGCGGGCCAGCCGCCGATGGTCAGCTGCTTGCTGCCGTCGGCGCGGGTGACCTCGCCGAGCAGCGCCTTGTCGATGCCCTCGCCGGCGGTGGCGTCGTCGGCGGGCACCGGCGGCCAGGTGGTGGCGCAGTCGCCGTCACAGTTCGACTTGGGCGGATTGGCGGTGTCCTTGTCGAACCGGTAGAGGGTCAGGCCGGAGCCGTCGGTCAGCACCTTGCCCAGGTCGGGGTTGCGGGCCACGCTCAGGTTGCCCGCGGGGGCGGCCGGGCTCGGGGAGCTGGAGCTCTGGTTGCCGTCGGCGCCGTACCCGTTGCCCGCACCGGTACCCGTGGCGGCTCCGCCGCCCGGGTTGCCGTAGTCGCCCGCCGCGGCCGTGGCCCCGACGTTCTGGGCCGCCGATGCCGGCGTGGTGCTGTTGTCCTGACCGCACGCCGTCGTCAGCACCAGCACCGAAGCGGCCGTGGCCACCAGTGAGGCGGTCCGCCAGGAGGTCTTCATCGCCAACTCCCCAAATTCGCCTGGATATTGCAGCGCCCTGCTGCGCCGCCGCACGGCCATGGGTACGCAGCAAAGGGGCCGGAGTGTTCAACGGGGGCGCGAAAATTCTTTTCGGATCCTGTGACGCGTCCCGTGACGCGTCCCGCGCGCGGGGAATCGTGGGGAGTCGCACGAGCGCGCATATCGGGCCAGTCGGTCAGCTTCGGGTATTCAAACCATCAATCGTGATTTGTCACCCCTTCGGATCAAATCCGGTCGTACTCCGGAGTACGACGGCGCTCGGCGCCTCATGATCTCCGTCGTGCATGGACCCGAAGTGACCCGATGTGCGCCCGCCACACGGGTGTTGGCCCTTCTGGCACTGACCTGGACCCTGGTGGGCTGCCCGGTCGGGACCGCGTCGGCCGACGCCTGCGCGTCCGCCTCGACGGGCCCGGACGGCACGGTGGCGGTGGCCGTGGCGGGAGGCGGCGACCGCTGGCCGACGCCCCCGCCGTGCCCGAAGCCCACGCCGACCCCCACGCCTACGCCCACGCCGACCCCGTCGCCGAAGCCGAAGCCGACGCCCACGCCGCGTCCGACGCCCACTCCGAAAGCCCCGCCGAAACCGAAGCCACGGCCGCCCGCCCCGGCGCCACCCGTGCCCCGGCCGACGCCGACCCCGACGCCCCGGCCCGACCCGAAGCCGCGGCCCGCGCCGTCGCCCAGGGCCCGCCCGCGGCCCTCCGTGACCCCGGTGAGCTACCCGGCGTACCACCCCCGGCCCAGCAGCCGCCAGGCGCCCGACCACACGTCACCGGTCACCTACGTCCTGCTCATCACCGTTCCCGCGATCGTCGCCGTCGCGGCGCTGCGCCCGCGCTGACGCGCCGGCCGCTCACTTCTGGAGGCATCCGTTGTCGGATTGGCTTGTTCTCGTCCTCGCGATGCTGGGGGCCTGTGCCGTCGTGGTCGTCATCACCCTCGTACGGCACAAGAGGGCTCCCGACGACGAGGACCCCAGCGAGACCCCCGACGTCATCGAGTACATGACGATGTGGATCGGCGTCGTGTACGCCATCGTCCTGGGCCTCGCCATCGCGGGCGTGTGGGAGGCGCGCAGCAGCGCCCAGGACCATGTGCAGGCCGAGGCCCAGGCGCTGCACGAGATCTCGGAGCGGGTGCGGGTCTATCCGCCGGACATCCGTGACCGCATCCGGGGCGACGCCGACACCTATGTCCAGTACGTGGTGACCACCGAGTGGAAGGCGATGACCGACCGCGGGCGCGTCACCGAGCGCGGTACGCAGCTGCTGGCGGCGCTCCGCCACGACGTGACGGACTACCAGCCGAAGAACGACTTCGAGGCGCAGGCCTACCAGCCGCTGCTGGACCAGATGGCCGCCGCCGACCAGGCGCGCAACGCGCGCGCCGACTCGACCGGGGCGACGATGCCGGGCGTGGTGTGGTTCGGGCTGCTCGCCGGGGCGGTCATCACCGTCTGCATGGTCTTCGCGCTGCAGATCCGGCGCACCCGGCGCGAGTTGGTCCTGGCCGGGTTCTTCTCCGCGACCATCGCCTTCATGCTCTTCCTCATCTGGGACTTCGACGCCCCCTACAGCCGGGGCATCACGGCGAGCGCCGACCCGTTCCTGAACCTGTTCCCGCACGTCAGGGGTTGACCGCGGACGGGCGCCTTCGCCCCGGTCCCCCTGCGGGAACCCGGGCGAAGGCCCGTCTTGCGTGCGGTGCGCTCGGCAGAACGGGATCCGGGCCCCGGTCAGAACCGCCTCTCCGGGCGGCGGCGCATCAAGGACATGCCGCCTCCGATGACCGCAGAGGCCACCAGACCTCCGCCGATGGCCATGTCGGTCGGCGTGGCGCCGCTGGTGACGCTGCCGCCGAAACCGGCCTGGACGGCGCCGAGAGCGGTCTGGCTGCGGCCGAGAGTGGTCTGGCTGCCGCTGAGGCCGGCCTTGCCGCCACCGGAACCGGCCTTGCCGCCGCTGCCCACCGTGAAGGCATCCGGGAGGCTCAGGGTGCGGCCGTTGCAGTTGACGATGATCTCGTAGGTGCCGGACGGGGTATCGGAGGGGATCGTGGCGACGCCTCGCGCGGTGTCGTTGCCGATCGGCGACAGCTCGACGGTGGGGAAGACATGCTCAGGCGAGGAAGCGGTACCGCCCCGGCAGTTGTCCACGGTGATGGCCAGACGGCCGCCGTCTGGGGGGAGCACGCGGAGCACGTTCGGGGAGACGACGATGTTGCGCGGGTTGCCGTCGCCGTGGTGTTTTTCCTGGTCGTTCTCGTCGCCCCGGCCGTTGTTGTCGCCCCGGCCGTTGTTGTCGCCCCGGCCGTTGTTGTCGCCCCGGCCGTTGTTGTCGCCCCGGCCGTTGTTGTTGCCCCGGCCGTTGTTGTCGCAGCGGCCGAAGTTGTCGTCGCCCCGACCGTTGTTGTTCCCCTGGCAGAAGTTGCCGTTGTTGTTCCCGAGCCCGTTTCCGAAGCCGTTCCCGATGTTGCCGTTGCCCGGGATGGTGATGACGGTGTTCGAGCCGCCTCCGCCGCCCATGCCGTCCGCTACGGCCACGGGGGCGGCCGGCCCCAGCACGGCGACCGCCGCGCACGCGGCCGCCAGGGCACGTTGGTTTCGCATGTGAACCTCCGCGGGAGGCACTCCGGGTCCCGTACCCGGACTATCGGCGAGAAGGCACCTCCCGACAGAACCCTCGGACGCCCGGAACACGCCCGCATGTCGAGAATGGTCCGTCCTGGTGAGCGGACACGCCACAGGAAAAGCACACAATCGGATATTGCCGCAGGTCACGGACCGTCAGAAAAATCCTTTCGGCTGCAACTCGTATGGCGCACCAACAGGGTGACGGACCACCCGTTCGCCCGTCGCCCCGTCGCCCCGCCGCTCGTACGGGACTTAGCTTTTTCCCATGCGAATGTCTGCGTCCGTGCTGGCCGAGCTGGCCGAAGAGGAGGAGCTGCGGCGAAAGCGCGCCCCATGGGGCGTGATCGCGCTCGTTCTGCTGTCCGGCCTGGCGCTCATTCGGAATGGCTCCGGAGAATTCGACGTCGGGCCACCGCAGCCTGCCTCGGCAGCGGCGGCGACAGCGGACGGCGGCGTTGCCCCGAGCCCGTTCGCGAGCGGCCCCGCCGCCCTGCCCTTCGCCGCCGCCGACCGGATCCGGATCCCCTCGATCCGGGTCGACGCGCCCGTCACGCAAGTCGGTCTGGACGCCCAGGGCTGGATCGGCGCTCCGCCGCCGGAGGAATCCAACCTGGCGGGCTGGTTCACCGGTTCGGTCTCGCCCGGCGAGAAGGGCACCTCGGTGGTCGTCGGGCACGTCGACAACACGAAGGGCCCCGCCGTGTTCTACGGACTCGGGGCCCTGCAGAAGGGCAGTCGTGTCGACGTCGTGCGCAAGGACGGAAGGACCGCGGTGTTCGAGGTCTACGGAGTCGAGGTCTTCGCGAAGAACAGCTTCCCGAGCGACCGGGTGTACGGCTCCAAGGGCACGGCGGAACTGCGGGTGATCACCTGCGGCGGCGGTTTCTCGAAGCAGAACGGCTACGACGGGAACGTCGTCGTGTTCGCCCGCCTGGCCTCGGTCGAGTGAGCCGTGGTGACCGGGCGGGCGAGCGCCCGGTCACGAGAGACGGCGGGGCGGCACGGTGAGGTGATAGCCCGAGTCGAGCAGATAGGGCAGGTATTCGCGGATCGCGTGGACGGTCTGCGACCGGTCGCCCCCGGCGTCGTGGGAGAGCACCACGACACCGGGGGCGGCGCCGCTCTCCACCCGGTCGACGATGGTGCCCGTGCCGGGCGTCTCCCAGTCGGTGGTGTCGACGGTCCACGCCATCGGCTCCATGCCCATGTCGGCGCCCAGTTGGAAGGCCGCACGGTTCCAGGCGCCGTAGGGTGCGCGGAACCACTGGGGGCGCTCCCCGTAGGCGTCCTCGATGACGTCGCTGGTCCGCTCCATCTCCGAGCGGATCTCCCGGCGGTCGAGGGTGGTCAGCAGCGGGTGCGTGTAGGTGTGGTTGCCGACGACATGCCCCTCGTCGGCCATCCTGGCCAGCAATTCCTTGTTGATGACGGCCATCTCCCCGCACACGAAGAACATGGCCCGTACGTCGTACTTGGCGAGGGTGTCGAGAATATACGGGGTGTAGCGACGGTCGGGTCCGTCGTCGAAGGTCAGCATCATGTGCCGGCCGCGTCCGGAGATCTGCAGGATGGGCTCGTGCCGTTCCTTGAGCTTGCGTGGCGCGGCGTGCGGCGGGCCGTATCCGGTGAGCGGCTGGAGGCGGTACGCGGAGGGCTTGAGCGCCTGGACGGCCGGTGGGCCGGCGACCGGTGCGGCGATGCGGGCCACCTCGTCGTCGCCCTCCGCCATGACGATTCCGGCGGTGCTCGCGGCTCCCAGAGCGACGGCCGAGGCGAGAAGCATCCGGCGCCGGGTGAACAACTGATCCTTCTGCATGACTCATCACTCGCCCCGCGGGCCTCCGGCGCACCACAACGACACCGGTGCGGCGGCAGGAATTCATCCGGTCGGCGCAGCCCGGGCGGACTTGTGATCCGCCGACCGGGTTTTTGATAATCGCTCAGTCCGCTTGGAAGTCACCGGTGTTGCAGATGGAGGTCGAGCCGGTTTGGTCGTGCACGGGGGAACAAATGGAGTGTCGCGCAGGCGGTTGGCGGTGGTGCTGCTGGGCGCCGCCCAGGTGCTGGTCGTCTTCGACACGACGGCCTTCGCGATGGCGCTGCCGTGGATTTCGGCGCGGTCGCACATGTCCATCGACGGGCTGACGTGGCTGATCACCATGTACAGCGTGTGTTTCGCCGCGCTGCCGGTGCTCGCGGTGGCGCTCGGTGAGGCGTTCGGGCAGCGGCGGGTGCTGATGGGCGGACTCGTGCTGTCGAGTGCCGCCGCCGCGGCGTCCGCGGTGTCGCAGGACGCCGACGTGCTGCTGACCTCGCGGGCGGTACAGGGGGTGGCCGCGGCGGCGATCACGGCCGGTGCGGTGGCGCTGATCGAGTCCACGCATCCGGAGGGCCGGGGCCGTGACCGGGCGCTGAGCGTGCACTTCGTGGTGGTCGCGGCGGCCGGACCGGCGGTGGTGCTGCCGTCCACCATGCTGCTGAACACGGTGGAGTCGGGTGCGGCGGTCTTCTGGGCCCAGGCCGTCGTCGGCGTACTGCTCCTGCTGCTGGTCCCGGTGACGCTCACCGAGTCCGCGACCGGCCCCGAGGCCCGGTCCCGGTTGGGCCGCGCCGCGGCGGCCGTCCTCCCGCTGGGCCTTCTCGCCTGGTTCGCCGACTGGCTCGGGGACCACAGCGTGTCCCCGACCACGATCATCGCCGTCGCGGCGGGCGGGGCCCTGACGCCGTCCTCGCTGAGCTGGCTCGGCCGACGCGGGCAGGAGCCGTCCCTGCTCACCCGGCTGTACCGGGAGCGTGCCGCACTCGGCGCGTACACCGTGGTGGCGCTGCTGGCGGCCTGTCTGACCGGTGCCGGGTTCGTCCTCACGCTCGCACTTCAGATGGTGGGCGGTCTCTCCCCCGAGTCGGTGGGCTGGGCCCTGTTGCCCGCCGTCGCCGGGCTGGTGCTGGGCTGGCTGACCCTGCCCCTGCTCGCGGCACGCGTCGGCCTCGCCGGCACGGTGGCCATGGCCTGTGGTGTGGCGGCGGCCGGGTTCGTCCTGCTGAGCCGGGAGGGCACCGGCTACCACCTCGCCGACGTCCTGCCGCCGCTGCTGCTGATCGCCTACGGCTGCGGTGTGCTCGCCCTACCGGTGAGTTTCGCGCGGTCCGGGAGCGGTGCGCTGCCCCGGGCGCTGAACTCCTCCCGGCAGTTGGGAGCCGGACTGGGGGCGTCGCTGTTCAGCGGGGTCGTCACGGTCGTCGTGGTGGGGATGCCGTCCAGCGGGTTCCACAGCCGCAAGGAATACGACGCCGCCCTGGCGGCCCGTTTTCCCGAGTGCTTCGAACTCGGCATCGCGCTGGCCCTCACCGCCGCGGCGGTCGCGCTGCTGACCCTGCCCTGGCAGGGCCTGCGGACCACCGCCCCGGATCCGGGCGCTAGCGCCGGCGCACCAGCGGGAACGGCAGGGTCTCCCGGATCGTCAGGCCCGTGAGGAACATGACGAGCCGGTCGACGCCGATGCCGAGCCCGCCGGTCGGCGGCATCGCGTATTCGAGGGCGTCGAGGAAGTCCTCGTCCAGTTCCATGGCCTCGGGGTCGCCGCCCGCGGCCAGCAGGGACTGCGCGGTGAGCCGGCGGCGCTGTTCGACGGGGTCGGTCAGCTCGGAGTAGGCGGTGCCGAGTTCGGTGCCGAAGGCGACGAGGTCCCAGCGCTCGGCGAGCCGCGGGTCGGTGCGGTGCTGCCGGGTGAGCGGGGAGACCTCGGTCGGGAAGTCCTTGTAGAAGGTGGGCAGCTGGGTGCGTACCTCGATCAGCCGCTCGTACATCTCCAGGACCACGTCACCGGGGCCGTCGTCGGCGGTGTACGGCACACCGGTCCGGTCGCACTGCCGGTGCAGTCTGAGCAGTTCGGTGCCGGGGCCGATCTCCTCGTCCAGCACCTCGGACAGTGCCCCGTACACGGTCTTCACCGGCCACGGTCCCGAGATGTCGTACTCCCGGCCGTCCTTGCGGGCGACCGGGGAGCCGAAGGCGGCGGTGGCGGCGCCCTGGATCAGCTCGCGGGTCAGGTCGAGCATCACGTCGTAGTCGGCGTGCGCCTGGTAGGCCTCCAGCATCGTGAACTCGGGGTTGTGCTTGTAGGAGACGCCCTCGTTGCGGAAGGTGCGGCCCAGCTCGAAGACCTTCTCCAAGCCGCCGACGCACAGCCGCTTCAGGTACAGCTCGGGGGCGATGCGCAGGTACAGGTCGAGGTCGTAGGCGTTGATGTGGGTGGTGAAGGGGCGGGCGTTGGCGCCGCCGTGGATCTGCTGCAGCATCGGGGTCTCTACCTCGAGGAAGCCGCGATCCAGCAGGCCCTGGCGCAGGGCCTGTACGGCGGTGGAGCGGGCCCGGATCACCCGGCGGGCGTCGGGGCTGGTGACCAGGTCGAGGTAGCGGCGGCGGACCTTGGCCTCGGGGTCGGCGAGCCCGCGGCGCTTGTCGGGCAGCGGGTGCAGGCACTTGCCGGTCAGCTGCCAGGAGGTGACGAAGACGGTGGGCTCGCCCTTGTCGCTGCGGCCCGCGCGGCCGATGGCGGTGATGTGGTCGCCGATGTCGGTGTCGGACCGGAAGCGGTCCAGGGCGGCTTTGGAGCGGTCGCGGGTGAGGGCGAGTTGGTGGTCCCCGGACCAGTCGCGCAGGACGACGAAGACGATGCCGCCGAAGTCGCGGACCAGCATGACGCGGCCGGCCACGGTGACGTCCTGGCCCAGCGGGACGTCGGCGAGGGCGTGGGTGGGGGCGGGCACGCCGACCGGGTACGGGTCGGTGCCGGAGGCGCGCAGGCGGTCGAGCGTGCGGTGCCGGACGCGGACCTGGTCGGGCAGGCCCGAGTCCGGGGCGGCGGGCCCGGACTCGCCCCCTCCTTCGAGGCCGAGCACCGTCAGGGACGGCAGGCCCTCGGTGGTGGCGGGCCGCTGCCCCGTCTTCGGGTGCCCCTTTCCCCAGAGTTTGCGCAGGGACGGTACGGAGACGAACCCCTCGGCGATGCCGGAGGCGAGGCCGATCCGGGCGAGGGAGGCGGTCTCGCCGTAGCAGATGAAGCGCGGGTACCACTCGGGCTGGAACTTGGCGTTGGAGCGGTAGAGGGCCTCCAGCTGCCACCAGCGGGAGAAGAACAGCAGCATCCGGCGCCAGAGTCGGAGGACGGGGCCGGCGCCGATGCGGGCGCCCTCCTCGAAGACGGACCGGAAGACGGCGAAGTTCAGCGAGATCCGGTGCACGCCGATTTTCGGTGCGGCCGCGCACAGTTCGGCGACCATGAACTCCATGACCCCGTTGGGGGCGGCGCGGTCACGGCGCATCAGGTCCAGGGAGACGCCGTCGCGGCCCCAGGGCACGAAGGAGAGCAGCGCGAGGAGCAGGCCGTCGTCGCTGAGAGCCTCCACGAGGAGGCAGTCGCCGTCGGCGGGGTCGCCCAGCCGGTCCAGGGCCATGGAGAAGCCGCGTTCGGTCTCGGTGTCCCGCCAGGCGTCGGCCTTGTCGACGATCTCCTCCATCTCGTGGTCGGTGAGGGTGGCGTGGCGGCGGATGCGGCAGGTGGCGCCGGTGCGGCGGACGCGGTGCACGGCCTGGCGGGTGACGCGCATGTCCCGGCCGTCCAGGTCGAACCCGGGCACGTGCAGGATGGCCTCGTCGCCGAGTTGGAGGGCGCCTAGTCCGGCCCGGGCGTAGGCGCGGGCGCCGTCCTCGGAGGCGCCCATCACGGCGGGTGCCCAGGCGTGCCGGCGGGCCATGTCCAGCCAGGCCTCGATGGCGTGCGGCCAGGCTTCAGGGTCTCCGACGGGGTCGCCGCTGGCGAGGCAGACGCCGGCCTCGACGCGGTAGGTGACGGCGGCCTTGCCGCTGGGGGAGAAGACGACGGCCTTGTCGCGGCGGGTGGCGAAGTAGCCGAGCGAGTCCCGGTCGCCGTAGGCCCCGAGCAGGGCGCGGATGCGGGCCTCCTCGTCGCCGTGCAGGGCCGCCTCCAGGCGCTGCGAACGGAACAGCGTGGCGGCCGCGTTCAGCAGGGCGAGCGCGCCGAACAGGCCGAGCAGGAAGGTGACCCTGCGGGGCGGGCGGCCGTCGAAGGCGCTGTTGGACACCAGCCCGCCGCACACCCGGTCGGCGGCCCAGGCCAGGTGCTGGCTCTGCGGCAGGGTGCCCGGGAACAGCGCGACCAGGCCCCAGCCGGCCAGGATCGCCACGGCGAGGCCGGCCAGCAGTACGCCGAGGGCCCGCCACACGGCACCGCGGCGGGAGGCGGCGTAGAACTCCTTGCGGGCCGTCACCAGCAGGAGCAGCAGCAGGCCGCACAGCACGAGGGACGGCACCGACTCGGTGTACTGGCCGAGGGCCACGCCGAGGATGTCGCCGGCCACGACCAGGCCCAGATAGACGACGACCAGCCACCAGGCGACCTTCTTGCGGGCGCCGGTGGCGGCGGCCAGCAGGAACAGGAAGACGGCGTAGGCGAGGTTGGCGCTGATCGGGACCAGGAGCAGGTCGAGGGCGCGGACGAGCGGGCGCAGCAGGCGGCGCAGCGGGGCGAAGATCGCGAGCAGGGCGCACAGCAGGCCGAGCGCGGCGAAGAGGGTGGCGAAGGCCTCGGGCACCCAGCCGAGGCGTCCGGCGGCGGGCTGGCGTACCGGGCCCGTGGCATCCCTCCGTGCGGCCGGCCCGGCGGTGGCAGTCATGGTTCCGACTGTAGGAAGGGGCGGCGCGGCGCGCCCGTCGAGCGGGGCCGGGCCGCGGCGGGAAGCACCGGGTCCGATAACCTCGGGATGTGACGGAGCAGCACGAACAGCACGCGCACCAGTTCGAGCGGGGCACGGACGGGCCCAAGGTCATCGTGGTCGGGGTGGACGGCTCCGATTCCTCGATGCGGGCCGCGGCCTACGCGGGCGGTCTGGCCAGGCGGCAGCACGCGCTGCTGGCGGTGGTGTACGTGCAGCCGGTGCTCGCGGCGGGGGCGGCTCTCGGGGCTCCGGTTGCGGAGACGACCGACGAGATCGCCGAGGAGCTGATCGCCCAGATCCGGGAGGCGGCGGAGCGCGTCAAGGGGATATTCGACGTGCGCTGGGAGTTCCACACCTTCCGTGGCGACGCCTACAACGGCCTGGTGAAGGCGGCGGACGAGCTGAAGGCGGACGCGGTCGTGGTGGGCGCCTCCGAGCAGGCGGGGCACCGGATCATCGGGTCGGTGGCGGTCCGGCTGGTGAAGGCGGGACGGTGGCCGGTGACGGTCGTACCGTAGCCGTCTCCTTCCGGAGCAGCGGCAGGGTCGCAAGGAGCAGGACGCCGGCCAGGGCGATGGCGGCGCGCGGGCCGGTGAGGCTCGCCAGCAGGCCCCACAGGGCGGTCAGGGCGGCCGTGGTGGCCTTGCCGGTGATGGACCAGGCGGACAGGGTGCGGGCGACCCGGTCGTCCGGGGTGCATTCCAGGCGGCGGGTGGCGTACACGGGGTTGTAGACGCCCGAGCTGGTGATCACCCCGAACTCCACGGCCATCACCAGCAGCAGTCCGGGCACGCCGGGCCCGACGAAGGCCAGCCCGAGGGGCCAGACGGCGCGCAGGGCGCCCGCGGTGCGCAGTATCCGCCGCTGCCCGTAGCGGGCGACCAGCGGGCGGGCCAGCCGGGAGCCGAGGAGTCCACCGAGGCAGGGCACGGCGAAGGCGAGGCCGTACTGCCAGGGGGCGAAGCCGAGCGGGCCGAGCATGAGGACGGCCAGCGGCGGTACGGCGACCATGATCAGGGCGTTGACCGCGAGGTTGTTGAAGAACAGCGGCCGCAGGGCCTCGCTGGTGAGGATGTACCGCCAGCCGTCGAGCAGGTCGGCGGCCCGCAGGCGCTGCACGCCGGTGCGCTCGGGGCGGGGCTCGCCGCCGCCCACGGCCCGGATGCCCAGCGCCGACAGCAGAAAGCTGACCGCGTTCGCCACGACCGTCGCGACCGGGCCGAACAGGCCGATCGCGGCGCCGCCGAGGGGCGGTCCGAGGACGAGGGCGGTCCAGTTCGTGGACTCGAACCGGGAGTTCGCCGTGAGCAGCCGGTCGGCCGGGACGAGCGTCTTCAGGAAGGCGCCGGAGGCCGCGTTGAAGGTGATGTCGGCCGCCGCGACGATCACCGACACCAGCAGCAGCTGACCCAGGCCGAGGCCACCGAGCGCGTAGGCGGCGGGGACGGTGAGCAGCGCGGCGAACCTGGCCAGGTCCATGGCCATCATCACCGGCCGCTTGCGCCGGAACTCCACCCACGGCCCGAGCGGCACGGCCGCCACGGCGCCCACGGCGGGCCCGGTCGCGGCGAGCAGTGCCACCTCGGCCGGTCCGGCGTGCAGCACGAGGACCGCGATCACCGAGAACGCGTCGAAGGCGAGATACGTGCCGATCGCACTCGCCGAGTACGCGGCCCACAGCCACCCGAACCGCCGTCCCACGCACAACCTCCCCGTTGACCCGGGACATGAAATCGGGCGCCGGGCGCCGAAGCAAACAACTTCCGGATCAGGCGTCACAACCATCGGTTGTACGGTGGCGAAGTGGACCTCAAGGCAGTGCGCACCTTCGTCACCGTGGCCGGCTCGGGACAGTTCCAGGAGGCTGCCGCCGTGCTGGCGGTCACCCAGCAGGCCGTCTCCAAGCGGATCGCCGCGCTGGAGAAGGAGCTGGGCGTGCGGCTGTTCACCCGTACCGCCCGGGGCGCCGTCCTCACCGTCGACGGCCGGGCCTTCCTGCCGCACGCCCACGAGCTGCTGCTGGCCGAGGAGCGGGCCACCTCCGCCGTAGGGCCCGGGCGGCGCGCTCTGCGGGTCGATGTGATCGGCCCGCGACTCGCCCCCGCGGCGCTGCTGCGCGACTTCCACGAGGCGCACCCGGAGGTGGCCCTGGACGTGGTCACGCTCTTCGACGTGGACTCGGCGCTCACCGCCCTGCGCTCCGGGACGGTCGACGCGTCCTTCCGTGCCGTCGCCATGCCCGGGCGGCCGCTGCCCAGGGGCGTCGAGGCCGCGCGCGTCCTCGACGAACCGATCCAGCTGCTCACCGGCCCGGGGCACGCCCTGGCCGGCCGCCGCTCGGTCTCGCCCGGGGAGCTGGCCGGGCACCGGATCTGGATGCCGGGCATCGTGGACGGCACCGAGTGGGCCGCGTACTACGCCTCGCTCGCCGCCGAGTTCGGGCTCACCATCGACTCCTCGGGCGCCAACTTCACCGGGGCGGTGCAGGACGCGGTCGCCGCCGACAGCACCCTGGCGACCCTGGTCAGCGAGCAGACCCGGCTGGTCTGGCCGGCCGGCCACGATCTGCGCCGTATCCCGCTCCTCGACCCGACACCCGTCTACCCGCACTCCCTGCTGTGGGTCACCGCCAACCCGCACCCGGCGCTCACCGCCCTGCGCACCCACCTCGCCGACCGGCGCCCCGCCCGGCCTGAGGGCCGCACCTGGACGCCGGACTGGACCGAGCCCTCCGCCCGTGCGTGGCGTCTTCCGTACGGGATCGCCCTGAGCCATCATGATCCGCCGTCAGCCGTTTGCCACCGGCGAAGAGGTGAGGCTCATGGCCAAGCTCCGTATGGGTGAGGGAATTCTCCGCCGCAAACCCATCGAGCACATCGAGGACACCGAGATCAGCGAGGGGCCCCGGCTGGACCGGTCGCTCGGGCTGTGGCAGCTCACGGCGATCGGTATCGGCGGCATCATCGGGGCGGGCATCTTCACGCTGGCCGGCACGGTGGCCCACGAGACGGCCGGGCCCGCGGTGCTGGTGTCGTTCCTCATCGCCGGCCTGGCGAGCGCCTGCGCGGCGCTGTCGTACGCCGAGTTCGCCGGGCTGATCCCGAAGGCGGGATCGGCGTACACGTACGGCTACGCGGTGCTCGGCGAGTTCGCGGGCTGGTTCATCGGCTGGGACCTGCTGCTGGAGTACACGGCGATCGTGGCCGTCGTCGCCATCGGCATCTCCGGATACTTCGGTTTCCTGGTCGAGGAGACGGGCGCGAACCTGCCCGACTGGATGCTGGGCGCGCCCGGCACCGGGCACGGGCACCGGGTCGACCTGTTCGCGGCCGCGCTGTGTCTGCTGATCGCCTGGCTGCTCAACCTGGGCATCCGCACCGCGGCCCGCTTCGAGACGTTCGTGGTCGCCCTGAAGGTGCTGGTGGTGCTGGTGGTGATCGCGGTGGGCGTGTTCCACATCAACAGCGCGAACTACCATCCGTTCTTCCCGTTCGGCATCAGCGGGGCGTTCACCGGTGCGGCGACCGTGTTCTTCGCGGTGTTCGGCTACGACGCCATGTCGACCGCGGCGGAGGAGTCGAAGGACGCGCAGCGGCACATGCCGAAGGCGATCATCTACTCGCTGGCGATCTCGATGGTGCTGTACGTGGCGGCCTGCCTGGTGCTGACGGGCATGCAGAACTACACGGAGATCGACCCGGAGAGCGGCTTCTCGTCGGCGTTCAAGTCCGTGGGGCTGAACAAGCTCGCCGACGTGATCGCGGTGGGCGCGATCATCGGCATCCTCACGGTGATGTTCACGTTCATGCTGGGCGTGACCCGGGTGTGGTTCAGCATGAGCCGGGACGGGCTGCTGCCGATCTGGTTCGCCAAGACGCACCCGACGCGGCACGTGCCGACCCGGGTGACGTGGATCGTCGGGGCGGTCTCGGCCCTCATCGCCGGGTTCCTGCCGATCGGCGAGGCGGCCGAGCTGACCAACATCGGCATCCTGCTGGCGTTCGTGGTGGTGTGCGCCGCGGTGATCGTGCTGCGCTACCGGCAGCCGGACCTGCCGCGCACCTTCCGGACCCCGTGGATGCCGTTCGTGCCCGCGCTGGGTGTCGTCTTCTCGATCTGGCTGATCACGTTTCTGCGGTGGCAGACCTGGGTGCGGTTCGCGGTCTGGTTCGTGATCGGCTGCGTGGTCTACTTCGGCTACTCCTACCGCCGTTCCGCGCTGGCCCGGCCGCAGTCCGCCGAGTGATCACTCCCCCATGACCAGCCCGTCGTCGGCGGCACCGCGGCTGAGGACGACCTCCCTGATCCGGTCGCGCACCCCCTCCAGCTCGGCGCCGTCGGAGATCGCCTGGTTGAGGTCGCGGACCCGGCCGGAGTCGAGGTCGTACATCTGCGGGATGAATTCGGCCCTGGTGACCTGCCAGCGGTCGCCGGGACGGGCGGGCGGGGCGAAGGTGAAGCGGCCGAGGGTGGAGTCGTTGCCGCGCGAGTCCTGCACGCCCTTGTCGTTGTACATCTCGCCGGCGATCTGGTCGCCCAGGCCGTAGACCACCCAGGTGCCGTTGACCTTCTCGTACGCCTGCGGGACATGGGCGTGGGTGCCGAGGATCAGGTCGATGTCCGGGCGGCCGTTCGTCTTCGAGGCCGTCAGCTGGTCGGCGAGGGCGAGCTGCAGCCGGTCCGGGTCGTCCTGCCACTCGGTGCCCCAGTGCACGGAGACGACGACCACGTCGGCGCCCGCCTTCCGGGCGGCTCGGGCGTCGGCGATCATCCGGTTCCGGTCGATCAGGCCGACGGCCCAGGGTTGTCCGGGCGGCAGCGGGCGGTCGTCGGTGCCGTACGTGTACGACAGGTGCGCGACCCGGGCCCCGCCCGCCCGGAGCATCGTGACCGAGCGGGCCTCGTCCTCGGTGCGGGCGGTCCCGGCGTGCCGCAGGCCGGCCCGGTCCATGGCGTCCAGGGTGCGCCGCATGCCGGGGGCGCCGTCGTCCAGGGCGTGCTCGGAGGCGGTGGAGCAGCCGTCGTAGCCGGTCGCGGCGAGGCCCTGGGCGATCTGCGGCGGGGACTTGAAGACGGGGTACCCGCTGTAGTCGCCGTCGGCGCCGTACACGGTCCCCATGTGACACAGCGCCAGATCGGCGCCGCCGACCACGGACTCGACGCCGGAGAGCATCGGGCGGAAGTCGTAGCCGTCGCCGTCGGCGTCGTAGCGCGCCCGCTCGATGACGGAGGTGTGCGGCAGCACGTCGCCCGAGGCGACGAGGGTGAAGCCGCGGTCGGCGGACGGCGCCGGGCGGCCTGCGCCCGCGAGCTCCTGCCGCTCGTGGTTCTGACAGGCGGCAGCCGCGGCGAGGAGGGCGGTCAGGGCCAGCGCAACCTGCTTTCTGCGTCCGATCATCAGCTCACCCCGGGATCGTCGTATCTGCAGACGTCGTATTTACAGACAAAGCTTTTACGGGCATATGGGTATGAATCCAACCCTTCACGCAAACAGTCCGGGCGCCTGAATTAGCCCATCCGGAGCCGCCCCGCGCGCTCACGGAGCACCCCTCGCCCTACCGTTCGCCGACACGATCGACCGTCCGTCGCAGAGCCGTGTACGCCTCCTGTCCCCCCGGCGGCGCCCTGCGCTGCCATACGGCCATGACGGCCGTAACCTCACTCACCCACGGGACGACGACCGCCGAGCACGAGCTGGCCGCACTCCAGCGCGAGCACGGCGGCCCCTTGTTCGCGCTGCTGCTCAGGCTGAGCGACGGGGACCGGCAGCGCGCCGAGGACCTCGTACAGGAGACCCTGCTGCGCGCCTGGCAGCACCCCGAGGCCCTGCACGCCGAGGACTTCGACTCGGTACGCCCCTGGCTGCTGACCGTCGCCCGGCGCCTCGCGATCGACGCGCGGCGGGCCCGGCAGGCGCGGCCGCCCGAGGTCGGCGACGAGGTGCCCGAGAACGCGCGGGTGACCGCCGACCACGCCGAGCGGGCCGCCGCGATGCTCGATGTCCGGGAGGCTGTGAAGACACTCACGCCGGAGCACCGTGACGTCCTGATACTCGTGTACTTCCGCGGGGCCAGTGTGGCGGAAGCGGCGCAAACCCTTGGGATTCCACCCGGTACCGTGAAGTCTCGCGCGTACTACGCGCTGCGCGCCCTGCGCCGGGTCCTACCGGGTTATGCGGCCGACCTGCGGTGAAACCGAAGACTGGGTCAAACCTCGGTAAAGCGCCTTGCTGAGACCCCCGTTCGGGCAATCAGCTGTCCTCATCCGGGTTCCGGACGGGGACCGCCCGCACCGGGTCCAGGGTCTCGGGCGACACGCACGCACCGGAGGAAGGCAGGAAGGGATGCTGCACAGAGGGCACGAGAGCACGGACGGCACCGGCGGCGGCGAACTGGCCGTTCCCATGGCCTGGTTGTACGCCGAGTACATCGCCGACGAGCTGCTGCGCACCGGCGACCTGATGCCGCCGACGTCCTTCGAGTTCCGGGCCGGCCGGGACGCGCTGGCGCTGACCGTCTTCCTCTCCGACACCGACGGCGAGCTGTCCGGGATCCGGGTGATCTCGCAGCTGGAGAACTGGCTGTCGCTGACGGCTTACGACCAGCCGTGGCAGGAGTGGGTGCGCGAGCGGATGGCCCAGCTGGCCGGCGAGGAGGCCTCGGCCGCCGCGCCGTCGCCGGACCTGGCGCTGGCGGCCGAGGCCTGGCGCTGGCTGGAGGAGACCGAGCTGCTGGCGCCCGACCTGGACGCGGTGCCGGGCGGCGGTGCGGTGTTCGGCGAGGACGACGGGCCGAAGGTGTGGACCCCGGCCTGGCGGCTCGGACTGCCCCTCGGACACCTGGCGATCCATCTTTTCTGAGTCGTCTCGAATTCAGACCAATCCGCGGGCCGGGCGGCTCCGAATCTCTTGGTCACGATTCGGTGTGTGTCTTGAGTGATTCGGTTGTCCGCTGCGTACGGATGGGAGCAAGGAGTAACCCCACCCACACCCATAGGCACGAGGATTCGGCATGAGGTCCCTGGAAAGGCATCGCGACGTCGGCGCGTACGCGCTCGGCGTGCTGGACGAGGCGGAGGCCTTCCGCTTCGAGGACCACCTCATGGAGTGCCCTCAGTGCGCGGCACAGGTGACCGAATTCGGTCCCACGGCACGGCAGTTGATGCTGTACCGCCGCTCCACGCCGCGCTTCGTGCACCCCATGGCCCAGCCCGGTCCCCGACTGCTCGACCGGCTGATGGGCGAACTGGCACACCGGCACCGGGCACGGCGCCGCCACTTCCTGTACGGCCTGGCCGCCTCCGTGGTGCTGGCCGTGGCCGGACCGGGCCTCATGGTCTACGCCGGGCACGAGGAGCCCGCGGCCCGGGTCACCGCTGCGACCGACCCGAAGACGGGTGTGTGGGCGCAGGTCACCACCGAGGACGGATACTCCGGCAGCCGGATGCGGCTGGAGGTGAAGGACGGCTCCGGGCCGCACTCCTGCCAGCTGGTCGTCATCGGAAAGGACGGCTCGGAGCAGGTCGTCAGCGGCTGGAAGGTGGACGCCCACGACACCGGGACGACCACGGCCGCGGCGGGCTCCGCCATGCATCCCGCCGAGATCGCCCGCTACGAGGTGCGCACCGCGGACGGACAGCCGCTGGTGTCGCTCGACGCCGACTGAGTGCCTCGTTGAAGCGTCAATCACGTTGCGCGGCAACGGATTTGCCGCCTCACGGGCAGGGGCGGAGACTGAAAACGAAGACGTGGAGCCACCGACGGTCCGCTCTGCGCCGCCCCTAGGAGTTCGGACGAAGGGGCTGAGCCGGTGGAGAACCAAGTGCTGATCCGCCTCTGCGAAGAGGGGGCGGAACCCGAGCGTGTGGAGCAGCTGACCGGCTATCTGCGTCAGGAACTGCTCTCGGCCGGCGTGGCGGACGATGTCCGTGCGGTCCCCGCGGAAGAGACGCCACCCGGCGCACGATGCGTGGACGTCGCCCTGGTCGGCTCCCTGCTGCTGGGTCTGGGCACATCCCTCACCGGGCTGAGCCAGGTGGTGGGTGTGCTCCGTGACTGGCTGGGCCGGTTCGGGGGCACCCGCCCGTCGCTGACTTTGACGCTGGACGGAGACACCCTGGAGCTTTCGGCGGCGACGGACGAGCAGGTGGCCGAGGCGGTGAAGATCTTCCTTGCGAAGCACTCCGCAGTGGGGACCTAGACATGGGCGAGTCCCGGCATGCGCTGATCATCGCCAACGACACCTACGAGGATCAGGGCCTCAAGCAGCTGAGAGCGCCCGGGCACGATGCCGAAGCCCTCTGCGAAGTCCTGGGCGATCCGCAGATCGGCGACTTCGATGTGGAAGTCGTCAGGAACGCGTCGGCCCAGGACATGCGGACGAGCATCGAAGCCTTCTTCTCCGACCGCCGCCGTGACGACAAGCTCGTGCTGCACTTCTCCTGCCACGGGATCAAGAACGAGTCCGGCGATCTGTACTTCGCCGCCCGCGACACCCAGACCAGGCTGCTCAACGCCACGGCGGTACCCGCCCAGTTCGTCTACGGGTGCATGTCCGGTACCCGGGCGGGCTGCACCGCACTGTTCCTCGACTGCTGCTACGGAGGAGCCTTCTCCCGCGGGGCGTCCGTGCGCGCCTCCCGGGACATGCACGTCCTCGACGCCTTCACGGGCGAGAAGCCGAGCGGAGGGCGCGGCTGGGCCGTCATCACGGCGTCGAACTCCATGGAGTACGCCTTCGAGGACGCCAAGCTCACCGAGGGCAGCACCGCGAAACCGTCCGTGTTCACCCACGCGGTGGTGGAGGGCCTGGAAACCGGTGACGCCGACCTCAAAGGACGCGGCGAGGTCCTGCTGGACGATCTGTACGAGTATGTCTTCGACCGCGTGAAGGAGCGGAACCCGAATCAGACCCCGAGCAAGACCGCCCAGATGCAGGGCAGCATGCAGCTGGCCCACAGCCGCCACCGCCGTATCCGGATCGAGGCCGAACCCCTGCCACGTCGTGTGCAGGAGGCCCTTCGGAGCAGAAACGAATTCACTCGCCTCGGTGCCGTCGACGAGGTGAGATCCCGGATGGAGAGCCCGAACCTCTCCATGGCCGAAGGGGCACGCCAGGCTCTGGAGGCCGTGGCCCGCGACGACACCCAGCAGGTGGCGGACAAGGCGCGCCGCGCCTTGAGCGATGCCTGCCTCAAACCCTCCCCGGCCCGCCTGGACTTCGGCCGGGTGCACCGGGGCACCGCCGTGCCGCGGCAGTCCGTGTCCCTGCACGGCACACCCCTGGCCCGCCACTGCGTGGCCCACGCCACGGGCAAATGGCTGCAGGTCGAGGAGTCCGACGAAGGCCTGGCCGTCGGTGTCGACACGTCCGCCGAAGGGCGTCTGACCGGCGACATCGCGCTGAAAGGGGTCGCCGACGATGCCGTGGTCCATGTCGAGGCCGAGGTGGTGCCGCCACCGCCCGACACGAAGCCCACGGGCAGCGAGGGGAAGGAGCCGGGCCTCACACACCGGCCCGAGTCCAGACTCCTGCTCGCCCCCGCGTTGGCGGCGGCAGCCCTGGCCCTCGCCGTCACCTCGGTGATCACTTGGGTCGTGGCAATCGTGGCGGTGATGTACGCCGAGGAAGGCCTCAGGGTGGGACCGGAAGAGACATTCGCGGCGTCCGCCCGCCACCACGGAGTGATCCCAGCCCTCATCACCGCCCTGATCACCGCGACGGCGGCGCTCGTCCTCGGTGCGTTCGCCCGGCGCGATCTCAGCGCGCGGCGCAAGCGCTACACCCCGGGGGCGAAGAGTGCCACGCGTTCCATGACCTTGGCGGCGAAGCGCTGTGCGATGCCGGTCTTCGTCCTGACCGTGCTCATGGGCATCGCCTACACCATCGTGACCCGATTCCTGTGAACGCGCCGGCTACTTCAGCAGCCGCGACATCCTCCGGTCCGCCAGCGGCTTGCCCCCCGTCTGGCAGGTCGGGCAGTACTGGAGCGAGGAGTCGCTGAAGGAGACCTCGCGGATGGTGTCGCGGCAGACCGGGCAGGGCTCGCCGGTGCGGCCGTGCACGCGCAGGCCGGTCTTCTTCTCCGCCTTCAGGCGTCCCGCGGCAAGGCCCCGGGAGCGTTCGACCGCCTCGGTGAGGGTGGTGCGCAGCGCCGCGTAGAGCCGCTCGGTCTCCTCCGTGGTCAGGGACGCGGCGAGTTTGAACGGGGACATCTTCGCCGCGTGGAGGATCTCGTCGCTGTAGGCGTTGCCCACCCCGGCGATCAGGCTCTGGTCGCGCAGGGCGCCCTTGATCTGGCGCCGTTCGCCCTTCAGCAGGGCGGCGAAGCGGTCCTCGTCGAAGTCGGCGGCGAGCGGGTCCGGGCCGAGGCGGGCCACGCCGGGCACCTCTCGCGGGTCACGGACGATGTACACGGCGAGCTTCTTCTGGGTGCCGGCCTCGGTGAGGTCGAATCCTGCGCCGGTCTCCAGGGCTGCGCGCAGGGCGAGGGGGCCCTTTCCGGGGCGCGGCGGGCCGTCCGGGAGCCGGTCCTTCCACTGCAGCCAGCCTGCGCGGGCCAGATGGGTGACGAAGTGCAGGCCGGTGCCGCCCTCGATGTCGAGGAACTTCCCGTGCCGGTGCACGGCGGTGACCTCGCTGCCCTCGAACGCGCCGACCGGAGGGTCGTACGTCTTCAGGACGCTGATCGCGACGGGCAGCACCCGTACGACCTCGTGGCCGACCAGGTTCTCGGTCAGGAAGTCCTTGAGGGCTTCCACCTCGGGGAGTTCCGGCATACGTCCAGAGTGCCATCCGGGGCCCCTGTGGTCAGGTGTGCTCGTGCACCAGGAACTCGCACCACACGCACTTGCCGCCGCCGCGCGCCTCCACGCCCCACACGTCGGCGAGCCGGTCGACGAGGAGCAGTCCGCGCCCGGAGACCCCGTCCTCCCCGGCGTCGCGGCGGCGCGGCAGGGCGCTGGAGGAGTCCTCGACCTCGACGCGCAGCCGGCGACCGCTGCCTTCGAGGGCCCGCAGGGTGACGATCGCCGAGCCCTCGGTGTGCATCAGGACGTTGGTGATGAGTTCGTCGGCGACCAGCTCGATCTCGTCGGCCCGGTCCCGGGCACCCCAGGAGCGGACGGCGGCGCAGATCATGTGCCGGGCCTGGATGAGGGCCTCGGGGTCGCCGGGTGCCACGTGCTGCTGGAGCCGGCCGCCGGGCCGCGGGGCCTCCGGGACGCGGCGGCGCAGCAGGAGCAGGGCCACGTCGTCGTCGCCGCCCCGCTCCTCGGCCACCTCGATCAGCCGGGTGGCGAGGTCGCGCACCTCGTCCGGGCCCTTGGTGATGAGGTTCGCGAGGGCCTCCAGCCCGTCGTCGAGGTCGGAGCCGGGCTGCTCGACCAGCCCGTCGGTGCACAGCAGCAGGGTGTGGCCGGGGTCGAGTTCGAGGGTGGAGACGGGGTACTCGAGCCGGCCGAACTCGGCGGAGAGGCCGAGCGGCAGGCCGCCCTCGACCGGGATCCGGTGGCAGCTGCCGTCGGCGTGCCGGACCAGCGGGTCGATGTGGCCGGCGCGGACCACCTGGACGACCCCGGTGGACAGGTCCGCTTCCGCGTACAGGCAGGTGGCGAAGCGGTCGGTGTCGAGTTCGTGCAGGAACACGGAGGCGCGGGCCATCACGGTGGCCGGGGTGTGTCCCTCGGCCGCGTAGGCGCGCAGCACGATGCGCAGCTGGCCCATCACGGCCGCCGCGTGCGTGTCGTGGCCCTGTACGTCGCCGATGACCGCGCCGACCCGGCCGCCGGGCAGCGGTATCAGGTCGTACCAGTCGCCGCCGATGTCCCGGCCGAGGGTGCCCCCGGCGGTGGCGGCGCGGTAGCGGACGGCGACGTCGGCACCGCGCACGCTCGGGATGGTGCGGGGCAGCATCGCCTGCTGGAGGCCCTGGGCGAGGTCCTTCTCCTGCTCGTAGAGCATGGCCCGCTGCAGGCTCTGCGCGATGCTGCTGCCGAGGGCGACGAGAACGTTGCGCTCCTCGGGCGAGAAGCCGCTGCGGTCGTTGTAGAGCAGGCCCATCGCGCCGATCGGGCGGGCCTGGGCGATCAGCGGCAGATAGGCGGCGGAGGTGATGTGCATGTCCGTGATGTGCGGCCACAGGATGGGAAAGCGCTCGGAGAACTCGTCCGCCGACTCGATGAAGCACGGGCTGAGGGTCCGCACCGCCTCGCCCATCGGGTAGGGCTCGTCGATCCGGGTGATGCGGGTGCCGGGCACGTAGGTGCCCGCAGGGCCCTCGGCAACCAGCCGGATGCGGCCGGCCTCGACCAGGCCGAGGACCAGGCTGGTGGAGCCGAGCAGGGTCAGGCCCTGGGCGTCCGTGACGACGTCGATGACGTCCTGGACCGTGCGGGCGTGGGCGAGGGCGGCCGTGGCGATCTGGACAACGTTTGTCTGGTCGCGCCGGGCGGCGGCCTGCGCGGACACGTCCTTGCGGACCACGCGTTCGCTCAGCTCGTCGGTGGCGTCCCGGACGATCCCGATGATCCGGCGCGGGCGGCCCGTCTCGTCGCGCCGTATGTAGCCCTGGGTGTGGGTCCAGCGCAGGGTGCCGTCGCGGCGCCGGACTCGGAAGTACGCGCCGTAGTTCTCCCGGCCGTCCTTGATGGCCTGGGCCACCAGGAGGTCGAGGCGGTGGCTCTCCGCGGCGGGCACCCGTACGGACAGGGTCTCCGGGTGACCGTCGTACTCGTCGGGGCGCAGGTCGAAGATCTCGTGCGCCTGGGCGTCCATGCTGAACAGACCGGTGTCCAGATCCCAGTCGAAGCTGCCCATCCGGTTGAGCGCCAGGATCGGATCCGGGTGGGCGGGCCAGTCCTGCGGGAGTGATAGGGCACTCGCCCCCCGATCAGCCATGGGGCCACCTTGCCAGGGTTTGTCCGATTCTTCGACCGCTGGGTCCCAGCTGCGGCGGTTACGCACACGAAGAAGCGCGGTACCTGGAGTGACGAGCACCGCTGGGGCACCCTCGACGCGGCGGCCACAATGGAGGCAGGAGCGCACCGACGTGGACTGGTTCACCACCCCCGACTACTGGCTGAGCCGGCTGGTCTTCCAGCGGGCCCTGGCCGGTCTGTACCTCGTCGCGTTCCTGGTGGCCGCCCTGCAGTTCCGGGCCCTGCTGGGCGAACGCGGCATGCTGCCGATCCCCCGCTACACGGCGCGGATCCGCTTCAGACGCGCCCCGAGCCTGTTCCACCTGCACTACTCGGACCGCTTCTTCGCGGCCTGCGCCTGGGCGGGCTGCGCGGTGTCGGCGGCCCTGCTGGCCGGCGCGGACTCGCTGCTGCCGCTGTGGAGCGGCATCCTGCTGTGGCTGGTGCCGTGGGCGCTGTACCTGTCGATCGTCAACGTGGGCCAGACCTGGTACGCGTTCGGCTGGGAGTCGCTGCTGCTGGAGGTCGGCTTCCTGGCCGCTTTCCTGGGCAACGACGAGGTCGCGCCGCCGCTCGTCGTCCTGTTCCTACTGCGCTGGATCCTGTTCCGGGTCGAGTTCGGCGCCGGGCTGATCAAGCTCCGGGGCGACGCGTGCTGGCGGAAGCTGACGTGCCTGTACTACCACCACGAGACGCAGCCGATGCCGGGCCCGCTGAGCTGGTTCTTCCACCACCTGCCGAAGCCGCTGCACCGGGTGGAGGTCGCCGCGAACCACTTCACCCAGCTGGTCGTACCCGTGCTGCTGTTCACCCCCCAGCCGATCGCCACGGCCGCCGCCGCGCTGATGATCGTCACCCAGCTGTGGCTGGTGCTGTCGGGCAACTTCTCCTGGCTGAACTGGATCACCATCGTCGTGGCCCTGTCCGCGCTGCGGCTGCCCGCCACGGCACCGTCCGTGCCCGCGGCACCGCTCTGGTACGAGATCGTGGTGCTCGCGGTCGCCGCGCTGCTGGTCTGCCTGAGCTACCACCCGGTGACGAACATGATCTCCCGGCGCCAGGTCATGAACCGCTCCTTCGACCCGCTGCACCTGGTGAACACCTACGGCGCGTTCGGCAGCGTCAGCCGGATCCGTCACGAGGTGGTGGTCGAGGGCACGCTGGACGACATGCCGCGGGAGGACTCGGAGTGGCGGGAGTACGAGTTCAAGGGGAAGCCCGGCGATCCCCGGCACTGGCCACGCCAGTTCGCGCCCTACCATCTGCGCCTGGACTGGCTGATGTGGTTCGCCGCGCTGTCCCCCGCCTACGCCGGCGAATGGTTCGGCGGCCTGGTGGAGCGGCTGCTGGAGAACGACCGCGACACCCTGAAGCTGCTGCGCCGCTCCCCCTTCCCGCCGGACACCCCGCCCCGCTTCATCCGCGCCCGCCTCTTCCGGTACCGCTACACCACCTGGCAGGAGCTGCGGGAGACGGGAGCGTGCTGGGAACGGGTGTACGTGCGGGACTGGCTGCCGCCCACGCGGCTGGCCCGGATGGCTCAGAGGTCGTAGACCCGGCCGGCGGTGCCCTCGTACAGGGCGGTGCGCTCGGCCGCGCTGAGACCTGACGTCAACTCACCTGCTGTGTCGATGATTTGTGCGTAGGTGGCCGCGAGCGTGCACACCGGCCAGTCGGAGCCGAACATGAGGCGGTCGGGGCCGAAGGCCTCCAGGGCGGTCTCCGCGTACGGGCGCAGGTCCACGGTCGCCCAGGAGGCGGGGGCGGCCTCCGTGACCAGGCCGGAGAGTTTGGCGACGGTGTTGGGGAGGGAGGCCAGGGCACGCAGGGCCGTGGCCCAGGGTTCGCGTTCGCCCGAGGCGATGGGCGGCTTGCCCAAGTGGTCGAGCACGAAGGTGAGTTGGGGCAGGTCTGCGGCCGCCTTGGTGCAGGCCGGGAGCTGATGGGGCAGGACCACGAGGTCGTAGACCAGGCCCGCTTCGGCCACGGCGGCCAGGCCGCGCCGTACGTCGTCCCGCAGCAGCCACTGCGGGTCGTGCTCGCCCTGGACCTGGTGGCGGATGCCCTTCAGATACGGGCCGCCGGGGAGTTCGCGCAGGCGGGCCAGTTCGTCGGCGAGGTCGGGGCGGGTGAGGTCACTCCAGCCGACCACGCCCGCGACGAGCTCGTGTCCGGCGGCCAGGGCCAGGAACTCGGGGGTCTCCTCGGGGACGGTGACCGTCTGGACGAGGACGGTGCGGTCCACTCCGGCCGCCCGCGCCTCGGGTTCCAGGTCGGCGAGGGTGAAGTTCCTTCTCAGCCGCTGGAGTTCGGGGCCCTGGATCCAGTCCTGGTCGCGGACCGACAGGTCCCAGACGTGGTGGTGGGCGTCGACGGTCACGGCAGCTCCCAGACGACGGGCAGCCCGGCGTCAGCGCCGCCCTGCGAGTAGTCGTGCACGACGTCGAGCAGCTCGGCCATCCGGGCCTGCCGGGCGACGTTGACCGGCAGCTCTTCGAGTGCGGCGAGGAGGCGGCCGTAGTCCTCGCACTCCAGGAGGTGGAAGAGGTCGGTGCCTCCCCCACGCTCGGCTTCGCTCGCGCGGGGGGACCCCCACCGCCAGATGGTCCAGGAGGTGGCTCCGGCGGCGCGGATGGCGTCGGTGAGTTCCTTCGGGACCTCGCGGTGGGCCGCCTCGTAGTCGGCGATGCGGTGGGCACGGACCTTGGTGTGCAGGGCGACTCTCATGACGGCTCCTCGGACGGCAGCAGACCGGTGTCGCGCAGTTCCTGCCAGAAGGCGGGCGGCACGGGGGTGGCGAACTGCTCGGCGCAGTCGTGCAGTTCGGCTGCGGAGCGGGCCCCGGCCAGGACGCTCGCGACGGTCGGGTGCGCGGCGCAGAAGGCCAGGGCGGCGGCGCGCAGGGTGATGTCGTGCCGGGCGGCGACCGCCTTCAGGCGCAGGGCGCGGTCCAGCAACTCCTGTGGGGCACGGGTGTAGTTGTACGTCGACCCGGGGGTCGGGTCCGCCAGCAGGCCCGAGTTGAAGGCGCCGCCGATGACGACCGACACCCCCCGCGACGCGGCCTCGGGCAGCAGCTCGGCCGCAGCGCTCTGGTCGAGCAGGGTGTACCGGCCCGCGCAGAGCACCACGTCCACGTCCGTGTCACGGACGAACCGGGTGAGCATCTCCGCCTGGTTCATGCCCGCGCCGATCGCGCCCACGACGCCCTCCGAGCGGAGCTTCTCCAGGGCGGGATAGCCCTCGCGGAAGGCCTGCTCGGCGTGGTCGTCGGGGTCGTGGAGGTAGACGACGTCGACCCGGTCGAGGCCGAGCCGGTCCAGGCTCGCCTCCAGGGTGCGGCGGATGCCGTCGGCGCCGAAGTCCCAGACGCGCCGGTGGTCGGCGGGGACGGCGAAGCCGTTCGGCAGGTCGTCTCCGGCGCCGTCGGCGGGTTCCAGGCGGCGGCCGACCTTCGTGGAGACCGTGTACGCGGCGCGGTCGTACGCCCGCAGGGCCGCGCCCAGGCGCCGTTCGGACCGGCCGAGGCCGTAGTGGGGCGCGGTGTCGAAGTAACGGACGCCCCGCTCCCAGGCGGCGCGCACGGCCTCGTACGCCTGCTCGTCGTCCATGGGGGTGTACAGGTTGCCGATCCCGGCGGCGCCGAAGCCCAGCGGACTGACCTCGACCCCGCTGCGGCCCAGGCGGTTCACCGGCCCGCCGGGCGCAGCCTGAGGCCCTGCATACCGCCGTCGACGGCGAGGGCGGTGCCGGTGGTGGCACCGGAGAGGGGGCTGGCCAAGTAGGCGATGGCGCCCGCGACCTCGGCCGCCGAGACGAGCCGGCCGGCGGGCTGGCGGGCCTCCAGGGCGGCGCGCTCGGCGGCGGGGTCGGGGGCCGCGTCCAGCAGTCGGCCGACCCACGGGGTGTCCGCCGTACCGGGGTTGACGCAGTTGACGCGGATGCCCTCGCGGACGTGGTCGGCGGCCATGGCCAGGGTCAGGGAGTACACCGCGCCCTTGGTGGCGCTGTAGAGGGCGCGCTGCGGCAGGCCCGCGGTGGCCGCGACGGAGCAGGTGTTGACGATCGCGGCGTGCCGGGAGCGGCGCAGATACGGGAGGGCGGCGCGGGCGGCGCGGACCATGCCGAGGACGTTGACGTCGAAGACGCGCCGCCACTCCTCGTCGTCGTTGTCCTCGACGGTGCCCTGGGCGCCGATGCCGGCGTTGCTGACCAGGACGTCGAGACCGCCGAGGGCTTCGGCGGCCTGCTCGACGGCGGTACGCACCGAGGTGTCGTCGCTGACGTCGGCCCGGTAGGCGAGGAGGGGCTTGTCCACCGAGGACGGGTCCAGGTCGAGCACGGCGACCTGGGCGCCGCGTTCGGCGAGGAGGTCGGCCGTGGCCCGGCCGATCCCGGAGGCGCCCCCGGTGACCAGGGCCCTGAGGCCCGCGAAGTCGCTCATGCCGCCTGTCCCTTCTGTGTGTCGGGGTCGGCGGCCCAGAAGGTGCCGCCGGGGTAGGTGTACCGCGCGATGGACTCGGGGCGCATGGCCGCCGAGAAGCCGGGCGTGGTGGGGGCCGTGTAGTGGCCGTCGCGGATCACCACGGGGGTGAGGAAGTGCTCGTGGAGGTGGTCGACGTACTCGATGACCCGGTCCTCGGTGGTGCCGGAGAGCGCCAGGTAGTCGAACATCGACAGGTGCTGGACGAGTTCGCACAAGCCGACCCCGCCGGCGTGCGGGCAGACGGGGACGCCGAACTTGGCGGCGAGCAGCAGGATGGCGAGGTTCTCGTTGACCCCGCCGACACGGGCCGCGTCGATCTGCACGATGTCGAGGGCGCCGGCCTGCAGCATCTGCTTGAACACGATGCGGTTGTGAACGTGCTCGCCGGTGGCGACCTTGACAGGTGTCACCGCACGGCGGATGGCCGCGTGGCCGAGGACGTCGTCGGGGCTGGTGGGCTCCTCGATCCAGTACGGGTCGAACTCGGCGAGCGCCTTGGTCCAGGCGATCGCCTCGTCCACGTTCCAGCGCTGGTTGGCGTCGACGGCGAGGCGGACGTCCGGTCCGACGACGGCGCGGGCGACCCGGCAGCGCCGTACGTCGTCCGCCAGGTCGGCGCCCACCTTGAGCTTGATCTGCCGGAAGCCGTCGGCGACGGCCCGGGCGGCGAGCCGGGTGAGTTTGTCGTCGTCGTAGCCGAGCCAGCCGGGTGAGGTCGTGTAGGCGGGGAAGCCGCGCTCCAGCAGCCGGGCCCGGCGGTCCTGGGCACCCTGGCTGCCGCGTCCGAGCAGGTGGAGGGCTTCCTCGGGGGTGAGGGCGTCGGTGATGTAGCGGAAGTCGATCTGGCTGACCAGCCACTCCGGTTCGGCGTCGGCGAGCAGCTGCCACAGCGGCTTGCCGGCCCGGCGGGCGGCGAGGTCCCAGACGGCGTTGACGACGGCCCCGATCGCCATGTGCATCACGCCCTTCTCGGGGCCGAGCCAGCGCAGCTGGCTGTCGGCGATCAGGTCCCGGAAGAGCGAGCCGGGGTCGGCGCAGACCTCCTCGACCGGGCGGCCGAGCACATGGCCCCGCAGCGCGTCGATCGCGGCGACCTGGACGTCGTTGCCCCGCCCGATGGTGAAGGTGAACCCGTGCCCCTCGTGTCCGTCGGCGGCGTCCGTGCGCAGGACGACATAGGCCGCCGAGTAGTCGGGGTCCGGGTTCATCGCGTCGGAGCCGTCCAGCTCGCGCGAGGTGGGGAAACGGATGTCGTGGGTGTCGACGCCGGTGATGCGGGCGGGGGCCTCGGACACTGAAGTCCTTTCGGTCAGGGGGTAGTTGGGGCGGGGTCAGTCCTGGGCCCGGCCCGTCGTCACGCGGGCGATCATCAGGGCGACGAGGATGATCCCGCCGTAGATGGCCTGGATCCAGAACGACGGCACCTGCGCGAGGGTCAGCAGGTTCTGTACGACGCCCAGCAGGAGGACGCCGGTGAGGGCGCCGGCCATGGTGCCCCTGCCGCCGTCCAGGCTGATGCCGCCGATCACGGCCGCCGCGAACACGGTGAAGATCATGTTGTTGCCCTGGTTGGCGCTGATCGCGCCGACGTACCCGGTCTGCAGGAGGCCGCCGACGGAGGCGAGGACACCGGCGACGACGAACACCCCGAGCATCACTCGCTCGACCCGGATACCGGCCGCGCGGGCCGCGTCCGCGTTGCCGCCTATGGCGTACAGGGCGCGGCCGACGCGGTGGTAGCGCAGGAGGAGGCCGGTGACCGCGAAAGAGAGCGCCGCCAGCCACACGGACATCGGGACGCGCAGGAAGGTCGTGGTGGCGAGGGTGAAGAACGCGTCGGGCATCCCGAACAGCGTCTTGCCCTTGGTGGCGCCGACCAGCAGCCCGCGCAGGATGATCAGCATCGCCAGGGTGACGATGAAGGCGTTGAGCCGGAACTTCACCACGAGGATGCCGTTGAGGGCGCCGATCGCCGCGCCGACGACGAGGATCGTGACGAGGGCGAGCGCGGTGGGCCACTCGGTGCCCCAGCCGGACTGGGCCGAGGGCAGGACGAGCAGGGCGCCCACGGCGGGCGCGATGCCGACCACCGATTCGAGCGACAGGTCGAACTTGCCGGTGATCAGGACGAGCGACTCGGCGAGCACCACCATGGCGAGGGCCGCGGAGGCGCCGAGGATCGAGATGATGTTGCGCTCGGTGAGGAAGGAGTCGTTGACGAACGCGCCCAGCACCATCAGCAGCAACAGCGCGGGAACCAGGGCGAGTTCGCGGGCGCGGCGGAGCAGGACGGCCTTGGCCGAGCGGGGGCCCTGGACCTTGACGGGCGTGAGCGGCGGGGCCTTGGTGTCAGCCATGGTCCACTCCTTCGATGGAGGCGATCAGCTCGTGGTCGTGCCAGCCCGCCGGGTGCTCGGCGACGATCCGGCCGTGGAAGAGGACGAGGACCCGGTCGCAGCGCCGCAGGTCGTCGAGTTCGTCGGAGACGACGAGCACGGCGGTGCCGTCCTCGCGGGCGCTGTCCATCCGGGCGAGCAGGGACTCCTTGGACTTCACGTCGACACCCGCGGTGGGGTTGATCAGGACGAGCAGCCGCGGTTCGGACGCCAGGGCGCGGGCCATGACGACCTTCTGCGCGTTGCCGCCGGAGAGGTCGGAGACCGGCTGGTCGGGGCCCTCGGCGTGGATGTCGAGGCGTTCGATGAGGTCGGTGGCGACGCCGCGTCTGCGCCGGGTGCCGACGAAGCCGTACCGGCCCAGGCGGCCGAGGACGCTCAGGGTGGCGTTGTCGCCGATGGTCATCCCGGTCACGAGTCCCTGTTCGTGCCGGTCGCGGGGTACGCAGGCGACACCGGCCCCGAGCGCGGCCTGGACGTCGCCGAACGGGAGCCGTCCGCCGTCGAGCCGGGCCGTGCCGCCGGTCGGGGTGTGCAGTCCGGCGAGGGACTCGGCCAGCTCGATCTTCCCGCTGCCGCTGGAGCCGGCGAGTCCGACGACCTCGCCGTGGCGGACGGTGAGGTCGATGTCCCGGTACGACTCCGACGACAGTCCGTGCGCTTCCAGGGCGACCGGCGCGTCGAAGGCCACCGTGTCCCGCACGGTCGCCGCCCGCTCGACAACGGTCTCCCCGGCCATGGCCTCCACCAGGGCGGCGCGCGGCAGTTCGGCGACCGGCGCGGTGGTGATCCAGCGGGCGTCGCGCAAGACGGTCACCGTCTGGCAGACCTCGTACACCTCCTGGAGATGGTGCGAAATGAACAGGAAGGTGACCCCGGAGTCCTGCAGTGAGCGCATCCGGCTGAACAGCCGATCGATCTCCCGGTTGTCGAGCTGGGCGGTCGGCTCGTCCAGGACGATGAACCGCGCGCCGAAGCTCAACGCCCGGGCGATCTCCACCATTTGGCGGTCCTCGACCCTGAGGTCGGTGGTGCGGGCCTCGGGGTCGACGTGCACGTCCCAGGTGGCGAGCAGGTCGGCGGCCGCGCGCCGGAGCCGACGCCAGCTGATGAAGCCTCTCTGGAGCGGCTGCCGATTGATGAACAGGTTCTCGGCGACCGTCAACTCCGGTACGACCGTGGGCTTCTGGTACACGCAGGCGACCTTCCGGCGCCAGGCGTCCCGGTCGGCGAGCGCGGGTGCGGGCGCGCCGGCGAAGCGTACGGTGCCCTCGTCCGGGGCCTGGAGTCCGGTGAGGACGTTGACGAGCGTGGACTTGCCCGCGCCGTTGCGGCCGACCAGTGCGTGGGACTCGCCGGGGTGGACGGTGAGCCGGCCGTCGGCGAGGGCGACCGTGGGGCCGTACCGCTTGACGATGCCCTCGGCTTCAACGAGAGGTGCGTTCATTTGACCGTGTTGCCCCAGAGCTTGGGGTCGTCGACGTTCTCCTTGGTGACCAGCGGCGCGGGCAGCTGGTCCTCCAGGATGCCGCTGGGCAGCTTCACGATGGTCGAGCCGTGGTCGGTGGGACCGGGCTCGAACGTCTTCCCCGCCATCGCCGCCTTGATGTAGTACATGCCGTACTGGGCGTAGGCGTCGGCCGGTTGGGAGACGGTGGCGTCGATCCGGCCCTTGCGGATGGCGTCGAACTCCTGCGGGATGCCGTCGTTGGAGACGATGACGATGTGGCCCTTCCGGCCCGCCGTCTTCAGCATGTTCTTCGACTTCAGGGTCTGCAGGGTCGGCGCGAGGTACACGCCACCGGCCTGCATGTAGATGCCCTTGATGTCGGGGTTGGCGCCCAGCAGCGTGTCCAGCTTGGCGGCCGCGGTGTCGGACTCCCACTTGGCGGGGATCTCCAGCACCTTGAGCTTCGGGTACTTCTTCTTCACGCAGGCCCGGAAGGCCTCGGAGCGGTCGCGGCCGTTGACCGAGGCGAGGTCGCCCATGATCTGCACGACCTTGCCGCTGGTGACGTGCTGTCCGAGGTAGTCGCAGGCCTTCTCGCCGTAGGCGACGTTGTCGGCGCGCACCACCATGGCGACCTTGCCCTTGTCGGGCGCGACGTCCACGGCGACGACCGGCACGCCCTTGCGTTCGGCCTGGTCGAGTCCGGCCTGGATGGCGGCGCTGTCCAGGGGCGCGACGACGAGTCCCTTCACGCCCTGGTTCAGCTCGTTGTTGATGTCGGTGATCTGCTGCGAGGGATCGCTGTTGGAGTTGACCGTCTTCAGCGCGTCGACACCCTCGGACTTCGCCATCTTGGGCACGTAGTCGTTGTACGACTGCCAGAACGGCGAGGTCAGCAGGGGCAGGATCACCCCGACCCGGCCGGAGCCGCCTCCGCCTCCCGCGCCGGACGCGCCGGTGTCCTTGGTGCTGCCGCACGCGGTGAGCAGCAGCGAGGCGCAGGCGGCCAGGGCCGCCACGCCGGTGATCCGTGACCTGTTCTGCTTCCTCGCTGTTCTGACGGGCATCTCGCGGCTCCTCGTCGAGGGTGTTCGAGCAGATGCCTGGATACTTATCAGACCACTCGGACGCCGGAACACCCTCTGGCGCCAAGTTTTCCGCCCTCCGACGCATAGTGGTCGGACCACTCCCCTGGTTAGACTGCGACGCACCCTGCGACGGGAGGAGCGGCGTGGACGAGGAAGCCCCGCAGAAGGGCACGGTGACCCAGCGCGCCATCGAGCAGATCAAGGCGATGATCGCCGAGGGCCGCCTGGAGCCGGGGCAACGCCTGCCCACCGAGCGCGATCTGGCGGCCCGGCTGGGCATCTCCCGCAGCTCGATGCGCGAAGCGATCCGCGCGCTGACGGTCATGGGCGTCCTGGAGGCCCGGCACGGTTCCGGCATCTACGTCACCGCGCTGGACGCCGGCGACCTGCTGGAAACCTTCGGCGTGGTCGCGGACCTGTCCCGGGGCCCTCAACTGGTGGAACTCCTGGAGGTGCGCCGCATCCTGGAATCCACGGCGACCGCACTCGCCGCGGCCCGCATCTCCGACGACCGGCTCGCCGAGGTGGAGAAACACCTGGCGGCGATGAACGCCACCGACGACCCCGATGAGATCCTCGCCCACGACCTGGCCTTCCACCGCGAGATCGCGGCCGCCGCCGGCAACGAGACGATGGCCGCCATCCTTGAGGGCCTGTCCTCCCGCACCTTCCGCGCCCGCGTCTGGCGCGGCTACCAGGAGGAGGGCGCCTTCACCCGGACCCGCCGCGAACACGCCGCCATCCACCGCGCCCTGGCCGCCCGCGACCCGGAGGCGGCGCGAGCGGCGGCGGCCGCGCATGTGGGTGAGGTGGAGGAGTGGTTGCGGGCGCAGATCGGTTAGCCGTCGGCATCGCCGCAGTCAGGCGGGTCACGCACCTCGGTGCCGTGCTTACCGGTCACGCAGCCTGTGCAACCTCAGCGTCATCAGCTCGAACGGCCGCAGCCGTACGGTGATCCGGTCACCGTCCCGCACCGGTGGCTCGCACTCCCCGCCCGGCCGTTCCAGCAGGTCCGTCACGGTGAGGTCGGTGTACGGGAAGGCGGCGGTCAGGGTTGCCCGGGCCCGGCCGCCGTGGGCCTCGTGGAAGCGGATCACCACGTCGCCGGTGCCGTCGTCGGCCAGCTTCACGGCAGTGATGACGACCGCCTCGTTGTCCACGGTGACCAGCGGGGCGACCTCACCCGCACCGGTCGTGCGCCGCTCGGGCAGGTTGATCCGCCAGCCCTCGCGGACCGCGTCGGCGATGCGGGCGCCGGGGATCAGGGCGTGCCGGAAGCGGTGGACGCCCTGGTCGGTCTCGGGGTCGGGGAAGCGCGGTGCACGCAGGAGAGAGACCCGCACCGTGGTGGTCGTACCGCGGTCGGCGTCGGTGCGGACCGTGCGGGTCACGTCGTGGCCGTACGTCGAGTCGTTGACGACGGCGACGCCCCAGTCCGGCTCCGTCAGATGGACGAAACGGTGGTTGCAGGCCTCGAACTTGGCCACTTCCCAAGAGGTGTTGGTGTGGGTGGGGCGGTGGAAGTGCCCGAACTGGGTTTCCGACGCGTACCGTTCGGCGTGCAGGTCGAGCGGGAAGGCCAGCTTCAGGAACTTCTCCGTCTCGTGCCAGTCGACCTCGGTGTCCAGCACCAGGCGCCGCTCCCGGGGCGGCAGCGTGAGCACCTGGGTGACGCGGGAGGTGCCGAAGGAGCGGACGATCCGCACCGATGCGCCGTCCTCGCCCGCCGTGACCGAGTCGGCGTCCATGAGGTCGGTGACGGTGTTGCGGTAGAACTCGTCCACGTCCCAGGCGTCCCACATGTTCGGGAAGTCGGGGTGGAGCTGGAGGAGGTTCGCGGCGGCGCCGGGGGCGACGGTCTCGCGGTCGGCGTCGATGTCGTACGCGGAGACGACAAGGCCCTGGGCGTCGATCTCGATCCGCAGCAGGCCGTTGTCCAGGACGTGGCCGCCCTCCGGGCGCGGTGCGAGCGTGGTCGCGCCGTTCGTGCATGGCGTCGCCGCGCCTCCGGCCGGGACGCCGGCGCGCGGGTGCGGGGCGGCGTTGAACACCAGGGGCGTCTCCCCCTCGCCCGCGAGCGCGCGCTGGGCCGCCTCGACGATGCTGTTCAGCTCCGCGGCGACCCGCTCGTACGTCGCCCGGGCCTCACGGTGCACCCAGGCGATGGACGAGCCGGGCAGGATGTCGTGGAACTGGTGCAGCAGGACCGTCTTCCAGATCCGGTCCAACTCCTCGTAGGGGTAGGGGAATCCGGTGCGCACGGCTGCCGTGGCGGCCCAGAGTTCGGCCTCGCGCAGGAGGTGTTCGCTGCGGCGGTTGCCCTGCTTGGTCCTGGCCTGGCTGGTGAGGGTGGCGCGGTGCAGTTCGAGGTACAGCTCGCCGACCCAGACGGGAGGTTCGGGGTATTCGGCCTCGGCCTTCTCGAAGAACGCCCGGGGTGTCTCCCAGACGACGGTCGCGGAGCCTTCGAGGTCGCGGAGCCGGGCCGCCTTGGCGACCATCTCGCGGGTGGTGCCGCCGCCTCCGTCGCCCCAGCCGCTGGGCGCGAGCGAGTGCCGGGCCCTGCCCTTGTCCTTGAAGTTCCGTGCCGCGTGGGCGATCTCGCTGCCCCTCATCGAGCAGTTGTAGGTGTCGACGGGCGGGAAGTGGGTGAAGATCCGGGTGCCGTCGATGCCCTCCCACTGGAAGGTGTGGTGCGGGAACTTGTTCGTCTGCGACCAGGAGATCTTCTGGGTGAGCAGCCACTTGGAGCCGGCCGCCCTGATGATCTGCGGGAGCCCGGCCGCGAAGCCGAAGGTGTCGGGCAGCCAGGCCTCCTCGTTCTCGATGCCGAACTCGTCGAGGAAGAACCGCTTGCCGTGCACGAACTGACGGGCCATCGCCTCCGAGCCGGGCATGTTGGTGTCCGACTCCACCCACATCCCGCCGGCCGGCACGAACCGCCCCTCCGCCACGGCCTTCTTCACCCGTGCCCACACCTCGGGTCGGTGCTCCTTCACCCACGCCCACTGCTGCGCCTGCGACATGGCGAAGACGAACTCCGGCTCGTCCTCGATGAGCGCGGTCATGTTGGACGTCGTACGGGCCACCTTGCGCACGGTCTCGCGCAGCGGCCACAGCCAGGCCGAGTCGATGTGTGCGTGCCCGACCGCGCTGATCCGGTGCGCGGACGGCACGGCGGGGGCGGCCAGCACCTCGGTGAGCCGGGCACGGGCCCCGGCCGCCGTGCCGCCCACATCCTGCAGGTCAATGGCGTCGAGAGCCCGGTCGACGGCGCGCAGGATGTCCCAGCGGCGCGCGGAGTCCACCGGCAGCTCGGCCATCAGCTCGCCCAGCACCTCGAGGTCCAGCACCAGCTGCCACACGGTCTCGTCGAGGACGGCGAGGTCCATGCGGGTGAGTGTGTACTGCGGCTCGTGCCCGGCGGTGTCCTTGTCGCCGAGCCGGGTGGGCCGGAAGGGGTGGTAGTCGAGGATGACCGGGTTGGAGGCGGCCTCGATGTGCAGGCGCACCTCCTCGCCGCCCTCGACGGGCGCCCCGATGCGCACCCACTGGTTGCGCGGGTTGAGGCCCTTCACCGGGGTGCCGTCGGGCCGGTAGACCAGGCCCTCGCACTGGAAGCCGGGCATGTTCTCGTCGAAGCCCAGGTCGAGCAGGGCCTCGACGGTCCGGCCCGCCCAGGCCTCGGGCACGGTCCCGGTCACCCGGAACCAGCTGGTCCCCCACGGAGCACCCCACCGGGCGCCCACCTCGATCGGCGCGGGCTCGGCCGCCAGTCCCTCCGCGACCGGCACGGGCTCGCCCGGCGCGTGCCAGACCGCGACCTGCAGCGGCACGGACTCGGGGTACACGGCGGGACGGATGCGTTCGTCGAGGACGCGCCGGAGGCGGGCTTCGACCAGGTTGCGGTCGTCATGCATGCGGGGTGCTCCCTGCTGGGTTCCGGGTGATTACCAGGTGTGGGTGACGGTCACGGGAGTCGAGGCGTTGTACAGCTCCCCCACCGAGCGCAGTTCGAATCGTGCGGCCGCCTCTCCCGGTGCGGGTTGCAGGCCGGCGACGAAGTAGGCGCGCTGGCAGGTACCGCCGAGGAAGCGGCGGGTGCCGTCGGGCAGGACGCGGTGCAGTTCGTAGTGGCGTGTGGCTGACGCCATTGCTTCGTTGACGGGGGCGGGTGCGGCGCTCCAGGCGAAGCGCAGGTCGCCTCCGGAGGCCGCGGTGATCCGCAGGCCGGCGGGGGCGGCCGGGGCCGGGGTGGTGTCGTGTACGGCCAGGCCGCCCAACCGCCAGCGCACGGCGCCGCCGTCGGGTGCGGTGAGGCGGACGCCGAGGGCGTGGATCGTGCCGGACAGCCCGGTGAGCCGTACGGTCGAGGTCTGCCAGGTGTTGACCGAGTTCACAGCCGGGCTTCCCTCGGTGTTGACCGAGTTCACCGGCAGATAGGTGTACGGCGGTGTCGCACCGGCGCCGCTCGGTTCGGCGGTGGCGACGGCCAGCTCGACGTTCACACTTCCGGCGTCGGTCCGATGCGTCAGCTCGACAACCGTGTCAACACCGATCGCCAGCCGGGTCGCGTACAGATCCACCACCACTGGTTGATCCGGTTCACCAGCGACCAGCAGGCTGCTCCCGCCCCGCCACGCGTCCGCGAAGTCGAAGGACACCGCCGGCCGCCGCCCCGCCGTCCGCACGACCCACCGCCGCGACGGCAGCCGGTCCTGCAGCCCGAGGTGGTTCCAGGGCGCGTCCGAGGTGACGGCCCCCTCCTCGTACCACCGCAGCCCGTGCCCGGTGTTGAACACGCTGGCGAACGGCATCGACGACACCGTCGACCGGTCCGCCACCGACACCGCGGGTGCCCGCCACGGATCCGTCCCGTCCGGCCGCGCCGGATCGAGCGACCGCCCGGTCCAGAACCGGTCGTCGGCCGCGTGGAAGTCCTCCGGGGCGCGTTGCCCGGCGGGCAGGTGGTTGCGGGTCCATTCGGGCCGGTAGAAGCCGATCGAGGTGACGTGTGCCTTCCCGGTCGGCACGATGGCGTCCCAGTTCACCGACGAGCCGGACCCGTTCGACTCGACGTCGACACCCGCCCACAACTCGTAGCGGCTACGGCCCAGTTGAACCGCCTTGGTCCCCGAGGAGGCCAGGGTCGCCGCGCTCCACCGGAAGTCGACGAACATGTCGTCGGCGGTCTGGAAGAAGGCCTCGTTCTGGCTGTTCAGCGCGCCCTGCCAGCTGACCGTCCCGTTCACGGTCATCGCGTCGTACCAGGTCATCCGCTGCCCCTTGGCCGCCGCGAGCGCCTTCAGCTCCTTCACGAACCCGAGCATGGCGGTGCCGAGCGCGGTGTTCCCGCCGCCGGTCTCGGCATTCACGAACCAGCCGTCGAAGCCGTACGCCGCCGCCACCGCGACGAGTTGCGCGGCGAGCGGGTAGTGCCCGGAGGAGTCCTTCTGGACGAGGTCGCGGGTCCACTGCAGCCGGCCGCCATAGGCCGTGGGCGGCAGGAAGATATTGCCGAGGACGGGCACGCCGTGCCGGTGGGCCGCGTCCACGATCGGCGCGTTCGGCGCCAGGATCAGCCCCTCGCCCGCCGAGCCGCCCCAGAACACCAGCTCGTCGACGTAGGCCCAGTGGGTGAGGGCGTAGTAGTCGGCGGTGGCCGATCCCTGCGAGGGGTTGCTGGAGGTCGGCCCGAAGGAGACCAGGGACTGGATGCGGGCCTGGCCCGAGCGGGCGGTGGTGTTCGCCGGGGTCGGGGTGAAGCGGGCGGCGAGCGGCACGGACGCCGCGTTGAAGGCGAGATCGGGATCGTCGGCCGCACGCCAGGCCTTCAGGCTCCGCCAGGTGATACCGGCGCCGGGGCTGCCCGAGGGCAGGGAGTCCGGGTACCAGTACGAGGCGTACGGCGGGGTGGCGGCCGCCTTGGGACGAGGGACCGCAAGGGCGGGCGTGGGCAACAGGGCCGCGGCGGCCCCGGCGATCAGGACGGTGCGTCTGGTGGGGTTCACGAGCAAGTTCCTCCTTGTGGGGTGGGGAGTACCTGGTCGGGACTGACGACTTCGGTGATGCCGCGGGCGGCGAGGTGTTCCTTGTCGTCCGCGCGGGTGTCCAGGACGGTGGTGGGGCGGGCTCCGTCGGCGACGAGCCGGAAGAAGGCGTCGAAGACGGGCCCGCCGGGGGCGCAGCGGGAGCGGTGGGCCGGGTCGTCGGGCACGACGAGGGCGGTACCGCGCACGGCGGGGGGCGCACGGTGGGCACGTGCCGCGTCGGCCAGTACGCGCGCGGTGTCCTTGGGCCGCCGGTCGTTGGTGAACAGCCCGAGGCCGTATTCGAGTTCGGGAAAGTCGGCCAGTTCGCGGGAGACGTCGTACGAGCACCACCAGGTGACGCCCCACAGGTCGGGGCAGTCCAGCACGTTCTCCACGGTCGCCTCGGTGAAGGCGGCCGCGTGCTCGGCGGGGACGAGGGGCGCCGGTGCGCCGACCTCCTGGAGCCACACGGGCCGGTGCGGTTCCGCGGCCCAGGCCTTGCTCAACTCGACCAGGTAGGCCGCGTGGTGCTCGGCCGGTACGGAGGTACGGCCGTGGCGCTGGGCGGTGCCGTTGAACACCCAGGAGTGCACGGCGGTGAGGGCGCCGAGGCGGGCCGAGTGGCCGGGGGTGAAGGGCTGGTCGTCCTGGTACCAGGCGGCGTCGTACGAGGCGTGCAGGTGCGGCCGGTCCGGGGCGCCCTCGGCGCAGGCGGCGAGCAGCCGGGTCAGCCAGCGCTCGGCGTCCTCGGCCGTGATCCGGTCGGGGTCGGGGTGGGGTGGGGCGGCGAACTGGTTGACCTCGTTGCCGATGGTCATGCCGATGAAGTGGGGCCGGTCGGCGAGGGCGGTGGCGAGGATGCGCAGGTAGGCGGCCTGGCCGTCGACGACGTCCGGGTCGGTGAAGAGGTTGCGCCGGTGCCAGGTGCGGGTCCAGGCGGGCAGGAAGTCGAAGCTGCTCAAGTGCCCTTGCAGCCCGTCCACGTTGACGTCAAGGCCGCGTTCGCCCGCCGCGTCGACCAGTCGTACCAGGTCCTCCACGGCGCGCGGGCGGATCAGGGTGCGGTTCGGCTGGAAGTAGGGCCACAGCGGGAAGACCCGGATGTGGTCCAGGCCGAGGGCGGCGATCGCGTCGAGGTCGGCGCGTACGGAGTCGAGGTCGAAGTCGAGCCAGTGATGGAACCACCCTTCGCTGGGCGTGTAGTTGACGCCGAAGCGCACGGCAGGAGGCATGCGGTGTGTCCTTGCGGGGGTACGGGACTCGGCAGGGATACGGGACTCGGCCGGGTACGTGACTCAGCCCTTGACGGCGCCCTCGCCGACCCCGCGGAAGAAGTACCGCTGGAGGCAGGCGAAGAGGGCGATGAGCGGGGCCACGGCGATGACGGTGCCGGCGGCGACCAGGCGTTCGTCGCCCGCGAAGGTGCCGTGCAGATAATTGAGGCCGATGGTCAGGGTGAACTTGTCGGGGTCGCTGAGCACGATCAGCGGCCACAGGAAGTCGTCCCAGGCGCCCATGAAGGCGAAGATCGCGACGACGGCGAGGGTGCCCTTCACCGACGGCAGCGCGATGCGCCAGAACCGCTGCCAGACGTCGGCGCCGTCGACGTAGGCGGCCTCCTCGATCTCGTACGGCAGGTTCCGGAAGGCGTTGCGCATCAGCAGCACGTTCATGGCTCCGATGGAACCGGGCAGGACGACGCCGATGAGCGTGTTGTTCAGGCCGAGTTCCCGCATGGTCGTGAACTGGGCGATGATGATGCCCTCCACGGGCACGAGCATCGCCAGCACGAAGGCCAGCGTGGCCACGCCCCGGCCGCGGTAGCGCAGCCGGGCCAGGGCGTACCCGGCGAGTGCCGAGCCCACGCAGTTGGTCACCACGCTCGCGCTCGCGACCTTCAGCGAGTTCAGGGCGTAGTCCCACACGGGGATGGTGCGGGAGACCCGCTCGTAGTTGTGCAGGGTGGGACGGCCGGGCAGGAACTTCGGCGGCGAGCTGAAGATGTCCTCGGTGGGGCCCTTGAGGGACGTGGACAGCTGCCACAGGAACGGGCCGACGGTGAGCGCCAGCACGGCGAGCAGCAGCGCGTAGCGCAGGACCAGTTCCCACGCCCGGATGCGGCGGCCGTGCTCGTCGGTGACGCGCGGCTCGCGGACGGCGGGCTCCTGGCGGGGTCGTACCTTCTCCAGGACGCTCATGTCTCCTCCCTCCGGTCGGCGCGCAGGACGAGCAGCATCAGGGCGACGGTGACGACGAACACGACGACGGAGAGGGCGGAGGCGTAGCCGACGCGGCCGGTCAGGCCGGTGCCGGTGCGCTGGACGAGCATGACGAGGGTGGTGTCCTCGCCGGCCGGGCCGCCGCTCGGGCCGGCCATCAGGTACACCTCGGAGAACACCTTGAACGCGGCGACCGAGGAGAGCGCGGCGACCAGCACCATGGTGGAGCGCACGGCGGGCACGGTGACCGTGAGGAAGCGGCGGACCGGTCCGGCGCCGTCCACGGCTGCGGCCTCGTGCAGCTCGCGCGGTACGTTCGCCAGCGCGGCCAGATAAATGATCATGTAGTAGCCGAGGCCCTTCCACACCGTCACGGCCATGGCGCTCAGCAGGAGCAGCCACTGGTCACTCAGGAAGCCGACCCGCCCGATCCCCACCGTCTCCAGCAGGGAGTTGACCAGGCCGCGTTCGTCCAGCAGCCACACCCAGATCAGCCCGACGACCACGATGGAGGCGACGACCGGGGTGTAGAAGGCGGACCGGAAGAAGGTGATGCCGGGGATGTTCTTCTGCACCAGCAGCGCGAGCAGCAGCGGCAGGACCACCAGGGCCGGTACGACCCCGACGACGTACAGCGTGCTGTTGCGCAGGCCGGTCCAGAACATGTCGTCGTGGAGCAGCTCGCGGAAGTTGGCGAGTCCGACGAAACGGCCCGGGATCAGGGTGCGGCGGTCGGTGAAGGAGTTCACCACGGTGGACACGAACGGGTACAGCACGAAGGCGCCCGTGACGAGCAGTCCCGGGGCGGCGAGCAGCCAGGGGCTGGTGGGCAGTTGCCGCCGCACCCGGGGCGGCGCGGTGGGAGTGGCCATACCGGTTCAGCCCTGCTGCTTCAGGAGCTGGTCGCAGGCCTTGACAGCGTTGTCAAGAGCCGTCTTGGGGCTCTCCTTGCCCTGTAGGGCCTTGGCGACCTCGTTGCGCAGCGCGGTCTTCATCTGCTCGCTGAACAGCACCGGCGTGTAATTGACCGCGTTCTTCAGGGACTTGGCGGCGGCGATGCGGACGCGTGTCTCGTCGGTGCCGTCCTCCTTGATGAAGTACGGGTCGTCGAGGGAGCCCGCGGTGCTCGGGAAGATGGCGACCTTCTTGGCGAAGGACATCTGGTTCTGCGCGTCGGTGACGAAGTGCGCGAAGGCGACCGCGGCCGGGGTGTGCTTGGTGCGGGAGTTGACCATCACGCCCATCACGTACATGTTGACGTGCCCGGTGCTGGTGATCTGGTCGGTGATGCCGATGTTCTTGTACAGGTTCGGGGCCTGCTTCTTGAAGTTGCCGAGGTCGAGTGCGCTGCCGGGGTTCATGGCGACGGCCTCGGTGAGGAACTTCTTGCCGGAGGATTCCGGAGTGGCGGTCAGGGCCTGCGGGTCGAGGGCCTTGGCGTCGTACAACTCCTTGTACTTGCTGAGAAGTTCGACTCCCTTGGTGTCGTTGAAGGCGAACCCGGTCCCCTCCTTGTTCATCAGCTGGACACCGTACCGGCCGAAGTCCTCGACGGTGGGCACGTTGGCGAGCGTGGCGACCTTGCCGTCGCTCTTCTTCGCCATCTGCAGGGCGTCGGCGAAGAGTTCGTCGTAGGTCTTCGGCGGGGTGCTGGGGTCGAGTCCGGCCTTCTCGAACAGGGACTTGTTGTAGAAGAGCGGGCCGGTGTTCAGGTACCACGGGAAGGCGAAGGTGCCGTTCAGGCCCGGGACCTGGTGGCTGGCCCAGGCCCCGTCCAGGTATTCGGATGTGTACTTGCCCGCAGCCTTGTCGAGGTCGAGGGCGAGGCCCGCCTTGGCGAGCGGGGCGACCAGGTCCGGGGAGACGTTGACGACGTCCGGCAGGGTGCCGCCGGCCGCGTCGGCGCTGATCTTGTCGGCGTAGCCCTCGGCGGGCTGGTCGATCCACTTCACATGGGTGCCGGGGTACTTCTTCTCGAAGTCCGCGATCAAGCCCTCGAAGTACGGCTTGAAGTTGGCGCGCAGGTTCCAGGTCTGGAAGGTGATGTCGCCCTCGACCTTGCCCGAGGCGTCGGTCGAGCCGCCGTCGTCCCCTCCCGAGCCGCAGGCACTCAGCGGCAGGACGAGGGCGACGGCAGCGGCGGCGAAGGTTCTGCGGGAGATGCGCACGGCGGCTGGGCTCCTTTGCAGGGGGATGCAGCGGGATGCAGGGGGATGGGGCCGAAGGTGCCGGGCCAGACTGTGCCCAGCGATTCCGTGAGGAGTCAATGGATTCGACCCAGCTAAAGTCATTAGTGACTCAAAACCCCTGCTCACAGCGGTGCGTTGGACCTATTGCCGCCGGTCGCTAATGCGCTTTAGGGTAAGTGCGCTCAAGCGCATTAGCAGTTGGCCGGGACCGGACCGCACGGAATGGAGGGCCCAGCGTTGCCGGAGAAACGATCACCCGCGCGCCGACCGACGATGAAGGACATCGCGCGCCGCGCCGGAGTCTCCGAGAGCGCGGTCTCCTTCGCCCTCAACGGCCGCTCCGGTGTCTCCGAGACCACCCGCGCCCGGGTCCGCCGGGTCGCCGAGCAGCTCGGCTGGCGCCCCAGCACGGCGGCCCGCGCCCTCTCCGGCGAGGGAGCGGCCACGGTCGGCTTCGTCCTGGCCCGACCGGCGGACACGCTGGGCGTCGACTCCTTCTTCCTGCAACTCGTCTCCGGCATCCAGGAAGTGCTCGCCGAACGCCATCTGGGCCTGCTTTTCCAGGTGGCTCAGGACGTGGCCGACGAGTGCGTGGTCTATCGGCGCTGGTGGGCGGAGCACCGGGTGGACGGCGTCCTGGTGGTCGACCCGCGCGCCGAGGACCCACGCCCCGACCTGCTGGACGAACTGGGCCTGCCCGCCGTGGTCATCGGCGGCGCCCCCGACGTGCGCCACGCCGGCCTGTCCACGGTGTGGGCGGACGACGCCGGCGCGATGGCGTCCGTGGTCGACGAGCTGACGGCGCTGGGCCACCGGCGGATCGTCCACATCGCGGGCCTCCCCACCCTGGCGCACACCCGGCGTCGTATCGCCACGCTGCGCGCGGAAGCGGGGCGCCGCGGCCTCACCGAGGTCCGCTCGGTGACCACCGACTACTCCGACACGGAGGGCGCCGCCGTGACCCGCCGGGTGCTCGGCGGGCTCGGCGGCTCCCCTCCCCCGACCGCGCTGATCTACGACAACGACGTGATGGCCGTGGCCGGTCTCGCGGCGGCCGCCGACCTCGGTTTCCGCGTCCCGCAGGATGTGTCGGTCGTGTCCTGGGAGGACTCGGCTCTGTGCCGCATGGTCACTCCCCGGCTGTCCGCCCTGTCCCGGGACAGCGCCGAGTTCGGGCGCACGGCGGCACGCGAGCTGATGGCGCTGCTGGACGGGGAGGCGGCGCGGGCGGTGGGGGTGCCGGTGCCGCGGCTCACGGGGCGGGGCAGTACGGGGAGTGCGCGCACGGCACGAGAGGGCGGTGCTTCACCATTCAACCGCCCGGTTTCCTACGGTATCTAACCATTCGACACTTGCGGAACTTCGCGTTCGGAAAGATGCTGGAGATATCCAGGCCGGGCTTTTCCCCAGGAACCGTAGCACCGTGGTGGCGATCGGAATCCTGCCGCCGTCCTCCTTCTTCGCCCGGCCGCCGGCCGACGGCTGGGTGCGCGTTCGCCCTCGTGGTGACAGACACGCACATGAAGGGGAGCCGTCATGAACGCGCCGTCCGCGACCGGGACGATCACGCCTCGCTACTGCGTCCAACCACCCCAGACCCAGCCCGTGTTGCGCCCGGACCTCAGCCCGGGCCGGTCGAGGGCGATCCTGCTGGTCCGCGCCAAGTGGATCAACGGCACGGTCCTGCACTACGCCTTCCTCGACCAGGGCGGTGACATCGGAGGCCCGGAGCAGCTGGAGGAGGTCCGGCACGCCTTCCAGGCCTGGAAGCACCTCGGGATCGGGCTGGAGTTCGTGGAAGTGGCCGATCCCACCGAGTCCGAGATCCGTATCGCGTTCCGGGAGCGCGACGGCTCCGCGTCGTACGTCGGCCGGGACAATCTGCTCATCGGCACGAACGAAGCCACCATGACCTTCGGCTGGGACCTGACCACCCCCTACGGCAAGGCCACCGCGCTGCACGAGACCGGACACGCGATCGGCTTCGCCCACGAGCACCAGAACCCGTTCGCGGGCATCGAGTGGAACACGGATGGGGTCTACCAGGAACTCGGCGGACCGCCCAACAACTGGCCGCACGAGGTCACGTTCGAGAACATCCTGCGCAAGCTGTCGAAGGACGAGGTCACGGGCTCCGAATGGGATGTCCACTCCATCATGGAGTACAGCTTCGGACCCGGACTGATCGTGCGCCCCGAGGCCTACCGCAACGGCATCCCCGAGACACTGAGCCTGTCCGCGGTGGACAAGGAGCGCGTCCTGCAGTGGTACCCGCCGCTCGCCGCCCAGCCGGCCCGGCTCGAGGCGTTCCAGTCGACCCCGCTGCAGCTCGCCACCGGGGAACAGGCCGACTTCGAGATCGCTCCGACGGAGACCCGCAGCTACGAGATCGGCACGTTCGGCAACAGCGACGTCGTCCTGGCCCTGTTCGAGCGCGTCGACGGCGAGCTTCGGTTCGTCACCGCCGACGACGACAGCGGACAGGACCGCAACGGCCGCCTCACGGTCAAACTCCTCAAGGACCACAACTACGTGGCTCGGGCCCGCCTGTACTCCACCTGGGGCAGCGGCTCGATCGCGCTCATGTATTGGTGAGCTGCGGCTCCTTCAGGGAGCGATCGGCAGCCGGCGCTTGTGCTCGGTGCGGCGGCCTGCCGGCGTTTCAGGTCGCGTCCTGGGCGATCACGCGCTGCCGGACCTTGATATTGCCGTGCACGAAGTCCCGGTGGTGCGCGTCGCGGAAGACCAGGCTGCCGGCAGGCACCGCCTCCAGCGCGGCGTCGCCGGCGGGCTTCACGTCGACGGTCAGGACCCGGTCGGGCCGGATGACTCCAGCGCCGGCCACGCATCCCGCTCGTCGGCCTGGGTGCCGTACGGCAGCCGCATGGCGAGGAAGGCCATCCACCGCTCGATCGGTCCCGGGCGATCTCCCGCTGCACGGACGGGGATATGGGCGCCGGACCGGTCACGGTTACTCCCGGCTTCTGAGGGGGGCGGATCAGGACGCGTGGATCGCGGTCGGCAGCGGTGGTGTGCCGGTGACCGACATGACGAGGGAGTAGAGGGCGGTGTCGGCGGCGATGAACATGCGGTTCCGCTTGGCGCCGCCGAAGCGGATGTTGGCGACGGAGTCGGGGACCAGCAGGCGGCCGAGAAGCGTGCCGCCCGGGTCGTAGCAGTGCACACCGCCGTCCATGGCGGCGGCCCAGAGCCGGCCCGCGTCGTCGAAGCGGATGTTGTCGAAGTTGCCGATCCCGCACTCGGCGAAGACCTCGCCCCCGGTCAGGGTGCCGTCGCCTTGGACGTCGAAGACGCGGATGTGGTTGGCCCTGCTGTCCGAGACGTACAGCCGGCGCTCGTCCGGCGAGAAGACGAGGCCGTTGGGGCCGCGGAAACCGTCGGCGACCAGCCGTACCTCGCCGGTGCCCGGGTCCACGCGGTAGACGTTGCAGGCGCCGATCTCGCTCTCGGCGCGGTGGCCCTCGTAGTCGGTGATGATCCCGAAGTCGGGGTCGGAGAACCAGATCGAGCCGTCGGAGCGCACCGCGGCGTCGTTCGGGCTGTTGAGCCTCTGGCCCTGGAAGCGGTCGGCGATCACGGTGACCGAGCCGTCGTGCTCGGTGCGGGTGACGCGGCGGTTGCCCTGCTCGCAGGTGATCAGGCGGCCCTGGTTGTCCAGGGTGTTGCCGTTGGGGTGGCCGGCCGGTGAGCGGAAGACGCCGACCTTGCCGGTGGTCTCGTCCCAGCGCAGCAGGCGGTCGTTGGGGATGTCGCTCCAGACCAGGTACCGCCCGGCCGGGACGTAGACGGGGCCCTCGGCCCAGCGGCAGCCCTCGAAGAGGACCTCCAGCTTCGAGTCGCCCGCCTGACACCTGCCCGTGCGGAACCGGTCATCGAGGGTCTCGTACAACTGCGGTCGCTCGCCGGGCATGCCGTCACCCTCACCATCGATCCGAATGTTGATCTGCCGAATCAGAACTATGCAGAATGAGGTTCGGCAGATCAAGCTCTTTACCGAAGGAGATGCCGTGGACGAAGTCGATCGGCAGTTGCTCGCCCTCCTCCAGGAGGACGCCACCAGGCCGTATACGGCGCTGGGCGAGGCCGTCGGACTGTCCGCGGGGGCCACCCACGAACGCGTGCGCAAGCTCCGGGAGCGCGGGGTCATCCGCCGGACGGCCGCCGAGGTCGATCCCGCTGCCATCGGGCGGAACGTGCTCGCCTTCGTGATGGTGGACTCGACCCGGTGGGTGGGCGACTCCGGTGACCGGTTCGCCGCCATTCCGGAGATAGAGGAAGCACATGTGATCGCCGGAAGCGCCTCGGTCCTGGTCAAGGTCAGGACCTCCACCACGCAGCAACTCCAGGACGTGCTGCGCCGTATCTACGCGATCGAGGGAGTCAGCGGCACGCAGGCCACCGTGGTGCTCGAGACCTTCTTCGAGCGCCCTGTCTCCCCGTGAGGCGCCACTCCGCTGGCGGACTTCGCCCCCTCGACGTGCAGCCCCCGACCGTGCACAGTTCTCCCTACACACGCTGATTGATACCGACGAGTAGCCGAGGAGCGCCCGTGAGCAGCTGGGCCGGCCGGACCGCCGCCGAGATCGCCGCCGCCGTACGCGCGAAGGAGGTCACGCCACGGGAGGTGGTGGCGGAGCACCTCGCGCGAATCGAGCGGCTGGACGGCCGGATCGGAGCGTTCCGGAAGGTACGGGCGGAGGCCGCGCTCGCGGAGGCGGACGCGGTGGCGTCCCGTGCCGATCTGGCCGAACTGCCGCTAGCCGGTGTGCCGGTGGCAGTGAAGGACAACCTGGCGGTGCGCGGCGAGTCCCACCGCGACGGCTCGGCCGCGACCCCGGACACCCCGGCCGGCGAGGACCATGTGACGGTGGCCCGGCTGCGCGCGGCCGGTGCGGTGGTCGTGGGTCTGACGAACGTGCCCGAGCTGTGCGTCTTCGGCACCACCGAGGGCGTGTTCGGCATCGCCCGCAATCCGTGGGACACCTCCCGCAGCGCGGGCGGCTCGTCCGGCGGCAGCGCGGCCGCGGTGGCGGCGGGCCTGGTGCCGATCGCGCTCGGCAACGACGGGATGGGCTCGCTGCGCATCCCGGCGGCCAACTGCGGGCTGGTCACGCTGAAGCCGGGGCACGGCGTGGTGCCGGCCGGGATCGGCAACGGCGACTGGTTCGGGATGTCGGAGAACGGTCCGCTGGCCACGACGGTCGAGGATCTGCGGCTGATGCTGTCGGTCCTCGCGGACGCCGAGTTCGTACGACGCGAGGAGCGGACACCGCTCAGGATCGCCGTCGCCCTGCGCAGCCCGCTCGCCGGGGTGAGCGTGAGCAAGCCGTATACGACCGCGGTCCGGCAGGCGGCCGAAGTGCTGGCCAAGGCCGGGCACCGGGTCCGGCGGGCCGAGCCGCCCTACCCGCTCTCGCTCAGCATCACTTCGCTCCAGCACTGGACGGCGGGTACGGCGGTGGACGCGGAGGGCCTCGACCCGGCGCGGCTGGCCCGGCGCACCCGGGTGCACGCGGCCGTGGGCCGCCGCTTCCTCGCCTCGGTCCGCACCGGCGACCAGCGCGAACGCCTCCGCGCCCGGCTGACCCCCTTCTTCACCGAGCACGACGTCCTGCTCACGCCGACCCTGGCCCGCCGCTCCCCCAAGGCCGCCCCCTGGCACAAGCGCGGCTGGCTGCGCAACATCGCGGCCAACTCCGCCTACTCCCCCTTCACCCCGCCCTGGAACCTGACGGGCTGGCCCGCGATGTCGATCCCCCTCGGTACCCTCCCCTCCGGCGCCCCCTGCGCCGTCCAACTGGTGGGCCGCCCGGGCACGGAGGAAGACCTCCTGACGTTGGCGGAGCAGCTGGAGAGCCTGCACCCGTGGCAGCGGACGGCACCCCTGGCGGATCAGGCGTAGCGGACCTCACGCCCGTCGCGGCGGTCCCGGAGGATGACACCGCCCGGCCCGGGCGTCACGATCGCTTCCCCGGCTGGTCGAGCGCCTTGTACATGATGTGCAGCCCCACCCTGCCCCGGCGGGGATGGTCGAACGCCTGCGGGATCGTGGCGAGGATGCTGAAGCCGAGGGACTGCCACAGGCCGACCGCGGGGTTCGTCTCCACCACGGCGTTGAAGACCATCGCGTGGTAGCCGTGGGTCTTCGCCTCGGCCAGGATGTGTTCGGCGAGGGCTCGGCCGATGCCCTGGCCGGTGTGGTCGGGGTCGACCATGAAGCCCGCGTTGGCGACGCCCGCGGCGGGGCCGCCGTAGTTCGGGGTGAGGTAGGCCGAGCCGACCACGGCGCCGGTGGGGTCCTCGGCCACGTAGACGCGCTTGGCCGGGCTCATCCACAGGGCGCGGGCCGCCTGCTCGGAGGTGTCGGGGTCCCAGGCGTAGGTCTCGGCGGCGGCGACGATCCGGTGCCAGAAAGGCCAGATGTGCGGCCAGTCCTCGGCCGCGGCTTCTCTGATCAGCATGGGCGTGAGTCTGCCACGCCCATGCGTGCGGCGATCGCGGCGAACCGGCCCGGAGGGTCAGTCGACGCTGGGCAGGATGTGGGGTTCGGCGAGGTCGTCCTCGTAACCCGCGAGGCGGATCGGGGCGGAGCGGGCCCACACGTCGAGGCTGCCCAGTTCTCCGGGCCGCCGGCGGCCGCGCTCCGTGCGTTCCTTGGGGCGTTCGTCGCGATTCGTCTTCTCCGATGTCACCGCGCACTCCTTATGTGTCGGGTCACCCTCGGGGCATACCGGACAGCTTGCGCTCCGATGCTCGTCGCCCGCTCGGGTCTGAATGGAAGGCCAGTCGGACGCGGTGGCGCCGGTTCGGACCAGGGGTGTGGGTGGGACCCCGTATTGCTGTCCATGCCCTCCAGGTTAACCAAATGAGCGAGGGTCCGCTCGATAGGGAGTGCAAACAAGGTGTAACTATCGGAAGTCGATTGCCCTCCAATGCCCCTCAATATGCCGCTATTTGTCACATCGCGCATCACCCGCCCGCCGGTGGGATTCACCCACTCGGCGGACATGCGGCGCAGTTCAGGTGCCGTTGGCCGGGTCGCAAGGTCGCCATGATCTGCTGGCGGAGGGCAACGGCCGTCTCCCGGAAGGACTGACGCATGGAGCTGCGCAGTGTCGAGGAGCTGATGGATCTGCTGTACGCCGGCCGGCACCAGGACGCGCTGCGAACCGCCGCGCTGCTGCGCCGCAGCCGTCCTGCCGACAAGGAGCTCCAGGTGGCGGGGCTGGTGCACGGCATCGGACCGGTGCCGAGCCCGGGCGACGAGGCCGGGCGGGCCCGCGGCGCGGCCGCCGCGGTGCGCCCGCTGCTCGGCGAGCGGGTGTTCCGCCTGGTGCGCGGGTACTCCCACCCCACCGGACCCGCCGACGACGATCTGCTGCGGCTGCGCCAGGCCGCCGAGGAGGGCCGCACCGCGGGCTTCGACGCCGGGGTGCTGGAGGACTGGCGCACCGTACTGGAGCTGGTCGCGGCCCGGCATTCGCGGCTCGGCGCTTAGCGCTCCGCTGGAGGTGCCGCGCGGTGACGTCGTTTGTCTGCGGCGCCGTCGTGGCTGGTCGCGCCCACGCGGCCAAGCCGCACATCGGCACAGCCCCGCGCCCCTTCGGGCGCGCGCACCCCTGGTTTCTGACAGACCGTCATGAGACGGTACGGCGATGACCTCGACGTACGGGCTCAGGGGCAGGGCGGCAGTCGTCACCGGCGGGACGCGTGGGATCGGGCGTGCCGTCGCCGAGGCTCTCGCCGCGGCCGGTGCGCTGGTCTGCGTGACCGCGCGGGACGCCGGCGAGGTGCGGCGCACGGCCGCCGAGCTGGGCGGGATCGGGCTGGCCGGGAGCGTGGCCGATGCGGGGCATCCCGAGGAGCTGACGGATCTCGCGCTGCGCGAGTTCGGGCGGCTGGACGTCCTCGTCAACAACGCGGCGACCAACCGGCCGTACGGGCCGCTGATGGAGGCCGGAGCGGCGGCCTGGCGGGAGGCGTTCGCGGTCAACGTCGAGGCGCCGCTGCGGCTGGTGCAGTGCGCCTGGCGCGGGTGGATGCGGGAGCACGGCGGAGCCGTCGTCAACGTGTGCACGGAGGGTGCCGGGCATGTGGGGCCGCACGTCGGCGCCTACGGCACCACCAAGGCGGCCCTGCTGCATCTCACCCGGCAGCTCGCGGGCGAACTCGCGCCCCGGGTACGGGTCAACTCGGTCTCCCCCGGGCTCGTCCGCACCGAGATGGCGCGGTTCGTGTGGGAGCCGGGCGAGGCGGAGGTGGCCGCGGGGCTGCCGCTCGGGCGGATCGGGGAGCCGCAGGACGTGGCACGGGCCGTGGTGTGGCTGGTCTCGGACGCGGCCGACTGGATCACGGGCGCCGATCTGCTGGTGGACGGCGGGACGCGGGTGCGGGCCGCTTCCGGGGCGGGGGTGTACGCCGTGCACGAACGTCTGCGCCGGGTGCCCGAGGTCTAGACGGCGACGCGAGCCGGCCCCCGAAGGGCCACAGGCCCTCTGGGGCCTGCAATGGGAGTTCAACCACGAAGAACGCGTCGCCTGCGCACCGGGCACCCCGGCACGACTCTTGGAGGCTAGATCACCGGTGGCCCGACGGGCCACCGGTTTCCCGCCCCCGGTTCACCACTTGCCGGGCACGTAGTCCTTCAGGAAGACGCCGTACACGTCCTCGCCCTGCTCGCCGCGCACGACAGGGTCGTAGACGCGGGCCGCGCCGTCCACCAGGTCGAGCGGCGCGTGGAAGCCGGCCTCCGCCAGGCGCAGCTTGTCGTAGTGGGGACGCTCGTCGGTGATCCAGCCGGTGTCGACGGAGGTCATGAGGATGCCGTCGGTCTCGAACATCTCCTGGGCGCTCGTCCGCGTGACCATGTTCATGGCGGCCTTCGCGGCGTTGGTGTTCGGGTGTCCGGCGCCCTTGTAGCCGCGGCCGAAGACCCCTTCCATCGCCGAGACGTTGACGACGTAGGAACGGCCGCTGGTGGCCTTCTTCGCGGCGTCCGCCATCGCCGGGCGCAGGGCGCTGATCAGGATGAACGGCGACGTGTAGTTGCACAGCTGGGTCTCCAGCAGCTCGACCGGCGAGATCTGGTCGATGGTCTGCACCCAGGTGTTGGTGTCGACGACGTCGGGGACGAGGCCGCCCGCGTCGATGGCGGTGCCGTCGAGGTGCCGGGCGACGCTGGCGTTGCCCGCGACCAGCGCGAGGTCGGCGACCTTCTGCGCGTCCAGGCCGCTGGTGCCGAGGGGCAGTGCGGCGATGCCGTCCACGGCGCCGGAGTTGAAGGCGCCGATGACGTGGTGGGCGGGCAGCTCACCGGCGGGCAGCGGGGCGCTCTCGCCCTCGACCAGGGCGGCGTACGCGGTGGGCAGGCGGCGTACGGTCTGCGTCGCGTTGTTGATCAGGATGTCGAGCGGACCCGCCTCGGCGACCCGCTCGGCCAGGGCCACGGCCTGCGCCGGGTCGCGCAGGTCGATGCCGACGACCTCCAGCCGGTGCATCCAGTCCGCCGAGTCCTCCATCGCCTTGAACCGGCGGATGGCGTCCTTGGGGAAGCGCGTGGTGATGGTCGTGTGCGCGCCGTCGCGCAGCAGGCGCAGCGCGATGTACATGCCGATCTTGGCGCGGCCGCCGGTGAGCAGGGCGCGCTTGCCGGTCAGGTCGGCGCGGGCGTCGCGCTTGGTCCGGTTCAGACCCGCGCAGTCCGGACAGAGCTGGTGGTAGAAGTAGTCGACTTCCACGTACCGCGTCTTGCAGGTGTAGCAGGAGCGCGGGCGCTGGAGTATCCCGGCGATCTTCCCGGCCTCGGTGACCGACGACGGCAGGATGCCCTCGGTCTCGTCGTCGATGCGCTGGGCGGAGCCGGTCGCGGTGGCCTCGGTGACCGCCTTGTCGTGGGCGGTCTTGGCGGCGCGGCGCTCCTGGCGGCGGCGCTGCTTGACCGTGCGGTAGATGCCGGCCGTGGCCCGGCGCACCGTGATGGCGTCGGGGTGGTCGACCTCCAGCTTGTCGAGCTCCTCTAGCACGCTGAGGCATACGGCCAGGCGCTCAGGGTCGATGCCGGGGCCGTACTCGACCTCGTCCATGGCCGTCGGGCCGTCCTCTGTCACCGTCATCGCGCTGCCGCTTCCCTGATCACCCGCGCAGCGCTCCGACTCGCGCCCGCTTTCGAACGGGGAATTTTACGGAGCACGGGGCCCACCCGCCAAACCGCTCCCACACACCGGGCTTCACCGGGCCCGAGGACCACACCACTACGGCCCCATCGGTCACACACACCACAGCAGACCCGTCAGCCGCCGACGGCGCATCCGCCCCACCGGGGCCACCCGCACCCGGCGACGAAAGCCGCACGGGTGGTGCGGGTGGGAAACCGGGCCCGGCCGAAGGCCGGGTGGTGTTCAGGCCTCGCAGACGGACAGCAGCATCTCCACCTCGTCCGACACCGCCCGCGCGAACACATCGAGGTCCGGCACGGCCCGCGCGTCGGCAACGAGCCCGTAGTGCACGCGGCCGCGATACGTGGAGATCGCGACCGCCAGGGACTGACCGGGGGCGAGCGGGGCGAAGGGGTAGACCTCGGCGAGCTGGTTCCCGCCGAGCTTCAGCCCGAGCCCGGGCAGCGGCACGCTGGTGACGAGGATGTCGAACCAGAGCCGCGCGGCCTGGCCGACCAGCGGCCCGCCGAGCCGGTGTCCGAGTGCGGGCACATGGTCGGCGAGCAGGGCGACGGCCCCGGCGCCCCGGTTGGGGCCCGCGTCCTTGTTGCGGACCATCGCCGTACGCACGGTGTCGAGCCGGCGGAGCGGATCGGGGTCGTCCACCGGAAGCCGTATCAGGTACCCGGAGAGCCGGTTGCCCTGTGGGTGGGCGGCGCGCGGGCGGCGCCGGGAGACGGGGATGAGGGCGCGGGGCGCGACGCCCTCGCTGCCGTCGCCGCGTTCGTCCAGCCAGCGGCGCAGCGCGCCGGCGACGACGGCGATGAGGACGTCGTTGACGGTGCCGCCGGCGCTCTTGCGGACCCGGTGGACGTCGTCGATGTCCAGGACGACCCCGGCCGTGCGACGGGTACCGCTGGGCGCGGAGGTCAGCGCGGACGAGGGGCGCATGCCCAGGGTCGAGCGGGCCAGGGAGGCGCCGATGTCGAGGGCCCGGCCCACGTCGGAGAGGGTGCCCTTGACCAGTTCGGGGACGAGTCCGGGCAGCCGGCGCACGTCGGAGAGCAGGTTGCGCGGCGGCTCGATGGCACGGGGGCCGCGCTCGGGCAGGTCCACCGGGTCCAGGACGCCGGCCGCGAGCTTGAGCGCGCGCAGTCCGTCGGCGAGGGCGTGGTGGAACTTGAACAGCACGGCGAAGGACACGCCGTCCTCGCCGGGCAGGACGTGCGCCTCCCACGGCGGCCGGCCGCGCTCCAGCGGGCGTTCCATCAGCCGTCCCGCGGCCTCCTGGAAGTCGGCCGTCGGGGCGTGCAGCCGTACGTGGTTGAGCGGGTCGAAGTCCGGATCGGTCTCCCGGGCGGCGCCGCCGAAGGCGAGGGGCTGCCAGATGTCCCGGATGCGCATGCGCAGACCGGGCACGGCGGCGGCGCGCGCGGCGAGCAGGTCGGCGGCGTGGGCTCCGGCGGTGGGCGAGTGTGCGGTGAACACGCCGAGTGCGCCGAGGTGCATCGGGTGCCGTTCGGACTCCATGTTCCAGAAGGCCAGGTCGAGGGGAGCAAGCAGGTCGGAAGTCAAGGGCTTGCCTCGCACGTCGTCGACGGTTGGATATATGCAGTCAATCCCCGACCCTCGATTACGGTCAAGTATGATCAGGCTACGCTCAGTTAACAGCAGATTAAGTCCCGCCCCTGTGAGAGGGGCGGGACTCAGGAGACTCCTGAGGTCACTTCAGCACCGGTGGTGCCGCCTGGGGTGACGTACCCCACTCGGACGGGCGCGGGCCGACCGTGAACGCGAGGGAGCGCGTGGAGCGCAGCGCGTCGGTCGTCAGATAGGTCCGCGTGTGGGGCGTCCCGTCCGCGCGGACGGCCTGGACGTAGCGGTCGCTCGCCGAGGTGCCTGGCGCGGTGACCGTCAGCCGGCCGCCGGGCCAGAAGCGGCGGTCCAGGGTGAGGTCGACGCGGTCGAAGACCGGAGTGGACAGGCCCCAGGTGTCGTAGCCGGGCTGGATCGGGAAGAGCCCGATCGAGGACAGCACGTTCCAGGCGGACATGGTGCCGAGGTCGTCGTTTCCGGTCATGCCGGCGGGTCCGTCGGTGAAGAGGGTCAGCGCCGCGTGGACGACGTCCGTGGTCTTCCAGGGCTGCCCGGTGGCCAGGTAGGTGTAGGGCGCGATGAGGTCGGGCTCGTTCATCGGGTTGTACTTGTCGGCGTTGTAGTAGTTGTACGCGTCCCCGTGCACCCACACCTCGCGGGCGGTCCTCCCGGGGTCGGCCAGCAGCCGGTCGTAGGCGAAGAAGGAGTCCAGGCGGTCGTTGGCCGCACGCTCGCCGCCGATGAGGCCGATCATGCCGGGCAGGTCCTGCGGGACGAGCCACTGGTACTGCCAGGCGGTGCCCTCGTGGAAGCCGATGCCGCGGGCCGGGTCGGCCGAGCCCGTGAAGGCGCCGGCGGCGTCCCGGGCGCGGAAGAAGCCGGTGGAGGGGTCGAAGACGGTCCGGTAGTTCTGCGCCCGGGCGGCGTAGCGGGCCGCGTCGTGGGTGTGGCCGAGGCCACGGGCCATCTGGGCGAGCACGGCGTCGGCGAGGGCGTACTCCAGGGTGACGGAGGCGCCGTGGTGGTAGTCGGAGTCGCCCATCTTGGCGAGCGGGTGACTCTTGTCGTAGGGCGCGAAGCCGTGCGCGATGTACTCGGCGTTGGCCTCCCGGCCGATGCCCGGGTAGCCGGTGGGCGGCACCCCGTCGGCGTTCTTCCGCAGCGCCCGGTAGGCGCGTTCCTCGAACCCCTTGAGCAGGCCCATCTGGTAGGCGGTGGTGAGGAACGGGGTGACGGGGTCGCCGCTCATGGTGTTCGTCTCGACCGGGCCGTAGCCCCACTTGGGCAGCCAGCCGCCGTCCTCGTCGACCTTCACCACCGACAGGGCCATGTCGCGCGCCTCGCGGGGCGCGAGCAGCGCGAGGAGCTGGGCCTGGGTGCGGTAGGTGTCCCACAGCGACCAGTTCTGGTAGTACGTGAATCGCTCCGCCCGGTGGACACGGCGGTCCCAGCCGGTGTAGCGGCCGTCCGCGTCACTGCCGATGTTGGGCGCGAGGAACGAGCGGTACAGCGACGAGTAGAAGGTGCGGCGCAGGATCGGGTCGCCGCCTTCGACACGGACCGTGGCGAGCCGCCGCTCCCACGCCTCGCGGGCCCGGTCCCGTACGGCGTCGAAGGACCGGCCGCCCTCGGCGCGCAGGTTGACGGCGGCGCCGCGCGCGTCGACGTACGACAGGGCGGTGGTCGCCTCGACGGTACGGTCCCTCGTCGCGTCGAAGCGGACGTAGGCGCCGCCGCCCCCGGTGCGGGCGCCCGGGGTGACCGTGGCGCTGTTCCAGGTGCCGTACGCGGTGAAGGGCCGGCTGAAGCGGGTGATCGTGTAGACGGTGTAGGGGCCGGTGTCACGGCAGAAGCCGTGGCCGGTGATCGCGGTGCGCACGGTGTGGTCGTCGAGGATCTCGACCGTACTGCCGACCGGCTTGTGCAGCGACTGACGCGCGTTCAGCAGGACGTTGGCCTTGTCGGTGGCCGGGAAGGTGAAGCGCTGCACTCCGGTGCGCCTGCTCGCGGTCAGCTCGGCGCGGATGCCGGAGTCGAGGCCGACACGGTAGTAGCCGGGGCTCGCCTCCTCGTCGGCGTGCGAGAAGCCCGCCGCGTACTTGGCGTAGTCCGTCTGCGTGACCTCGCCCGTGGTGGGCAGCACGGGCAGGTCGCCGCCGATCCGGCAGCCGACGCCCGAGAGATGGACCAGCGAGAAGCCGCGGACGGTGTGCTGCGTGTAGTCGTAGCCGGTGCTGTGCCCGGTGTCCGGGGAGAGCTGCACCATGCCGAAGGGCACGGCCGCGCCGGGGAAGGTGTTGCCCTCGTTCTGGCTCCCGATGAAGGGGTTGACCAGGTCGGTGAGGTGGCCGTCGGTCCGCTCGGCGGCCCGTGCGGCGGGGGTGGCGATCAGCGTGGACGCTGCCAGCACCCCGGCCAGGCACAGCCGCGTGCGCCGGGTCCCTCTCATGTCGGATGACCTCCGAAGGTTCGACATCGTTGCCTGCATCGTGAAGGCCGAACGAGGCGAACCCCGGCATTCCGGGACGGTGATGACAAACGCGTCGCGGTCGGAAGCGGTCTGACGGCGCGTCCGCCAGGAGGGCAGGAGATCAGGGGCCAGGAGATCAGGAGGTCAAGGGGGCAGGGGATCTCAGGAGACCCGCTGTCCCTTCCCCAGGGCGATCACCCCGCCCTTGGAGACGGTGTACAGCTCGGCGTCCCGCTCCGGGTTGACGCCGATCGTCGCGCCGGGCGGCACCTCGACGTTCTTGTCCAGGACGGCACCGCGGACGACCGCACCCCGGCCGATGTGCACGTTGTCGTGCAGCACCGAGCCCTGCACGACCGCGCCCGGGTCGACCCGGACCCCCGGCGACAGCACGGACCGGGTGACCTGACCGCGGATCAGGCAGCCCGCGCTGATGATGGACTCGCTCGCCATGCCGCCCGCGTTGAAGCGGGCCGGGGAGAGCTGGTTGGAGTGGGTGTAGATGGGCCACTGCCGGTTGTAGAGGTTGAAGGCGGGCCGCTCGGCGATCAGGTCCATGTGGGCCTCGTAGTAGGCGTCCAGGGTGCCTACGTCCCGCCAGTAGCCCTGGTCGCGGCTGGTCTCCCCGGGCACGTGGTTGGCGCTGAAGTCGTACAGCTGTGCCTCGCCGCGGCCGGTGAGCTGGGGCAGGATCGAGCCGCCCATGTCGTGCACCGACTGGCTGTCCTCGGCGTCGCGTTGCAGCGCCTCGATGAGGGCCTTGGTGGAGAAGACGTAGTTGCCCATCGAGGCGAACACGCACTCGGGGTCGTCCGCCAGCCCGGGCGGGTCGGCGGGCTTCTCCAGGAAGCGCTCGACACCGATGCCGTCCGAGCCCGGCGTGATCACCCCGAAGGAGGAGGACTCCGAGCGCGGCACCCGGATGCCCGCCACCGTCACGCCCGCGCCGCCCTCGATGTGCTGCTGCAGCATCTGCCGCGGGTCCATGCGGTAGACGTGGTCGGCGCCGAACACGGCCACGTACTCGGGCTGTTCGTCGTGGACGAGGTTCAGCGACTGCAGGATCGCGTCGGCGCTGCCCAGGTACCAGCGCGGGCCGAGGCGCTGCTGGGCCGGGACCGGGGTGACGTAGTTGCCGAGCAGGCTGGACATCCGCCAGGTGGTGGTGATGTGCCGGTCCAGGGAGTGGGACTTGTACTGGGTCAGCACGCAGATGCGCAGGACGTCGGCGTTGACGAGGTTGGACAGGACGAAGTCGACGAGCCGGTAGGTGCCGCCGAAGGTGACGGCTGGTTTGGCGCGGTCCGCGGTGAGCGGCATCAGGCGCTTGCCCGCTCCGCCCGCCAGAACGATTCCGAGAACCGAAGGTCCACCACGACGCATGGCCGCTCCCCTCACCCTGGTTGAACCATGGCTGCCCCGAACAGACCGGACTAGGCCTGCTTGAGGATCTCCTCGTACAGCCCGGCGGTGCGCCGGGCCACCGCGTCCCAGCCGAACTCGCCCACCGCACGGTCCCGTCCGGCCTCGCCCATCCTTCGGGCCGTCTCCCGGTCGCCGAGGACGGCGTCCAGTGCATGGGCGAGGCCCGCCTCGAAGTCGTCGTCCACGTCGACGAGGAGGCCCGTGCGACCGTCCTCGACGACCTCGGGGATGCCACCGACCCGGGAGGCCACCACGGGTGTGCCGCACGCCATGGCCTCCAGGTTGACTATGCCGAGGGGTTCGTACACCGACGGGCAGACGAACACGGCGGCGTGCGTGAGGAGTTGGATCACATCCGTGCGCGGCAGCATCTGCGGGATCCAGAACACTCCCTCGCGGACCCGGCTCAGCTCCTCGTACAGATCCCGGAACTCGCGGTCGATCTCCGGGGTGTCGGGTGCTCCCGCGCACAGCACGACCTGTGCGCGCGGGTCGATCTCCCGTACCGCGCGCAGCAGATGGGGCACGCCCTTCTGGCGGGTGATCCGGCCGACGAACAGGACGTACGGGCGGGCGGGGTCGAGGCCGGTGCGGATGAGGGCGTCGGTGCCCCGGTTCGGCCGGTAGAGCGTCGTGTCGATGCCGTTGTGCACGACGTGGACCTTCGCCGGGTCCAGCGTCGGATAGCAGGCGAGGATGTCCTCCCGCATGGCTCCCGACACGGCGATCACCGCGTCCGCGGCCTCGACCGCGGTGCGCTCGGCCCAGCTCGACAGGGCGTATCCGCCGCCCAGTTGTTCGGCCTTCCAGGGCCGCAGGGGCTCCAGCGAGTGGGCGGTCATCACGTGCGGGATGCCGTGGAGGAGCTTGGCGAGGTGGCCGGCGAGATTGGCGTACCAGGTGTGGGAGTGGACGAGCTCGCGGCCTTCCAGGGCGGCGGCGATGGAGAGGTCCACGGAGAAGGTGCGCAGCGCGTCGTTGGAGCCGTCGAGGACGGTCCAGGGGCGGTGGCGTACGACACCGACGCCGCGCCCCTCGCCCCAGCAGTGCACCTCCAGGTCCACCAGGGAGGTCAACTCGCGGGCGAGGAACTCCACATGGACGCCGGCGCCGCCGTACACGTCCGGGGGGTACTCCCGGGTCAGCAGTCCCACACGCACCCGACAACCCCCTTGCCACGGCGGCACGTTCCCTTCATGGTCACCCAGAAGCGGCCTCCGGGGAAGAGCGCGGCGGGCGGGTGAAGCAGCAGTCGCCGCAGACTCCGCCGCCGGGGACGCGGTAGTACAGGCAGCAGCTGCGGCGGCGGAAGGCCGTGCCGCTGCGGGTGCCGGTGGTGCGCAGGAGGGGGTGGGCGAAGAGTTCGCCGGTGAGGCGGCGGGCCCGGTCCGCCACCTCGGTACGATCCCTCGCGCGGGCCCAGCGGTCCAGCTCGCGGGCGGCTCCGGCGAGCGCCGAGGCGGCGTTGCCCCACAGCAGGCCGGCGGCGACACCGTAGCGGGCTCTCAGGGTCTCCCCTAGGGGTTCGAGATGGCCGTGCAGCACGGTGTCCGCGAGCGTCGCCGCGTCGCCCGGCAGCGGGCGCACCTCGGTCAGCCACAGGTCGTCCGGGGCGGTGGCGGCGGCGTCCCAGCGCAGCAGGCGCGGATCGAGGTCGGGCAGGAGGCCGTACAGGGCCGCACAGGCCAGGGCCGGGGACCACAGGCGGGCGGCGAGTCCCTGCTGGCTGATGGAGGCGGCGACCCGCGGCTCGGTCGTGCGCAGGCGCTGCCCCACTGTCTCGACACGGAAAGTCAGCTGATTTCCATAAACATCCGATGGCCCCGCTTCATAGGTCTCCGCGAGCGTCGGCAGGGGCTCGGAAGCCGGCTCCGGCACCGCTCCGACGGTGCGGAGGACGAAGAATCCGCCGAGCGGGCGGAGGGCGGCGAGTTCGGGGTCGAGGTCCACGAGGAGCACTAGTACCAGGCTTGTTCGCGGCGCGGACCCCGGGGTGTCCACCCGCGGTCACCCCTCTTGGGGATGATCGCGCGGTCGGCGTACTCCATCGGTAGTAGGACGCATTGCGTGCTCAGGTACGACGACGGGAAGAGACCCGAGCGGGCAGAGTGTCGACCATGGAAGCCGACCGTACGCCGCGCCGGACCCGGGGGTCCCGGCTCACGCAGAGGAGCTGCAGATGAGCGCCCTGGCGTTGTCCGTGCTCCTGTCGTTCGTCTCCGCCGTCGCCTACGCCGGCGGAGCGATCGTGCAGGAGCAGGTCGCGGTGTCCTCCCCCGACGGTTCGTACATGCCACTGCGCCGGGCCGGCTGGTGGGCGGCGCTGACACTCAACGGGCTCGGCGGCGTGCTGCACGTCGTGGCGCTGGCCTACGGCCCGCTCAGCCTGGTGCAGCCGCTGGGCGCGCTGACCATCGTCTTCGCCCTGCCCATGGCGGCGCTCTTCGTCTCCCGCAGGGCCGGGGCGGCCGCCTGGCGCGGCGCCATCATGGCCACCGTGGGCCTCGCGGGCCTGCTGTCCCTGGTCGGCACGTCCGACGCGCACTCCCTCGACGGCGCCCAGCGGACGGCCGTCGCGCTGGTCACCGGCGGAGCGGTCGTGGCGCTGATGATCGCGGGCCGGGCCGTGCACCGGCACCCGGCCGTGCGCAGCGTGCTGCTGGCCACCGGCTCCGGCATAGCCTTCGGCATGTCGTCCGTGTTCACCAAGACCGTGGCGGTCGACTGGGACAGCGGGATCAGCCTCGGCGACCTGCCCTCCCTCGCGGTGATCGCAGTGTTCGCGACCGCCGGCATCATGCTCTCCCAGGCCTCCTACCGGGGCGGCGGCCTCGCCGCGCCGCTGGCCACGCTGACGGTGGTCAACCCGGTGCTGGCCGCCGCGGTCGGCATCATGATGTTCGGCGAGACGTTCCGCTACGCCTCCACGGGCACCGTGCTCGCCCTGGGCTGCGGCGTGGTGGCCGCGGGCGGTCTCATCCTGCTGACGACGGAGCGGCTGGAGCCCGCCCCGGCGGCGGAGCCGGTCGCGGAGACGGGGGCCGGCGCCGCGGAGGTGCTCGGGAGCGTGCCCCGGCAGCGGTCGGCGGCGGAACCGTCGGAGGCTGGGAAGGACGGGGAGGCCGGAGAGGCCGGGGGCGATCCTGCCGCGGAGGACCTGGGCGTGCCCGACAGCTCCCTCCTCCCGGACGTGCCCGCCCTCCCGGACGTACGTGCCCTCCCGGACATGCCCGCCTTCGAGGACGTGCTCGTGGCGGCTCCGGACGGCGGTCGCGAAGGGCGCGGCGGCGTCATACCGGCCGTCTACGCCCTCCCCGCCTCGTACCTCCCGCTGTCCGCCAGCTTCCACATCCCGGTGCCCGTCGTGGAGCGGCACCGTACGCGGGTCACATCCTGACGCCGCCGGCCCGGAGATAGGCGACCGGGTCGATGTCCGAGCCGAAGCCGGGCCCCGTCCGCACCTCGAAGTGCAGATGCGGGCCCGTGACGTTTCCGGTGGACCCGGAGCGGCCGATGCGCTGGCCCGTGGACACGCTCTGCCCGGCCCGCACGGAGATGGCGGACAGGTGGGCGTACTGGGTGTAGCGCCCGTCGGCGTGCCGGATCACCACCTGGTAGCCGTAGGAGCCGCCCCAGCCCGCGGCGACCACGTGTCCGGCCGCCGCCGCGTGGACGGAGGTACCGGTCGGCACGAGGAAGTCGACGCCGGTGTGATAGCCCTTCGACCAGTGCGACCCGGCCACGCGGTAGCCGGTGCCGATGCCGCCGTGCACCGGGGCGACGAGCGAGTGGCCGCTGCCGTGGCTCGGGCGCTGGTGCGTCTTCTTGTCCGAAGGGGCTTTCCGCTTGGGAGACTTGGACTTGCCGTCGGTGTGCGTGTCGGGCGCCGGGGAGGCGGCGCTGCGCAGGCTGAGCCGCTGGCCCGGCAGGATCAGGTCGGGATCGGACCCTATGGCGGCGCGGTTGCCCGCGTACAGCCGGCGCCAGCCGCCCTGGACGTGGTGCTCGCCGGCGATGCCGGAGAGCGTGTCGCCGTGCACCACCGTGTACATCTCGGCCTTGCCGGCACGGGACTGCGGGGTCGTCTGCGGCTGCACGTCCGGCACGGAGCCGGTCCTGCCGGTCTTCGCCGGGCGGGTCGCGGCACTGTCCGTGTGCAGCTCGGGCGCTTCGCCGCCCCGGGTCAGTCCGGCCCGTACCGAGCACACCGGCCAGGCGCCGGGCCCCTGCCCGTCCAGGACCTTCTCGGCGACGGCGATCTGCTGGTCCCTGGTGGCGAGGTCGGCGCGCGGCGCGTACCGGGTGCCGCCGTAGGCCTCCCAGGTGGACAGGGTGAACTGCAGCCCGCCGTAGTAGCCGTTGCCGGTGTTGATGCTCCAGTTGCCGCTGGACTCGCAGGCGGCGACCTTGTGCCAGGTGGACGCGTCGGCCGCGTCTGCGGTGCCGGCGGCGACCAGCGGGATGGCGAGACCGGCGCCGCCCGCCGTGACCGTGAGTGAGGCGCGGTTGATCCTGTTCGGCTGGTACCGGCGATGCCGGCCGCGTACGGCCATGTCCGAAATCCCCTCGGCATGCGTCAGGAGCGGCAAAAGTAAGCGCCGCGAACAGGCCATGACAAGACGGCAAATCAGCCGCATGCCGCTCCCAAGTGGCCGGGAACGGGCCTTCCTTGGCGAGTTCGGCGGCGAGCGACGGCGGCACTGAGGAGACGGGCGCCTTCCGTGCGTACACATGCGTGGCGGGTCGGATGTGCGCTCGCCGTAGCAGCACGTCAGGATGGGCTAGGGCCTGTCGTCACATTCCCGTCGTCCGCCCGAACGGCAGGCGGGAATGTGACGACAGGCTCTAACGGGCCCGTACTGACGGAGCCGTAGTCACGAGGCAGTTAGGAAGCAGGCGGTATGAGCACTTCAGCGCAGATCGGTGTTACGGGCCTCGCGGTCATGGGCCGCAACCTCGCCCGGAACTTCGCGCGCAACGGTTACACGGTCGCCGTGCACAACCGCACGGTGTCGCGGACGCAGGAGCTGGTGGAGGAGTTCGGACACGAGGGCGACTTCATCGCGGCCGAGACCGCCAAGGACTTCGTGGCGGCCCTGGAGCGCCCGCGCCGTCTCGTCATCATGGTCAAGGCCGGCGGCCCGACGGATGCGGTGATCGAGGAGTTCGCCCCGCTCCTGGAGCCTGGCGACATGATCATCGATGGGGGCAACGCGCACTTCGCGGACACCCGCCGCCGTGAGAAGGCGCTGCGCGAGCAGGGCATCCACTTCGTCGGCATGGGCGTCTCCGGCGGCGAGGAGGGCGCGCTGCACGGTCCGAGCATCATGCCGGGCGGCCCGAAGGAGTCCTACGACTCGCTCGGCCCGATGCTGGAGAAGATCTCCGCGAAGGCGGCCGACGGCGCGCCGTGCGTCACGCACGTGGGCCCCGACGGCGCAGGTCACTTCGTGAAGATGGTCCACAACGGCATCGAGTACGCCGACATGCAGCTGATCGGCGAGGCCTACCAGCTGCTGCGGGACGTCGCCGGGTACTCCCCCGCACAGATCGCGGACATCTTCCGCACCTGGAACACGGGCCGCCTGGACTCGTACCTGATCGAGATCACCGCCGAGGTGCTGTCCCACGTGGACGCGGCGACCGGCAGGCCGTTCGTGGACGTGGTGGTCGACCAGGCCGAGCAGAAGGGCACCGGCCGCTGGACGGTGCAGATCGCGCTGGACCTGGGGGTGCCGGTGTCCGGTATCGCCGAGGCCGTGTTCGCCCGGTCGCTGTCGGGTCACGCGGCGCTGCGGGCCGCCTCGCAGGGCCTGGCCGGGCCGAAGCCCTCGCCGCTGAGCGAGTCGGAGGCGGCCGCGTTCGCCGACCAGGTGGAGCAGGCGCTGTACGCCTCGAAGATCGTGTCGTACACGCAGGGCTTCCACGAGATCGCCGCGGGCAGCGAGGAGTACGACTGGGACATCGACCTGGGCGCGGTCTCCTCGATCTGGCGCGGCGGGTGCATCATCCGGGCGGCCTTCCTGGACCGCATCCGTGCCGCGTACGACGCCCGGGCCGATCTGCCGAGCCTGCTGTCGGACGACGCCTTCGCGCAGGAGATCGCCGCGGCGCAGGACGACTGGCGCGAGGTGCTGATCGCGGCGACCCGGCAGGGGGTGCCCACGCCCGGTTTCGCTGCGGCGCTGGCGTACTACGACGCGCTGCGTGCGGAACGCCTGCCGGCGGCTTTGACGCAGGGGCAGCGGGACTTCTTCGGGGCGCACACGTATCGGCGGGTGGACCGGGAGGGGTCGTTCCACACGCTGTGGGGTGGGGACCGGAGTGAGGTTTCCGCGTAGGGACGTTCTGTGCGCCTAATGGGGCGAGGGGAACTGTCGTCGCGCGAGTGCGGGTGCTTTGTGGCTGGTCGCGCACACGCGGCGGAGCCGCAAATCGACACAGCCCCGCGCCCCTTCGGGGCGCTGGATCCGCCCGGGGTTTTCAGGTGAGGGGTGGACCCGGTTCCGGGCTTGGTTCGGGTTCCGGGCCTGGGGGGATCGGGGACGGTGAGGGTTCCGGAGGGCCGGGGGCCGGTGGTGGGGTGGGCACCGGCGGTTCTACGGGCTCCGGGGCCGGGGCCGGGCCCGGTTCCGGGGGTGGGACGGGGGTCGGGTAAGGGTCCGGTGGAGTGGGGCCCGGGGCCGGTGGTGGTCCCGGGGATGCTGGATCGGGGTACGGGCTCGTCATCGGGGGCCTCCGAGCAGTCGCCGGCGTCGCCTGGACTACTCCCCGCGTACCCGGGGCCCGCTCGGCCACTCACCCGACGGCGGCGGGCGACGGGCCCGGGTGGCCGGATGGCGTCGGTGTGCTCAGAAGCGTCCGGGGTGGGCCCGCAGCCAGTCCTTCGCGGCCTCCAGCAGCTCCGGGTCGGCGGTCGGGGCCACGTCGGGGTGGCGCTCGGCCCACTTGATGACGTACGGGCACAGCGGGGCGACCGGGATGCCCTCGCGCTCGGACACCGCGTACAGCTCACGGGCCAGTGAGCCCGCGATGCCCTTGCCCTCGTGGGCGGGCTCCACGATGGTGTGGACCGGGACCAGGGCGCGCGCGGGTGACTCGAGGACGAAGTACTCGATGTGGCCGACGACTTCGCCGTCGCCGACGGCCTCCAGGCGGCCCGCCGCCCGGTCGTCACGGATCTCGAAGTCACTCATGGGTACGCGCACACTCCTGGTCCTCGTCCGCCGGTCAGGCCGAGACGGCCTGCGGGCTGCGCTCCTGGTCCGAGCCGGGCACCGGCTCGGACGGGTCGGCGCCGAGGGACACGATCCGGTTGCCGCCGTCGACATGCACGACCCGCGGCTTCAGCTCCCGCGCCTCGGCGTCGGTTACCTGAGCGTAGCTGATGATGATCACCAGGTCTCCGGGGTGCACCAGGTGGGCGGCCGCACCATTGATCCCGATGACTCCCGAACCGCGCTCGCCTTCGATGACGTACGTCTCCAGGCGGGCACCGTTGGTGATGTCGACGATGTGGACCAGCTCGCCGGGCAGCAGGTCGGCGGCGTCGAGGAGGTCGGCGTCGATGGTCACCGATCCCACGTAGTGCAGGTCGGCCTGGGTGACGGTGGCGCGGTGGATCTTGGACTTGAACATGGTACGAAGCACGAAGAAACTCCCGATTCGTCTGCTCCCTGCCTGCCTCTGCAGGTCAAGGGCGGTCTCCGGAGGCTACCTCGTTTCGCATGTCCGGTCAGCTGTCGCCGGGTGTTCGAGGCCTCACACCGACCCGCCCGGCATCCGTCGCGCGGCGGAATTCCGAAGACGCTGGTGAACGCGTCGTCGAGGTCTGCCGCCCCGAGCGCCCGCGCTGTCCGCCGAGCATCGTATGCCTGGACCGGGTACGGGTCGTCGTCCGCGCCCGCGGAGAGAGCCGGCGCGCCCAAGTCCCCACCGGGCCGGGCACGACGCCGGTCCATTGGGGGCTCGCGCGACCCCGGTTGTCGGACGGAACCACGACGGAACCTCAGGAACGGTGATCGCATGAGCGGAAGTCCGACGAGGACGCCTCCGGCAGCACGGGTTCCGCACCGTCCGGGCAGCCCTTGTCCGCGCTCGGCCACGATCGGGCCCACCTGCTTCGCGTGTTCCGCGACCGTCTGCTGACGCAGTGCGCGCCGGGACTCGGCAGCCGCGGGCTTGATGCGGGTGGGCTCGACTCCCGGTGGATCGCGCGCACTTCGCGCCGTTGCGGCGGTTCCGGGACGAGAGGCGCCGGGTCAGCGGCTCTCGGGGGCGGCGATCTGCCGCTTGAGGATCTTGCCGGTGGGCCCCTTGGGCAGAGCGTCGACGAGCCAGACCTCACGCGGGTACTTGTAGGCCGCCACACGCTCGCGGACGAACCCCCGCAGCTCGTCCGCGTCCGCCGCTGCGCCCGGGCGCAGCGCGACCACCGCGGCCACCTCCTCGCCGAGGGAAGGCTGCGCGATGCCGATCACTGCGGCCTCGGCCACTGCGGGGTGCTCGTACAGCACCTCCTCGATCTCGCGCGGGTAGACGTTGTAGCCGCCGCGGATGATGAGGTCCTTCTTGCGGTCGACGATGTAGTAGTAGCCGTCCTCGTCGACGCGTGCCAGGTCGCCGGTGCGCAGCCAGCCGTCGACGACGGTCTCGGCGGTCGCCTCGGGACGGTTCCAGTAGCTGGCCATCACGTTGTGGCCGCGGACGCAGAGCTCGCCGACGCCGTCGACCGGGTCGAGGAGGCACATCTCGACACCCTCGACGGGCGTGCCGACGGAGCCGGGCTTGCGGGGACGGTCGGGGTGGTTGAAGGAGGCGATCGGGGAGGTCTCGGACATGCCGAAGCCCTCCAGGATCGGACATCCGAAGGCGGCCTCGAAGGCGCGCAGCAGCTCGACGGGGAGGGAGGCGGCGCCGGAGATGCACCTGCGCAGCGAGCTCGTGTCGCGTTGCTCCGCGCTGCGCTCGTGTTCGGCGAGTATGGCGGCGTACATGGTCGGCACGCCCTCGAAGACGGTAACTCGCCGCTCGTCGATGGTGCGCAGGGCCTGGCCCGGGTCGAAGCGGGCGAGCAGGGTGAGTCGGGCACCCGCCGCCACGGCGGCGTTCATGGCGCAGGACTGTCCGAAGGCGTGGAAGAGAGGCAGGCAGCCCATCACCACGTCGTCGGGGGTGAGCCGGAGCAGGGTGAGCCCGCCGATCTCGGCGTTGCGGGCCACGTTGGCGTGGGTGAGCATGGCGCCCTTGGGCGCGCCCGTGGTGCCGGAGGTGTAGAGGACGACGGCGAGGTCGTCGTCCTTGCGCGGGACGGCCGCTGTCGGGTCCGGGTGCTCGGCCAGCAGCGTCTCCAGCCCACCGGGCACGATCGGCACCACAGGGGTTCCGGTGTCGTCGGCGCCGGCCCGGGCCTGGTCGGCGACGCCGTCCCGGGCCAGGAGCAGCGCCATGCCGGAGTCGCACACCTGGTGGGCGATCTCGCGCGGCTTGAGCAGGGGGTTCATCGGCACCACGACGGCACCGGCGCCCAGCACGCCGTAGTAGAGGACGGGGAACTCGAGAAGGTTGGGCAGCATCAGGCCGACCCGGTCGCCGGGGCCGACACCACGGGCGGCGAGGAGTGCGGTGGTACGACCGGCGAGGGTTGCCAGCTCGGCGTAGCTCAGCCCTTGTTCGCCCAGCTCGACCGCGCGGCGGTGGCCGTGCTCGGTGGCAGCGCGGGCGAGGAAGTCGTTGAGGTTCATGAGGGGATCGGTTCCTGATCAGCCGCGGAGTGCGGAGGCGAAGACGGCGGGCAGTCGGGTGATACCGGGTGCGGTGGTGAAGCCGGTGACGCGTTGCAGGGTGGTGCGCCCGGTGCGGTTGGTGACGAAGTACGGGGGGCGGGGCGAGAGTGACGGCGAGCCGGTGAACAGGCCACGCGAGGCGGGCGCGAAGGGCGCGCGCACCACGGTCTTCTCGACGTCCTCGAGCATGAAGGCGTTGTTGACGAAGCCGATGCCGCTGCCGATCGCCTGCCGGGTGTTGCCCGGGTAGGCGCCCCAGGGCGTGTAGCCGAGCAGGAAACCGACGGCGGACCAGCAGTTGACGCCCAGGGTGCCGTAGCGCAGCTCGGCGATGGCCGACTCCACCACGGCCCGGTGGGCCCGCTCGGTGGCCGGGTGGACGATCAGGGTCGCGCCGAGCGTGCCGGGGAGGGTGCCGTTGGCGAAGTCGACGGCGTTGCCCAGGAACTCGGCCGGGGTCTCGCCGGGCAGGCGTACCACGCCGAGGGCGCTGGCGAACACCTCACTGCTGAGCAGCACGTCATCGTGGTCGGCGATGTCCGGCACCAGCAGCCGGCCGCCGTCGCCGTAGCTCTCGGTCTCCGGATGTGCCGCGCGGACCGCGGCCAGCCGCCGGTCGGCGCCGGGGTAGTAGTCGCTGCGGGCCGGCAGGGTGCGCAGCACCGTGCGGATCTCGTCGAGCAGGCGCTCGGTGCCGGCCCAGGAGCGGGGCAGAACCAGCACCTGGCTGGCGATGCAGTTGTGGCCGGAGTTGTTCATCTTGCTGGTGACGATGTGCTCCGCCTGGAAGCGGAAGTCCGCTGCGCTCCACTGTCCCGGCACCACGATGCACGGGCTGACTCCCCCCAGCTCGCTGGTGAACGGCTTGTCGACCAACGGCTGGTCGTCGTGGCGGCGCTGCTCGGCCTGGTCGTCGGTGCCCCACATGATGGCGTCGTGGGTGCGGTCGCTGCCGGTGACGTGGATGGAGTCCACGCCGTCGTGGGTGGTGAGGTACGCGCCCTCCGCGGGGCCGCCGTCGACGAACCGCAACCAGCCGCGCTCGGTGAACTCGGCGAAGATGCGCTCGAAGTGGGGCCGCAGATAGGCGTTGACCGGGTTCATCTTGGCGACGACGACCTGGCCCTCGGCGTACAGCTTGTGCAGGATGTCGACGGCGGTCAGGGCGGCGACGTTTCCCGCGCCGAGGACCAGCGCCACCCCGGCCGGCTCCGGACGGCCGCGGTGCAGTCCGGCCGCCCGGTGGCGCACCTGCTCGGCGGTGGTGCCCGCCCCCATCCGGACCTGGGCCGAATAGCCACTGAGCAGCAACCGGTCCCAGCCGGTGGCGGGGAAGACGTCCACCCAGGTACGGCCGCCGTGCTCGTGGACCGCCCGCGCGGGCAGCGGGTCCTGGCCGGCGGCGATCCGCCGCAGTACCCGGAGGCGGGCGCTGACGTTCTGGGCCAGCGCCCACGGGCCGCCCGCCCAGTCCTCGGCAGCCCAGGGGGAGTCGGGGCTGTACCCCTTGGCGCGGGCGCCGGCCGCGGCCAGCTCGGCCGCGGCGGCGCGGATCCGCGGCATCAGCCGCTCCAGCAGGCCGATCCGCTCGGCGAGCGGTGCGGCGGCCCAGGACGCGGCGTTCTCCCGCAGTTCGTGCAGGGCCCGGTCGAGGGCGGAGGTGTCGAGGGTGGTGCTGTTCACGTCACTCCTTGGTGGCGGACAGAGGGAACGGAGTGCGTCATGCAGCCAGGCGGCGTGCGTCGCGGGCCGGGTCGATCAGGGTGACGGCAGCGGTACCGCCGATCAGCAGGAGTGCGCCCACGAGCAGCACGGCGTGCCGGTAACCGGCCGTGCCCTGGGTGTCGACGAGGTGGCCGGTCAGGACGGGGGCGACCAGGCCGGCCGTCGTGACGACGGCGGTCATCAGGCCCAGGGCGCCCCCGCGGCGCCGACCGGGGACCACTTCGGCCACCGAGGTCACCGCCACGCTCACCATGAGCCCGGGCAGGCCGAACCCGACGATCAGCAACACGACGGCGAGTGCTCCGCCCGCCAGTCCCGACAGGCCGAGACAACACAGGGCGCACACGATCAGCGTGATGCCGCCGACGCGGGCGCGGGCCCAGCGGCTGCGCACGCCGCGGCGCAGCAGCCATCCGGTCAGTCCGGCCTGGCCCAGCATGGCGACGCCGTTGACGGCCCAGAGCACAGCGACCAGGTTCGCCGCGGCGGTGTCCGAGTAACCCAGCCCGTCGCGCAGGTAGGAGGGCACCCACACCAGCGCCAGCGCCGTCAACCAGTAGGTGCTGAAGAAGGCGACCGTGCTGCCGATCCAGCTACCGGTGCGGAGGATGCGCAGGTAGGGGGCGTCGGCGGGGCCCGGGTCGCCGGCCTCCGTAACGGCATTCACGGGGGTGTCGGCCGCGTGGCTGCCGTCCCGGCCGAGGGTGGCCCAGACCGCGGCCCAGACCACGCCCACGGCCGCGACCAGGCCGAAGGCGGCGCGCCAGCCGTGGTGGTGGATCACCCAGGTCAGCCCGGGGGCCGCCACCACGACGCCCAGGGTGGTACCGACGCTGATCAGGGAGCCGGGCAGGTTGCGCTTGTGGTTGGGGAACCAGGACAGGGCGCTGTGCTGGGCGACGGGGAAGGCCGGCCCCTCCGCGGCCCCGAGGAGGATCCGGGAGGCGACCAGCACGGCCACCCCGCCGCCCAGTGCCATGGGTAGCTGGGCGACCGACCACAGCAGCGCCATCCCGAGCAGCAGCCACCGCGGCCGTACCCGGTCCGCCAGCAGCCCGACCGCCGCGCCGCAGACGGAGAACAGCAGGAAGAACGCGCTGTTGGCCAGTCCGAAGGAAGTCGCCGACAGGCCGAGGTCACGGCGGATCGAGTCGGCCGCAAGGCCCACGACGGACTTGTCGGCGAAATTGACCATCATGAAGACCACGAGCAACCCGGTGACGATCCACGCCCGTCGCCTGGAGTGGGGTCCTGGTAGGGAGAGGTCGGTGGTTCTGACGGGGGCGACGTCGTTGTCGGTCACGATGGCTCCGGGAAGGTGACTGTTGCGGACAGGAATCGGACGGGGCTCGGACGAGCGGGACGCCGGCGATCGTGATGCGCCCGGGGTGCCTTGGTCGGTCATCCGGCAGGGGCCACCGAACGAGGACGAGGCTCCATCTGCGTGGCCATCGGCCGCCCCGGCTCGTTGATCGGCAGTGTGGCGTGGTGGGCCGGGTTCACCACGGGATGGTTCCTTTTCGAGCGCTGGTCAGTACGGATCACAAGCGGCCACGTCGGTGTCGGCATGAGCCCCGCGAGGTGCGCCCGCCATCACCATCGCGAAGAACCCTGCGGTGGGTCTTGCCTTGGGGTGCCGACAATTTGGCTTCGCGCGACACCGTGTGCCGGTGGCGCCGCGCTGTGCGGGGCAGGACGGAAGGGATCGCACGACCATGTGCGACCGCACGGTCTGCCACCCCGACATTGTGCGCGTGCACAGTGTCACTCCCCGCTCGGCTGCTTAGGCTTTTCCGAAATGCCCTGGCGACGACGTCCCGCGCCGGTCGAGGCCGCCTCCCCGCGCTGTCCACAGCGGTCTCGACGGCGTGGCCCGGCACCCCGCAGCCGATACGGAGCCGCAGGTCGGTGCCGGTGGACCACAGTGGCCCGATGAGGAGGTACGGTCGCCGATGAGCCGAGAAGCAGCTGTCGCGCAGGGCCCTGGGCCGGGCCGCTCCACCGGCGTGCATGGCGAGAGCCGGGCCTGCCGGCCGAACCGCCCGCACACCGCCGCAGGACATGGGCTGGTCCGCGGTTCCGCGCTGAGCGAATTCCGTGAGCTGGTCACGGAGTTGGGCGGCGCGCCGGACGAGCTGCTCCACTCCGCCGGGATCGAGCCCGTGGCGGCGGGCCGGTACGAGGAGTACCTGCCCTTTCGGCGAGTCATGGAGGTGCTGGAGGCCGCCGCCGAGAGCACCGGCACACCGGATCTGGGGCGCAGGCTGGGCCGGCGGCAGAGTGCAGACATCCTCGGACCCGTGGTACCCGCCGCGCGCACCGCCCGTACCCTCGCGGAGGCGGTCGAGGTCTTCAGCCGCTACCTCGGAACCTACTCCACGGCCTGCTCGCTCCGGCTGGTCCCCCGACCCGGCGAAGGCCTGGCGTTTGTGGAGTTCCGCAGCACCCTCGGCCGGCGGTGGATCCATCCCCAGGGAGCCGAGGCGATCCTGGCGCGTGCGCTGACGGTGCTTCAGTTGCTGGCCGGTTCGTCCTTCCGTCCTGTCGACATCCACGTTCCGCACCGCCCGCTGACGCCTCAGGCGGACTATGAGAGCGACTACTCCACCACGGTGCTCTTCAACCAGCCCCGGCCGGGCTTCACCATCAGCGCCGCAGACCTGGGCCACCCCCTGGAGCACGACCCGGTCGCCCACCGCGTGCTCGTGGAGCACCTCGCCGACACCACCCCGCGGAACAGTGCCTGCCTCGTACGCCCGGTCACCGAGCTGGCGGAGCAGATGCTGCCCAAGGGAGTGCCTACCGTCGAGGACATCGCCGTCCGCCTGGGTCTGCACCCGCGCGCCCTGCAACGACGCCTCTCAGCGGAGGGGTTGTCCGTCACGGACCTGGTCGACGTGGTGCGTCGGGACACCGCCGAGCGGCTGCTCGCGGAGACGGACATGGCATTGGGCCGGATCGCCCGCCGGCTGGGCTACGCCGAGCAGAGCGCCCTGTCCCGTGCCTGCCGGCGCTGGTTCGGCATGACGCCCTCCGCCGTACGGCGCACGGAGCGGCAGAGCGGGACGTCCGAGACGGCGGCAGCGCACGCTTGACGTGGGCCACCCCGACTCGCAGCTCCGCAGCTGCTGCCCGCCGTCACGCGCGTCCGCGCCGGGGTCCGCGGAGGCCGTGGAACCGGTGCTCGGTTCACGGAGGGGGCGCGCGCCGGAGGGGCCGGCGTTGCCGTTGCCGAACAGCTTCCGCCCCGATGAGGCGGCGCTCACCGCGGCAGCGCCCGGCTGCCGAGGCGGTGGAGGAGTTCCAGGGCGAGGGACACGGCCAGGCGGCGCTCGGTGACCCGGTATCCCAGGAGCGTTTCGGCGCGGGCGACCCGGTGCAGCACGGTGTTGCGATGGGTGTGCAGTCGCTCGGCTGCCCGCGGGGCGTTTCCGCCTTCGTCGAGGTAGACCCGCAGGGTGGACCGCAGAGTGAGGTGCGTCGGGTCGGCGCCGCACAAAGGCCCCAGGGTGGAGGTGATGAACTCCGCCATGCGCTCCTCGTTCTGGCTGACGAGGGCGACGGCTTCGATCTCGTGGTAGGCGGTGAGCTGCTCTCCGTCGGGTGTGCCGACGAGGAGCCGCTGGGCGGCGAGCGCAGCGGCGTGGCTGCGTCTGAACCCGATGACGCCGTCGCGGAGCGGTCCGAGGACCGCGCGAACCCTGGGAGCCGCGTGGGCCATGGCATCGCGGAGTTCCTGCCAGTCAGGTTCGTGGCGGACGGGAAGCCAGGCCCACAGCGTGCGCGTGCCGGCAGGCAGGGTGAGGGGCGGCCGTGAGCAGGCCGCCGTGGAGAGGGTTCCGGCAGCTTGCTCGAGCATCCCGTGGACCTCGCCCGGCGGATCGGACCACAGCACCGCGGCGACGTGCCTTCCGGTGAGGTCGTAGTTGAGCTGCCGGCCGGCTCGTTCGGCGCTGATGGGGGCTCCGTCGAGAAGGAGCCGGATCGTCTCGGCTCTCCGAGCCAGTGCCCCGGAGAGCAGGTCCTGGCGTTCCTGCTGCATGCGCGTGATGACGGCGTCCAGCACACGGTCGACGTATTCGTACATCAGGGCCGAGGACACCTGGAGCACCTCGACCAGGTCGCCGCGGGACGGGATGGCGGCGGCCGCGAGGTCCATCCACCGCCGCCATGCCACGTTCTGGCCCCTGCGATAGGACTGCACGAGGGCATCGAGTTCGGCGCCACGGCGCACCAGCGTCCGGGCCAGGTCGAGGGTCTCCAAAGGTGCGTCCCGGGAGACCGGCTCGCCGGGACGCACCTGCATGGCGGTCAGCCAGCGCAGCACGTTCGCCCGGCTGCTGGCCCGGCTCTCCGCGGCCAGCGTCGGGTCCTCGGCCAAGATCGGGGCCACCTCGAAGATGGCCGCGTCAATGTCCAGGAGGAGGGCGTCGACCTCGTCGAGGAGCCGTCCGGCGACCAGCTTGATCAAGGACGCGATGTCCGAGGCGGCCGACTCCATGCCCTCACGGTACCCACACTGGTGCAGCGGCACAACGGACACTGCTGGTGCTGGGCAGCCGCACATCCTTCCGGTCTGTCGTTCCGGCTTAACGTATGGCCACACCTGTCGCGGGAGGCGCACAGCGGTCGCCAGTGACGACCGCTCGCGGACGAATCCCGTGGGGCGGCCTGCCGCAGTGGCTCCGCTCTTCCCCGGACGGTGGCCGCCCTCGTCTCTTCCCTCGGAGGCTGACCATGACAACTCCCGACGCCCCCCGTGACCACGGCCGGCCGCCGGAGGAGAACGAGCTCGACTACGACGTCGTCGTGGTCGGCTCCGGCTTCGGCGGTTCGGTGGCCGCGCTGCGCCTGACCGAGAAGGGCTACCGTGTCGCCGTCCTGGAGGCCGGCCGCCGCTTCACCGCCGCCGACCTGCCGAAGAACTCGTGGGACCTGCGCAACTACCTGTGGGCCCCCGCTCTGCGCCTCTACGGCATCCAGCGCATCCACCTGCTGCGCAACGTGCTCGTCCTGGCCGGCGCGGGCGTCGGCGGCGGCTCCCTCAACTACGCGAACACCCTGTACGTGCCGCCGAAGGCGTTCTTCAGCGATCCCCAGTGGGGCCACATCACCGACTGGCAGGAGGAGCTGGCGCCCTTCTACGACCAGGCGCAGCGCATGCTCGGGGTGCGTCTCAACCCCACGCTCACCCCTTCCGACGTCCATCTGAAGGCGGTTGCCGAGAACATGGGGGTGGGGTCCAGCTTCCATCTGGCACCGGTCGGCGTGTTCTTCGGGGACGGCGGGGACTCGGACTGCAGCCGCCGGGTGCAGCCGGGTGAGGAGGTCGACGATCCGTACTTCGGCGGCGCGGGACCTGCTCGCCGGGCCTGCACCGAGTGCGGTGAGTGCATGACCGGCTGCCGCCACGGCGCCAAGAACATGCTCACCGAGAACTACCTGCACCTCGCCGAGCGCGGCGGCGCCGAGATCCACCCGCTGACCACCGTCACCCGGATCAGGGAGGAGGGCGACGGCTACATCATCGACACCCGTCGCAGCGACTCCCGCAGGCGCGGGCAGCGCAGCTTCACCGCCCGCCGTGTCGTGGTCGCCGCAGGCACCTACGGCACCCAGACCCTGCTGCACACCCTCAAGGCACGCCGCGACCTTCCGCACATCTCCGACCGGCTGGGCCACCTCAGCCGGACCAACTCCGAGGCCATCGTCACCGCACAGACCACCGATCGCCGCTACGGACGCCGTGCCGACTTCACCAAGGGCGTAGCCATCACCTCCTCCATGCACCCGGACGAGAACACCCACATCGAGCCGGTCCGCTACGGCAAGGGCTCCAACTCCATGGGTCTGCTGGCCGTGCTCCAGGCCCCGGGCGGCGGTCGCGGCCCGCGCTGGCTGCGCTTCCTCGCCACCTCCGTCCGGCACCCGGTCCTCTTCGCCCGCTCGCTGAGCAAACGCCGCTGGTCGGAGCGGGCCATCATCGGCCTGGTCATGCAGTCCCTGGACAACTCCCTCACCGTCTCCCTCAAGCGCGTGCGCCGGGGCAAGGGCGTGCTGACCTCCCGCCAGGGCCATGGAGCCCCCAACCCGAGCTGGATCCCCGCCGCCGAGCAGGCCGCCCGCCTGCTCGCCGACGAGATCAACGGCTTCCCGGGCCACACCGTCGGTGAACTCCTCGACATCCCCTTGACCGCGCACTTCATCGGCGGCTGCCCCATCGGCGACAGCCCTGAAACCGGCGTGGTCGACCCTTACCACCGCCTCTACGGGCACCCGGGGGTCACCGTCGTCGACGGCTCCACCGTCTCCGCCAACCTGGGCGTCAACCCCTCCCTCACCATCACCGCCCAGACCGAGCGCGCCATGTCCATGTGGCCCAACAAGGGCGAACGCGACTCCCGGCCCGCCCAGGGCGAGTCCTACCGCTACACCCCTCCGGTCGAGCCGACCCGCCCCGTCGTGCCCCACACCGCCTTCGCAGCCCTGCGCCTCCCGCTCCTCCCCATGCCCACCGTCGGCACGGAGACCACCGACAGCCTCCACTGAGCATGTGGCTTGCCTGGCGCGAGAGCGTCGCCGATCAACTCACGTTTGACCACCACCGACCGAAAGCAGGAATCTTGAACGCGAGCGAACTCGACTGGGACGACCCGACCGACCTGAAGAACGCCACTCGGGGCCTGGTCGGACGTCTCGACCCGTGCATCATCCGTGATGCGACCGGCAGTGTCGTCTGGGACAACGAGCGGTGGTCGTTCCTGGAGCAGGACTGCCCGGAGACCGCCAACCCCAGCCTGTGGCGGCAGGCCCGGCTGAATGCCCTCGACGGCCTCTTCGAGGTCGTGCCGGGCGTGTACCAGATCCGCGGCTTCGACCTCTCCAACATGACCCTGGTCGAGGGCGACACCGGACTGGTCGTCATCGACCCGCTGATCAGCGAGGAGTGTGCCGCCGCCGGGCTCGCCCTCTACCGCAGCCACCGCGGTGAGCGGCCGGTCAGCGCCGTCGTCTACACCCACAGCCACCTCGACCACTTCGGCGGCGTGGGCGGCGTGGTGGACCGTCCGGACGTCACCGCCGGCCGCGTGCCGGTGATCGCCCCAGAGGGCTTCATGGAGCACGCGGTCGGCGAGAACGTCATCGCCGGGCCCGCCATGCTCGCCCGCGCCGCCTACATGTACGGCACGTGGCTGTCGGCCGATCCCGGGGGAATGATCGGTTTCGGCCTGGGCCAGGGCACCTCCAGCGGGCGCGTCGGCCTGATCGCCCCGACCGCGCTGATCACCCGCACCGGGGAGGAGATGGTCGTCGACGGGGTCCGGATGGTCTTCCAGCTGACGCCGGGCACCGAGGCGCCCAGCGAGATGAACTTCCTGCTGCCCGACCACCGGGTCCTGCTGGTGGCCGAGAACGCCAACCACACACTGCACAACGTGCTGACCCTGCGCGGCGCCGAGGTTCGCGACGCCCAGGCCTGGGCCGGATACCTGACGGAGACCGTCCAGCTCTTCGCCGACCGCGCCGAGGTGCTGATCGGCTCCCACCACTGGCCCACCTGGGGCCGCGTGGAGCTCACCACGCTCCTCTGCGAGCAGCGGGACGCCTACGCCTACCTCCACGACCAGACCGTACGGCTGATGAACCGCGGCCTGACCGCGACGGAGATCGCCGAGGAGCTGCAGGAATTCCCGGGAGACCTGGGCAGCGCCTGGCACGCCCGGGGCTACTACGGCTCGCTCAGCCACAACAGCAAGGCCGTGTACCAGCGCTACATGGGCTGGTACGACGGCAACCCGGCCCATCTGTGGCAGCTCCCGCCCGAGGAGGCGGGCCGGCGCTACGTCGACTTCATGGGCGGCGCCGAGGCCGTGGTGAAGAAGGCGCGCGAGTCCTTCGACGCCGGCGACCTGCGCTGGGTCGCGGAGGTGCTCAATCACGTGTTGTTCGCCGAGCCCGACCACGCCGGGGCCCGGGAGCTGCAGGCCGCGACCTTCGAACGGCTCGCCCACGGCGCGGAGAACGGCACTTGGCGCAACTTCTACCTCTGTGGCGCCCGCGAACTTCGCCAGCCTGCCGAGGCCCGGCGCGCCACGGCAGGCAGCTCCGGCTTGGCGATGGTCCCGGCCCTCTCCACGCAGCAGATCTTCCAGTCGTGGGCGGTCCGCCTCGACGGTCCGGCGGCCGCGGCCCACCGGCTGCTGCTGCGGTGGGAGTTCACCGACACGGCGGAGACCTGGACGCTGCTGCTGGCCAACGGGGTGCTCACCCCCATGCGCGGCGACGCCCCCGGCGGCGGGCAGCCGGACGCCGTACTCCGGCTGACCAGAGCCGAGTTCGACCGGGCGCTCATGGGCACGGCGGCCTTCGCCGCGGCCGAGTCCGCCGGAACGATCAGCGTCAAGGGCGACCGGCAAGCCCTGCCCACCCTGCTGAGCCTGTTGGAGGAGCCGTCCCTCACCTTCCCGATCGCCCTGCCCTAGTAGGACTCCGTCAGGTCTTTCTCGCTCTTGGCGGCGGTGTAGTGCGAGCCCGGCCTGGACTGCCTTCGAAGTGGTCCAGGCCTGATGTCGACCGTGGCAGGGGCTGGGGTGATGGAGAACCGGCCGGCTGCGCTGCAAGTAATGAGGGGTGCCGTCACTCGGAGAGGCCGGATGGCGAACGAGGCCATTTTTGGCAATCGTTACGTTTGTCAGGCTATAAAATTGCTGTAAACCCCTGGGGTTGAGGGTGGGCGCGGGAGTACGGTTCCGGCGCTCGGCAGTAGGAGATCAAGTGCGGCCGTAGGGGCGGCCGCGGCCTACGCCGAAGAAGCCGGAGACATCCATGCGTGGGTATTCCGCACGGCGCAGACCGCGCCGCGGGGCGGAGAGCGGCGGCAGAAGGACACTCGCCGCCGCAGCCGCCGCACTCCTGATAGCGGGGACGGGACCCGTCGCCGCGTTCGGGGCGAGCGACACGGACTCCAGCCGCCATGACGTGGCGGGCGAGGAGTCCCATGAACTGATGGAATCCCTCGACGCGTTCAACGAGCCGAGGCTCTCCCCCAGCGGCCAGATCGCGCCGGGCGCGTACGCCGACGCCTGGACGCACATCAAGAACATGCCGATCAAGGCCGGCAGTTGGTCCGAGGTCACCACCTCCCCGTACAACGAGGACGCGCTGCACTACCGGGACCAGTCGGCCTCCAACTCCGGTGGTGGTGCAGGCCACTCGGCGGGCCGTATCGCCGCTCTGGCCACCGACCCGACGCACCAGGGCGTGGTCTACGCGGGCGCCGCCGGCGGCGGCGTGTTCCGCTCCACCGACGACGGCAGAACCTGGACGCCGATCGCCGACCGGCTGCCCGCCCTGTCCGTGGGCGCCCTCGCGGTTGCCCCCGACGGCTCGCTGTGGCTGGCCACCGGCGAGGCCACCACCGCCTCCGACAACTACCTCGGCAGCGGCGTCTACCGTCTCGCGGACCCGGTCACCGGCACCTTCGGCGAGAGCGACAAGGTGGGCGGCACGGAACTGGACTCGTCCTCCATCCACACCGTCACCTTCGACAAGGCAGCAGGCTATGTCTTCGCGGCCTCCTCGCACGGCGTCTTCCGGCGCCCGCTGTCGGCCGGCCGATCCACCGCCTGGACGAAGGTCCTCGCCCCCTGCGCGGGCGTCGGCATCAGCAGCGTGAGCTGCGGGGTGGACGGCCACTACGCGGACATCGCCAACGACATCGCCGTACAGCCCGGCAGCGGCGGGAAGAAGCTGCTGGCCAACGTGGCCTGGCGCAGCGGCGCCGACTACAACGGCTTCTACTACTCCGACGACGCGGGCACCTCGTGGAAGCGCGCCAACCCGACCGGTGCGATCAACCCCGCCGAGATCGGCAACGCCGCCTTCGCCTACGCGGCCGACGGCAGCAGGCTGTACGTCTCGATGGAGTCCCCGAAGCTCCTCAACAAGGCCTCCGGTTCCGGCGTGTACTCGGTCCTCGCCGGCGTGTACGTCAGCCAGAGCGGCAACGCCGGCGGCTCGTTCAAGCAGATAGCGACCTCCTCGTCGCTGTCGACGAGCGGCTCGGCGATGAAGGTCAACGAGATCGGCACCGGCTACCAGCCCGGCTCCCAGTCCTGGTACGACCAGGTGATCGCGGTCGACCCGAGCGACCCTGACCACGTCTACCTGGGCCTTGAGGAGATGTTCGAGTCCCGGGACGGCGGCGCCACCTGGAAGTCGATCGGCCGGTACTGGAACTTCGGCATGCCGTGCTTCTCGTACGACCCGGCCGCGAACTCCTGCGACGGCGACGTGATGCACTCCGACCAGCACGCCCTCGCCTTCTCGCAGTGGAAGGGCAGCACGCCGGAGGTGTTCGTCGGCAACGACGGCGGCGCCTACGCCCGCCCCACCACGCAGACCACCGCCGGCTGGCGCAACCTCAACGAATCGGGCACCCTGCGCAACCTCCAGTACTACTCGGTGCGCGCGGGCAAGATGACCGACGGCAGCGGCGACGCCGTATGGGGCGGCCTCCAGGACAACGGCGTCTCGCTGCTCGCACCCAAGGGCGCCACCTACCAGGGTCAGCAACTCAACCCGGACGGCGAGATGGTCTCCCCGTTCGGCGGCGACGGCGGCGACCAACTGGTCAACCCCGCCAACGGCTGCCAGACGGTCGGCGAATACGTCGACCTCGCACTGCAGATCACGAACAACTGCGGCTACACCGCGAGCGACGACGGCTCCGAGGACGTGATCACCGACATCGCGCCGGGCGACCCGGGAGCCCGCTTCATCGCCCCGTTCAGCGCGGACGAGACCGACCCGAACAGCTACTGGGTCGCGGGCGGCCAGTACGTGTGGGGCAACACCAAAACCTGGAACAGCACCTCCGGCGCCGACTGGACCAAGCTCTACGACCTGGGCGCCGGCCACTCCGCCTCGGCGGTCGCCAGCCGCAACCACGTGACGTGGGCGGCCTGGTGCGGCCCCTGCTCCCGGGTCGACGGCTCCTTCGGGCGCGGCATCGCCACCAACTACGGCGGCACCTGGCACGAGGTGAACCTGCCCGCCGCCTTCCCGAACCGCTACATCTCCGGTCTGGCCATCGACCCGTCCGACGCCTCCGGCAAGACGGTCTACGCGGTGATCAACGGCTTCTCGCGGCACTGGAACGAGGGCCCCGGCGCGGGCTACGGCCACGTCTGGAAGACGACGGACGGCGGCACGACCTGGACGGACATCAGCGGCGACGCCTCGGCCGCGGACTCCTTCCCGGACGCCCCGGCCAACGCGGCGCTGGTCACCGAGGACGGCACCCTCGTGGTCGCCACCGACCTGGGCGTGTTCACCAGCACGTCGGCGGGCCACTGGGCGCGCCTGGGCACGAACCTGCCCACCTCGCCGGCGGTCTACCTCTCGCCGAGCCCGGACGGCAGCCGGCTGTACGTGGCCACGCACGGCCGCGGCATCTGGAAGACACCGACGCCGTAACGCGACACCCGGCCCTCCACGCTGTGCCCGGCATTGCCCGGGCACAGGGTGGAGGCCCCCGGACTGATCAGGGTGCCTGACGACAGACAAGTGTCCGCACGGTGGCCGTGCGACTCGTCGAGCGTTCGAAGCGTCGAGTCAGGTCGTGGAGCCATCACGCAGCTGGAGCTGCGGCGCTGCCGGCGAACGTACCGAGGACCGGATCCACGGCTGCGGCATCGCCCGCGCCGGTGGGCACGCCGACCGCCTCGACCCGGCGGCCACCGGCCTGCGCAAGCTGCCCCTGAACGACGCCGCGCTGTCCCGGAGACAGCCCTCATGCGTGGTGCCATGCTTCTCCTCGTAGCCCTCCATTTCCACGGCATGCGGGCGCTGCGCCCAGCCGGCGGATCGTCGGGCCCGTGTGCACCGTCGCCTACGAACCGGTCGACGACCCCATCGGGTCGGTCTCCCAGTTCATGCGGACCGGCAAGGACCGCGTCCGGGTGGCCGCAGTCCAGACGGCCCTCACCGTCGACGACGTCGTCATCCACCCCGGCGACATCCTCGTGGCCGACGACGGCGCCGTAGTGGTCCCAGCCTCGCGGTGGGACGAGGTCACGGACATCGCCCGGCACATCGACCGGGTCGAAGAGGCCGTCGTCGAGACCGTGCGCGCAGGCGCCACGCTCCGCGGAGCGAGGGTAAAGCTCGGCTACCGCTCGCTCCAGCCCCGGGAAGACCCCTCGTGCACGTCAGCCTGACGAACGACGCCGCCCGCGGACACTCCAGCGCGACGCTGTCCGAGGCGTCCGGGCTGTCCATCACCCTGTCCCCCCGCATCCGGTCGGTGTGGGTCGGCGCCCGGCTGTGCGGCCCCGGCCCTCACCGTGCAGGGGGCCGGCGACGACGTGGCGCTGCACCATGCGGTGCTTCGCGCTCCCGCCGGATCCGTCCTGGTCGCCGACCTCGGCGGCGCCCGCTTCGGCCACTGGGGGCGAGACCGAAACGCGATCCTCGGCACCCGCAAGGATTCCGCGGCGTGTTCGGACGTCCAGTCAAGGTCGGCGGCGTCACCGTACGCACCGGCGACCTCGTCGTCGGGGGCGTCGACAGCGTCGTCGCCCTGCCCGCCGAAGACGTCGACCGGATCCTCGACCGCGCCGACGGACGCGTGCCCACGAGCGCGCTCAGCCGCGCAGGGCCGAGACGAAGATGCCTCCCAGCTTGGGCGTCTGCGGGTCCGTGGTGTACGCGATGAGGCGCTGCGTCGTCGTACGGCCCGTACGGCTGGTGACGAAGTACGGCGGGCGGGGCGAGAGGGAGGGAGAGCCGGTGAGCAGGCCGCGTGGTGCGGGTGCAAACGGCGCGCGCAGTACGGTCTTGTCCACGTCTTCCAGCATGTAGGCGTTGTGCACGAAGCCCGATGCCGCGCACCGCCGGGCCCATGGTGGCCAGGGAGATCACTCGGTAGAACTCCACGACTCGCATACGCACGGGTAAGTCCGCTCCGTGACCGTCGGTGAACTCATGGATTGAAGCCGAACCGGTCTCCGCGTTCGGTCGGGCAGGCTCCGACGTTCCCCGCGTGAACAGGGAAGACCGCCGGTGCTGGTGCTGATTGACGTCGCCCCGTGGGCTTGAGCCGGACATCAGAGGCTGCGGGTGACCTCGGGCACCCGGCAGGGCCATGCGCGCGTCGCCGTCCCTGAGTGGACCAGTCCGTCCCGGTCGCTTCGCGGTCGGCCACCCAGAAACGATAGAAAGGGGACATGAGCGGAGTTTCAGGTCAATCCGGGCGGGATGAGCCTGATGCGTCCAAGAGGACTCGGCGCCCCGGTCGGCCCCGTAAGGCGGGCCAGGCGTGGCGGTCGGGCTCACTGCTGAGCGTGCACAGCGTCGCGGGCCAGGTCTTCCTGTTCCAGCTGGCGGTTGTGATGCTGCTCGTCGCCGCCGCCCTGGTGGCGCTCGTGGTGCAGGCTCAACGCGACGTGATGGCCGACGCCCGCCACCGGACGCTCACCGCGGCACAGACGTTCGCGCACTCCCCGGGCATCGTGGCGGCCCTGGACAGCGCGAACCCGACCGCGGCGCTGCAGCCGCACGTCCAGGCGGCCCGCACGGCCGCAGACGTCGACGCCGTCATCGTGTACGGGCTGAACGGGATCACCCTCGCCCACAGCGACCCGAGTCAGATCGGGAAACGTGTCATCGGGCCCTACGCGGCGGCGGCGACCGGCAAGCCGTTCACGAGTACGTTCAAGGGCTCGCTGGGGCTCTCCGTGATCTCGGCGGTGCCCGTCAGGGGTCCCGACGGCTCGGTCATCGCCATCGTCTCCGTGCCCGTCACGGTCGAGACGGTGCAGCAGCGGGTGAACCGGCAGCTGCCGTTCCTCCTCGGCGGCGCCGCCACGGCCCTGGTGGTCGCCGCAGGCGGGTCGGGCCTGGTGAGCAGGCGGTTGCGGCGGCAGACCCACGGCCTGGGGCCGACCGAGATGACCCGGATGTACGAACACCACGACGCGGTGCTGCACGCGGTGCGGGAAGGAGTGCTGATCGTCGGCGGTGACGGCCGGCTGCTGCTGGCCAACGACGAGGCACGACGGCTTCTGGACCTGCCGGCGGACACGGAGCGGCGGCACATCACCGATCTGGGGCTGGACGAGGACCTCGCCGGGCTGCTGGCCTCCGACCGCCCCGCCACCGACGAGGTGTACCTGGCGGCCGACCGGCTGCTCGCGGTCAGCAAGCGGCTCACCGCACCTCACGGACCGGGCGGCAGCGTGGTCACGCTCCGGGACACCACAGAGCTGCGGGCCCTGTCCGGCCGGGCGGAGGTGGCGCGCGAACGGTTGCAGTCGCTCTACGACGCCGGACTGCGGATCGGCACCACACTCGATGTGAAGCGCACGGCCGAGGAACTGGCCGAGGTGGCGGCGACCCGGTTCGCCGACATCGTCACCGTCGATCTGCTGGACCCGGTCCTGCACGGCGAGGAAACCTCCGGTGCGCCCACCGGGATCACCGAGCTGCGCCGCAGCGCCGTCGCCGGTCTCGACGCGGACCATCCCTTCCACCCCGTCCGCGAGCTGATCCGGCTCGTTCCCGCCCATCCCGTCTCCACGGCGATGGCCGAGGGCCGCCCGGTCCTGGTCGCGGACCTGAGCGCCTCCGACGCCTGGCGGGCCCAGCAGCCCGAACGTGCCCGGCGGATCCTCGATCACGGCATCCACTCCATGCTCGTGGTGCCCCTGCGCGCCCGCGGCGTGGTGCTGGGCGTGGTGTACTTCTGGCGCGCGCAGGGCTCCCAGCCGTTCGAGGACGAGGACGTGTCCTTCGCCGAGGAGCTGGCCGCCCGGGCAGCGGTGTCCATCGACAACGCCCGCCGCTACACCCGCGAGCACACCATGGCCGTCACCCTGCAGCACAGCCTGCTGCCCCGCGCGCTTCCCGAGCAGTCCGCGCTCGACGTGGCCTACCGCTATCTGCCGGCCCAGGCCGGGGTGGGCGGGGACTGGTTCGATGTCATCCCGCTGTCCGGTACCCGGGTGGCGCTGGTCGTGGGCGATGTCGTCGGTCACGGTCTGCACGCCGCCGCCACGATGGGCCGGCTGCGCACCGCCGTGCACAACTTCGCCAGCCTGGACATGCCCGTGGAGGAGCTGCTGGGCCGGCTGGACGAGCTGGTGGCGCAGATCGACGCCGAGGAGGTCGCCGCGGCGGAGGACGGACAGGGGCTGGTCACAGGGGCGACCTGCCAGTACGCCGTCTACGACCCCACCTCGGGCCGACTGGCCATCGCCACCGCCGGCCACCCGGGGCCGGCGGTGGTCCGGCCCGACGGCACCGTCGACTTCCCTCAGTTGCCCGTCTCCCCGCCGCTGGGACTCGGAGTCGGCCTGCCGGTCGAGACCGCCGAGCTCACCGTGCCCGAGGATTCCCGCCTGGTGCTCTACACCGACGGGCTGATCGAGGACCGCACCCGCGACCTGGACGCCGGCCTGGAGGCCCTGCGCGACGCTCTGGCAGGGCCTGGTCGCACGCCGGAGGCCATCTGCTCGGCGGTGATGGAGGCCATGCTGTCCGACCGGCCCCGGGATGACATCGCGCTGCTGGTGGCCCGCACGCGCCGGCTCGGACCGGATCAGGTGGCCGAGTGGGAGGTGCCCCGCGACCCGGCGGCGGTGGCCCCCGTACGCTCCGCCTGTGCCCGCCGGCTGGCGGAGTGGGGGCTGGAGCAGGTCGGTTTCACCGCCGAACTCATCCTCAGCGAGCTGATCACCAACGCCATCCGCTACGGAGCCGAGCCCATCGCCGTGCGGCTGCTCCGCACGGAGCCGGTCAGCAGCCCCGAGGCGGGCAGCCTGATCTTCGAGGTCGCCGACGGCAGCAGTACCTCGCCGCGGCTGCGCCGGGCGAAGGTCACCGACGAAGGCGGCCGCGGACTCTTCCTGGTGGCCCGCTTCGCCGAACGCTGGGGGACCCGCTACACGACCACCGGCAAGGTCATCTGGGCCGAACAGTCCCTGCATCACGACGCCACGCCGGAGGCGGAAGGACTCGGCGAGCTGCTGCTCGACCAATGGGATGACACCGCGCTGTGAGGTGAGCCGGTACGTCCCCTCCCGCCACCGTCGCGCACGCCCGCGTGCCGAGCTGGGCCGGGCGGGGGGCCGGGGCGTACGGAGAACGTACGGAGAAGCCGAGTGCCGGGGAGAAGACGTTGATCACGGGCTTCCCGGGCGGCATTCCGCCGTCGAGGCGGCCGGGTACCCTGGCCTCGATGGCCACTTCGTCGGCGCCGAGTAGCCGAGGAGACCGGGAGGCGCGGCGGGAGGCCCGCCACTGCGGACCCGGTGGCGCTGCCGGCAGCCGGTCGAGGCGACCACCTCATCCCCCACGTCCGGGAGCAGCCGTGACTACACCGTGTGCCCGAGCAGCGGCGGTCCTCGGCTGCTTCGCTCTCGTGGCACTGGGCCCGAGCGCTTGCGAGGACACACCGACCGCCGGCCTCGCGAAGCCGTCGACGGCCACGTCCGCCGCGAGCATGGGCGGCATGCACGCGCTGATCGCCGCGGCGCAACAGGAGGGCACGCTCAGAGCGATCGCGTTGCCGCATGACTGGGCCAACTACGGCCGCCTGATCAGCGGCTTCGAGAAGAAGTACGGGATCAAGGTCACGGTCGAGAATCCGCTGGGCCACAGCGAGGACGAGATCGACGCCCTGCGGAAGAGGGGGAACCGGCCGACAGCGCCCGACGTGATCGACGTGGGCGACACGTTCGCACGGAAAGCAGCGGCGCAGAATCTTCTCGCGCCGTACAAGGTGGCCTCTTACGATTCGATTCCCGCCAATCAGAAGGACTCGAAGGCACGCTGGTCCAACAACTACGGGGGCTACATCTCCATCGGCTGCGACGCCAACCGGGTCGAACCCTGTCCGGCGACCTTCGCCGATCTGCTGAAGCCCGGTTACCGGGGCAAGGTCGCACTCGAAGGCGACCCGCCCCGGTCGGCCACCGCCTTCGCCAGTGTCTACGCGGCCGCGCTGGCGAACAACGGGTCGTTCGACGACGTGCAGCCCGGTCTCGACTTCTTCGCCGAACTCAACAATCGTGGCAACTTCACCCCCGTCAATTCCAATTCGGCGACGGTCGCGAGCGGCCGGACCCCCATCAGCATCAACTGGGACTACATCAACCTCCACTACGCCGACACGCTCCGTGACAAGGGCGTGAACTGGCAGGTCGCGATCCCCTTCGACGGCAGCTTCGCCCAGTATTTCGCGCTCGCGGTCAACAAGAACGCCCCGCACCCGGCGGCTGCCCGCCTCTGGCAGGAGTACCTCTTCAGCCCGGAGGGCCAGAACCTCCGGCTGCGCGCCTATGCCCGCCCGGTCCTCATGGACGCCATGAGGCAGGACGGCACCCTCGACAAGGCCGCCGCCGAACGACTGCCGACGGTTGAGGGAACGCCGCAGTTCCCGACGGACGCGCAACTGGAGAAGGCGAAGGAGACCGTCACCAAGGGCTGGGCCAAGGCCGTCTCCGGCCGGCCGGGATGATCCCCGTCGCCCATCAGCTGTGCCGCTTGTCGGTGTAGGCCTCCCCCTCTTCCCGCCGCACGTCCCCTGCGCTGTGAGCAATGTTCCGGTGCGCTGACAGGACACACGACGTCGGTGACCCCGCCTAGCGTCGGCTCGGCGGTCGCGATTCGCTCAGGGATTCCACAGCGAGACGTCGCGCCATCGCCGTTCTTCCCGTCCGCCGGACCAACACAGCGGACATCGAATTCGCCCATTCCGAAAGGGGGTCCTGCGCACGTGTCTCCCATGCCGGTCGGCGGACTGGTTCCCCAGGCCACCGACGATGCCGCGGAGCTCGTCGTCCGCAACGCGAGAATCCATACCGGGGATCCGCATCGCCCGCAGGCCGAGGCGCTCGCCGTCAAAAGTGGTGTCCTCACGGTCGTCGGTGACGACCAGGACGTGGCCCCGCACGTCGGGGCCGGCACGAAGGTGGTGGACGCGCTCGGCCGGCGGATGATCCCGGGGCTCAACGACGCCCATCTGCACGTCATTCGCGGCGGGCTCAACTACGTGCTGGAACTGCGCTGGGACGGGGTTCCCACGCTGCGCCAGGGCCTGGCGATGCTGCGGGACCAGGCCGCGCGTACCCCGAAGGGCCAGTGGGTTCGGGTGGTGGGAGGCTGGTCGGCCGAGCAGTTCGCCGAACGGCGGCTGCCGACCGTCGCGGAGCTGAACGCCGCCGCCCCCGACACGCCGGTCTTCGTCCTGCACCTGTACCAGTCCGCCGTGCTCAACCGGGCCGCGGTGAAGGCCGCCGGATTCGACAAGGACACCCCCGACCCCAGGGGCGGGCAGATCGTACGCGGCCGGGACGGGGAACCGACGGGCATGCTGCTGGCCGCGCCCGGTGCCCTCATCCTCTACTCGACCCTGGCCAAGGCTCCGGTTCTGGAAGAGGCGGACCAGAAGCTCTCGACCCGTCATTTCCTGCGCGAGCTGAACAGGTTCGGACTGACCTCGGCGATCGACGCCGCCGGCGGGTTCCAGAACTTCCCCGACAACTACCGGACCGTCATCGAGCTGGCGAAAGCCGGTCAGTTGTCGCTGCGCATCGCCTATCACCTCTTCCCGCAGACCGCGGGCCAGGAGACAGCCGACCTCGCCCGCTGGATCGACATGGTCCGTCCCGAGGACGGGGACGCATGGCTGCGCCTCAACGGCGCGGGCGAGAATCTCACCTGGGCGGCGGCGGATTTCGAGAACTTCAACCAGCCGCGTCCAGAACTCGGGGACTACGAAGCGGAATTCGAGAAGGCAGTGCGTCTTCTCATGGAGAACGGCTGGGGATTCCGGCTGCACGCCACGTACGACGAGACCATCCGCCGGGACCTCGCGGTCTTCGAGAAGCTGGCCGCCGAGGGGCTTTTCCCGGCGGGGAACCGGTGGTTGTTCGACCACGCGGAGACCGTGTCCCGAGAGAGTCTCGACCGGGTCGCCGCGCTCGGCGGTGCCGTGTCCGTCCAGAACCGGCTCTCGTTCCAGGGCGAGGCCTTCCTGCGCCGCTACGGCCCCGGCCGGGCCGCCGACGCTCCGCCGATCCGGGCGATGCTGGAGCGCGGGCTGACCGTGGCCGCCGGCACCGACGCCACCCGGGTGTCCACGTACAACCCCTGGGTGGCCCTGCACTGGCTGGTCAGCGGGCGCACCGTCGGTGACCTCGTGCTCCGTCCGCGGACCAACCGGGTCGACCGGGAGACGGCACTGCGGATGTTCACCCGGTCCGGCGCCGAGCTGACCGGCGAGGAGGACGTCAAGGGCGCACTGCGACCGGGGTGTTACGCCGACCTCGCGGTGCTTTCCGACGACTACTTCACCGTGCCGGAGCCGGAGATCGCTCACATCGAGTCGCTGCTCACGGTCACCGGCGGGCGGATCGTCTACGCCGCCGGCGAGTACGAGGGGCTCGACGAGGAGCTGCCGCCGGTCAGCCCCGGCTGGAGTCCGGTGGCGCACTTCGGCGGCTACCAGGCGTCGCGGCCGTACTCCGCGGGGGCGCGGCAGGCGGAGTCGCTCGGCGAGGCCGTCGCCGAATCGGAGCAGCACCGTGCGTGGCGCGTACGACGCGGTCTCTTCCCGGACACCGCCAGTGCCCCGTTCGATCCCTGCTTCGCCCTCTAGTGCTCCCGGAGGGGGGCCGGGCCACGAGCCGCCCCTTCCGGGACACCACTCAGCGAGCCGTCCACCGGACGGTTCTCTCCCGACGCGGACGTCCGTCCGCGCCGCTACTCATGGAAAGGCACACCCTCATGACCGACATCGCCGAGGTCACCGCGTCCCCGAGCCCCGACCTGCTGACGCCCGACAACTGTGCGGTCCTGTTCGTGGACCACCAGCCGCAGATGTTCTTCGGGACGGGCAGCGGCGACCGCACCGCGATCATCAACGCCACCGTGGGTCTGGCCAAGGCCGCCAAGGTGTTCGACGTCCCGGTCGTGCTGAGCACCGTGGCCGCCGAGTCCTTCTCCGGCCCGCTCATGCCGCAGCTCGCGGACGTCTTCCCCGACCAGAAGATCGTCGACCGCACCACGATGAACGCCTGGGAGGACGCCGCGTTCGTCGAGGCCGTCAAGGCGACCGGCCGCAGAAGGATCGTCATGGCCGGTCTGTGGACCGAGGTCTGCGTCGTCCTGCCCGCGCTGTCCGCCCTTGCTCAGGGTTACGAGGTCTACGTCGTCACCGACGCGTGCGGCGGCGTCAGCCCGCAGGCGCACGAGCACGCCGTCCAGCGCATGATCCAGGCCGGCGCCGTCCCGGTCACCTGGGTGCAGGTGCTGCTGGAGCTGCAGCGTGACTGGGCCCGCACCGAGACGTACGTGCCGGTGACGGAGGTCGTCAAGCAGCACGGCGGCGCGTACGGCCTCGGCCTGATGTACGCCCAGGCCGTCATCGGCGAACACGCCGCCGGCTGATCCGCGCCCTCGCGCACGACGGTCACGGACTGAGTCAGGAACAGGCGGGAAGAAATGGACGCGGGACTGTTGGTCCTCCGGCTGGTGACGGGACTTCTCATCGCCGGCCACGGAGTGCAGAAGGTGAGCTTCCGGCTGGGAGGCCACGGCTTGGCAGGCGGAACCGAGGAGTTCCGTCACGACGGGTTCCGCGGCGGCCGGCTGACCGCGGTCGTCGCGGGGGCCAGTCAGATCGGCGCCGGCCTGTTCCTTGCCGCCGGACTGCTCACGCCCCTCGCGGCGATGGCCGCCATGGGCGTGATGACGGTCGCGGGCACTGTCAAGTGGCCCAAGGGCCTGTGGGTGCAGAACGACGGCTACGAGTACCCGATGGTCCTCGTCGTCGTCTGCGCGGCACTGGCCCTCACCGGTCCGGGCCGGTGGTCCGCGGACCACGCGCTGGGCGTCACCCCGTGGCCGCTGTGGGTCGCCCTCGCGGCGATCGTGATCGGGCCCGCCAGCGGGCTGATGACCCGCCTGGTGCTGCACCGTCAGCCCTCGGCCCCGGGAGGGAAGGCCCATGCACCGGCTGCTGACTGACGCGGTCCGCACGCTGGCACCGCTCAGGGAAGACCGCCATGGCCCATTGCCTCCCCTGATGCTGGCGCTGACCGTGGTCACCGGTCTGGTCGACGCGGTGAGTTACCTATCGCTCGGGCACGTCTTCGTCGCCAACATGACCGGCAACGTGGTGTTCCTCGGCTTCGCGCTGGCGGGTGCCCCGAACCTCTCCGCACTCGCCTCGGTCGTCGCGCTGGCGGTGTTCCTCCTCGGGGCGCTGGCCGGGGGCAGGATGGGAACCCGGTACGCCACCCACCGCGGGCACCTCCTGCGGACGGCCACCGCCGCGCAGACGGTCCTGGTGGCCGTCACGGTCGCCGTCACGGCGGTCACCGGTGGCCGGGTCACCACGGGTGTCCAGTACACGCTGATCGTGTGCCTCGGGCTCGGCCTGGGTCTGCAGAACGCGGTCGCCCGGCGTCTCGGGGTCCCCGACCTCACCACGACCGTGCTGACGCTGACCCTCACGGGGCTCGCGGCGGACTCCACCCCGGCCGGCGGCGCGGCGCCGAGGCCCGGCCGCCGGATGCTGTCCGTGCTGGCCATGCTGCTCGGCGCCCTGGTCGGAGCCGAACTCGTCCTGCACGGCCATCTCGTGCTCACCCTGGGACTCGCCCTGCTGCTCCTGGCGCTCGTCTCCATGGTGACGCACCGGCTCTCCGGCACCGATGCCGCCTGGGTCCGGCCGCCGTCCTGAGGAAGGGGCGCGCTGCTGCGTCGGACAGGCCGAGGCCTCCCTGCCCCCGGGGAACGCCTCGGCCTGTCCTGTTCAGCGCCGGCGGGCCCGGTGACGGACGTTCGCCGCAGCGCAGGAGCGGCTGCGGATCGCCGGCCGGCGCCACTGCGCCGCCGGGCCGCATCGCATGCGCCGCGCTGGTGACACTTCGTGCAAACCGCCTCCAGCCTTCCCGTCGTGCTCTCCGGTACGCCGCTGCGGACCCCTATGCCGTGTGCCTGTCCCTGGGCGCCCCCTCCGCCGCCACCTGCACCGAGCACGATCACATCGACCCCACTCGCCCTCGCCGGACCCGGTGCGCTGACGGGCATCAACGCGTGCACTCCCGGGCAACGCGACCGCCGGTCAGGCACCTAGCGTCGACCGCGCATCCGGCACCGACATCACAGGAGGCACGTCATGACCACCAGTTCCAAGCCCGCCGGCAGTCAGCCGCGGCTGCACCAGAAGGGCGCGGTCATCCAGGAGTTCGGGACCGTCAAGCAGTTCCCCCTCGCTCTGTCCTACGAGGCGCGCATGTACTCCTGCCAGCGCCTGAACAAAGTGCTGGCGGACACCCAGATCCTCTACGGCCTCTACAAGAAGCACCACTGGATCATGCGGGGCGCGACCTTCTACCAGCTGCACCTGCTGCTGGACAAGCACGCCGGCGAGCAGCTGGAACTCGTCGACGCCCTCGCCGAGCGCGTCCAGACCCTGGGCGGCGTCGCCGTGGGCGATTCCCGGCACGTCGCCGAGATCACCTCGATCCCGCGTCCGCCGGACGGTGTGGAGGAGGTACCGGCCATGCTGTCGCGGCTGCTGGAGGCCCACGAGGTCATCCTGACCGAGGCCCATGACGCGGCCGCCCGCACCGCCGAGCTGGGCGACGACGGCACCAACGACCTGCTGGTCTCGCAGATCATCCGCACCGGCGAACTCCAGGCCTGGTTCCTGGCCGAGCACCTGGTCGACACTCCGTTGGTGCGTTCCTGAGGGTTCGGGCGCGGCCCCGACCGTGAAGATGCCGAACTACATGGGGGAACGACAGGCGCCCGCCGCACGAGCGCCATGACTGTGCGTGCACCATGTCGAGTCCTCCAGCGCCCCGCTCCCGCCTGTCGGCACCGTGCGCCGTCGTCCGGCGCGGATGATGAACGCCGGGGCCGGCCGCGGATCCGCCGCCCCTGCCGCTCGGAAAGGAGTTCTTCGATGGTCGATGAACCGGTCTTGGTGCTTGCGGCGACCGGTGGTCAGGGCAGGGCCGTGACCGACGCGCTGCTGGCCCGCGGGACCCGGATCAGGGCGCTGGTCCGCGACCCCGCCCGGAGTGCCGCGCGGCAACTGGCCGACCAGGGTGTGGACGTGGTCGCGGGCTCGCTGAGCGATGCCGGGTCGCTCGCCGCGGCCATGCGGGGGGTGTCCGGTGTCTTCGCGTTCACCACGCCCTTCGAGGCCGGTGTCGAGGCGGAGGTGGAGCAGGGGCGGGCCATCGTCGACGCCGCGGCGCGGGAGCGCGTTGCGCACCTCGTGTTCAGTTCGGTCGCCGGGGCCGACCAGGACAGCGGGGTACCTCATTTCGAGAGCAAGGCGCGCATCGAGGCGGAACTGGCCGCGGGAGACGTGCCGTACACGATCCTGGGTCCGACGTACTTCTTCGACAACGCGCTCGGCGGAGCCGAGCGCATCCTCGACGGCGTGCTCGATCTGCCACTGCCGCCCGACCGGCCGTTGCAGCAGCTCGCCCGGCCCGACCTCGGCGCGTTCGCCGCGGAAGTGCTGCTCAGCCCCGCTCGATATGTCGGGCAGCGCATCGAACTGGCGAGCGATGCGCCCACGCCCACACAGATGGCGGCCGCGCTCGGCGCGGCGCTGGGGCGGGAGGTCCGCCATGAGTACGTACCGCTGGCGGCCATCGGCAATCCGGACATGCACGCGATGTGGACGTTCCTGAACGGGCCCGGCTACCGCGTCGACATCCCCGCGCTCCGGGCCGCGCACCCGGAGATCCGTTGGACCGGCTTCGCCGACTGGGCACGCCACACCTGGGCGACCGCCGACTGAGCCGGCCGTCCGGCCGCGCGCCGCAGTGACCGGATACTCAACGGCCCTGGAAGACCTGCGTGACGATCGCCTCAGCGGTGGTCATCGGCGTCGGCGCGGCGCGGACAGTGCGGCGGTGAAGTCGTCCAGGGCCGCGAGGTTGTGGGCGCTGACGACAACATCGCAGTAGGGCAGTGCCGCGGCCATGCCGGCCACGAGCGGACGGTAGCGCGGGCTCGCCGTGCGCGGGTTGACCCAGACGACGCGGTAGGCGACCCGGGACAGCCGCGCCATGTGGGTGGCGAGGTCGGCGGGCGGGCCGGTGTCCCAGCCGTCGGAGACGATGGCGACCACGGCGCCGTGCGCCATGCCGCGCCGTCCGAACCGCTCGTTGAACTCCGCCAGGCACTCCGCTATCCGGGTGCCCCCGGACCAGTCCGGGGCCGCCCGTCCGGCCCGTGCCAGGGCGTCGTCGGGTCCGGCCCGCCGGAGGACGGGCGTGAGGCGGGTGAGGCGGGTGGCGAAGGTGAAGACCTCGGCGCGGGTGGCGCGGGCGGCGCAGTAGAGCAGTTGCAGCATCGCGCGGGCATAGGGCTCCATCGAGCCGGAGATGTCGCAGAGCACGACGAGGTCGCGGGGTCGGGTGCGGGGCACGAAGCGGCGTAGCCGCAGCGGGTGTCCGCCGGTGCGCCGGCTGTCGCAGAGGGTGCGGCGCACATCGATGCGCGGACCGTGGTGTGCGGTGCGGTGTCGGCGGGACGGCCGGGTCGGGGTGCGGAGCACGAGGGTGCGCATCGCCTCGGAGAGCAGCGCCAGTTCCTCGGCGGACAGGTCCGCGAAGTCGCGGCTCGCGAGACGGTCGAGCGGACTGGCGGCGAGCGGGACCGGAGCCTGCCGCGGCTGTGCGTCGGCCTCCCGGCCGCGTCCGTCCGCGGTGGCGGCGCGGGCGCCGGGGACGCGGCCGGGAAGGGTGCGCGGGAGCGCGCGCGCCGGGTCACCGGGCTGCCCGCGCTGTACTTCGCGGTCGGCCGGGCCGCCGAAGACGTCCCGGAAGACCGCGTCGAACGGCTCGATCTGCTCGGGGTCGGACACCAGGGTGGCGAGCGCGCAGTGCCGCAGTTCGCGCGTCGTCGACGGTGCCAGCAGGGTGAGCGCCCGGGCGAAGCTGCGGGTGCGGTCGGGGCCCACCTCGATCCCCGCGTCGTGCAGGGCGGCGGTGAACGAGGCGGCCAGTTCCGGCAGATCAGGCATCGGTGCCTGCCTCGGCGTCGATCAGCTCCGCCAGTCCCGCCCGGCGCACGGCCTCGAGGTCCTCGGCGTACTTGAGCACGGCCCCCAGGGTGCGGTCGGCGGCGTCGGCGTCGAGGACGGTCAGGCCCAGTGTGTGCAGCGCACCGGCCCAGTCGATCGCCTCGGCGATGCCGGGCGGCTTGGTGAGCTGCTGCCGGGCCCGCAGGCGCGCCACTGCGTGCGCCACGCGCGGGGCCAGCCACTCGGCCGACTCGGGCACCCGTCTGCGGATGATCGCGGCGACTCGTGCGGTGTCCGGGTAGTCGATCCAGTGGTAGAGGCAGCGGCGTTTGAGCGCGTCGTGCAGATCCCGGGTGCGGTTGGAGGTCAGTACGGCCACCGGGGGTACCGCGGCCGTGCGGGTGCCGAGTTCGGGGATGGTGACGGCGGCATCGGCGAGCAGTTCCAGCAGGAACGCCTCGAACTCGTCGTCGGCGCGGTCCACTTCGTCGATGAGGAGCACCGCGGGCCGCGGTCCCGGGTGGCAGATCGCGGCGAGCAGCGGCCGTGGCAGCAGGTAGTCCTCGGTGAACAGGTCGGCGTCCCGCAGGGGCTCCCCACGGGACTCGGCGAGCCTGATGGCGAGCAGTTGCCGTGGGTAGTTCCACTCGTAGAGAGCCTCGGCCGAGGACAGGCCCTCGTAGCACTGCAGCCGGATCAGCGGGGTGTCCAGCACGGCGGCGAGCGCGCGGGCCGCCTCGGTCTTGCCGACGCCCGGCTCGCCCTCCAGCAGGATCGGCTGCCGCATGCGCACGGCCAGCAGCAGCGCCGTGGCCAGGGCGTCGTCGGCCAGGTAGCCGACCGCGTCGAGACGCGTGCGCAGGGCGGGGACATCGGGTACGAGGGGGTCGAGGTCAGGCATGCGCGTAACGGGAGGGGTCGTCGGCGAAGGCGTGCCGGCACCCCGGCCCGCAGAAGTACACCCTGCTGCCGGCCCGGTCCAGTGAGAGGGTGTCGGGCGTGATCGCCACGGTCATGCCGCACACGGGATCCACTCCCTCGGCCACGGTCTGCGGCGCGGCGGTGTCGATCCCGGGGCGCGCTGCTCGGGCCGTCTTCGGACGCAGGGCGACGAACTCGGCGTACACCGACAGCGCGATCTCCCCGGGGGTCCGCGCGCCGATGTCCAGACCGGCCGGAGTGTGGACGCGCGCGCGTTGTTCCTCGGTGACGTCCAGCCCGGCGAGCACCGCCGCGCCGCGCTTCGGACTGGCCACCAGCCCGATGTACGGGACACCGGCGCGTGCGGCCTCGCGCAGTACGGTCTCCTCGTCGCGGCCGTGTGTGGCGATGACGACGACGTCCAGGTCGGGCGGCAGCGGCTCCCCGGGCGAGGCCGGCCGGGCGTCGAGGCCGAGCACGCGACCGACGTCGAGCAGGGCGCGGGCGATGGGGGCGTGTCCGTAGACATACGCCAGCGCCGGGGGGAGGTTGGCCTCCAGGAAGATGTCGAGCGTCCCTCCCGACAGACAGGGATTGGCCACCGTGACCAGGCCTTCGACGGACTCCTGCGCGCCTTCGGTGCCGGTGGCCACGCCGGGTGTGATCCTCAGCAGCAGCGACTCGCCTGTCTGCAGCACCCGCAGGCCTTGCAGTTGCACCGTCGTCTCGGCGCAGGTGCCGCCCACGAAGCCCTCGATGGTGCCGTCGGGCAGCACCAGCGCGCTGTCCCCGGGCTTGGCGCTCGTGGGCCGTTCCGCGTGGACGACGGTGGCCAGCACGAACGGGGTCCGGCCGTGCCGGAGCGCGTCCGCCCGGGTCAGGAGTTCGGGGTTCGTCATCGCGGGCGCCTCAGGTGATCGCCAGGTCCGTGCGCAGGGGCCGGCCCTGGGCGGCCCGCCACACCGCGGCGGGCGTCAGCGGCATGTCGACATGGCGTACGCCGAGCGGCTTCAGCGCGTCGACCACGGCGTTGACCACCGCGGCGGGCGAGCCCACCGTGGCGGACTCGCCGACGCCCTTGGCTCCGATGGGGTGGTGCGGGGAGGGGGTGACGGTCTCGCCGAGTTCCCAGGACGGGCACTCGACCGAGGTGGGCAGGAGGTAGTCCATGAACGACCCGCCGAGGCAGTTGCCGTCCTCGTCGAAGGCGATCACCTGCATGAGCGCCATGCCGAGGCCGTCGGCGAGTCCGCCGTGCACCTGACCCTCGACGATCATGGGGTTGATCCGGTTGCCGCAGTCGTCCACGGCGACGAACCGGCGGACCTTCACCTGGCCGGTGTCCGCGTCCACGTCGGCGACGCAGATGTACGCGCCGAAGGGGAAGGTGAGGTTCGGCGGGTTGTAGACGCAGGTGGCGTCCAGGTGGCCCTCGACGCCCTCGGGCAGCTCCAGGTTGGAGTGTGCGGCGAGCGCGATCTCGGCCATGGTCCGTCCCTGGTCGGGGTCTCCCGTGACGAACCAGCGGCCCTTCTCCCATTCCAGGTCGTCCGGGCTCACTTCGAGCATGGCGGAGGCGACGATCTTCGCGCGTTCGCGCACCTTGCGGGCGACCATCGCGGCCGCCGCTCCGGACACCGGTGTCGAGCGCGACCCGTAGGTGCCGAGCCCGAACGGGGTCTGGTCGGTGTCGCCGTGCACCACCTCGACGTCCTCGGGCGGGATACCCAGTTCCTCGGCGACGATCTGCGCGAACGTCGTCTCGTGGCCCTGCCCCTGGGTCTGCGCGGAGATCCGCAGGACGGCCTTGCCGGTGGGGTGCACACGCAGTTCGGCGCCGTCGGCCATGCCAAGACCGAGGATGTCCATGTGCTTGCGGGGGCCGGCGCCGACGGCCTCGGTGAAGAAGCTGACCCCGATGCCCATCAGCTCGCCACGCTCACGTTTTTCGGTCTGCTCCCGGCGCAGGTCCTCGTAGTGCGCGATGTCCATCGCGAGGCGCAGGGCGCGCGGGTAGTCGCCGGAGTCGTACTCCCATCCGGTCTGCGTCTGGTACGGGAACTGCCCGGGCCGCAGCAGGTTGCGCATCCGCAACTCGGCCGGGTCCATGTCGAGTTCGGCGGCGAGCACGTCGACCATCCGCTCGACCAGGTACACGGCCTCGGTGACGCGGAACGAGCAGGCGTAGGCGACACCGCCGGGCGCCTTGTCGGTGTAGACGCCGGTCACGGTGCAGTGCGCGGCGGCCAGGTCGTACGAGCCGGTGAACACGCCGAAGAAGCCGGCCGGGAACTGCGTCGGCTGCGCGGTGGCGTTGAACGCGCCGTGGTCGGCGATGACGTGGACGCGCAGGCCCAGGATCTTCCCGTCCTTGGTCGCCGCGATCTCGCCGTGCATGTGGTAGTCGCGGGCGAAGGACGTGCTCATCAGGTTCTCCGAGCGGTCCTCCACCCACTTGACCGGCTTGCCGGTGACGATCGAGCCGACGACCGCGCACACGTAACCCGGGTAGATGCCGACCTTGTTGCCGAATCCGCCTCCGATGTCCGGGGAGATGATGCGTATCTTGTGCTCCGGGATGCCGGCCACCATCGCGTACAGCGTGCGGTGGGCGTGCGGGGCCTGCGTGGTGGACCACACCGTCAGCTTTCCGGTGATGGCGTCCATGTCCGCGACGGTGCCACAGGTCTCCAGCGGCGCCGGGTGCACCCGCGGATACAGCATGTCCTGCGCCACCACGACCTCGGCGCCCGCGAAGACCTCGTCGGTGCGCTCCTTGTCGCCCGCCGACCAGTCGAAGATGTGGTTGTCCCGCTGGCCCTCCTTGTCGTCGCGGATCACCGGTGCGTCCGGCTCCATCGCCCGCAGGGCGTCGACGACCGGTGGCAGCGGCTCGTACTCCACATCGATCAGCTCGAGAGCGTCCCGTGCGGCGTAGGGGTCCTCGGCGACGACGAAGGCGACCTCCTGGCCCTGGAAGCGCACCTTGTCGGTGGCCAGCACCGCCTGGGTGTCGTACGAGATCGTGGGCATCCAGGCCAGCCCGAGACCGGCCAGGGTCTCCCCGGTGATCACGGCCTTGACCTTGGGGTGCGCCTCGGCGGCGCTGGTGTCGATCGACACGATCCGGGCGTGCGCCAGCGGGCTGCGCAGAATGGCGCCGTGCAGCATGCCGGGCAGCCGTACGTCGTCGACGTAGGTGCCGTGGCCGCGGACGAACCGCGCGTCCTCCTTGCGGGGCATCCGTCCGAAACCGACCGGCCGCTCCTCGGTGGTCGTCATGCCCGCACCTCCTCGCGGCCGGGCGCCGGCTCTTCGCGAGCGGGCGCCGGCTCGGTGCCCGCGTCCGCGGTCCGCGCCCCGCCGCCGTGCTCGGCGGCCCAGCGGATGGAGCGCACGATGTTCTCGTAACCGGTGCAGCGGCACACCTGTCCGGAGATGGCCTCGCGGATCTCCTCCTCGGACGGATCGGCGTTGTGGTCGAGCAGCCAGCGGGCGGTCATCATCATCCCCGGCGTGCAGAAGCCGCACTGCAGCCCGTGGCAGGCGATGAACCCCTGTTGCACCGGGTCGAGTTCGGTCCCGTGCGCCAAGCCCTCGACGGTGCGCACCTCATGGCCGTCGGCCATCACCGCGAGCACGGTGCAGGACTTGACCGGCGTCCCGTCCAGCCAGACGGTGCACACCCCGCAGTTGGAGGTGTCGCAGCCCCAGTGGGTGCCGGTGAGTCCGAGTTCGTCGCGCAGGAAGTGCACGAGCAGCAGCCTGGGTTCGACGTCCCTCGTGTGCTGCTCGCCGTTCACGGTCACGGTGATCCGCATGTCATGCCTCCTGCCCCTGGGCACGTGCGGCGGCGGCGCGCAGCGCCCGCGTCGTCAGCTCCCCGGCCAGATGCCGCTTGTAGTCGACCGGACCGCGCTGGTCCGCCGTCGGCCGGCACTCCTGCGCGGCGATCCGGCCCGCCTCGGCGAAGGCTTCGTCGTCCGGCCGTCCGCCGCGCAGGAAGTCCTCGGCCTGCACAGCCACGAACCGTGGGGCACCCACCGCGGTCAGCCCGATCCCGGCCTCGGTGATGACCCCCTCTGAGATCTCCAGCACCGCGCCCGCGGCGACGACCGCCCAGTCGCCGACCCGGCGCTCGACCTTGCGGTAGGCGCTGGCGTGCGAGCGGATGGGCACGCGGATCTCCACCAGTAGCTCCGCCTCGTCCAGCGCGGTCTCGTACGGTCCGAGGAAGAACTCCCTGATCGCGATGGTGCGCCTGCCGCCGGGGCCCTGGGCGACGAGGGTCGCCCGCAGTGCCGAGAACGCCGCGGACAGGTCCTCCGACGGATCGGCCTGGCACAGCGAGCCGCCCACGGTGCCGCGGTTGCGGACGAGCGGATCGGCGATGACCCGTTCCGCGTCCCGCAGGATGGGGAAGTGCTCGCCGACGACCGGCGAGGCGAGCAGCTCCGCGTGGCGGACCATCGCTCCGACGGCCAGGTCGTGCCCGTCCACCCGGATCCGCGCCAGCTCGCCGAGGCCGTTGATGTCGATCAGGGCCTCGGGCTGGGCCAGCCGCAGCTTCATCATCGGCAGCAGGCTGTGTCCGCCCGCCACCACCCGGGCCTCGGGGCCGTACCGTGTGAGCAGCTCGATGGCCTGCTCAAGGCTGGTGGCCCTCTCGTACTGGAATGCCGCCGGTACTTGCATCGGGCCCTCCTGGATCGCTGTGCCCGTTGCTGAAGTGATGCTGCGCTCTTCCGGACCGGCCAGGCAATGGGTGGATAAGCATTCACTTATCACTGCGAACGCGAGAAAATCGGACGGTGACCGTCACGCAGCTCAGCACCTTCGTGCTGGTTGCCCGGCTCGGTTCGGTGGGCGCCGCGGCGCGGGCTCTGGACGTGAGCGAGTCCGCGGTGTCGCAGGCGCTCGCCGCGTTGCGGAGCCACTACGGCGATCCGCTCATCCGGCGCACCGGCGGCGGTGGGATGCGTCTGACGCCCGCCGGGGCGCGGCTGCTGCCGGTCGCGTCGCGGATGGTCGCACTGAGCGCGGAGGCCGAGGCCGCGGTGCGGGCGGCACGGGGTGCGCCCGACGAACTGCGGGTCGTCGCCACGAGCACGCTGGCCGAGTTCGTGCTCCCGTCGCTCGTGGAGGCCTTCGCCTGCCGCTCGGGGCGCAGGACCGAGACGTCGTTCGGGGTGGCCTCCGGCAACGAGATACGCGTACTGGTGGAGAACCGGCTGGCCGACGTCGCGCTCGGGCCGTATCCCGGTGCCGCCCGCAGGGGCGAGCTGGTCAGCGAGCCGCTGTTCCGCACCCAGCTGGTCGTGGTGACCGGCGCCAGGTCGCCGCGGCCGCCCGGTCCGCCGCCGCAGTGGTCGTGGCTGGTCGATTCCTCCGGGACCGATCCGGACGCGGACTCCGGGCGGCTGCTGCGTCGGCTCGGTGTGGCCGAAGGGCATGTGTGGGTGTTCCCCAACCAGGCCGCGACCTGGGCGGCCGCCGCCGAGGGCGCGGGGGTGGCACCGGCGTTGGCCCATCTGGTGTCGCCCCGCATCCTCCGTGACGAGCTGCGCATCCTGGAGACCCCGGCCACGCCGTCGGACGCCACGTGGCACGCCACCGTCCTGCAGCCGGAGCAGCGTTCCCCGGCCACCGACGCGTTCCTGCACTTCCTGCACACGCCCGCGGCGACCCGCATCATGCGCGCGCCCGGCGCGGGCGTCCCGCCCTCCCGGTTCCGGCCCCCGGTGTACGTCACGCTCTGGGGCGCGTGAGGGAGCAGGCCCTCCCCCGTTGACGCAGGGGTGCGTGCGGCTTCCGTCCGGTCGGCGGGTGAAGCCGCCGCCCGAAGATCACGGCGCCTACGCTCAGGTGCATGGTTGAGCATCGCATGGTTGACGTGAACGGCGTTCGGCTGCACATCGCCGAGCAGGGCGACGGCCCCCTGGTCGTGCTGCTGCACGGCTTCCCCGAGTCATGGCACTCCTGGCACCACCAGTTCGGTCCCCTGGCCGACGCGGGGTTCCGAGTGGTCGCGCCCGACCAGCGTGGATACGGACGCAGCGACCACCCCCGCGATGTCGACGCCTACACCATCCTCCACCTGGTCGGCGACGTCGTCGGACTGGTCCAGGCCCTGGGTGAGGAGAAGGCGTACGTCGTCGGGCACGACTGGGGCGCGCCGGTCGCCTGGCACACCGCCCTGCTGCGACCGGACATGGTGCTCGGGGTGGCCGGCCTGAGCGTGCCGCCCCCCTTCCGTGGGACACAGCCTCCGCTGGCCGCCATGGACGAGCGGTTCGGCGGCCGCTTCTACTGGAACTACTTCAACCGGCCCGGCGTCGCCGACGCCGAGCTGGCGAAGGACACGCGCACCGCTCTGCGGAAGATCTTCTACTGGGCTTCCGGCGACGCTCCCGGCGCCGGCGAGGGCGGGCAGCCGCTGGTCGACCCCGAGCGCGGCTGGCTCGCGGTCATGCCCGACCCCGAGGTACTGCCCGAGTGGTTCACCGAGGACGACCTCGACGCGCTCACCGAGAGTTTCTCCCAGGGCTTCACCGGGGCGCTCAACTGGTACCGCAATCTCGACCGCAACTGGGAACTGACCGCTGCGTGGCACGGCGCCGTCGTCACCCCGCCCGCCCTGTACGTCTACGGCGACCGTGACGTCGTCCCCGCCTTCCCCGGCACGCCCGAACTCATCGAGCGCCTGCCCGCCCTGATGCCCAACCTGTGGCGCGAGCCCCTCAAGCTGGCGGGCTGCGGCCACTGGACCCAGCAGGAGCGCCCGGACGAGGTGAACGCGGCGCTCATCGACTTCCTCAGGGCGACTTCCTGAGTCGTGGAAGACGGAGACCCCTCCGGGGTCGCTCGTGAGCGTGCGCGCAACCCCGTGGCGGCACACCGCCGCCGTGTCACGCTCGCCGGTCTCTCCCCTGGTCCTGGGGCGTGGTCACCACGTTGGCCAGGGGCTCTCCGGCCGTGTAGCGGGTCAGCTGGGCACGGACCAGCGAAAGTGCTCGGGGGCGGAACGCTGAGGTGGTTGCGGCCGCATGGGGGCTGATCAGGGTGTGGGGGGTCGTCCACAGGGGATGGCCCGGTGGCAGCGGCTCCGGGTCCGTGACGTCGAGTGCCGCGCTCAATCGCCCGCTGTGCAGGGCGCTGACCAGTGCCGTGGTGTCCACCACCGGGCCTCGGGCGATGTTGACCAGCAGGGCTCCGTCCCTCATCCGTGCCAGGAACCGTGTGCCGACCAGTCCGCGGGTCGCGTCCGTGAGCGGCACGGTCAGCACCACCACGTCGGCCTGCGGGAGCAGGGACTCCAGCTCGTCCATGGAGTGCACCGGCCCTTGGGGCAGTTGTCGTGCGGTGCGGGCCACGCGCAGCACGTTGCACTCGAACGCCGTCAGGCGCGTTTCGACGGCGGCGGCGATGGAGCCGTAGCCGAGCAGCAGTACCGTCCGGTCGGCCAGCGCGGGACGGAAGCCGGGTGTCCAGCGCTGCGCGTCCTGGGAGCGGACGAAGTCGGGGATGCCCCGCAGTGCGGCGAGCGTCAGCGCCACCGCGTGTTCGGCCGTGCTGGTCGAGTGGACGTCTCTGGCGTTGCAGAGCGTGACTCCGGCGGGCAGGTGGGGCAGTACGTCGTCGACGCCCGCGCTCAGGGACTGCAGCACGCGCAGGGCCGGCAGTGCGGGCAGCAGAGGCAGCGCCGCGCTGGTGAAGGTGTACGGGATGACGAAGAACTCGACGGCGTCCAGGGCCCGGCCGTCGGGGGCCCGACCCGTGCCGTCCCAGACCAGCGCATGCCATCCCGGAGGCAGACCGCCGAGGTCGGCGGGCGTGAACGGCAGCAGGAGCCGCTCTCTGTCCGAGGTCTTGGCGGAGGTCATCGGGCGGACTCCTGGCGCGACGGCCGGCTGCGGTCGGGGGACAGCGGGTCGGCTCGTGCAGCACGTCATGGAATGACGGGTGATAGTGGATGTGCACCAGTGTTCCACCGTCACCTCAGGGAGGCTCGTTGACCAGCGCGGTCGGCGGTTCACGCGTGGTGATCGTGATGGGCGTGTCGTCCTCCGGCAAGTCCACCGTGGGACCACGGCTCGCAGAGCGACTCGGCGTGCCCTTCCTGGAAGGCGACGACCTCCACCCCGCGGCCAACCGCGCCAAGATGGCGTCGGGACAACCCCTCGACGACGCCGATCGGGTGCCTTGGCTGGCGGCTCTCACGGAGTGGATTCGCGCGACCGCGGCAGGTGGGCACGGGGGGGTCGCCACGTGTTCCGCGCTCAAACGCGCGTACCGGGACCAGTTCCGGCGCACCGGGGCGGACCTGTGGTTCATCCATCTCGCGCTGGCCCGTGACGTGGCCGCGGAGCGGATCGCGCGCCGCAGGGGTCACTTCATGCCCCCGCAGCTGCTCGACTCCCAGTACGAGATTCTGGATCCTCTGGAGGCCGACGAGCCGGGCGTCACCATCGACGCGTCCGGCGACCGGGAGCAGGTGCTGGCTCAGGCACTGCGCGCAGCGGCCGAGCTGCCCCGGTAGTCCGCGCCCCACAGGAGGTTCGGATGGACTTGATCCACTTCCGCATGGTCATGCCGCCCGCGCTCACCGAGCGGGCCGTCGACCTGCTGACCTCGAACGACCGCGTCCTCAACCTGGTGGTCGTGAAGTCGGCCCACGTACCGGACGGCGACGTGCTGGAGTGCGACGTGGTGAAGGGTGCCGCGAACGGCGTGCTGGACGGCTTGCGCAAGCTGGGGATCGACCGTGCGGGGGCGATCGCCGTCGACGACGTCGACCTGATGTTCTCGCACCGTGCGCAGCAGATCGAGGACGACCAGCCGAGCGCGCTCGTCCACGCGCCGCTGTGGGCCGCGGTCGAGGCCCACATCCGGGCCGGCGGGACGTACCCGCCGTCCTTCTACCTGTTCCTGGTCATCGCCGGCCTCATCGGCTCGGTGGGCATCATGACCAACTCGCAGATCCTCATCGTGGCGGCCATGGTGGTCGGCCCCGAGTACAACGCGATCACCAGCATCGCGCTCGGGCTCGACCGTCGTCACCGTCGCCGGGTCCGGGAGGGGACCCGCGCGCTGACGACCGGTTTCCTGCTGGCCATCGCGATCACGCTGGTCTTCGCCCTGCTGGCGCGGGCTGCCGACCTGCAGTCCACGGCCTTCGACCTGGGCCTGCGACCCGTCTCCCACCTCATCGACACACCGGACACCTTCTCGGTCGTCGTCGCCGTCCTCGCCGGCGTGGTCGGAGTCGTCTCGCTCACGGAGGCACGCACCAGTGCGCTGCTCGGTGTCTTCATCTCCGTGACCACGATTCCCGCCGCCTCGGACATCGCCGTCTCGCTCGCCTTCTCCGAATGGCACGAGGCGCGGGGCTCGCTGTTCCAGCTCCTGCTCAACGTGGTCGTTCTGGTGGCCATGGGTGTCATCACCCTTCGCGTGCAGCGGCATCTGTGGCGCCGCGCGGCTCGTCGTGCCGCCGCGCGGCCGCAGCACTAGCGATCCGGGCCTGTCACACCGATCGCCAGGGGCCCCACGAGGTCATCTCTCGCGACCTGCTCCGCCGCGCTGCAACTCGGCGTCGGTGAGATCCTCCAGCTCGCCGTGGGTGTCCAGCCAGTACAGCAGGACGACCGCGGGAAAGACCAAGAGGACGGCGACGAGGGTGACGAGCCCGAGCCAGCGCAGTGTGGTGTGCGCGCCCGCCCCGTCGGCGACGGTGAGTGAGGTCGGGATCAGGTAGGGGCGCTGGGCCATGCCCCAGGCGATGACGGCGGACGCCACCACCCCGACCGCCGTGACCCGGGACCAGTCCGCGGAGGGGCGGGTGAGCAGCCATGCGGTCGCGAGGGTGGCCACCACGGCCACGATCACGAAGACGAGTCCCACTCCGTGGGTGAGCCCGTGCCACACATAGGGGGCGTCCCCGTGCGTGACGACCATGGTGATCACGGCGAGGACGGCGACGACCGCCAGTGCCGCAAGCGCCCGCCGCCGGAAGTAGCCGTCGAGGTCCGGCGCGGAGAAGCGCCGGGCGTCGGCGGCCAGGAACACGGCCCCGAGCAGCGCCGTGGCCGCGATGGCGAGCAGGCCGAACAGCAGCGAGGTGGGGTTGGCCCAGGCGTCCGTCGACGCCGTCGCAGCAGCGGTCACCCGGCCCGAGGCCACTCCCCCGGCCGCGGCGCCCAGAAAGAACGGCGTCAGCAGCGAGGCGACGGCGAAGATCGCACCGTACAGACGTCGGCCGGCCAGCCTCGTCAGGGGCTTGCGCAGGGCGAAGCCGGCTCCGCGGAGCACGGTGCCGACGGCGGCCAGCGCCAGCGGCAGCCACATCGCCGTGAACACCCTTTGGAAGAACACGGGAAAGCCCGTCCACATGATGACCAGGACGAAGATCAGCCAGACGTTGTTGACCTCCCACACCGGAGCCATCGCGTGGTCGATCAGCCATCGGGGACGCTTGCCGCGTTCCGCTCCGCCGGCGGTCAGATCCCAGAAGCCGGCACCGTAGTCGGTGCCGCCACCGCAGGCGTACGCGGCGACCGCGAGCAGCAGGACGACGGCGACGACTCCGGCGATCACGTCCGGCCTCCCTCGGACGAGGCGGTCGCGTCGCCTCCGGATCCGGGCGTGCCCGCGGACCCGACCGCGGAGCGCGGCCCGTACGGCGTGTCCGTCTCCGGAGCCTGCGGTGCGCCCCGCGCGTCGGCGAGCCGCCAGCGTGTGCGCATCTTCAGCAGCACCACCAGCAACGACCCGAAGACGAAGACGTACACCAGGACGACCAGCCCGAACATGATCCACAAGCTGCTGGCACGCGTCGACGTCACCGCTTCCGCGACGCGCATGTTCTGGTACACGATCCACGGCTGGCGTCCCACCTCGGTGGTGACCCAGCCGCATTCGACGGCCACGACGGAGGCCACGCCCGCGCACGCGGCACTGCGGTAGAACCACTTGGAGGCCGGCAGCCGGCGGTGGCGCAGCCACACGAGGCCGTACCAGAGCGCGAGCAGGAGCAGCAGTGAGCCGAGGCCGACCATGGCGTCGAACGCGAAGTGGGTGATGGTGGCTTCGGCGGCCGTCGGCCGGTCGCCGGCCGGCACCGACGTCAGACCGGTGACCTTGGTGTCCGGGCGGAAACCGGCGAGGATCGAGTCGAGTTGGGGAATCTTGATGCCGCCGGAGATGGTCCCGTTCGGGTGCAGCCGGCCGAACAGGTACTCCGGGACATGGGTGTCGGTGTTCCAGACGATCTCCATGGCCGCGAACTTCACCGGCTGCTTGTGGAAGACCTGCCGGGCGATGGAGTCACCGAGCATGAACTGCACCGGTGTGCACACCGCCGCCAGGGTGAAGGGGATCGCGAAACCGAGCCGGTGGTACCGGTCCCGGCGCCCGCGCAACCAGCCGACGGCGTAGACGCCGGCCACGACGTAGCCCGCCGTCACGAACATCGCCATGACGAAGTGCCAGTACTGCGGACCGAACATGGGCGTGAAGATCGCCTTCCAGATCTTCACGTCGACGGGGTTGCCGGCGGCGTCCAGGGTGAAGCCCCGCGGGGTGTTCATCCACGAGTTGGCGGCCAGGATGCCGAAGGCGCCGAGCAGGGCCGCGAACGGCAGGGGCAGTCCGAGCAGGAAGTGGGTGCGGGCGGGAAGCCTTCGCCAGCCGTACAGATAGATGGCGATGAGGACGGCCTCCAGGAAGAAGGCCCATGCCTCGACCCCGAAGCCGATGCCGAAGACGTCGCCCCACCTGCCCATCATGCCCGGCCACAGCAGCCCGAACTCGAAGGACAGTACGGTGCCGGTGACGACGCCGATGGCGAACTGGACCGCCATCACCGCCGACCAGCGGCGCGCCAGCAGCAGGGCGGTCTCGTCGTCGCGGCGCAGGCCGTAGCCGTGCATGATCAGCGTGATCAGCGGCAGGGCCACGCCCAGCGGGACCAGGATGATGTGGGAGGCGAGGGTGAAGGCCATCTGGGATCTGGCCGGGAGCATCTGCGCCGGCGCGTCCGCCAGCAGGGTGACCGTGAAGTGCATGGGCGTCTCTCGGTGGGCCGACGGGAAGAGGGCTAGTCAGCCGCCGGTGGCGAAGCCGGGGAAGAGGGTCATCCCGCCGTCCACGTAGAGGGTGGCGCCCACGACGTAGTCCATGAGGTCGGAGGCGATGCCGACGACCGCGTTGGCGATGTCCTCGGGTTCGCCGACACGGTCGTAGGGGATCAGCCGCAAAAGGTCCTTCTGGGCCTCCGGGGTCTCCCAGGCGCTGCGGTTGATGGGGGTCTTGATGGCCCCGGGGGCGACCGCGTTCACCCGGATCTTCTTCGGGGCGAGTTCCTGGGCGAGGGTCTCCATCATCATCTGGACACCGCCCTTGGAGGAGGCGTAGTTCACGTGCCCCGCCCACGGGATGATCTGGTGCACCGAACTCATGCAGATGATCTTTCCGGCGGCACGTGAGACCTCGGGCACGACGCCGCGCCGGAGGAACTCCTTCGTCGCCTCGCGCGCGCACAGGAACTGCCCGGTGAGGTTGACGTCCAGCACCTTCTGCCACTGGGCGACGGTCATCTCGGTGAACGGGGCGTCGCGTTGCAGTCCGGCGTTGGCGACCAGGATGTCGATCGTGCCGAACTCCTGGACCATCCGGTCCATCATGGCCACGACCTGGGCCTCGTCGGACACGTCCGCCTCGTAGGCCGCCGCCTTCACCCCAAGGGCTGTGATCTCCTCGACCACCTGCTCGGCGTCCTCACGCCCGGCCACGTAGTTCACGACCACGTCGGCGCCGGCCCGGCCCAGGGCGACGGCCGTGGCCCGGCCGATCCCGGAGTTGGCACCGGTGACCAGCGCTTTCTGTCCCTTGAGCAGATGTGCGGGGATCACGTTCTGCGGTGCACCCGCGGCGGCACTCACGATGTCTGTCTCCTCCACTGCGTGGCCCGGATCAGCCGGGCCGTGGCCCGGAGGTTCAGGCGCCACACAAACACCGTGGACAAGGAGCCGCAGCGGGAGTGAGCGCGCGTTGGGCCGACCGACTGACGATCTTCGCCCGATCGGAGGCGGGGTCGCGGGTCGGGGTTCAGTCGGGGGTCCGCCAGAGCCGGTCGAGCGCGTCGTTGAGCGTCGTGGCGGCCATGATGAGGGACAGATGGGTGAAAGCCTGCGGGAAATTGCCGAGTTGTTCTCCGCTCGGACCTATCTCCTCGGCGAACAGGCCGACGTGGTTGGCGTAGGTCTGCATCTTCTCGAAGGCGTAGCGGGCCTCGGCGAGCCGCCCCGCGCGGACGAGGGCGTCGACGTACAGGAACGTGCAGAGACTGAATGTTCCTTCGCTCCCGCGCAGTCCGTCGGGAGACGCCTGGGGGTCGTAGCGGTAGACCAGGCTGTCGGAGACGAGGACCCGGTCCATGGCGTCCAGGGTGGTGAGCCAGCCGGGGCTTCGGGGGGAGATGAATCCGACCCGGGGGGCGAGCAGGAGGGACGCGTCCAGGACGTCGCCTCCGTAGTACTGGACGAAGGCCTGCTCCTTCTCGTTCCAGCCGCGTTGCATGACCTGTTCCAGGATCTCGTCCCGGGCGCGGGTCCAGCGCACGGTGTCGGCCGGCCTGCTGAACCGGGCCGCCAGCTTCAGACCACGGTCGAATGCGGTCCAGCACATCACCCGGCTGTAGGTGAAGTCCTTGCGTCCGCCCCGGGTCTCCCAGATCCCTTCGTCGGGCCGGTCCCAGGAGTCGGCGAGCCAGTCCAGGGTGGCCGTAAGGCCCTTCCACCCGTGATAGCCCACTTGCTCGCCGATCTCATGGCCCTCGGCCAGGCCGTACAGGGCCTCGCCGTAGATGTCGAGCTGCAGCTGGTCGGAGGCGGCGTTGCCGGCCCGGACCGGGTAGGAGCCGCGGTACCCCTCGAAGTGCTCCAGGATCTCCTCCGTCAGATGAGGGTCACCGTCCACCCGGTACATGATCTGCAGGGGTTCGCCGTCCGGTCCCCCGTGAGCGCCGAGGCGGGCGCCGAGCCAGCGAGTGAAGCTGGTCGCCTCCTCCACGAAGCCGAGATCGAGCAGGGCCCGGACCGACAGGGACGCGTCCCGCACCCAGGTGTACCGGTAGTCCCAGTTGCGCTCACCCCCGACCTGCTCGGGCAGCCCCATGGTGGCGGCGGCGACCGGAGCGCCCGTGGGGGCGTAGGTCAGGAGCTTGAGCGTGATGGCGGAGCGGTACACCGTGTCCGTCCAGCGGCCGCGGTAGCGCGAGGTGCGCACCCACAGCTGCCAGAAGTCGACGTTCGCCCAGAGGTCTGCGCTGGCCTCTTCGGTGGTGGGTGGTGGCGGCGCCTCTCCGCCCGGCGGGCACATGGTGAACACCACGGCGGCCGTCTCCCCGGCGTTGAGCGTGCGGGCGCCCCGGACGTCCTGCCCGTCCTGTTCGAGCGGGATCGCGCTCTGCAGGTGGGCGGTCGAGCCCGGGGCGTGGAACGTCGCCCGTTCGGGCGTGAGGTCGAGCCGGTGGTCGGCCCGCGCGTAGTCGAACCGCGGCCGGCACACGAGCTCGAAGCGCACGGTGCCGCGCACCGTGCGGGCGATCCGCACCAGTTGGTGCCGGTCGCTCGCCGTCGAACCCGGCTGGACCGGCATGTAGTCGATGATCTCGCCGACTCCGTCGGGAGACATGAAGCGGGTCACCAGGACGGCGGTGTCCGGGTAGTAGAGCTGTTTCCAGGTCCCTTCGGGGTGCTCCGGCGCAAGCAGGAAGTAGCCGCCGCGGTCGTGGTCGAGCAGGGCGGCGAAGACGCTGGGCGAGTCGAAGCGTGGCGACGCGAACCAGTCGATCACGCCGTGCGACGACACCAGAGCCGCGGTCTGCAGGTCCCCGATGAGCCCGTGGTCGGCGATGGGCGGGTAGCGATCCATGGCGGTCTCCTTGCTGGTCCCCTGCTCAGGCCGCTGCCGCCGTGACGCGTCCGGTACGGACGGCGTCGACGAGTGCCTGGTGGTCCCTCTCGTTCTGGTCGGCGTACAGCTCGGCGAACGTCACGAGCGCCCGGTCGAAGGCGTCACCGCTGCCCAGATACGAGGCGATGGCGATCCGGTCACCCGACCTCGCGTGCGCGCGAGCCAGCGAGGCACCGCACATCTCGCCGAAGGCCTGCAGTCCCTGCGGCAGCATCCGCCCGGGATCGGCGATGCCCTTCCAGTCGCGCAACTGCCTGACGTAGAAGTCCCGTCGGCGGCCGTCGATGCCGTCGGCCCGCTCCCAGCCCAGGAAGAGGTCGCTCGTGGCCTGCATGAGCCGCTGGCCGAAGACCACGCGTTCGCCCTGCGACCGGAAGCGGCCGGCGCCGGCGAAGGGTGCCAGCACCGATTCGTCGGCCTCCTTGGCCTGCAGGAACAGCGGGTCCTCGCCGTCCCTGCCGAGCAGCAGCGCGATCCAGCAACGGGTGCCCACGCTGCCGACTCCGACCACCTTGCGAGCCATGTCGACGATCCGGTACTGCTCCAGCAGAAACCGCCGGTCCGGCTGCAGAGTCTTCGCGTACCGTTCGAGCAGCCGGCGGATCTGTTTCTCCAGCGTGTCGCGCTCGGCGTCCGGAAGCAGGTCCTGGAACGGCGTGATCAGCGGCGGATCGGGCGCGATGCGGACCTCCCCGTCGACGACGTGGGTGAGCTTGCGGTAAGCCTGGAGGCTGTCCCGGGTTCGTGCCTTCGCCACTGCCTCCGACCAGACGGCGCGAGCCCGCTCGCTCATGTCCTTGACGAACCGGGACTCCACCCCCTGCTCCTCGAACTGGGCGTACCACACGGGGAGATTGCCCATCGTGGCGAACTCCCGCATCCACTCGCGGTAGGACCGCACCGTCGCCCGTACGACGCGGGCGCGCTCCTTCGCACTGAAGCCGTTGGCCCTGCCCGCGATGACGAAGCTGGCCGACAGCCGCTTGACGTCCCACTCCCACGGGCCGGGCAGGGTCTCGTCGAAGTCGTTGATGTCGAACATCAGGCGGCGCTCGGGCGAGGCCAGCAGCCGGAAGTTCAGCAGATGCGCGTCACCGCACAGCTGCGCCGTGATCCCGGACCGCGGGGTGCCGGCCAGGTCCCCGGCCATGATGGCGGCGGCCCCCCGGTAGAAGCGGAAGGGTGACTCGGTCATCCTTCCGTACCGGATCGGTACCAGCTCGGGCACCCGCTTCGCCGACTGCGCCTCGATGACGTCCACCGGGTCGGGCCGCTTCTCCGCGGGGGCGAACTCGGCGTGGCTGGAGCGGGGTACGGAACTCCGGGCCACCTTGCCGAGTGCGGCTCGCTCCTGCGGCGTACGGTGCCGGATGCTGCCGTCCGCCGCGGGGTGGGAGGTCATCGCAGCCGCTCCGCGATGCGGTCGCCGACCCGCAGGGCGTTGGCCATGGCGGTCAGCGAGGGATTGACCGCTCCGATGCTCGGGAAGAAGCTCGTGTCGACGACGTAGAGGTTGTCGAGGTCGTGGGCCTTGCAGTTGACGTCCAGGGCCGACGTCGCGGGGTCGCTGCCGAAGCGGACCGTGCCCGCCTGGTGTGCCGTGGCGCCGATGGGCATCCCCTTGTGCAGGTAGATGCTGCGCGACAGGAGATGGTGTTCGTGCATGCCCAAGTGGCTGAGCATGCCCTGCAGTTTGTGCCGCAGGCGCTCCAGACCGGCGATGTTGTTCTTCTCGTCGAGGGCGAGGTGGATCCCGTCGTCCCGGTCCAGGGTGACGCGGTTCTCGGCGGCCGGCAGGTCCTCCCCGCACAGCCAGAAGTCGACCGCGTGGTGGGCCAGCACCTCGAACGGCATGTCCGGGGCGACCGCCCCGGCCCAGCGGGGCGCTTCGCCGTGGATCTGCTCGGAGTCGGACTTGCCGAGCATCTGGATCCCGCCCAGGGGGTAGTCCCAGTCGTCGGACCCCAGGTACCAGTCGTGCAGCGCCAGAGTCTTCTGGAACTTGGTGTCGTTCGGTTCCCGGGACACGGCCATGAGGGCCATGTTGTTGTGCCGCATGTAGTGCCGGCCCACCACGTCCGAGCTGTTGGCCAGACCCTGCGGATGCCGGTCGCCGACCGAACGCAGCAGCAGAACGGCGGAGTTGACGGCACCGCAGGCCACGACCACGATGTCGGCGCTGAACTCCACGGTGGCGGGGTCTGGGTCCCCCACGGTGGCGACGACCTTGGTGACACTCCGGCCCGTCGCGTCCGTCTCCAGGCGCCGTACGTCCGCGTGGGTGACCATCTCGACGTTGGCCTGTTCCAGGGCGGGGTCGACGCAGATGACCTGGGCGTCGGACTTCGCGCCGACCAGGCAGGGGAAGCCGTCGACGCGGTCGCAGCGGATGCAGGCGCTGGTGTGGACGGCCCGACCCCGGTCGTCCTGGGTGAGGTTCACACCGATCGGGAGGTGGAAGGGGTGCAACCCCTGCTTCTCCAGGTCATGGCTGAGCTGCTCGATGCGCGGCTCGTGCTGGACCGGCGGGTAGGCGTACTGAGCGCTGGTGGGACCCTCGGTGGGGTCCTCGCCGTGCCGGCCGTGCACCAGGTAGAGGTGTTCGGCCTGCGTGTAGTAGGGCTCGAAGTCCTCGTAGCGCAGCGGCCAGGCGGGCGAGATGCCGTCGTGGTGGCGGATCTCGCCGAAGTCCTCCGGGCGCATGCGGAAGAGCGCGGCGCCGTAGAACTTGGTGTTGCCGCCCACGTAGTAGTTGACCTCGGGCGGAAACGTGTTGCCGCTCTTGTCGAACCAGAACTCCGGAGCGCGGTACTTGCCCTTGACGAACACCGCGGTCGAGTCCCAGTTGTCGCGTTCGCGGGGCAGATAGCCGCCACGTTCGAGAAGGAGGATCCGCTTTCCCGTGCCCGCCAGCCGGTGGGCGATGGTGCCGCCGCCCGCACCGGTGCCTATGACAATGACGTCGTAGTGCTGCGCTTCGGTCATGCAGGCCACCGCCCTAGGAGCCTCGTCCGGTCCTGCCCGGGGTGAAGAAATCAACCCCAGCCGTCGTCCCGCCCCGCACACCAACGTAGCTCCGGGTGATCTACCCGGCGAGTTGGGCTGTTCGGGTGAGCCGGGGCGCAGTGGCTTTCCGGGCCGGGGCGCCCGTCACAGGATGGCGAGGGGATTGACCGGGGAACCGGTGGCCGAGGGCAGCCGGAGCGGGGCGATCACGCAGAGGAAGGACCAGCGGCCCTCCTGGGCGCAGACCGGCGCGAGGTCCTCGAACCGCAGGTAGTCGAGCAGATGCAGCCCCATCGCGTGGACGGCAAGCACATGCACCGGGTACGCGACCCCCTGCACGGCGCTGGGGCCGGTGTCGTTGTTGCCGTCGCTCCCGAGCACCGACACCTCCCGCTCCGCCAGGAACTCCATCGCGGCCGGATGGAGCCCGGCACGAGCGCCGGACACGTCCCAGGGGCCGAGTTCCTCGCGCCGCAGGCGGTGCCCGACCCGCACGAGGAGAATGTCGCCCCGGCCCACGCGAAGCCCCTGCTCGGCCTCGGCGGCTGCGAGGTCGTCGGCGGTCACGTGCGACCCGGGTTCGAGCCAGGGCACCCCGTGCAGTCGGGGGATGTCCAGGAGAACCCCACGGCCGACGATGCCGTCGCGGGCCAGCTCGACGGACAGGGCCCCGGCGCCGTCCGGCGAGAGCACGTCCGCCGCCGGCAGGCCGCCGTACAGCGTGCCGTCGTAGATGACGTGGCACAACGCGTCAAGGTGGCTGTTCATGTCACCGTGAACGTTCATGGCGAAACGGTCGCGTGCGAAATCCAGGCCGCTCGCAGCCGGGCGGCCGCCTTCCGGGGCGGTGAGCCGGTGCTCGGCCGGTTCGGCGTCGTCCGGTGCGACACGCGTGTTCACGGGGGCCGCGAGCGACACCGAACGTCCGGACCGCACCTCGCGGACGGCCGCCAGCACCTGTGCCTCGGTGATCGTCCCGAGGGCGCCCCGGCCCGCGCCGCCGCCGGGTGCCGCGTCCCTCAACCGTCGGTACAGCGACCGGAAGTCGGCCTCGCTCATCACCTGGGACGTCCGCATCTCCCCACCATCCGGCAGCAGCCGGATTCCTGCACACGGAGTCGCCCGCACCCGGACCAGGGGTGTCGAGCTTCATCGCGGCTGCCGCGAGGGGCGCGGGTTCGGGTCCTTCGGTACGTTTTTCAGCATGGGGACCGATGTCGACGCGTTCCTTCGTCGGCTGGCTCAGGTGCTCAGGCCACGGGTGGACCAGTCGGTCGACGTGATGATCGAGGCGCCTCCCGACTCCATGGAGGTCGGTCGCACGTTCGCCCAGCGTGGCGTATCGATCAGCAAGCTCCTGCGTGCCTTCCGGCTCGGCCACGTGAGCCTGCTAGCTGGTCAACGAGGCGACGATCAAGCTCGTCGAGACGGCTTTCGCCTACGTCGACCGCAGCTCCGCACAGACCGTCGCCGCATACCAGGACGAGCGCGACCGCCGGCTGCAGCGGCGGCTGATCCTGACCAACGAGGCCAGCAGGCGGATCGGGACCACGCTCGACACCGCCCGCACCGCTCAGGAGCCGGCGGACGTCGGCACCGACGACTTCGCCGATCTCGTCACCGTCGACCTACCCGGCGGAGTCGGAGCCCGCTCACGCGCTGGCCACCAGGCAGCCCCTCCTGCACCGCGTCACGGCCTCGGACCTCCCCGCGTGGCTGGCACCCTCCCCTGACCACGAAGACGCGCTGCGCTCCCTCGGCTTCCACTCCGCCCTGCTGCTGCCGCTGCGGGCTCGCGGAAACACCCTGGGCCTCGCCCAGTTCTTCCGCCATCGCACCGCGGCCCCCTTCGACGACGATCTCCTCCTGGCCCAGGAGATCGCGGCCAGGGCGGCGGTGTACATCGACAACGCCCGCCGGTACACCCACGAGCGGTCCATCGCGCTCACGCTCCAGCGCAGCCTGCTGTCCCAGCGCGCGGTGGAACAGTCCGCCGTCGAGACAGCTTCCCGCTATCTGCCCACCGGGTCCCGCGCGGGCGTCGGCGGTGACTGGTACGACGTCATTCCGCTGTCCGGGGCCCGCGTCGCCCTCGTCGTGGGCGATGTCGTCGGCCGCGGCCTGTACGCCTCCGCCACCATGGGCTGCCTGCGCACGGCCGTCCGGGCCTTCGCGGACATCGACCTGATGCCCGACGAGCTGCTCACGCATCTGGACGACGTGGTCATCCGCCTGCAGCGCGAGGAGGCCCGGGACGAGGGCGAGATCAGCGCCACCTGCCTGTACGCGGTCTACGACCCCGTCTCCCGGCTGTGCTCCCTGGCCAGTGCCGGTCATGTGCTGCCGGCCGTGGCAACTCCCCTGACCACGGACGGCGATGCCCCGGTGTCCCGTTCCGTCGTCTTCCCAAGGATGCCGATCGGCCCACCCCTGGGTCTGGGCGGACTCCCTTTCGAGACCACCCAGTTCGAGCTGCCGGAGGGCAGTCTGCTGGCGCTGTACACCGACGGCCTGATCGAGAGCCGCGTCCGTGACGTGGACACCGCTCGCACGATGCTGCGCGACGTCCTCGTCCGGGCGCCGCAGTCGCTGGACGAGACCTGCGACCGGCTGCTGGCCGCGCTGCTGCCGAGCCGCCCTTCCGACGACGTCGCCCTTCTCGTGGCGCGCACCCGCGCGCTCGATCCCGGCCACGTGGCCACGCTGGACCTCCCGTCCGACCCGGCGGCCGTCTCCGGGGCCCGCGCCTACGCCTCGGACAGGCTGGCCGACTGGGGCCTGGAAGAGCTGTCCTTCACCACGGAACTCGTGGTCAGCGAACTGGTGACGATCGCGATCCGCTACGGCAGGAGCCCCGTCCAGCTGCGGATGATCCTCCAGTCCACGCTCACCTGCGAGGTCTTCGACTCCAGCAGCACCGCTCCGCACCTGCGCCGCGCCCGGACCTTCGACGAGGGCGGCCGCGGCCTGCTGCTGGTCGCCCAGCTCGCCGACCGCTGGGGCACGCGGCACGGCCGCGAGGGAAAGGTCATCTGGGCGCAGCAGTCCCTCCCCGCCGGGGGAACCTCCTGAGCCACCTGCCTGGCCTGAATACCCCCTCGACCACTTCGACGTCCACCAGGGACCGTGGCAGTCGTCCTCGGCCGGTCAGCGGGGACGGCACCGGGCTCCCCGGACGTAGCGGCCCGGGAGCGCAGGCAATGCACGCTTCAAGCAAAGGGGACGGAATGAGCATGTACGACTACGTCATCGTCGGCGCCGGATCCGCGGGCTCCGTGCTGGCGGCCCGGCTGTCGGAGGACCCCGAGGTCCGGGTGGCGCTGATCGAGGCGGGCGGCCCCGACACCGCGCAGGAGATCCATGTCCCGGCCGCCTTCCCGCAGTTGTTCAAGTCCGGCCTCGACTGGGACCTCGACTCCGACCCGGAACCGGGGATCGGCGACCGGCGGACCTACCTGCCCCGCGGGAAGATGTTCGGCGGCTCCAGCTCGATGAACGCGATGATCTACATCCGGGGCAGCCGCGCCGACTACGACGGCTGGGCCGCGGCCGGGGCCACCGGCTGGTCGTACGCCGACGTGCTGCCGTACTTCCGGTGCGCCGAGGACAACGAGCGCGGCGCGGACGAGTTCCACGGGGTGGGCGGGCCGCTGACGGTCAGTGACGGCCGGTCCGTGCACCCGCTCTCCTCGGCCTTCGTACAGGCCGCCCAGCAGGCCGGGCACAAGGCGAACGACGACTTCAACGGCGAGACGCAGTTCGGCGTCGGGCGCTACCAGTTGACGCAGCGCGGCGGCATGCGCTGCAGCACGGCCGTCGCCTATCTGCATCCCGCGCTCGAACGGCCGAACCTCACCGTGCTCTCCTCGGCCCGGGCCCACCGCGTGGTGATCGAGGGCGGCCGGGCGACGGGTGTGGAGGTGGAGCGGGGCGGCAGCGTCGAGGTGATCCGCGCCGAGCGCGAGGTGATCCTGTCCGCGGGTGCCTACGAGTCGCCGAAGCTGCTGATGCTGTCCGGGATCGGTCCCGCCGCCGCCCTGTCCGCGTTCGGCGTCGACGTCGTACGCGATCTGCCGGTCGGCCAGGGCCTGCAGGACCACTACATGACGCTGCTGAACTTCCGTACCGATGTCGAGTCGCTGATCAGCGCGGCGAGCCCTGAGAACGCCGCGCTGCTCCAGAGCGAGGGGCGCGGCCCGCTGACCTCCAACATCGGGGAGGCAGGCGGCTTCTTCCGCAGCCGGGACGGCCTGGAAGCCCCGGACGTGCAGTTCCACGCCGCCCCCGTGCTCTTCCATCAGGAGGGGCTCGGCGCGGTCGCCGAGCACGGCTTCGCCTTCGGCCCGTGCGTGGTGGCCCCGACCAGCCGCGGCGCGGTGAGCCTGCGCTCCCCGCGGCCGGACGCCGCGCCCCGGATCCTGCACAACTACCTGGTGACGGCCGAGGACCGGGACTGCATCGTCGCCGGGATCCGGATCGCCCTGGAGATCGCGGCGCAGCAGGCGGTGGCCGACGTCGTCACGGGGCCGTACGGCGACGTGCCGGCCTCGGACTCCGACGCGGACCTCCTCGCCTGGGCGCGGCGGTCCGGGCAGACGCTGTACCACCCGACGTCGACCTGTGCCATCGGCGCGGTGGTCGACCCCGAGCTGCGCGTGTACGACGTGGCCGGCCTGCGGGTCGTCGACGCCTCGGTGTTCCCGTCGGTGCCGCGCGGAAACACCAACGCGCCCACGATCATGGCCGCGGAGAAGGCCGCCGACCTCGTCAAGTCGGGCAACGGCGCCGAGGGAGCCGCGTGATGACGACTTCCGTACCCGCCACCGACCAGGTGTAGGAGCCGGAAGTCCGTGATAGAACCACCGAGTTGAGTGGTGACAGTGTGACGCGGTCACGGAGCGGGCCGTAGTGGCGCAGAGCGGAGGTCTCCGTCGATGACCAGCGCTGATCGTTCGACGCACCCGAAGTCCGGGACGCACGGCGTCGGGCGCAGACGGTTCCTCGGGTACGTGCTGGCGGCCCCGACCCTGGTGGCCGCCGCCGAACTGGGTACGGCACCGGAGGCCGATGCCGGCATTCCCTCGCCGGAGCCCACGGAACTGCTCGACCTCAACGACGTGATGACCGCGGCGGCTCTGCCGACCTCGAACCTGATCACCGTCGAGGTCCACGCGGACGGCACCGTGTCGTTCGCGCTGCCGCGGGCCGAGGTCGGGCAGGGGATCACCACGTCGACGGCCATGCTGATCGCCGAGGAACTGGACGTACCCCTGGAGCGGGTACGGGTCACCTTGGCCGACGCGCGGCCGGAGCTGCTGTTCAACCAGCTCACCGGCGCGTCCAACACGACCGTCTCGACCTACCGTCCGATCCGGGTCGCCGCCGCGGTCGCCCGGGGCCGGCTGCTGCAGGCCGCGGCGATCGAACTCGGCGCGGCGGTCACCGACCTCACCCTGAAAGCCGGGGTCGTCACCGATCTCGTGGGCCGGAGCATCGGCATCGGCGCGCTCGCCGAGAAGGCGGCGAGCATACGGACCCAGCAGGTGGCCGTGGAGCTCAAGCCGCGCGAGGACTTCACCGTCATCGGCACACCGCGCAGCCGGGTCGACGCGCTCGCCGCGGTCACCGGACGCAAGAAGTTCGCGATGGACCTCGACGTCCCGGACGCCGGGCCCACCATGGTGTGCCGTCCGCCGACCGTCAACGGCACGGTCGGATCGGTGTCCAACCTGGACGAGGTGCGCGCCATGCCGGGCGTCACCGACGCCGTCGTGATCTCCACCGGGGTGGCGGTGCGCGCGAGGACCTTCGGCCAGTGCATCGACGCCGTACGCGCCCTGCACGTCGACTGGCGGCCCGGTACCGCGGAAGGGCAGTCCGACGAGTCCGTGCTCGACGATCTGCGAGCCGCCGAACTGCCCCTCGGGCTCCCGCCGCTGACCCCCGGTGTGGAAGGGAAGTTCACGTTCCACTTCCGCGGCAACAGCGCGCTGGAGCCCAACTGTGCGATAGCCGACGTGCGATCCGACCGTGCCGAGATCTGGGCGTCCCTCAAGTCGCCGATCGTCGCCCAGGAGAGCATCGCCGCCAGGCTCGGGCTTCCGGCGCACGCGGTCAGCGTGCACGTCACCCAGGGCGGTGGCTCCTTCGGACGGAAACTGTTCTTCGACGCCGCGCTGGAAGCAGCGGAGGCCTCCCAGAAGATGGGCAAACCCGTCAAGCTCATGTGGCACCGGGCCGACGACTGCCGCCAGGGGCGCACCCACCCCATGGCCACGTCACGCGTGCGCATCGCCTACCTCGGCGACACCGTGCTCGGCTACCAGCAGCGGCACACCAGCGTCGCCACCGACCTCGGCCATGGGCTCGGCGAGGTCTTCACCTCCCTGGCCGCGAGGCTGCCCGTGGGCGACGTCGGTTTCTCCGAGACGTTCTTCCAGCTCTCCCAGTCGATGCCCTACGAGTTCGGTGCGAGCAGCCGGATGCTCAGCGAGACGAACAAGGACTTCAACACCGGGAGCATGCGCAACGTCTACTCGCCGGACGTCACCTGCGCCCGAGAACTCGTCGTCGACCGGCTCGCGGGGAGGATGGGCAAGGACCCCTTCCGGTTCCGCCACGAGTTCCTGCACGACGAGCGCGCCCGGGCGGTGCTGGAGAAGGTCGCCGAAGTCGGCGACTGGGGCCGGACGATGCCGGCCGGCACCGCACAGGGCATCGCCTTCCACTCCGAGTACCACTCCGTCAGCGCGGCGCTGGTGGAGATCGACTGCCGGCCAGAGACCGTCGACCGCCCCGTCCGCGACGGTGTGACCGGCCCCCGCGTCACCAAGGCGGTCTTCGCCGTGGACGTCGGCCTCGCCGTCAACCCGCGCGGACTGGAAGCCCAGATGATGGGCTGCGTCATGGACGGCATCGCGCTGGCCCTGACGTCCAGCCTGCATCTGCGCGACGGCTACTTCCTCGAAGCCAGCTGGGACAACTACTTCTACACCCGGCAGTGGAACACCCCACCCGAGCTGAAGATCATCGTCATGCCGACCACCACCGGCGAACCCGGCGGTGCGGGGGAACTCGGCGTCGCCGCGTCGATGGCCGCGGTCGCCTGCGCCTACGGCCGCGCCACCGGCACCATGCCCACCCGCTTCCCGATCAACCACGGCACGCTCTCCTTCACGCCCAAACCGACCGTCCCGCCGATCCCTCCGTCCCCGGCCGACGGCCTGGACCACGCCTACTGACGCAAGGAGCTCCCGTGCCCGAGCACACATTCCGCCTCAACGGCGAGCAGGTCGTCGTCGACGTCGACGACGACCTGCGGCTGTTGTGGGTGCTGCGCGACATCCTGGGCGTCACCGGACCCAAGTACGGCTGCGGCATCAACGTCTGCAAGGCGTGCACCAGTCACCTCAACGGCAAGGCCGTCAACCCCTGTGCGATTCCGGTCAAGAACCTGAAGCCGACCGACGAAGTGACCACGATCGAAGGCCTTGCGGCCACGGTGGGCGCAGACCTGCACCCGATGCAGCAAGCCTGGCTCGACCATGACGTGGCCCAGTGCGGCTACTGCCAGCCGGGCCAGATCATGGCCGCCGTGGCGCTGGTCCGCCGAGCCGCGCAGGAGGGCCGCGAGATCACCGACGCCGACCTCGACGGCATCCGCAACATCTGTCGCTGCGGCACCTACTTCCGCATCCGCGAAGCCATCAAGGCCGGGGCCGCGCACATGTGACCGGTTCATGACCCGTTTTCATGACCCGCTCCCGGTCGCGTTGTAGGCCGCGAGCCAGCCGGCGGCCAGGTGGTCGCCGCGGGTGAAGACGGCCGCGCCGCGCCGGCCCTCCGAGGGATCGTCAGGGGCGGCGGGCGGATGGTCCAGCCGGGCCGGGGTGCCGTCCGACGCGTAGCGGACCGTCGTCGCACCGTCCCAGAGGCAGATCACCGCGCCGTGCGGGGCCGTCACCTGCACGGAACCGGAGTTCTGGGTGAGGACGGTGCCGGTGGTCCGCTGCTTCAGCAGCGCCTCGTAGCGCGCCGGCGGGAGCGCGCTGTCGCGCGGCGGGGTGGTGCCCGTCCAGTCCGGGGCGCCGACCCCGCGGTCCCGCGCCGCCCGCCACATCCGCGGTACGAGGCGGGGGGCGAGCTGGGGCGTGGCCATGCGCCCGCACATCCACAGCAGCCGCCCGGCCCCGCGGCCCGGCCCCAGCGTGCGCCAGCGGATGCGTTCGGCGAGGTCCGCGGCCACGACGGCCGCCCAGGGGTGGACGGTGCCCAGCTCACCCTGGGCGCCCAGCCAGGCCAGATAGCGCTGGGCCTCGTCCAGGATGCCGGTCAGGCTGTCGGCCGGGATGCCGAGCACGTAACCGCCGCGCGTGGCGAACGCCTGCGGGCTGGATGCCACCAGCAGGAGTACCGCGTAGGCCAGTTCCCCGGGAAGCAGCCCCTCGTCCTGGTCCGGCTTCTCCTGGTCCTGCTCCAGCTGCTCCACCCGGCCCTGGTGGCGCAGCACCCGCCGCAGCGTCGCCCGCGCCCGGTCGCTGAAGGCCGCGTCCGCCAGGTCGGGGAGCTGCATGGTCAGCAGTCTCGTCAGCAGCTGCTCGGCCCGGTCCGCGTCCTGCGGTACGGGCAACCTGCCGACCCCTTCGGCCAGTTCGTACGCCAGCTCGGCATCGACCATGAACCGGCTGGTCAGCATGCCGAGTTCGGTCGCCTGCAGGAACTCCTGGCCCTGCGGCCCGCGGGCGGAGCGCAGGAGACCGGCCTCCGCCAGGTATTGCGCGGCGTCGTGGAGCGGTTCCACGCTGTCGTGCCCCTGGTGGAAGGCGAACGTCCCGGTCCACCAGTCCTCGGCCTCCTCCAGCGACTCCACCCGTCCCTGCACCACCTCGGCGAGCAGGTGGTTGGGCAGCCGGTCGCCGATCCGCGAGCGCACGGTGTATCCGGCGGTCAGCCGGGCCTGCCACTCCGGGCGCTCCGTCTCGTCCGCCAGCAGGAAGGCCCAGCCCTCCCGTTCCCCCGCGCCGACCCGCCCGGCACGGCCGAACATCTGCTGCACCATGGACACCTCGATCCGGGCCTGGCCGAGCTTGACGTCACGCACGATCACGGCGCGGGCGGGGAGGTTCACGCCGGCGGCCACGGTCGAGGTCGCCACGAGGACGTCGGTCTCGCGGGCCCGGAACGCCCGCTCGGCCTCGCGCTTGAACGGCCAGTCGCGGTAGTGCAGTCCCACACCGGCCTGGCCGCACAGCCGCTCGACGAGTTCCGTGTCGTCCGCGTCGACGCCGCGGGTCGGCACGCCCCGGTCCGCGGCGAGGGCGAGGGCCGTCGCGCGCACGCCCCGCTTGCTGCTGCAGAAGACGAGCACGCTGCCGCCCTCGTCGGTGACGGTGCGGGCCAGCCGCACGGCCGCGGCGGTGCGGGCCACGGCGGCCCGCGTCGTCCGTTCGCCGTCCCGTGGCGCGGGGAGCAGGGGGATCTGCCAGGTCAGCCGGGTGGGCCGCCATGCGGTACGGACCAGCCGGGCGCCCAGCCAGTCGGCGACCTCGTCGGCGTTGGCCACGGTCGCCGACAGTCCGACGATGCGTGTGCGGGCGCTGTCCTCGCGCACCCGGGTGAGCACGGCCTCCAGCACGGCGCCGCGCGCCGGATCGCCGAGCAGGTGGATCTCGTCGACGACCAGGCAACCGACCTCGGCGAGGGCGCCGCCCAGCGAGCCGTTGCGGCAGATCGCCTCGAACTTCTCGGTGGTGGCGACCCAGACGTCGGCCTCGCGGATGAGGTCGACGTCGACGGCGTACTCCCCCGTGAGCCGGACGACCGTGAGCCCGTGCCGCCGCCAGATCTCCAGTTCGCGGTCGAGTTCGTCGGTCAGCGACCGCTGGGGCACCAGCCAGGCCGCCTTGCGGCCGTCGGCGTGGGCCCGCAGCGCGGCGACCATGCCGATGGGTGTCTTGCCCGCGCCGGTCGGGGCGACGACGATCAGATGGTCGTCCCCCTCCATCACCGCGGGGACGGCGTCGGCCTGGGCCGGGTTGAAGGTGGGGTGCGGCAGCAGCCGGGCCCAGCCCTCGGGGACGAGGTCGGTCACCGACACATACGGGATGCCGTCGGCGTCCGGGACGTCCTCCAGGGCGTCCCACTGGGCCTCGAACGCGTCCCGGGCCGCATGGGCGCCGGGCCCGGCGACGGGCGAGGGCGGCATCGCGGAGCCCGTGGGGAACGAACGGGCGGGGTGGGCCGTCAGCCCGGTGGCGGAGCCGAAGTCGGAGACCGTGCCGACCTGTTCGCTCTCCGTCCAGTGCCGGACGGCACGGAACGGTACTCCCCGGTCGGCGAGGTGGCCGCGCAGATCGGCGAAGGCGGGGCCCTCGGGCAGGACGACCCGGACGTCGTCGGCCGCCGCCACCGCCCCCTCGGGCGGCCGCCAGGCCGGGTCGGTCACCTTGCACCACAGCAGCCGGCGCTCCTCGCTCTGCGTCGGCACCGGCAGGTCGGCGGGCCATGCGGGGCGCGAGGAGGCGTGGAGGGGGGTGATGGTGACGCCGGGCTCCGTGGGGCACGGCCCGAGGAGCAGGGACGACACCCGCGCCGCGGTCGTCGGCCGCGACACCCGCAGCCGTGGGGCCGTCGGCTTCTTCGCCTCCGGCGTGGACTTCGCCTGCACCCCGGGCCGGGCGACGAGCTTGTCGTACGTCTTCACGCCGAGGTCTGCGAGCGTGTAGGCCGCGGGGCAGACCGGGCAGACCACGGCCACGTAGCGGTAGACGCGCCCGCCCGACTCGTAGGGCCTGCGCAGTGTGTGCATCCTGCCGTCGCACTCGGGGCAGGGCCGCGGCACCTCCTCCTCGTAGCTCCACCCCGGTTCGGTGAAGCGGGCGATGAGGCCGTCGCCGTCGAGCTTGACGCCCCAGCGCTCGCGTACGACCTCCACCACCGTCTGGCCGAGCTCGGCCGCGTCCCCCACGAGTCCCCCTTTGTCCGTCCGGCCGGCTGCGCCTTCAGTCGACGATGATGCCGGGATAGCAGTGATCATGATTCCAGCCGGGCTGGATCGCGTATCCGCAGTGGCAGGACTCCGGCCGGGCGGGCCTGCCCTCCGAGCGGCGGCGCAGCGCGACCACGAGCGGCTGCCGGGCGAGCCACGCCTCGGCGTCCTCGCCGTCCCACCGGCCGAGCGACTCGGCGGAGACGACGAGCCCGTCGGCCAGCGTCTCGAAGACGACGTCGGCCCGCCGGAGCAGGAAGCGCAGCACGTTCCCGCAGTAACCGGGGTCCATGTCGTCGAGCCGGTGGCGGCGGTCCTGCGCGTCCTGCCAGACCTCGTCCTGGTTGAGGAGGGTCACGTAGTGCTCCTCCAGCGTCCAGGTCCTGTTCCCCTCGCCGCTCAGCCGGTTCCCCACCGCCTCGTGGGCCTCGGACACCTTGCGCAGCAGCTTCTCGAACTCGGCGGGGCGTTCCGCCGCGAGCCGCCGACAGAGGTCCATGGCCTCCTCGCTGACGACCAGGGCCTCCTTCCCCTGCCCGCTGTGCGAGAGGTAGGTGCCGAGGGGAGGACAGGACCCTGGCCAGCTCGGCCTCATGGGCGGTGGGATTGGCCTCGGCCAGCCGCCGGTTGATCCCGACCGCCTCCCTCAGGGCGATCACCGCCTCGTCCCGGCGGCGCGCGCCCCACAGGTAGAAGCCCAAGTTGGACAGGGCTGTCGCCAGGTCGGACTCGTCCACCGCGACGGCCCGGGTGAGGTCGGACGCGTGGGCCGCGGGTCCGGCGGCCACCAGTCGCCGGACGACGGCCAGCGCGCGCTCGGCAGCGGTCAGGGCGTCCGACCAACGCCGCAACCGCCAGGAGTAGATGGCCGCGTTCGACAGCGTCATGGCGAGACCCGGCTCGTAGGTCGCGGGGTCGGTGGCCGCCAGCCGCTGGAAGATCCCCATGGCCCGCTCGGTCGCCGCGAGGCCCTCCTCGGGCTCGCGTGCCTCCGTCATGCCCTGACCCAGGTAGGACAGGGAGACGGCGAGGCCCCCTTCGTACGCCGCGTCGACGGCGGTCAGCCGCCGGAAGATACCGACGGCCTCCTCGACGGCGCGGCGGCTCGCCTCCGCACGGTCCGCCGCGAAGGCTCGCTCGCTCAGCTCGGCCAGGGCGGTGGCCAGAGCCGGCTCGTACGCACCGCCGTCGGCGGCGGCCAGCCGCAGGAGGATGGCGACCGCCTGCTCGGTGACGGCCATGGCGTCGTCCCGATGGCCTGCGCGCAGCATGCGGAACCCGAGGTCCTGGTAGAGCCGGGCGTGTTCGGCGGGGTCGTCGGTGGCGGCGAGCCGGTGGTCGGTGAGGCGCCGGGTGAAGGCGGCGATCCCGGCGTCGAGGTCCGGCTGACCCTGGCGGGGCAGATGCGCGTCGACGGCTTCCAGGACGGCGGGGGCGAGGTCGAGGGCGGCGAGCGCGGTCAGGGCGGCACCGCCGGCGTCGACCGCCAGGGCCGGGTCCGCGTGCAGCAGGGTTTCCAGGTGCCGGACGGCGTGCGGCCAGCGGTGCGGCGCGGCCGCCGAGGCCAGGAAGGTCAGGGCGCGGGCGAGGTGGGCGGGTGGCGAGCCGTCCGGGGCGCGGGCGACGAGCGCGCCGACGACGTCCGCCGCCCAGGGAGCGGTGGGATGGCCGGTCACCTGGTGTCCGGGCAGGCTCAGGGCGAGGAAGTCCTCGGCGAGCCGGTCGGGGTAGAGCGGTTCGAGGACGGCGCCGGGCTCCTCGGGCGGGTAACAGGTGGTGTGGTCGGTGAGCAGCCGCCCGGGACGCTCCAGACCGAGACCGCCCAGCAGCGCGGTGCCGTCCGAGTGCGCGGCGGCGCCGGTGAGGGCCGCGGTGAAGACCACCTGGCTCATGGAGCTGGGCGGGGTCTCGAAGCCGAGGCCCTCCAGCCGGAGTTCGTAGAGCCGGGTCCAGTGCCGGCGTTCCCGGTCGAGCAGGTAGGCGGACAGGCCCGCCATGTCCTGCGGGGGTCTGCTGCCCCGCGTGTGGGAGCCTTCGCGCAGGCACTCGCCACGTCCGCGGCCCTGGCCGCCCAGGCCGGACCGCAGCCCTGACGCAGAGCCCGGCTCAGGAAGGCCGCGGCGGTCTCACCCACCCCAGCGACCGCTCCACGGCCCGCTGCCAGTTCTCGTACTCCCACTGCCGCACCTCGGGGTCCATGTCGGGCAGCCACTGGCCGGCCCGGTGCCAGTTGCGGCGCAGTACCTCCAGGTCCGACCAGTAGCCGGCGGCGAGGCCGGCCGCGTAGGCGGCGCCGAGGGAGACGGTCTCGGCGACCATCGGCCGCACCACGGGGACGTCGAGCACGTCGGCCACGCACTGCATGAGCAGGTTGTCGGCCGTCATACCGCCGTCCACCTTGAGCTGCTTGAGGGCGAGCGAGGAGTCGGCGTTCATGGCGTCGACGACCTCGCGCGTCTGCCATGCAGTGGCCTCCAGGACGGCTCGGGCCAGGTGTCCCTTGGTGATGTACGAGGTGAGGCCGACGATGACCCCGCGCGCGTCGCTGCGCCAGTGGGGCGCGAACAGACCCGAGAAGGCGGGCACGATGTAGCAGCCGCCGTTGTCCTCGACCGACCGCGCGAGGGTCTCGATCTCCGGAGCGCTGCTGATCAGTCCCAGCCGGTCGCGGAACCACTGGACCAGTGCGCCGGTGACGGCGATCGAACCTTCCAGGGCGTAGGCGGGCGGCGAGTCCCCGATCTTGTAGGCGACGGTGGTGAGGAGTCCGTTCCGGGACCGTACGAGGTCGTTGCCGGTGTTGAGCAGCAGGAAGCTGCCCGTTCCGTAGGTGCACTTCGCCTCGCCCGGGGAGAAGCAGGTCTGGCCGAAGAGGGCGGCCTGCTGGTCGCCGAGGGCGCCCGTGATGGAGACGCCCGGAAGCAGCGAGCGCGCGTCGCCGTACGTCTCGGCGGAGGACCTGATCTCGGGCAGCATCGAGTGGGGCACGCCGAAGAAGGCCAGGAGTTCCTCGTCCCAGGTGAGGCTGCGGATGTTCATCAGCATCGTGCGGCTGGCGTTGGTGGGGTCGGTGATGTGCAGGCCGCCGTCGGCGCCGCCGGTGATGTTCCAGATCAGCCAGCTCTCGATCGTTCCGAACAGCACCTCGCCGTCCTTGGCACGCTGTTCCAGGCCCTTGACGTGGTCGAACAGCCAGCGGATCCGCAGCGCCGAGAAGTAGGTGGAGGGCGGCAGACCGCACCGCTCCAGGAAGAACTCCTCTCCGGGTTCTTGTCCGAGCGCCTCGACGAGCGGCGCCGTGCGGGTGTCCTGCCAGACGATCGCCCGGCCCAGCGGGGCGCCCGTGCGCCGGTCCCAGAGCACGGTGGTCTCCCGCTGGTTGGCCAGGCCGATGGCGGCGACCTGTCCCGTGTCGAGGCCGACGCCGGACAGGGCCTCGGGCACGACCCGCCGCAGGTTGTGCCAGATCTCGACGGCGTCGTGCTCGACCCAGCCGGGCCGGGGGAAGTGCTGCTGGTGCTCCCTCTGCGCGACCGACACCAGCCGTCCACGGTGGTCGAACAGAATGCATCGGGTGGAGTTGGTCCCCTGATCGATGGACATTACGTACCGTTCAGCCATGATCGGGTCTGCCTTCCGACGGGTCGGGGAGCGGCGGGTCCGGGTCTACCAGCGAGTGGCCCCCAGGTCTCTGGAGATCGCCCGCGAGGCCTCGCGGATCAGGGTGATCTGACTCGGGCGGGGGTGGCCCTGGCTGTCGCAGATCCGCTCGACGGGCCCGGACAGCCCGATGGCGCCGACGACGAGGCCGCCGTGGCCCCGGATCGGCGCGGCGAGCCCCGCCTCGCCCATGCTCATCTCCTGGATCTCCGCGGCCCAGCCGAGTTCCCGGACCTCGGCGAGCGCCCGGGTCAGCTGCTCGGGAGTGACCAGGGTGTGCCGGGTGTACGACTCCAGCTGCAGTTCCTGGCCCGGCTCCAGGGACGCCGCCCCGTAGGCCAGCAGTACCTTGCCGAGCGAGGAGGCGTGCAGGGGCAGCAGCGAGCCCACCTCCAGGGTCTGGAAGGTGTCGTCCGGCCGGAACACGTGATGGACCACGAGAACCCGGCCCTCCAGCGGGGTCCCGAGGCGCACCGATTCCCCGCTGCGGGCGGCGAGGGCGTCGGCCCAGTTGAGGGAGCGCGACCGCAGCTCGTTGACGTCCAGGTAGCTGGTGCCGAGGTGCAGCAGGGCGGCCCCGAGCTGGTACTTTCCGGTCGCCGCGTCCTGTTCCACGAAGTCCACGTGCTGGAGTGTGCGCAGGATGCCGTGGGCGGTGCCCTTGGCCAGGCCGAGCGAGGCCGCCACCTCGCCTAGCCCGAGTCGGCGGGGCCCGGCGGCCAGCAGCCGCAGGATCGCCGCCGCCCGTTCGATCGACTGGACTGGGCCGGCCATGTAGCGAGCGTATTACCGCCACAGGCGCTTCGCTTCACGGGCGGATGGGGCGCCGAGGCTTCGGGCGGGACGCGGGGCGTTCGGTAATGCCGACCGTCGTTCATTGACCCGCCCGGTTTGTCTCCATAACGTGCTTCACAGCCCGGAAAAGCGACCACGGAACGGCGCGCGGCAGGCAGGAACACCCGAGGAGTGAACATGGCGGCTCAGCTCAACACGCTGGTGCGTGAGGCGTGCGAACACGTGTGTCCGCTGCCTCCCGTCACCGGCGCCGTCCCGGCCGTACGCCGCCGTGTGCGCGCCGTCCTCGCCGACTGGGACGTGTCCTCGGAGATCGTCGACGACGCTCTGCTCATGGTGTCCGAGCTGGTCACCAACGCGATCGTGCACGCCCTGCCCCCGGCCAGGCTCCGCCTGTCGTGGATGCGGTCCGACGAGCGCTGCGCCCTGCGCGTCGAGGTCACCGACACCGGTCCCGCACTGCTGGGCGGACAGTCCCGGGCCGGGATCGACCCGGACGAGCACGGCCGGGGCGAGGCGATCGTGCACGCCCTCGCGACGCGTCACGGCATACGCGTCCACGCCGGCGGGGTCACCCGCTGGGCCGACCTCGTCGCCGCCTGAGGCCCGGCCTCCGACCGGGACTGCGCAAAGACGGGTTCGGCCACGGTCTCCTTGCGCAGCAGAAGCAGGGCGGCGTCGTCGTGCAGCCGCCCGCCCACGTGGGCCAGCAGTTCGTCATGGAGCGCGGTGAGCGTCCGCGCCGGCTCGTCGCACGCGTGCCGGGCCACTCCTTCGGCCAGCGGGTAGAACTCGCGAGCGTGATCCCGGGCCTCGGTCACCCCGTCGGTGTAGAGCAGCAGCTGGTCTCCGTCGGCGAAGGGCAGGACCTGGAGGCGCGGGGCCTGACCCGACAGGGCGCGCAGCCCGAGCGGCGGAGCGGGATCGTCGGCCTCCACCGCCTCGACCTCACCGGACGCGGAGATCATCAGCGGGGGCGCGTGTCCGCAGTTCACGACCTCCAGCCGCCCCGTCCCCGGGTAGCCGGCGACCACGGCGGTCACGAAGTCGTCGGGGCCGAGATTGCGCGCCAGGCTCCGCTCGATCCGGCCGACGACGGCGAGCAGGTCGGGCTCGTCGTAGGCGGCCTCACGGAAGACGCCGAGCACCAGTGCGGCGGTCCCCACCGCCGGCAGCCCCTTGCCCCGCACGTCGCCGACGATCAGCCTGACCCCGTGCGGGGTGGACACGAGGGCGTAGAGATCCCCGCCTATCCGGGCCTCGGCCGCGGCCGCGCTGTAGCGGACGGCCACCTGGAACGGACCGACGGTCTCCGGGACGGGCTGGAGGAGGGCGTGCTGGGCGGCCTCGGCGACCGTGCGGACGGCCGCGAGGACCCGTTCCCGGCGGCCGCGCAGCGCGCTGGCCAGGGCACTCGCCCCGGTGACGGCCAGCAGGGCGGACAGCACGGCCGCCAGTTCGCGCGCGGGAACCCCACCACTGGTGCCCAGCACCGCGCCCAGCACCACGGCCAGGAGACCGACGCAGAGCACGCCACGCGGCCCGTTGGTGGTCGCGGCCAGCGCGGGCCCGGCCACCAGCAGCGGCAGGCAGATCATCCCCGCGCCACCGGCGAGGTCGACGATGACGATGGCAGAGACGATCAGCACCGGCAGCACGGGCAGTCCGGCGGCGAGCGGCCCGGCGGCACGCCGGTGGGCGGCTGTCCGGGGCAGGTCCGCTCGCTTGCTCGACAGCCGTATCGGCCAGTGGTGTCGCGCCTGGCTCATGTCTAGTCCGAAGTCCTCGCCTTTACGGGGTACACATCCCGGAATGTCCGGTCAGTCCAGGAAACGGGCTGAGCGTGGGCAGCCACAAGGCGTGGATTTTCAGATAGTGAGCGAGAGGCTCCTGGTCACACGGCTCGCGATCGTGATCAGCCGGGACCGGATCTCCTGGAGCTGCGCATGCCGCTCCACCGGCAGGGAGACACCGAGCGAGCCGAGCGTGTCCCCGCAGTAGACGGGCACGGCGACGCACACCGTGCCGAGTGCGTACTCCTCCAGGTCCGTGACGGCCGGTGCCAGCGGGGAGGTGTCGAGCCTGCGCAGCAGTTCCGGACGGCTGGTGATGGTCCGCGGCGTGAGATCGGGGAGGCGGTGCCGGGACAGGTATTCCTGGCGGCCGTCCCCGTCCAGTTCCCGCAGCACGGACTTGCCCAGCGCGGTGGCGTGTGCGGCGTCCTCGAACCCCACCCACAGCTCCGCCCTGGGCGCGCGGGGGCCGTCGACGATCTCGGCGACCCTGATCTCGCCGTCCTCGTAGAACGTGAGGTAGGCGGCGCAGGCCAGCTCGTCCCGCAGCCCGGCGAGCGTCGGGCGGACGCGGGTGAGCAGGGCCTGTGTGTTGCCCGCCGCGTGCAGCGACGCCAGCTTCTCGCCCAGGACGAAGACACCGTCGTCGAGTTTGCGCAGGTATCCGTCGTGGACCAGGGTGCGCAGCAGGTGATAGGCGGTGGCCAGGGGCAGCCCGGTCTCGCGTGCCAGCTGTTTCGCCGGCGCGCCGTTCTCGTGCGCGCTCACCGCCTCCAGCAGCCGGAAGGCTCGCTGCACGGACGTGATGAGCGTCGGGCCGTCCTGAGCGCCCATATGAACAGCCTGCGTCGGGCACCCGGCACAGGCAAGCAGGAATCACTGCGCGGGCGCGGCCAGGACCGTGCGGCAGTCGCGCCAGGCGTCGGCGCTGAGCAGGTCCTGGAGCCGGGTGAAGAGGGCGAGGAGGTCGGGGCCCCACCGGTCGCGGAAGGCGGTGTCGATGCGGGCGAGGTCGAGTTCGTTCGCGGCCGACAGTTCTGCGAAGTCCCGGCGCAGCTGCGGCTCCGGAACCCGGGAGAGGCCGGTGAAGCGGTCGTGGACGGGGGCGCCGGGCCGGGCGAGGTCCGGGTAGGTGGCCTTACGGTCGCAGGAGGCGTACACGTAGACGATCTCCTCGGCCTCGGCGCCGATCACCGCCGCGAGGTCCGTACGGCGGTCCACGGGCAGCAGTCCGGTGGGAAAGCCGTCGGTGCCGTAGAACGCGTGGCAGAGCCCGGCGAGCTGGAGGGCGGGGCGGGCCTGCCACAGGGCGAGCCGGTCCTGGACGCGCCTCAGGTGCGCGAGGAGGGTGCCGCCGGGGTGCGCCATGCCTTCCGCTCCCAGGTCGCGCAGCAGGGCCACGGCCCGGTCGGCGGCGGGGAAGGCGGGCTCCGTGTTCGTGTCCATGCGCTCTTTCTCTCCCAGGTCGTCGCGTTCATGTCGTAGCGGTCACGTCGTAGCCGTCACGTCGTCGGGTGGGCCGGACGGACGCCGGAGCGGAACTTCGGGACGCGTACGGTGATCTTCGTGCCGGCCCCGACGCCGGTCTCGATGACCAGGCCGTGCGCGTCGCCGTACACCTGGCGCAGCCGCATGTCCACGTTGCTCAGGCCGATGCCGGCGGACGGGTCGCTCCTGCCGCGCAGGATCTCGCGCAGGCGCTGCGGGTCCATGCCGACGCCGTTGTCCTCGATGACGACCCGGGCCTCGGTGCCCTCGTCCTCCGCGATGATCGTGATGCGGCTGCGCTCGACGGAGTCCTCCAGACCGTGTTTGAGCGCGTTCTCGACGAGGGGTTGCAGGCAGAGGAAGGGCAGGGTGACCGGCAGCACCTCGGGGGCGATCCGCAGGGTCACCTCCAGGCGTCTGCCGAAGCGGGCGCGGGCGAGTTCGAGGTACTGCTCGATGGAGCGCAACTCCTCCGCGAGGGTGGTGAAGTCGCCGCCCCGACGGAAGGAGTAGCGGGTGAAGTCGGCGAATTCCAGGAGGAGTTCGCGGGCCCGCTCGGGGTCGGTACGGACGAACGAGGCGATGCTCGCCAGGGAGTTGTAGATGAAGTGCGGGGAGATCTGGGCGCGCAGGGCCCGGATCTCGGCCTCGATCACGCCGGAGCGGGCCCGGTCCAGGTCGACGAGTTCGAGCTGGACGGAGACCCAGCGGGCCACTTCCTCGGCGGCCCGCACGATCACGGCGGACTCCTGGTCGCCGAACGCGGCGAGCGTGCCGGGGGCCCGGCCGTCGACGCTGAGCGGTGCCACGACCCCCCGGCGGACGGGGCAGGTGTCGTCTTCGCAGGACAGCGCGAAGGTCTGGGTACGGCCGGTGCGCAGGGCCTGGGCGAGGTGCGCCTCGGCCTGGTCCCGGTGGTGGTCGCCGACGCCGTCCCAGGCCAGCACGGCCTCCTCGTCGGTGAGGGCGAGGGCGACCGTGCCGAGCAGGGGGCGAAGTCGCCGAGCCGCCTTGCGGGCGGTGTCCGGGGTGAGGCCGGCGCGCAGGGGCGGTGCGGCGAGCGAGGCGGTGTGCAGGGTGTGGAAGGTGGCCCGTTCGACGGGGGTGCCGGGACCCGCCGGGTTCTCCTGCTGCCGGCGGGCGCCGGCATGACCGAGGGCGGCACCGAGCACGAACAGGGCGAGCGCGGCGAGGGCCAGAGCGACGGTGCCGAGTGCGCTCACGGGCGCCCCTGGGAGTCGTCGAGCAGGGCGGGCCTCCCGGCGAGCGTCTCCGGCAGATGGAGCCGGGCCATCGTGGCGGCGCCGCTCGCCGCGACGCAGACGCGGACGGCCAGGACGACGGTGCCGAGTGCGCTCACAGGCGCCCCTGGGAGTCGTCGAGCAGGGCGGGCCTCCCGGCGAGCGTCTCCGGCAGATGGAGCCGGGCCATCGTGGCGGCGGCGCTCGCCGGGACGCGGGCGCGGGTGGCCAGGGAGATCAGGACCATCGCCGCGAACCCCACGGGCACCGACCAGACGGCGGGCCAGGCCATCAGGGTGTGCAGCGGGCCGGAGCGGGCGCCGCCCGCGATGGTCACAGTCACCGCGGTGAGCGCCGAGCCGCCGCCGAGGAGCAGTCCGGCGACGGCGCCGGGCGGGGTGAGGCCGCGCCACCAGATGCCGAGAAGGAGCAGCGGGCAGAACGAGGAGGCGGACACGGCGAAGGCCAGGCCGACCGCGTCGGCCACGGGCAGGTCGCTGACGACGCTGTTGGCGGCGGTGGGTACGGCGATCGCCGGCAGTGTCGCCAGCCGGAAGTGCCGGATGCCGAGGGTCGGCAGCACGTCCTGGGCGAGGACGCCGGCGACGGACATGGTGAGTCCGGAGACGGTGGACAGGAACGCCGCGCAGGCGCCGCCCGCGACGAGGGCGCCGAGCAGGTCGCCGCCGACCCCGCCGATCAGCCGCTGCGGCAGCACGAGGACGGCCGCGTCGGTGTCGCCGGTGAGCAGCAGGTCGGGCGCGTAGAGGCGGCCGAGCGCACCGTAGAGCGGGATCAGCAGGTAGAAGGCGCCGAGCAGGCCGAGTACGACGAGGGTGGTGCGGCGGGCGGCGCGGCCGTCGGGGTTGGTGTAGAAGCGCACGACGACGTGCGGCAGGCCCATGGTGCCGAGGAACGTGGCGAGGATCAGCCCGTAGGTGGCGTACAGGCCCTGCTGTTCGCGGCCGGCCGAGAGCGGGTTCGCCCAGCTCGACGGGGCCGCCCGGGCAATGCCTTCGTCGGGCCGGGGCACGCGGGCGCCGGGCGGGAAGCGCAGGGTGGTGTCGGCGCCGATCCGGTGGGGGCCTGCGTCGAGGGTGAGCGGGCCGCCGTCCAGGGCCCGTCCGTCGACGGTTCCGGTCGCGGTGATCCGTACCGGCTCATGGACGGTGAGGGTCAGCGGACTGTCGAACCGCACCGGTGTGGAGCGGTGGAAGAGGGGCCGTTCGTCCCAGGACGGGGCCGGGGTGTGGTCCGCGCGCCAGGCGAGCAGCAGGAACACGGCGGGCACCAGCAGGGCGGTGAGTTTCAGCCAGTACTGGAACGCCTGGACGAAGGTGATGCTGCGCATGCCTCCGGCGGCCACCGCCACGGTGACCACGGCGGCGACGACCAGGCCGCCGAACCAGCTGGGCGCGCCGGTGAGCAGCCGCAGGGTCAGTCCGGCGCCGCGCAGTTGGGGCAGCAGATAGAGCCAGCCGACGCCGACGACGAGCACGCTCGCGATCCGGCGGACGGCCCGGGACTCCAGCCGTGCCTCGGCGAAGTCGGGCAGGGTGTAGGCGCCGGAGCGGCGCAGCGGGGCGGCGACGAAGGCCAGCAGGACCAGGAATCCGGCGGTGTAGCCGATCGGGAACCACAGCATGTCGACGCCCTGGGCGAGGACCAGTCCGGTGACGCCGAGGAAGGAGGCGGCGGACAGGTACTCGCCGCTGACGGCGAACGCGTTGAGCCGGGGCGGCACGCTGCGCGAGGCGACGTAGAAGTCCGAGGTGGTCCGGGAGATCCGCAGACCCAGCGCGCCGACGAGCACCGTGGCCAGGACCACGGCCGTCACGCCGGCTATTCCGTACGTCTGGTTCAACGCGCGGTCACGTCACCCTCGTTGCGCTCGGCACGGTGGACGTACCAGGCGCCGGTGCACAGCAGGGCGGGATACGGCGCCACGCCCAGGACGAGCCAGACGCTCGGCCAGGTGTCGGCGGGCGGAAGCATCCGCAGCAGTACGGGGAGCAGGCCCAGCGAGGCCGCGAGCAGGAGGGTGGCGGTGAGCGCCGCCCGGATCTGACGGCGCATCAACGATCTTACGGCCGAGTCGTCGTCGGCTCGGGTGGCCGCGGGGCGGGGCCGAGGCAGGCTGGTTCGGTCGGTGCGGTCGGTGCTGGGCCGTCCGGTGACCACTTCCCTGCGAGGGACGGACTCCGCACCCATGACGCACTCCCCGACGCCGCGGTGATCACCTTGTTGCGGCGAGTGTACGCAGCGCGTCATCGGTGAGGTAGACGCCGGACGAGGTTCGCACACGCTCGCCACAGCCGGCCGCGGTCATCGCGGCCTGCCCACCGCGCCCTGGGCCTGCCGCGCCAGCAGGTCCCGCAGTTCCCGGGCGTTGCGGCGGCTCACGGCGAGGATCCGGTCGCCGACGCGGACGGTCAGGTTGCCGCCGTCCAGGCGCAGTTCCTCGATGCGGCCGAGGGCGACCAGGCGGCTGCGGTGGATGCGGACGAAGCCGCGGGAGCGCCACTGTTCCTCCAGCGCGGACAGCGGGATCCGCACCAGGTGGCTGCCGTGCGGGGTGTGCAGGCGCGCGTAGTCGCCCTGCGCCTCGACGTAGGTGATGTCGGCGATGGGGACGAAGCGTGTCACCCCGCCCAGTTCCACGGGCACCTGGTCGCCGAGCGCGCCCGCCGGGCCCTGCACGGCCCGGGTCAGCTCGGTGACGCGCCGTACGGCTTCCGCGAAGCGCTCCTTGCGCAGGGGCTTGAGGAGATAGTCCACGGCCTTGAGGTCGAACGCCCTCAGCGCGAAGTCCTCGTGGGCGGTGACGAAGACGATCAGCGGCGGTGCGGCGAAGCCGCCGAGCAGGTCGGCCAGGTCGAGGCCGCTGAGGCCGGGCATGTTGATGTCGAGGAAGACGACGTCGACGGCCTCGGCGCCGTCCGGCCCGGACACCCTGGCCCGTTCGAGCAGGCGCAGCGCCTCGGTGGCGTCCGGGGCGGGCAGGACGGTGCCGATCCGCGGGTCCCCGCCCAGCAGGTACAGCAGCTCCTCCAGGGCGGGTTCCTCGTCGTCCACCGCGAGTGCGCGCAGCATCTCCCGCATCTCCTCGTCTCCGCTTCCCTGCGAACACCCAGACTGTCAGTCCGGCAGCCGCATGCGCACCCTCTCCCCCGGACCGACGCGCACCACGCGGTCCGGCAGCCGGATGTCGATGGGTGTGGGCCCCGAGGCCTTCGGCATGGCGGCCTCCAGCTGGCCGTGGCGCAGCCGCAGCCGTACGCCCCAGTGGCCCTGGTAGCGCAACGAGAAGCCGTACGAGGAGAGTTCCGGGAGCGGGACCGGGTCGAGCCAGAGTTCGCTGTCGCGGGTCTCCAGGCCGGTGAGGCAGCGCTGGACGAGGCCGAGGGTGCCGGCCATGGCACCGAGGTGGATGCCCTCGCCGGTGGTGCCGCCCTGGACGTCGGCGATGTCCCCGCGCAGCGCCTCCTGGACGAAGGACCAGGCGTCGGCGCGGCGGGCGCGGGCCAGGATCCAGCCGTGGACCAGTCCGCTGAGGGTGGAGCCGTGCGTGGTGCGGTGCAGGTAGTAATCGACCGTGGCGGTCCAGGTGTCCTCGTCGAGGCGGTGGCCCAACCAGGCGAAGAGGGAGTGGAGTTCGGCCGGTGGGAACAGGTAGCCGAGCATCAGGACGTCGGCCTGTTTGGACGCCTTGTAGCGGTTGACGGTGTCGCCCTCCGCCTCCAGGATCCGGTCCAGGCGCCGGATGTTGCCGTACCGTTCGCGGTAGCCGTGCCAGTCCAGTTCGGCGAGGTTGCCGTAGCCGTCGAACTGGCTGACCACGCCGTCGTGGAAGGGCACGTGGAGGGTGCGGGAGACCTCTTCCCAGCGGGCGAGTTCGCCCTCCTCCAGGCCGGTGCTCTCGACGAGTTCGCGGCGGCGCGGCTCGGGCAGGGAGCGCAGCAGGTCCAGGGTGCGGATGAGGACCCAGGCGGCGGTGACGTTGGTGTACGCGTTGTCGTCCAGGCCGGGTTCGGGTGCGCCGGGGTAGGCGTCGTGGTACTCGTCGGGGCCGACCACGCCCCGGATGCGGTGCCGGCCGAGGTGTTCGTCGTAGGTGGCCGAGTCGGCCCAGAAGCGGGCGATCTCGAGGAGCGTCTCGGCGCCCTCGGTGTGCAGGAAGTCCATGTCGCCGCTGGCCTCGCAGTACTGCCACACGTTGTACGCCACGGCCGAGCCGACATGCCGCTGCAGCCGGGAGTGGTCGGGCAGCCAGCGCCCCGAGCGGGGGTTGAGGTGCAGCTCCTGGGTCTCCTCGCGGCCGTCGCTGCCGCTCTGCCACGGGTACAGAGCGCCGCGCAGGCCGGCCTCGCGGGCCGCGTGCCGGGCCGCGTCCAGGCGGCGGTGGCGGTAGTGGAGCAGGGCGCGGGAGACCTCGGGCAGATGGAGGTTGAGGTAGGGCAGGACGAACAGCTCGTCCCAGAAGACGTGTCCCCGGTACGCCTCGCCGTGCAGTCCGCGTGCGGGCACGCCGACGTCGAGGTCGGCCGTGTGCGGGGAGAGGGTCTGCAGCACGTGGAAGAGGTGCAGGCGCAGGATGCGGCCGGGATCTCCGGGTACGTCGAGTTCGGCCCGCCGCCACAGCTGCTCCCAGGCGGTGAGGTGCGAGGTGAGCAGCTCGTCGAAGCCGGGCGCGTCGGCGACCCGGTCGAGGGCCGCGCACAGCGGGTCGCTGATGGCGGGGTCGTGGGAGGTGTGCAGGGCGACGGTCTTGTCGACGGTGACCGTACGTCCGGGCTCCAGGGACAGCCGCAGGTGCTGTACGGCCCGCAACGTCTCGTGGGCGTCCGACACCGGCACGTCGGCGACCAGCCGGGAGGCGAGCCCGACGGCGATGTCCGAGGTGCGGGTGTGGCAGCGCAGCCACATCGTGGCGGGCGCGGTCCCGCTGCCCGTCTCCACATGGGTGAGGTGGCGGCCGTCCAGGTCCCGGTAGCGGGCCACGCCGGAGTTGGTGACGCTCCCGTCGAGCGCGGCCTCGACGTCCAGCTCGGCGGTGCGGCCCTCGGTGGTGAGGTCGGTGCGCAGGGCGGCGAGGTGCGGGTCGGCCATGTGGACGAGGCGGAGCTGGCGGACGAGGAGTGTGCCGTCGGCGCCGAGCCGGTAGCGGGTACGGCGCTCCAGTACGCCCGGGTCCAGGTGCAGGACCTGCTGGTGTTCGATGACTGGGGCGGTGTCGGGGGTGAGCCAGTCGCTCCCGGTGGGGCGGAAGCGGAGCGGCAGCCAGTTGGGCAGGTTGACCATGTCCTCGTTCTGGACCCGGCGCCCGGCGATCTCGGAGGTGAGCCGGTTGTAGCAGCCGGCCGCGTAGGTGCCGGGGTAGTGCACCGCGTCCGCGGCGCACTCGGGCAGCGCCCCGCGGGTGGCGAAGTAGCCGTTGCCGAGGGTGCACAGGGACTCCCGCAGGCGTTCCTCCGCGGGGTCGTAGCCGTCGTACTCCCACAGCAGACCCGTCACCGAAGCGGTCCTTCCGTCCTCCTCGGTCCAGTCTGCCTCGGTGTCGGGAGATCGGCCTGCGGAAGGGGGGCGACGGGCGAGGTCCCCCTGTCCTCGCCCGTCGCACCGGTCAGGGGTAGCTCACGAGGTCGGCCACGTTGGTGGCGGAGTTGGAGGGGCCGCCCGTGTTGTTGACGACGTGGCTGATGGTGCCGGTGCCGCCGAGTGAGACGGTCACCATGCTGGTGAAGCGGACGCCGGAGGTGTTCGGTGCCTCGATGGCGTGCGCGGCGGTGACGGAGGGGTTGACGTTGAAGTAGCAGTAGCTGCCGAGGCCGTAGGCCTGGTGGCTGGTCACGGAGTCGGCGACCTTGTAGGCGGCGTAGCCCTGGGTGGAGCCGTTCATCCACGCCGCCTGGTTCGGCGGGTCGTAGGGCATCTCGTTCTGGAAGAAGTAGGTGCGGCCGCCGTTGCCGTTCCAGAGCACCTGGTACTTCTGGAAGTGCTCGACGAACAGCCCGTACATGGTCACGTCGTCGCCGTTGACCACGAGCCCGGTGTCGGCGGTGTTGCTGGTCCAGCCGACGCCGCTGCCATGGTCGGCGCGCCAGATCCACATGTGGTCGCCGATGACGTTGTCGCTGTTGACGACGATGCCGGTGGCGGCCTTGCCGACGCCCGCGCCGCCGACGCGGACGTAGACGTCGTGCAGGGAGGTCGGGTCGGCCGCGTGGGAGGCGGCGGAGCCGGTCGGCCCGACCTCGAGCAGGGTCTTCGAGCTGGTGGTGCCGGCGTCGAAGAGCAGGCCCGCGATCTTCACGCCGTCGACGTCGGCGACGGTCATCGCGGTGATGCCGTTGTCCGGGACGAAGGTGGCGAGGCCCAGGCCGAGGACGACGGTGTCGGGGCGGGTCACCTTAAGGGTCTGGTCCAGGTGGTAGACGCCCGGGATGACGAGGAGGTTCTTGCCCGCGGCGAGCGCGGAGTTGATCTGGGAGGCGGTCGCGCCCGGCTTGACCACGTAGAACGTGTCCAGGGACAGCGAGCTGCCCGCCGGGCCGGAGCCGGCCCAGCCGGTCGCGGTGGAGTTGGACCGCACCGCCGGCACGAACACCTGGTAGGCGCCCTTGCCGTCGACGTACAGGAACGGCTTCTCCCGGGTGACCGGGCTCTGCGCGACCGTCGTGTACGGGGGCTTGGGGAAGCTGGTGGACGGTACGCCCTGGCTGCCGACGAAGACCATGTTCCAGTTGGAGCCGGTCCAGCTGCCCAGCTGGGAGTTGCGGGTCAGCCACTGCTGCTGGCTGCCGGAATTGACCTGTCCGTCGACCTTGCTGTCGGCGAGGTAGCCGCCGCTGGACCAGCCGCCGTCGTCCAGGGCCAGGTTGCCCCGCAGGTGCATGCGCCGGTACGGCGCCGCCTGCGAGACCGCCCAACGGTCGCTGCCGCCGCTGGGGTTGACCGACAGGTTCTCGGCTCCGCGCCAGAAGTTCTGGGTGGCGTTGCCCTGGAACCAGTCCGCCTCCGCGTGCACCGCGCCGTTGACGGAGACGGCGTCGGGGGTGAGGCCGAGGCCCAGCACCTGGGTGTAGAAGCCGACGTTGACGTCCGCGCTGTAGGCGCCGGGCTTGAACAGCACGGCGTAGCGCTGGGAGCCGAACTGGTTGGTCTCCTGCTGCTTGAAGACGGTGTCGAGCTTGCCCTGGATGGCCGAGGACGACATCGACGGGTCGAAGACGACGACGTTCGGGCCGAGGTCGGGGTTGCCGGCGGACTGGGTCACCGGGACCACCTGGAAGCGCTGGGCGGCGGTGCCGTTGCACGTGTACTGCACGAACTGCACGCTGTCCGCGAGCGAGGCGCCCGGATCGTCCAGGCACTTGCCGCTGCCCCGGTTGACGAAGTGGAAGGCGCCGCCGCCGTCGTCCACCGGCAGCCACTGCTGGTTGGCGCCGCCGCCGTAACTCCACAGGTGCACCTGGGCGTTGTCGGCGGTGGAGACGTCGGCGACGTCCACGACCTGGCCCGTGTTGTTGCCGTTGCCGATACGGACGTAGCCGTCGCCGGTCGCGGTGAAGCTCCACTCCTGTGCGGTGGTGCCGTTGCAGGTGTACTGCTGCACGACGGTGCCGTTGGCGGTGCCGGCCGATTTGGCGTCCAGGCACTTGCCGCTCGCGGCGTTGACGACGGTGGCGAGGCCGGTGGGCAGGGCGGCGGCCACGGAGGTCGCGGCCCGCGCGGGTGCCGCGGTGAGCAGGGACGCGGCGGCCACGGCGACCAGCGCGCCGGTCGTCGGTCTGCGACGGCGGGTGAGGGGAAGCACGGGTTCTCCTAGCGGGCGGGATCAGCCGGTGTAGCCGGCGAAGACGCGGGTGTAGTCCCAGGCGGACTGGGAGACGCCGGAGCAGCTGTCGGCGGGGCCGCCGGTGCACGGGCGGTCGCGGTTGGCGGACCAGAAGGTGAGCCGGGCGAGGTGGTGCTGCTGGGCGTAGGCCAGGATGGTGCGGAAGTCGCTCACCGTGACGGTCTCGTTGTTGTCGGTGATGCCGTTCATGGACGAGATGCCCATGTCCCGGTAGGCCTGGTCGTCGCTGTAGTGGTAGGCGTTCTTCAGCGCGTTCTTCAGGCCTTCGGCGGCCTGTGTGGTCAGGTTGCCCATGTTCTGTCCGGCGCCGCCGAAGTCGAACGGCATGATCGCCCAGGCGTCCACGGTCAGCCCGGAGGAGGCGGCCCGGTTGATGAGGCTGGTGTCGGGGCCGCTCTGCCCGGTGCCGATGGTGATGTACGCCTTCAGACCGGGGTTGTTGGCCCTCACGGTCTTGAGCGCGTCCACGGTGCGCTGCTGCACGGTGGGGTTGCTGTAGGCGTCGGCCTCGATGTCGATGTCGATCGCCTTCAGGCCGTAGGCGTTGATCACCTTCTGGTAGGCGGCGGCGAGTTCGCCCGCGCTGGAGCAGGAGCTCTCCAGCTTGTTGCCGCTGTAGCCGCCGAAGGACGGGATGATGTCACCGCCGTTCGCCCGCACGGTGTTGACGGTCTGCTGGTCGACTCCGCCGGTCAGCGGGCGGCTGCCGTCCCACTGGGGGTTGCAGTAGCCGTTGCTGAGCACGAAGGCGAGCGTGAACCACTTCACGCCGGTGGCCTGGGTGATCGTGCTCGGGTTCGGCGGGCTGCCCCAGCCGTTGTAGAGGTACGGCGCCACGGCCATCGGTGCGGACGGGGCGGTGCCGCCGTCTGCCGCGGGCGCGTTCCACTTCTGGTTGGCGCCGCCGCTGCAGCTCCAGATCTGGGCGCGGGCGCCATTGGCCGAGGAGTTGTCGGTGACGTCCAGGCACTTGTCGGCCTGCGGGTTGACGATGTCGTGGGCGGCGGTGACGGTCCACTTCTGGTTGGCGCCGCCGGTGCAGGACCACAACTGGACCTTGGCGCCGTCGGCGGTGGGGTTCCCGGTGACGTCGAGGCACTTGCCGAGGGCGCGGACGGTGCCGTCGCTGCCGACCGTCCACTGCTGGGCGGCGGTGCCGTTGCAGTCGTAGAGCTGAACGGCCGTGCCGTTGGCGGAACTCGCCCCGGCGACGTCGAGACACTTTCCGGCGAGACCGGTGATGGTGCCGGTGGCGGCCTGGGCCGGGGCCGCGGTGAGCAGGCCGGTGGCGAGGGACAGGGCGGCGAGCGAGACGGCTGCGGGGAGTGGTCTGGCCATGTGCGGGGGCGGCCTTTCGCGTGGGGGGGTGCCCGGGCGCATGCCCAACACAGGTGTGGCAGCTGGGTGTTGAGCGCATCCGGAGTCTTTGTTTAAGGCGTGAAGTTAAAGGTCCGGACCACTGGAGTCAAGGGGGTGGGCAGCAAGGGGTGGGCGGCAGCCGGGAAGCAGCCCACCCCCCCGCTTCCGGCTCAGACCGCGGTCACCTCGTCGTCCTTCTGGGCGAACTGCGTGCGGTGCAGCTCCGCGTACCGGCCGCCCGCCGCGAGGAGTTCGTCGTGCGTGCCCCGCTCCACGATCCGGCCGGCCTCGACGACCAGGATCTGGTCGGCGGCCCGGACGGTGGACAGACGGTGGGCGATCACCACGGCGGTACGGCCCTCCAGGGCCTCGGTGAGCGCCTCCTGCACGGCCGCCTCGGAGGTGTTGTCCAGGTGGGCGGTGGCCTCGTCGAGGATGACCACGCGCTGGCGGGCCAGCAGCAGCCGGGCGATGGTCATGCGCTGGCGCTCACCGCCGGAGAGCCGGTAGCCGCGTTCGCCGACGACCGTGTCCAGACCGTCGGGCAGGGACCGTACGACCTCGGCCAGGCGGGCGCGGCCGAGGGCGTCCCACAGCTCCTCGTCCGTGGCGGTCGGGCGGGCGAGCAGCAGGTTGGCGCGGACGGTGTCGTGGAAGAGGTGGCCGTCCTGGGTGACCATGCCGAGGGTGGCCCGCAGGGAGGCGGCGGTCAGGTCCCGGACGTCGGTCCCGCCGATGCGCACGGCCCCGGCGTCGACGTCGTACAGGCGCGGCAGCAGCTGGGCGATGGTGGACTTGCCGGCGCCGGAGGAGCCGACGAGGGCGACGGTCCGGCCGGGTTCGGCGCGGAAGGAGATGCCGTGCAGGACCTCGGCGCCGCCGCGGGTGTCGAGTACGGCGACCTCCTCCAGGGAGGCGAGGGAGACCTGGTCGGCGGACGGGTAGGAGAAGGTGACGTCCTCGAACTCGACCGCGACCGGGCCCTCGGGCACCTCGACGGCGTCCGGCTTCTCTTCGATGAGCGGCTTCAGGTCGAGCACCTCGAAGACCCGCTCGAAGCTGACCAGCGCGCTCATCACCTCCACGCGGGCTCCGGCGAGCGCGGTGAGCGGGGCGTAGAGCCGGGTCAGCAGCAGGGCGAGGGAGACGACCGCGCCCGCCTCCAGGGTGCCGCGCAGCGTGAACCAGCCGCCGAGGCCGTAGACGAGGGCCAGGGCGAGGGCGGAGACGAGGGTGAGGGCGGTGATGAACACCGACTGGGCGGTCGCCGTGCGCACCCCGATGTCGCGCACCCGGCGGGCGCGGTCCGCGAACTCGGCCGACTCCTCCTCCGGGCGGCCGAACAGCTTGACCAGGGTGGCGCCGGGCGCGGAGAAGCGCTCGGTCATCCGGGTGCCCATGGCCGCGTTCAGCGCCGCCGCCTCCCGCTGCATCCGGGCCATCCGGCTGCCCATGCGGCGGGCCGGCAGCACGAACACCGGCAGCAGCACCAGCGCGAGCAGGGTGATCTGCCAGGACAGGGTGAGCATCACGGCGAGGGTGAGCACCAGGGTCACCAGGTTGGTCACCACGCCCGACAGGGTGTTGGCGAACGCCCGCTGGGCGCCGATCACGTCGTTGTTGAGACGGCTGACCAGCGCACCCGTACGGGTACGTGTGAAGAACGCGACAGGCATGCGCTGCACATGATCGAACACGGCCGTGCGCAGGTCGAGGATGAGTCCCTCCCCGAGCGTCGCCGACAGGCGCCGACCGAGGATGCCGAGCCCCGCCTCCGCGAGGGCGACCAGCGCGATGAGCAACGAGAGCCGGACGACCTTCCCGGAGTCGTGACCCGCCACGATCGTGTCGACGACGCTGCCGGCGAGCACGGGCGTGGCGACCGCGAGCAGTGCGGTCACCACCCCGAGCAGTACGAAGCGGACGATGCCCGCGCGGTGCGGGCGGGCGAAGGCGGCGATACGGCGCAGCGTGGCGCGGGCGAAGGGGCGGCGTTCCTGCTGCGCGGTCATCACGCTGTGCAGCTGCGTCCAGGCGGTGGTCTCCATGCTCATGGGAGAGAACGTAGGACCTCAAGCTTCGTTGAGGTCAAGGTCCGCGTCATTTCATCCCCATCTACGTCCTCTACGTCCTCGCACGCGAAGGCCCCGATGACCCTCCCCTCTCATCCGCTGCCCGTCCGTAAGCCGCCGTCCCCGCTTCGGCCACCCGCCGTTGGCACGGCGCGGAAAACCTCTCCCGATGTGACAGCGGTACGACTCCCCGACCTCCATGAGGGACGCCTCCCCCGGCTCGCCCGGCGCGTCCCCGTGCGGCAGATCCTGTGCCTGCTTCCGCTCCTGCTCGTCGCCGTCGTCGCGGTGCGGCACCGGTCGGTGCTCGCCGAGGGCTTCGGACAGCTGCGGACCGCCTCGTGGCCCTGGCTGCTGGCGGCGGCCGGCGCCACCTGTCTGACCTGGGTGGCCGCGGCCGTGACCCGGCAGGGCGCCGTCGTCCAGCGGCTGCCCCGGTGGCGGCTGCTGGCGACGCAGTTCGCGGCGGGCTCGGCCAACCACCTGCTGCCGACGGGTCTGGGCGCGGGCGCGGTCAACCTGCGGTTCATGAGCGTGTGCGGGGTGCCGCTGGCCCGCTCCTCCGCGGCTCTCGCGCTGTACCTGCTCGCCGAGTCGGTCGGCCGGCTGAGCCTGCTGGCCGCGCTGCTGGTCGCCTTCCCCGACGCGCTGCGACTCGGCACCCTCCTCCCCGACGGGGATGTCGGACCGGTGCTGGCCATCGCGGGCGCGGTGCTCGTGGTGGCGGTGGCGGCGCTGGCGCTCGTACGACGCCTGCGCACGCCCGTGCTCGGCTTCGTCCGCACCGCCCTGGGCGAGGCCCGCTCGGTGCACACGCGTCCGGCCCGGGCGCTGGCGCTGTGGGGCGGCTCGCTCGCCTTCCCCGCGCTCCAGGCGGCCGGCCTGGTGGCGGTGGGGCAGGCGCTGGGGCTGCCGGTGCCGCCCGCGCACATGGCGCTCGCGTACCTGGCCGCGACGGTCGCGGTGGCGCTGGTGCCCACGCCGGGCGGGCTCGGCTCGGTCGAGGCGGCACTGATCGTGGCGCTGGTGGCAGCGGGCGGCCCGGTGGCGGTGGCCACGGCGGTGGTGCTCGCCTACCGCATCATCACCGTCTGGGTCCCGCTGCTGCCGGGCGCGTTGACGTTGGGGGCACTGGTGCGGCTGAAGGTCATCTGAGGCAGAGTGGCCCTCCGAGCCGCCCCCTCAGAAGGAGCATCCGCCGTGCCGGTCCGTGTGGAGCACAAGGAACACGTCACCACGATCGTCCTGTCCCGCCCCGAGGTCCGCAACGCGGTGGACGGGCCCACGGCCGCCGAACTCGCCACGGCCTTCCGGGAGTTCGAGGCCGACGAGCACGCGCGGGTGGCGGTGCTGTGGGGCGAGGGCGGCACGTTCTGCGCGGGCGCCGACCTGAAGGCGATGGGCGGCGAGCGCGGCAACCGGGTCGCCGAGGAGGGCGACGGCCCGATGGGGCCGACCCGGATGCGGCTGTCCAAGCCGGTGATCGCCGCCGTCGCCGGGCACGCCGTGGCGGGCGGCCTCGAACTGGCCCTGTGGTGCGACCTCCGGGTCGCCGAGGAGGACGCCGTGTTCGGGGTGTTCTGCCGCCGCTGGGGCGTACCGCTGATCGACGGCGGCACGGTACGGCTGCCCCGGCTGATCGGCGCCGGCCGGGCCATGGACATGATCCTCACCGGCCGCCCGGTCCCGGCCCGCGAGGCCTACGACATCGGGCTCGCCAGCCGAATCGTCCCGACCGGCCACGCCCGCGCGGAGGCCGAGGAGCTGGCGGCCCGGATCGCCCGCTTCCCGCAGGCCTGCCTGCGCGGCGACCGGGCCTCGGCGCTGGACCAGGAGGGCATGGACGAGCGGAGCGCCCTGCGCGGCGAGCTGCGGTACGGCATGAGCGTGCTGGCGGAGGGCTTGGAGGGAGCGGCACGCTTCGCCGGGGGTGCGGGGCGGCACGGGTCTTACGGGGACCTGTGAGCAGGGGGCTTACGCGGACCTGGGAGCACCGGTCCTACGCGGACTTGTGAGCAGGGGCCCTGCACGGACCTGTGAGCGCCGGTCCTACGCGGACCTGCGAGCACTGGTCCCACCCGGGCCTGGGAGCACGGGTCCCACCCGGGCCTGGGAGCACCGGCCCCACGCGGACCTGGAGGCACCGGTCCCACCCGGACCTGCAAGCACCGGTCCCACCCGGACCTGCAAGCACCGGTCCTACCCGGGCCCGTGAGCCGGCCACTCCTCTCCCGCCAGCCACTCCAGCATCGCGCCGCCCGCCTCCGCACCGGCCCAGGTCGCCGCCCTGGCCCGCTGTCCGGGGTGCAGCACGGCGCCGACGGCGAAGACGCCCGGCCGCGAGGTGTGCGGGGTGCCGTCCAGCGTGATGCCGGCCCGGCGGGCGAGTTCGTTCTCGGGGACGAAGTCACCGGTGAAGACGACCGTGTCGCAGGGCAGGGTGGCCGTACGGCCGTCGCGGTGCCGGACGCGGACGCCGGACAGGCGGCCGTGGCCGAGGAGTTCGGTGACCGTGGTGTCCGTGAGGAGCGGGACGCGGTGGCCGAGGCGGGTCGACTGGGCGCGCAGCAGCGGGGCCTGGGCCCGAGGGTGTTCGGTCAGCAGGGCGACGACCGCCGCACCGGCCGTGCGCAGGGTGTCGGCCGCGGAGTAGGAGACCCGCTCCGCGCCGACCACCACCGCGCGGGTGCCGATCGGCTGCCCGAACAGGTGCACCGCCTGCTGGAGTTCGCCGGTGGTGTAGACACCGGCCGGCCGGGTGCCGGGCACCAGCCGGGCCGCGCGGGGGCGTTCACGGGAGCCGGTGGCGAGGACGACGGCTTCGGCCTCGATCGTCTCCAGTCCCTGCGGGCAGACCGTCGTGAGCGTGCGCGGGCCCGCCCAGTCCAGGACCGTCACACCGGTCCGCAGCACGGCCCCGGTGTGTGTGGCGCCCTCGGTGAGCAGCCGGGCGTACTCCGGTCCGGTCAGCCGCCGCGTCCACGTGCCGAAGCCGCCGTGGGCGCAGTGCCGGGGCACTCCCCCGGCCTGTGCCTCCCGCTCCAGCACCTCGACCCGGCCGACACCGGCGGCGGCCAGTCGGGCCGCGGCCGCGAGTCCGGCGGGACCGGCGCCGACGACGAGAACGTCGACCCTGCGGTCAGCGGTCATGTGCGTGCCTCCTCGAACAGCTGCCGTACCGCCGCCCCGCAGTAGAAGCCCTGGCAGCGGCCGGCCCGGGCCCGGGTGCGGCGGCGCAGGCCCTCCAGGGTGCGCGGCGGGATCGTACTGGCGAGGGCGTCACGGATCTCGCCGCGGGAGACGCGCTCGCAGTGGCAGACGAGGGTGCCGTACTCCGGGTCGGCGGCGATGCGTTCGGGCCGCTGATGGGGGCGCGGGAAGGCCTCGCCGAGGTTGGGCATGCGGACCGGGTCGAGGTCGCGCGCCGGTCCGGGGTCGAGCCCGGTCTCGGTCAGCAGGCCGAGGACGTGGGCGGCGATGGCCAGGGACGCGGTCAGGCCGGTGGAGCGGATGGCGCCGACGGTGACGTACGCCTGCTCGGGGTGGGCGGTGATGCGATAGTCCTCGTGCTCGGTGGCCGCGCGCAGGCCGGCGTAGACGGCGGTGACCTCCTCCCGCAGCAGCGCGGGCAGGATGCGGCCGCCCTTCTCCCGCAGCAATGCGAGGCCTTCGGCGGTGGAGCCGGTGGCCCGCTTGTCGTGCAGGTCCTCGGCGGTGGGCCCGAGCAGGACGTTGCCGTAGACGGTGGGGGCGACCAGGACGCCCTTGCCGAGGGCGGTCGGGACGGGGAGGAGGATGTGCCGGACCAGGGGGCGGGCGAGCTTGTCGTGGACGATGAGCTGGCCGCGGCGCGGGGTGACGGTGAAGTCGTCGTGGCCGAGCGCCCGGTCGAGGGTGTCGGCGTGCAGTCCGGCCGCGTTGACCAGGTGGCGGGTGTGCAGGGTGCCTCTGGAGAGGGTCAGGAGGTGCCCTTGGGCGTCCCGGCCCACCTGCTCCACACGGGTGTTCAGGTGCAGGTCGACTCCGGCGCGGACCGCCTGGGTGGCGTACGCCAGGGTCGTCGTCCACGGGCAGATGATGCTCTCGCCGGGCACGTGCAGGCCGCCGAGCGCGCCGGGGCCGAGGTGCGGTTCGCGGGCGTACAGCTCGTCGGCGCCGAGGATTCGGGTGTGCGGGTAGTCGTTGCGCTCGGCCTTCTCGGCGAGGCGGGGCAGCGCGGCGAGCTGCTCCTCGTCCCAGGCGACGAGCAGGGCGCCGACCTCTTCGACGGGGATGCCGGACTCGGCGGCGTACGCGGCGAGCCGCTGGTGGCCCTCGCGGACCAGCCGGGCCTCCAGGGTGCCCGGGGTCGCGTCGAAACCGGTGTGCAGGATCGCGGTGTTGGCCTTGGAGGTGCCCTGGCCGACGTCGTCCTGGGCCTCGACCAGCGCGATGCGCAGCCGGGGGTGGCGGGCGAGTTCGCGGGCGACGGCGCAGCCGACGACTCCGGCGCCGACGACCACCACGTCGTACGTCTGCCCGGGCAGCGGCCCCTCCGCGGTGACCGTCATGAGTCGAGCAGGGCTGCGACCGCGCTGCGGAAGCCGGCCAGGCGTTCGGCGGCCTGGTCGGCCGGGATACGGGGCTCGTACACGGTGGCGGGCTTCCAGTCGGGCAGGGCGTCTTCCACACTCAGCGTAGGGTCCGCGCCGAGCCGGGCGAGGGTGGCGGCGCCGAGTGCGGTGGCATCGTGCAGCGCGGAGACCTCGACGGGGCGTTGCAGCAGGTCGGCCTGGGTCTGCATGAGGAGGGCGGAGCGGGTCAGGCCGCCGTCGACGCGCAGCGCGTCCAGGGCCTGCTGCGAAGGTCCCGTCGTCCGGCCGAAGGCCGGGCCCCGCGGCGTCCGGTGCGTGCTCTCGGCGTGCCGGGTGTAAGCCCTCGTACTGGACGTACTTGGGCTTGCGCCCGGTGCGGCGAGAGTACGTGCCGGGCGTCGCGGGGCAGGCGGGACTTTCGCAGGAGGCCCTAGCGGAGTGCCGAGGTCGGCCGCGGCGGCCTCCGCCAGCTCGACGACCTGGGCCGCCAGGCCCTCGCACAGGGCGCGCACCAGGTGTCCGGGTCCGGTGTCGAGGCCGAGCCCGGTAATGGAGCCGCGCAGGTCGCCGCGCCACCAGGGGGCGGCGAGCCCGGCGAGGGCGGGGACGAAGGTGACGCCGCCGCTGTCGGGGACGGCGCCGCCGACCGGGTCGAGGTCGGCGGCCGAGGAGATGACGCCGAGGTCGGTGAGCCAGCGCACGGCGGAGGCGGCCGTGTAGACCTGTCCGTCGAGGCAGTAGCCGGTGTCTCCGGCGAGCCGCCAGGCGACGCAGCTGACCAGGCCGGAGGTGCCGCGCCGGGGGGCGCTGCCGGTGTGCGCGAGCAGGAACGCGCCGGTGCCGTAGGTGCACTTGGCGGCGCCGGGTCCGGTGATGCGCTGGGCGAGCAGGGCGGCCTGCTGGTCGACGGCGAGTCCGGTGAGCGGGATCTCGGGGCCGAACACACTTGTGGCGCCGACGGGTTGGGCGTTGTCGACCACCTCCGGGAGCCGTTCGTCCGACAGCCCGTAGGCCTCCAGCGCCCGTGGCGACCACTGGGCGCGGTCGAGGTCGAGGAGCTGGGTGCGGCCGGCGGTGGCCGCGTCGGTGACGAAGGCGCCGGTGAGGCGGTGGACCAGCCAGGCGTCGGAGGTGGTGACGACGCCCTCGCGGGTGAGATGGCGGCGGATCCAGGCCATCTTGGGTGCGGCGAAGTACGGATCGAGGGGCAGGCCGGTCAGCTGCCGCAACTCCTCGGCGTGATCGGCGAGTTCGGCGCAGACGGTCTCGGCGCGCCGGTCCTGCCAGACGAGGGCGTCGGTCAGCGGGCGTCCGGTCGTCGGGTCCCAGGCGAGGACGGTCTCGCCCTGGTTGGCCAGGCCCATCGCCACGACGTCCTCGCCCGCCTCGGCGAGTGCGCGGTGACCGGCGTCGACGACCGAGGCGTACAGCTCGGCCGGATCCACCTCGACCAGACCGCCCGGCAGGTGGCGGGGCGTCACATCAGCGAACCCGGTGCCGAGTACGCCGCGTTCGGGGCAGACCACCAGGGCCTTGGTGCCGGACGTGCCCTGGTCGACGGCGAGCACAGGCCCCGTCATCGCATCCTCCCGCACGCCCCTTCGAAGATCGGCGCGACCAGCCTGCCGTCGGGCCGCGTCCGGCGTCAAGCTGGGCCGTTTCTCGGCCAACTACCACTCCAGATAGTTGAGTTGATAACAATGGCAAGGCGGAAGTGACACCCCTATAGTGACCGCCGACCCGCAGGAGGCGCTCGACCACCGCCCAGAGGAGGGCTGTTGCTACCGCACCCCGCCACCCCGCCCGTCCGCTCGCGGACCGGGGCGGGTGGCTGATGGCCAGAGAAGGAGCACGCCCCTCCTACGACCCCGCCGGCCACGACGGGGCCTTACGCACCGCCCTCCAGGATCTGCGCACGGGGCGCTGGATGGCGATGCGCGCACTGCTCGCCGACACCACGAGCTGGTGGCAGTGGACCCAGCGCACCCAGGTCCTCGCGGCCGCCGCGGCCGGTACCGACGTGGTGCGGGCCTGGCTCGCGGAGGAACCGCACAGCGTGCCGGCCACGGTGATGCACGCCCGGGTCGGCGTGGAGCGGGCCCTGCGGGCGCAGCGCGAGGGGCACCGCCGTACACACGAGTTGTGGATCGAGGCGTGGGACGCCGCGCAGTCCGCCACCCAGACCGCCCCGCACGACCCCGTGCCCTGGGTCTGTCTGCTGGCGCTGGCCCAGCTGGACCCGGAGCAGCGCTGGGACGAACACCGGGCGCCGCCGCCGGAACCGATACTGCCGCCGGGCCCGTGGGGGCTGCTGGCCGAGGCCGGCCGGCGTGACCCGCACAACCGCGAGGCCCACCACCGGATGCTGCAGTTCCTGTACACGATCGGCTCCTCGGGCCGGCTCGCCGAGGCCGCGGGCTACGCCCAGTGGGCGGCCGGTTCGGCGCCGCCCGGGTCCGCGCTGCACCTGCTGCCGCTGTACGTCCGGGTCGAGCGCTACCGGCGCTCCAGCGGGCACGACGCGGCGCTCGACCTGCACTGGGTGGCCGAGGACGCGACCCGCGAGGCGCGGCGCGCGCTGCACTCCTGGTTCGAGCAGACGCCCCGGGCCGAGCGCTCGCTGCTGGACCTCAACCATCTGGCGCACGCCCTGTGGGGTGCGCATCAGTTCCCGGACGCGGCCCGGGTGTTCGACTCGATCGGCCCGTATGTCACGCCGCCGCCGTGGATGTACCGCACCCCGGACCGGGGCCGTGCCGTGGAGGTCTTCCTACAGGCCAGGGACCGCTGCCGCACGGCCGTCGAGGGCGCCTGACGCCCGTTCTCCTTCCTCACCCCCGGAGGTTTCAGCATGTCCCCCGATCCATCGCCCACGCCCGCCCGGCCGCAGCACGACGAGGAGCGGCGGCTGCGCGAGCTGGGCTACCGCCCGGTGCTGGCCCGCCGCATGGGCGGCTTCGGCAACTTCGCGATCAGCTTCTCGGTGATCTCGATCCTGTCCGGCTGCATGACCCTGTACGGCTTCGGTCTGGGCGCCGGCGGGCCCGCCGTGATGCTGTGGGGCTGGGCGGGTGTCGGCCTGTTCGTGCTGTGCGTGGGCCTCGCGCTCGCCGAGGTCACCAGCGCCTATCCGACCTCCGGCGCCCTGTACTACATGGCCGACCGGCTCGGCGGCCGACGCTGGGGCTGGTACACGGGCTGGCTGAATCTGCTCGGTCTGCTCGGCGCGATCGCCGGCATCGACTACGGCGCCGCCCTGTTCACGGGGGCCTTCGCCAACCTCCAGTGGGGCTTCGAGCCGACCCCGGGCAAGACCATGCTGATCTTCTGCGCGATCCTGCTGCTGCACGCCGTGCTGAACCTGTTCGGCGTCCGCCTGGTCAGCGTGCTCAACTCGGTCAGCGTCTGGTGGCACCTGGCCGGTGTCGCGCTCATCGTCGGGGCGCTGGCGATCGTCCCGGACCACCACCAGTCGCCGTCGTTCGTGTTCACCAAGTTCGTCAACGACACGGGCTGGTCGAACCCGCTCTACGTGGCCGCGATCGGCCTGCTGCTCGCCCAGTACACGTTCTCCGGGTACGACGCCTCCGCCCACCTCTCCGAGGAGACCTCCAACGCCTCGGTGTCCGCGGCGAAGGGCATCGTCCGGTCCATCTGGGTGTCGTGGATCGCGGGCTTCGTGCTGCTCGCCGGCCTGACCTTCGCCATCCAGGACTACGACGCCACGCGCACCACCGACACCGGCGTGCCGCCCGCGCAGATCCTGCTCGACGGCCTCGGCACCGACGGCGCGAGCGCGCTGCTGCTCGTCGTGATCGTGGCCCAGTTGTTCTGCGGGAACGCCGAGGTGGCCGCGGCCAGCCGCATGGTGTTCGCGTTCAGCCGGGACGGCGCCCTGCCGGGCTCGCACCTGTGGCGCAAGGTGAGCAGCCGCACCCAGACCCCGGTCGCGGCCGTGTGGCTGTCGGTGATCGTCGCGGGCGTCCTGGCCCTGCCGTCCCTGTACTCGGCTACGGCCTACGGCGCGGTCACCGCCATCAACGTCATCGGCATCACCCCCGCCTACGCCATCCCCGTCCTGCTCCGGCTGCGCGCGGGCGACCGCTTCCAGCCGGGTCCGTGGCACCTGGGCCGGTGGAGCAGACCGGTCGGCTGGATCGCGGTGGTGTGGGTGGCCTGTGTGACGGTGCTGTTCTGCCTGCCGCAGTCCTCGCCGGTCACCGTCGACACCATGAACTACGCGGCCGTGGCCCTCGTCGTCGTGCTGGTCCTGGCCAGCATCTGGTGGTACGTCGCCCGCCGTTCGTACGGCACGCCCACCACCGCCGCCTACGGCAGCGACCGCGACCAGGCCGAACTCGCGGAGGGCATCGTCTGAGACGTCGCCCGGCGCACCGGTCCGGGTACGAACTGGTGCGCCGGATACGGCAGGATGAGCGATCGCGCCGACCGCCGTTGTCCCGGCGGCGGCGCGATCGCACATTCCGGACATCGAGCAGGTGGCAACGTGACGACACTTCACATCAGGCTCTCCGCAGCAGCTTTGCGCCCTGGAGGTGACCGGTGAACCGCGCGCTGACCCTGGACGACCTCGTCCTCGCCGGCATCGCCCTGGCCGCCGGCCTGGTGCTGGCCTTCCTGTCCCGCACGGTGCTGCGCTGGCTGGCCAAGCACGCCAAGCGGACCAAGTGGAGCGGTGACGACGTCATCGTGGACACGCTGCGCTCCGTCGTCCCCTGGGCGGCGATCGTGGGCGGCCTCGCGTCGGCCGCGGCGGTGCTGCCGCTGACCCACACCGTCCAGCACCACACCAACCAGCTCCTCCAGGTGTGGCTGATCTTCGTGGTGACCCTGTCCGCGGCCCGGGTCGTGGCGGGTCTGGTCCGCTCGGTCACGCAGTCCCGCTCGGGCGTGGCGGGCTCGGCGACCATCTTCGTCAACATCACCCGGGTCCTGGTCCTGGCGATCGGCTTCCTGGTGGTGCTGCAGACGCTGGGCATCTCCATAGCGCCCCTGCTCACCGCCCTCGGTGTCGGTGGTCTGGCCGTAGCCCTCGCCCTCCAGGACACCCTCGCCAACCTGTTCGCGGGCATCCACATCCTCGCCTCCAAGACCGTCCAGCCGGGCGACTACATCCGGCTGAGCAGCGGCGAGGAGGGGTACGTCGTGGACATCAACTGGCGCCAGACCACGGTGCGCCAGCTGTCCAACAACCTGGTGGTCATCCCCAACGGCGAGCTGGCCAAGTCCAACATGACCAACTTCACGCGTCCCGAGCAGCAGTTGACGATCCTGTTGCAGGTGGGCGTGAGCTACGACAGCGACCTGGACCACGTCGAGCGTGTCACGCACGAGGTCATCGCCGAGACCATGACCGAGATCACCGGCGCCGTCCCGGACCACGAGCCCGCGATCCGCTTCCACACCTTCGGGGACTCCCGCATCGGCTTCACGGTGATCCTCGGCGTCGGCGAGTTCAGCGACCAGTACCGCATCAAGCACGAGTTCATCAAGCGCCTGCACCGCCGCTACCGCGAGGAGGGCATCCGCATCCCGGCCCCGACCCGGACGGTGGCGCTGCAGCAGGGCGCGGTGGTGATCCCGCAGCAGCGCAGCGGGGAGGACGCGGTGTCGGGTCCGGCTCTGACCGACTAGTACGTGTCCCCGTCTCCGGCGTGGCAGCACGAGTCGCGCCGGTGAGCGCGGGCGACCTCGAGCCATTCACGACGGTCAGGTCGGCGATCCTGCCCTCCTCGACGGTGCCGAGGTCGCCGTCCAGGCCGAAGAGACGGGCCAGGACGGACGTGGCGCAGTGCAGGGCCTGCGCCACGGTGAACCCGTGGGCGTGCAGGGCACGCAGCGCCAGATGCAGGGACAGGCCGACGGGAACCAGCGGGACGTCGGTGCCCAGGGCGAGCACGGCGCCCTGGCCGGCCGGCCGCCGCTGGTCGGCCATCTGCCAGGGCGCTCAGTTGCTGCGGGGTGGGGGGCGGTCCGGGCACGCTCGCGGACGGCGGCGACGGCTCCCGACTGGCCTGTCACAACCTGGCGGGACGCTTGCTGCGACGTGCCCGTCGAATATCAGCGCCGCCCGCGTGGGCGGCAGGGACGGCGAGTCGGCCGCACCGGACAGGTGCAGGTGGGCGATCCGTCCGCCCGGCGAGACGGACGGGCACAGCAGCCTGCCCTCCGCCACCGTGCGCACCGCCTCCGCCGTGCCGTCGGCGGCGGACACCCGTACCAGGGCCAGGCCGGCGTCGCTTCCGCCGTCGGCCGGTGCGCCGCCCGTAGGCAGACCAGCGACCGCCCGTCCGGCCACCACGCCGGATCGAGGTCCTCGAAGTCCCCGCCGGTCAGCCGACGCAGTCGGCCGCTGTCCGGATCCACGGTCCACAGGCCGAACGCGGTGCCGGTCACGGGGTCGCCGCCGCGCTCGGACGAGAAGGCGATGTACGTCCCGTCCGGTGACCAGGCCGCCCCACGGTCGTCCCACGGCCCGTCGGTCGGTTGCCGCGGCGCGCTGCCGTCCGGCCGCATCGACCACAGAGGGAAGGCGCCACCCCGGTACCCGCAGACGGCGAGCCGCGTGCCGTCCGGCGACAGCGCCGGGCGGGTCGCCTCCAGCGTCCAGTCCGTCAGCCGGCGGGCCGCCCCGCCTGCGGGCGGGACGTGCCACAGGACTCCCTGTACCTCCGCGATCACCACCGAGCCGCCCGGCAGGCGGTGACCGATCCTCCGGTCGTCTCGCGGTAGGTGAGGCCCTGCTCCCCGGCATCGGCGGCCGGCCGGCCCACCGCCGGGGCCGCCGCCGGTGACACGACGGCGGCCACTCCGGCGGCGGAGGCACCCAGGAAACCCCGACGGCTGACGAAGCCGAAGCCGATCTCCTTGCCGCTCCCTCCCACGTGACCGCCCGGTCCGACCGGTGCAACGAGCGGTTGCACCCGTACGGCACGTTTTCCGGCCAGGACCCCTGTCGAGCCCAGCCCGATCACGAGATATCTTGATGTCGAGCAATGTTGCAGACGTGGAGCGGAGCACCCGGTGACTGACTCGACCATCATCTACACCTACACAGACGAGGCCCCGGCCCTGGCGACGCATTCGTTCCTGCCGGTGATCCAGGCGTACGCCTCGCAGGCCGGTGTGCCCGTGACGACCCGGGACATCTCGCTGGCCGGACGCATCATCGCCCACTTCCCGGAGTACCTGAACGAGGACCAGCGGGTCCCGGACGCGCTGGCCGAGCTGGGTGACCTGGCCAAGACTCCCGAGGCCAACATCGTCAAGCTGCCGAACGTCTCGGCGTCCATCCCGCAGCTGCGTGCCGCCGTCGCCGAGCTGCAGGGCAAGGGCTACGCGCTGCCGGACTACCCGGACGACCCGAAGACCGACGAGGAGCGCGAGATCCGCGCCCGCTACGACAAGATCAAGGGTTCGGCCGTGAACCCGGTCCTGCGTGAGGGCAACTCCGACCGCCGTGCCCCGGCGTCGGTGAAGAACTACGCCAAGACCCACCCGCACCGCATGGGCGCCTGGACCTCCGACTCCAAGACCAACGTGGCGACCATGGGCGCGGACGACTTCTGCTCCACCGAGAAGTCCGTGGTGATCTCCGAGGCCGGTGCGCTGCGCATCGAGCTGAAGGGCGACGACGGCTCCACCACCGTCCTGCGCGAGTCCGTACCGGTGCTCGAGGGCGAGGTCGTCGACGCCTCCGTGATGCGCGTCGCCGCGCTGCGCGAGTTCCTGACCGCGCAGGTCGCCCGCGCCAAGCAGGAGGGCGTCCTGTTCTCCGTGCACCTGAAGGCCACGATGATGAAGGTCTCCGACCCGATCATCTTCGGTCACGTGGTGCGCGCCTTCTTCCCGAAGACGTTCGCGAAGTACGGCGAGACGTTCGCCGCGGCCGGTCTGACCCCGAACGACGGTCTGGGCGGCATCCTCAAGGGCATCGAGGCCCTGCCGGAGGGCGCCGAGATCAAGGCCTCCTTCGAGGCCGAGCTGGCCGAGGGCCCCGCGCTGGCGATGGTCGACTCCGACAAGGGGATCACCAACCTGCACGTCCCGTCCGACGTGATCGTCGACGCCTCCATGCCGGCCATGATCCGCACCTCGGGCCACATGTGGGGCCCCGACGGCCAGGAGGCCGACACCCTCGCGGTGCTGCCGGACTCCTCCTACTCCGGCGTCTACCAGGCCGTGATCGAGGACTGCCGCGCCAACGGCGCCTACGACCCGTCGACCATGGGCTCCGTCGCGAACGTCGGCCTCATGGCGCAGAAGGCCGAGGAGTACGGCAGCCACGACAAGACCTTCGAGATCCCGGTCACCGGCACCGTCCGCCTGGTCGACCAGGCCGGCAACGTCGTCCTGGAGCAGACCGTCTCCGCCGGCGACATCTTCCGCGCCTGCCAGGCCAAGGACGCCCCGATCCGCGACTGGGTCAAGCTGGCCGTCACCCGCGCCCGCGCCACCGGCGACCCGGCCGTGTTCTGGCTGGACGAGAACCGCGCGCACGACGCCAACCTGATCGCCAAGGTGAAGCAGTACCTGACGGAGCACGACACCGAGGGCCTGGACATCAGGATCCTGTCCCCGGTCGAGGCCACCAAGCTCTCGGTGGAGCGCATCCGCCGCGGCGAGAACACCATCTCGGTGACCGGCAACGTGCTGCGTGACTACCTGACCGACCTGTTCCCGATCCTGGAGCTGGGCACCAGCGCCAAGATGCTGTCGGTCGTCCCGCTGATGGCGGGCGGCGGCCTGTTCGAGACGGGCGCCGGCGGCTCCGCGCCGAAGCACGTCCAGCAGCTGGTCAAGGAGAACTACCTGCGCTGGGACTCGCTCGGTGAGTTCTTCGCCCTGGTGCCGGCCTTCGAGCAGTACGCGACGTTCACCGGCAACAACGGCGCCAAGGTCCTCGCCGACACCCTCGACCGCGCCACGGCGACCTTCCTCAACGAGGACAAGTCCCCGACCCGTCGCGTCGGCGGCATCGACAACCGCGGCAGCCACTTCTACCTGTCCCTGTACTGGGCGCAGGAGCTGGCCGCGCAGACCGACGACGCCGACCTGGCGAAGGCCTTCGCCGCGTTCGCCGAGTCCCTCGCGGCGAACGAGCAGACGATCGTCGACGAGCTGCTCGCGGTCCAGGGCTCCCCGGCCGACATCGGCGGCTACTACCAGCCGGAGAAGGCCAAGGCGGACGCGGTCATGCGCCCGTCGGCCACCTGGAACGAGGCCCTCGCCTCGCTGAGCTGACGCCCGCGGCACCTGAGCCGCAGCTGTGAGCGGACTCCGCCCCGGTCGGGTTGCCCCCGGCCGGGGCGGAGTCGTGTCCGGCGCCGGTGCCGGTGTGACACCTTGATCCTGCACCGCTTGATCCTGCACCGCGCCACCGACAACGCCCCTGGAGCAGCCCGTGACCGAGTCAGCCCCCTCGTTCGAACTCCTCCCCGGCGCCGCCGAGTCGCCCGTGCTGCTGCACGTGCCGCATTCCGCGCGGGCGATCCCGGAGGACGTCCGCAAGGGGATCCTGCTCGACGACACGGCGCTCGGGCTGGAGCTCGACCACATCACCGACGCGCACACCTCCCGGATCGCCGAGCGGGCGGCGGGGCTGGCCGGGCTCACCCCCTGGCGGTTCGTCAACCGGCTGTCGCGGCTGGTCGTGGACCCGGAGCGGTTCCCGGACGAGCGGGAGGAGATGCTCGCCGTCGGCATGGGGGCCGTGTACACGCGGACCACGCACCGGGGCGAGCTGCGGGCTGCGGACACCGACCCCGAGCCCCTGATCGAGCGGTACTTCCGGCCCTACGCGCAGGCGATGACCGAGGCGGTGGCCGGGCGGCTCGCCGCGACCGGGCGGGCGGTCGTGATCGACGTCCACTCCTACCCGGGCCAGGCGCTGCCGTACGAGCTGCACGGCACGGGTCCGCGGCCGCCCGTGTGCCTCGGCACGGACGCCTTCCACACACCGCCCGAGCTGCGGGAGGCGGCGTGGAAGGCGTTCTCCGCGTGCGGGGAGACGGGGCTGGACAGCCCGTTCAGCGGGACCTACGTACCGCTGGAGTACTACGGGCGCGACCGGCGGGTGAGCGCGCTGATGGTGGAGATCCGGCGGGACACGTACATGACCGAGCCGGGCGGCCCGGCCGGACCGGGCCTGGAGCGACTCGCCACCGCGCTGGCCACGCTCGTCAACGCCCTGTAGCACTCCGGCTGGAGCGCACTCCCGCAGGACAGCGGGCGGGGCGCGTACAAGGGGGGTGCATGAGGACGCCGAGGCCGCCGAGCAGGGCCTGTACGGCTGGATCACCGAGACCGTACGGGCCCGGTCCGACGGCGTGGGCGCGGGCGTGTACGCGCTGCTCGGCGCGGCCGTGACGCGCGGCGAGACCGCGCAGGAGGAGCTGATGGAACACATGCGTGCCCGTCCCGAGGCGCGCGTACCGGTCCTGGACGAGCTGCTGCGGCACATCCCGCACCACCGCACGGTCGGGCTCGCCCGGATCGCGCTGGAGGACGTGGAGCCGGCCGACCACCGGATCACGGCGGGCGAGCCCGTGTACGTCTCCTGCCTCGCCGCCGACCGCGACCCGGAGGTCTTCCCGGACCCGGACCGCATCGACCCCGGCCGCGCCCCCGACCCGCGCCTGGCCTTCGGTAGCAGCCCGCACCACTGCACCGGTGCCGTGCTCGCCCGGCTGCAGACCGAACTGCCGGTCGACATGCTGCCGGACCGGCTGCCCGGGCTGCGCCTCGCGGTGGAGCCCGGGCAGGTGCGCCGGCGGCAAAAGACGATGATCCGCGGGCCGCGGACGCTGCCCGTCACCTGGTGACCCGGTTCGGGACCCGGCGAGCCGGCTCAGGCCCGCAGCCACTCCGTGACGATCACCTCGCCGCCGGTCCGCAGTCGCAGGGCGAACGGGCCGGCGGGCGGCTGCTCGCTGGTGAAGCGGCCGAGGGTGTCGACCGTGACCGGCCGGGTCGTCTGCGGGCCGCCCAGCACCTCTATGCGCGCCGACTGCGGCGGTAGCACCTGGCCGATCAGCCCTTCCCCGGTGACCTCGACGTCGACGGTCAGCTCGCCCGCGCGGAAGGTCAGCATCCGCGGGGCGTCCGGTACTCCCCTGACCGGCAGCGCGTCCACGAGCGAGTCGAAGGTCAGCTCGGCGATCCGGGCGTCCAGGTCGTGCAACGCGTAGGCGTCGAGCGCCAGTTGGCGCAGCTCGACCGGGACGGGGTCCAGGACGGCGGCCGCCTGGCGCAGCTCCTCCTCCAGCAGATCGCCGTCGAACCCGGCGTCGTCGAAGTCCTCTTCGGGAAATCCGTTCCCGTTCACGCCGCTCACGCCGCCCCCCGTGCGTCCAACCGGGCCCGCAGCCGGCGCAGACAGCGCTGGCGCAGGGGCCCGATGCTGCCGACCGCGATACCGAGCGCGGCCGACACCTCCAGATAGCTCGGCGGCGGCGAGGCCATCAGCACCCGCAGCAGTTGCCTGCACCGCTCGCCCAGCGCCTCGAACTCCTGCCACAGCCGACGGATCCGCTCGGCCTGGTCCGCGTCTTCTTCGGCGTCGATCAGCGTCTGCTCCGGCGTCCGCTCCTCGCTCGCCCGGTCCAGCACCTGCGGATCGTCCGTCAGCGTCAGCCGCGCCAGCCCTTTGAGCACCTTCAGGCACTCGTGCCGGGCCGTGCTGGCCAGCCAGGAGCCCGCCTTGTCGGGCTCCCGGAGCCGGCCGAGGTGCTGGGCGAAACGGAACCATGTGGTCTGGTAGACCTCGTGCCCGTCCGCGTCCGAGAGCCGGTGTGCGCGCACCACCGACCACACCAGCGGACTCATGCCTTCCACCAGCGCCTTCCAGGCCGCGGCGTCGCCGTCGACGGCTGACCTGACCAGCGCCCCGACCTCTGTACGGTCCACGGCTCCACCCCTCGTGTACGGCACGTCATCGTACGCCGTGGAGCGGAGGGTTCCGGCACTCATGCGGGCCGGGCCGGGATCGCGACCGGAACCGGGCGCCAGGTGGGCGGCCGGAGCGCCGGAACGTGCGCCCCGCGCACGTCGGCGGATTCCGTGAGGGAAGCGAGCAGTTGCGCGCGGGCCGCGCGCGGGTCGCGCTCCTTGTGCGCCGTCATGTGGGCGGCGACGAGCGCGGCGACGGCCGGGGTGGCGAACGAGGTGCCGCTCCACTGCGCGAGACCGTGGAACATCACCTGGTCGGGCTTGGCCGCGCTGTCCTCGCCCGTCTCGCTCAACAGGCCGGTGTGGCGCGGGTACTGGCAGGTGCAGGCGTAGGTGGAGCCGAACCGGCAGGCGTCGTAGGTGGAGTGCTGGTACACGTACGGCACCGGGATGTCGAAGCCGGTGAGGGCACTGGTCAGGCGCTCGCCCGGGGCGTAGACGTGCACCCAGGGGCCGTGGTTGCTGAAGCAGGCGCCCGACTCGCCGTCCCCGCGCAGCGCGCCGACCGACAGCACGCTGTCCGCGTACTCCGGCAGGGCACCATAGGCGGCGGGCCAGAACGGGGCGTCGCTGCCGTTGTTGCCCGCGGCGGCGACCAGCAGCGTGCGCCGCTCGCGGAGTTCGCGCATGAACGCCTCAAGACCGATGAGGCTTTCACCCGACCCGGTGGTGGTGCCCGCGGAGAGACTGATGATGTCGGGCCAGCCGCCCTCGTCGACGGCCTCGAACAGCTTCGCGCCGAACTCCGACTCCAGCATGGCGCCCACGTCGCTGAGGGTGCCCCGCACGGTGACGTCGGTGTTGGGTGCGACGGCCGCGACGATCCCGGCGATGAACGTGCCGTGGCCGACGTACTGCCGGAGCACTCCGTCGGGGCCGGTCTCGGTCACCTGCGGATCGCCGGTGGTGTGGGCGAGGAGCGGGTAGGACCGGTAGTCGTGCACCAGACCGGTGTCGATGACGAGGACGCCGACGGCGGTGTCCGGGTCGTGGACGCCTTCCTGGGACGCCGGGTTGGGCGGCTCGCTGCGCGGCGCGGGCACGGGCTCGTCACCGGGGCAGGCGTTGACCGGGGCGATGTGGATCACGTGGTTGCGGCGGACCAGCCGGCGTCCCTGGCGTCCCTCGGCCTCGGTGAGGGCGCGCAGGGCGTGCGGGACGACGTCGTCACCCTGGGTGGGGTCGCCGACCCGGATACGGGTGACGCCGGTGCGGTTGGTGTCCGGGCCGGTGCGGCGCACGTGGTCGGGGACCAGGCCCTGGGTGTCGGTGAAATGGGTGCGCACGGTGTCCTCGACCAGGCGGGCTTCCTCGCCGTCGCGGGCGAGGACGACACCCTTCTCGTAGAGGAAGTGGGCGTCGTCGTCCGGGCCCATGGCCAGGGGCACGTCGGGCATCGAGCGCTGGATGTGGTGGAACTGCTCGCGGAATCGCTGTGGTGCCATGGTGTGTCCTCCCCCTGAGGCGGTGCTCCGACAGTCAGAGTCGCCCGTCGACCGATTGATACAGCCCGCAAGTAGGTCCTGTCTGACAAATTCCCGTCGTCCGCCCGCGGGGCAGGCGGGAATTTGTCAGACAGGGCCTGAGTCCGGTACAGCCCGAGGAGACCGCGGAGAACCCGTGTGACGGGTTTGCCCAGGCCACTACCATGCGAGGGGTGACAGCGGGAAGCGAGTCGGTTCTTCAGCTGCTGCCGATGGTGTTCGCCGACCCGGGCGAGGCCCGGGCACGCGCGGATCAGGTACTGCACACCGATCCGTCGCCGCTGCACGCCAGCGTCGCGCATCAGGTACTCGGCATCTGGCAGCGGGACTTCGGCGACCTGAAGATCGCCCTCCGGCATCTGCGCCGGGCCCGGGACCTCGCCGCGCGCGCCGAGTCGGCCGAGCGCGAGGCGGACGTGCTCGCCACGCTGGGGGTCGCACTGGTGCACGCGGGGCGCACGCGCCAGGGACTGGCGTCGTTCGAGCAGGGTGTCGCGCGGGGCAGCGGACACACCAGGGCACGGGTGTTGTACCGGCGGGCCTATGTGTGGTGGGTGCTGGGGCATCACCGGGAGTCTCTGGAGGACGTACGGCGGGCGCTTCCGGTGCTGCGGCACGCCGGCGACGGGATCTGGACCGCGCGGGCGCTGACCCTGCGGGCCACGGTGCATCTGGCGCAGGGCGCGGTGGACCGGGCGGTCGCGGACTTCACGGCCGCCGAGCGGTTGTGGGAGACCACAGGCCAGGAGCACGACAAGGCGGACGCCGTGGAGAGCCGGGGCCTCGCCGCGTTCCGGTCCGGGGACATCCCGGCGGCGCTGCGGCTGCTGGACGAGGCCGAGGAGCGGTACGGCAAGCTCGGCACGCCCACGTTCATGCTGTCCATCCGGCGCTGCGAGGTGCTCATGGCGGCGGGGCTCGCCCCGGAGGCGCTCGCGGAGGCGGACACGGCGATCGCGCTGCTGGACCGGATGGGCGGGCAGTCCACCCGCAAGGCAGAGCTGCTGCTGGCGGCCGCGCGCGCCGCCCGCTCGGCCGGGGACCCGGACACCGCCATCGCCCGCGCCGCCCATGCCGTACGGCTGTTCGCGGGGCAGCGGCGGACCTGGTGGGAGACGCATGCCCGGCTGGTGCTCATCGAGGCGCGGGCTGCGGCCGGGCGCGGCTCGGGTCGCCTGGTCGCGGACGCGGCGGCGGTCGCCGGGCGGCTGGCCGCCTCCGGCTCGCCCGTGGCGCCCGAGGCCTCGCTGCTCGCCGGCCGGATCGCGCTCGCGCTCGGCCGGACGGCCGAGGCGGAGCGGCACCTGGCGGTGGCCGCGCGCAGCCGGCACGCCGGTCCCCCGCCGGCCCGGGTGACGGGCTGGGCCGCGCAGGCGCTGCGGGCCCGCGCGGCCGGTTCCGGGCGCGGCGTGCTGGAGGCCTGCCGGCGCGGCCTGGACGTCCTCGACGACCACCGGATGACGCTCGGCGCCTCCGAGCTGCGGGCCCGCGCCACCGCGCAGGGCGCCGAACTGGCCGCGCTCGCCCAGGAGGCGAGCCTCGTGAACGGCGGTCCGCGGCGGCTGCTGGAGTGGAGCGAGCGCTGGCGGGCGACCGTGCTGTCCGCGCCGCCCGCCCGGCCGCCCGCCGACCCGGCGCTGCTCGGCTGCCTCACCGCCTATCGGGAGATAGCGGCCCGCGCGGAGGAGGCACGCAGGGAGGGCCGCCCGGTCCCGGCCCTGGAGCGTGAACAGCGGCGGCTGGAACGGGAGATCCGCTCCCGCACCCACCACATGCGCGGCGACGGGCCCGGCGAGGGCGACCGCTTCGACGCGGGCCGCCTGCTGGATCGGCTGGGCGAGGCGCGGCTGGTCGAACTCGCCGTCGTGGACGGTCAGGTGCATATCCTGCTGTGCGGGCAGGGCCGGGTACGACGGTTCCCGGGCGGCCGGCTCGCGGAGGCGGTGGCCGAGGCCGAGCACGTACAGGCCGGGCTGCGCCGCCTCGCGCACCCCGGAGGAGAGGCGCGGCTGCCGCTGGTGGAGGCGGCGGGCCGGCGCCTGCAGGAGCTGCTGCTGGGCGGTGCCGTACCGCACCTCGGGTCCGGGCCGGTGGTGATCGTGCCGCCCGGCGCGCTGCACCGGGTGCCGTGGGCGCTGCTGCCCGCGCTGCGGGAGCGGGTGCTCAGCGTGTCGCCGTCGGCGGGCAGTTGGCTGCGGGCCCGGGAGACCGAGCCGCCGCCCGGCGGCCGGCCCGTCCTGGTGCGCGGCCCCGGCCTCGCCACGGGCGGCGCCGAGGTGCCCGAACTGGCCGACCGGTACGGCACGGCGACGGTCCTGGAGGGCGAGGCGGCACAGGTCCCCCAGGTACTGGAGGATCTCGACGGCGCGGCCCTCGCACACCTGGCCGCGCACGGCACGTTCCGTGCCGACAGCCCCCTGTTCTCGGCTCTCCGGATGGCCGACGGCCCGCTGATCGTGCACGACTTCGAGCGCCTCGCCCGCAGCCCGTACCGGATCATCCTCTCCAGCTGCGACACCGCCCGCCTCGCCTCGGTCGGCGCCGACGAACTCCTCGGTCTGGTCACCGCGTTGCTCCCGCTGGGCACGGCCGGAGTGGTGGCGAGCAGCGCACCCGTCAACGACGCCGCGGTGGTCCCCCTGATGCTCGCCCTGCACAAGGGCCTCGACGCGGGCCTGAGCCTGGCCGAGGCCCTGCGCGACGCCCGCGCCGCCCAGCCCGGCGACCCGGTCCACCAGGCGACGGGGTGGGCGTTCGCGGCGTTCGGGGCGGCGTGAGGGCCCCTCGGCCCTGAGCGGTGGTGCTGCTCAGGCGGGTTCCGCCTCCAGCAGGTCCGTGAGCCACGGCAGGGCCCCACGGTCGCTGGCGCCGAGCCTGGCGTACGCGCCGTACAGATGGTTGCCGACGGTCCGGACGGACAGCGTCAGCTTCTCGGCGATCTGCCGGTTGCTCAGTCCGGCCGCCGCGAGGGTGACGATCTGCCGTTGCCGTGCGGTGAGTTCGCCGAGAGCGAGTCCGGACAGCGCCGGGGTGCGGGCACCCTGGCAGCGGCGGGCCAGCGCGACCGCGCGGGTCCTTGAGAGGCGGGCGGCGCGCGGGTCCCGGTGGGCGCGTACCGCCTGCGCGTGCGCCTCGGCCGCGAACAGCAGGAAGCCGCGCCCTTCGAGCGCCTCGGCGACTCGGTCCAGCGCGGGCCCGTCACCCCGGGCGAGCGCTTCGGCGTGTCGGGCGAACACCCCGTCGTCCGGCAGCCGCCCTGCGACCCGCTCGGGAGCGCCGAGGCGTACGGCGTCGTAGCGGGCGAACACATCGTCCCCGGTGGTGGTGGCCAGGGCGCTCTCGATGTCACCGCGGGCTGCCGCCGCCCACACGCCCGCTCCCGTCGTCTCCCCCAACTGGCCTGCGATTAAGTCGAGTTCCGTGACGCAATCGGTGTCGTCCGGAGCCGCCCGCAGCCCTTCCCGCGCCCATGCCGCCGCCTCCCGCAGTTCTCCGCGCAGCCGGGCGTACCGGGCCCGTACGACCGCGTACCCGGCGGGGACGGGTAGTCCCTCGGAGAGCAGCCAGTCCCCCACCGGGGTCGGTACGGCCCGCACGTCCTGCCGCTCCAACCCGCGCTCCAAAGAAGCCTGTTCGGCTTGCAGCGCCTGGCCGCACCGGTCGGGTGCGCGGGTCAGCCGCCGGGCCCGCAGCCGGCCGGCGGTGGCGCGCAGGGCCGGGCCGTGCAGGGGGTGGGCAAGGGTGACGGAACCCTCGTCGTCCACGTCGATCAGGCCGTTCGACTCCAGCCGTTCGAGGACGTCCAGGTCCAGCTCGTCCAGGGCGAGCGGCAGGGGTTCGGCGAAGGCGAGCCGATCGAGTGTCTCGCGCTCGGCGGTGTCGGGCCGCTCCAGGGCGGGGGCGAGGCGGTCGCGGACGCTCGCGGTGACCGGGACCGGTCCGCGCCACGCCCACTCGTCGCTGCCCGGAACCCTGGCGAGCCCGCCGGACTGGCGCAGTGCGCCCAGCAGGTCGCGCAGCAGCCGTAGATCGCCCCGGCACATCCGGTGCAGCCGTCCCATGGTGAGCGGTTCCAGACCGGCCGGGGCGAGCAGGTGGGCGGTGTCCTCGCGGGGCAGCGGCTCCAGCGTCAGGCGGGGCAGCAGCTCCCCCGTCCACAGGCGGGACACCGCGCCGGGCGCCGGCACGTCGTCCGTGGCGGTCACGGCCAGGCGGGTGCGTCCGTGCACGGCTAGCTGGTGGACGAGCGCGGCGGAGGCCTCGTCGAGCAGCTGGGCGTCGTCGACGACCAGGAGCCGTACGCCGGACAGGAGGTGCACTGCGCGGTGCAGCGAGACGGTGTCGGGCAGCAGGTGCGCGAAGGCGGCGAAGCGCACTCCGCGGGTCTCGGGTGTCCCGGTCACCCGGGCGCAGTCCGTGCCCCGGACCGCCTCCGTGATCAGCCGGGTCTTGCCGCAGCCCACCGGTCCGGTCACCACGATGCCGGGTCGTCCGGCCGCCAACGACCTGCGCACCAGCTCCAGTTCGTCCTCGCGGCCGGTGAAGGGCCAGGGCAGTTCGAGCGTCTTCGCGGCCTGCTCGTAAGTCGTCACACAAACTGGAGCACGACTACTCAGGTTTGATACAGGGCGACTTGAGTAGCCCCCGACTCAGGCGTCCGGCACCCGGGGGCGGCAGTCTGTCAGTCCAGGCCACAGTCCGGCACCGGGGGAGCGGGTCGAGGGACGTCGCCTTCGGGGGAGGGAGACGTCCCTCGACCACGCCGATACGCCGTTCGCCTCCTGGGCGAACGGCGTCTGCGGCTGCCCGGAACCGTGATGTCGGTGGTGGCCGATAGGTTCGTGGCATGAGTTCGGGACTGAGCGTGTATCTGCTGGACGTCGCCGCGACGCGGGCCCTGGTCGGCTCGGGTGACGACCAGCTCCTCCAGGTCGTCCGCGACAGCTTCGGCGACGAACTCGCCCGCGACGACGACTACTTCCGGTACCAGATCGAGCGGGGCGCCCCCACCGCGTACGAGGCGCTGCGGGCCGTCGTGCACGGCGGGCCCTTCAGCGAGGACAAGGAGCACGCCTTCCAGTACGGCTACGCGTACCGGCGGCTGTGCGAGCTGACCGGCTCTTTCCTGCCCAACGACTCCTTCATGCCGTTCCGGGGCGACTGGCTGTCGGTGGTGGACGAGGGTCTCGCCGCGCTGCGCGTGACCGCCGTGTCCGTGGAGTCCTTCAGCTACTCCGACCTGCCCGATCCGCTGCCGTACACGTACATTCCGGGATGCGGTGAGTGGACGCCCGGTCAGATGGCCCGGGCGCTGAAGCAGTTCGAGGCCACCAAGGCGGCCGGCCACGCTCCCCCGCTCGAACCCGAGGTCGTCGACGCCGTCATGCAGTGCCTGGGCTGGATGCGGCACGCGGAGTCCCGGCCCGGGTTCGGTGTCATCGGGTTCTGCTCCTGACCGGCTTCACGAGACCGCCCGCCCGACCCGCTCTCACCTGCTGGAAGTACCCGAGGCGTCCGCGGCGTGGCCCGTCCAGTCCAGGATCTGGCCGGCGGCTCCGGCGGCCTCCAGCCCCCGGCAGCGCCCGTGGTGGCGGCGGGCGATGCCGTCGAGGTCCAGGTGGGCACCGAAGGCGGGGTGGGCGGCCAGGCGGCGGGCGTGGCCCCACAGCGCCGGGTGGCCGGCGATACGGTGCACGGCACTGGCGTCGAGATGGCAGCGGTGCACGGTGTCCAGCTGCACCAGCGTCACCCACAACTCGACGTCGGCTGCGGTGAGCCGGCCGTCGACGACGTACTCCTCGCCCGCCAGGTACCGCTCGATCCGGCCCAGCGTGTCCAGCAGCAGATCGAGCGCGGCGGCCCGCTCGGCAGGGTCGGCGTCGGCCCGTCCGGCACGCTGCGCGGCCTCCTCGATCCCCTCGGCGCAGAGCCGTTCGACGGCCTCGACCTGGCTCTCCGTGCCACACGGGTACAGGAAGGGGAGCCCGCCTGGGGGGAAGCGGTCCAGGTCGCGCAGGATGTCGGAGGTGCGGGTGCTGACGATGCGTCCGGACCAGTCGTCGCTGAGCACCGGTGCGAGCGCCGGTCCGGTGCAGTGGTGGGCGCTCGCCTCGTACAGCGGGCGCAGGGCGGAGTGGCCGCCGCCGGGACGGTCGGGGACGGCGGGCAGGAAGGCGACCGGACAGCTGTCGTCGAGGCCGAGGAGGCTGTGGCCGATGGCGAGGCGCAGTCCGTCGGGACAGGCGGTGGACAGATGGAGCCGGTAGCGGTGCGGCACGGCGTAGTGGCCGCTGCGCGCGTCCCGGCCGATCCGGCCCCGGAAGGCGGGAGCGGTGCGGTGGGCGGTCGGGACGGCGGCGAGCGGAGTGGTGGACATGCGTCTCCCCTGAAGCGGGCGCGTGGAGGTACGCGCGGCGGAAGCGTCGTCGGTCGGTGGGTGCGGAGGGTTGGGGTGGGTGCCGGACCAGGTTCGGTGCAACGGTGGGCCCGCTGAGCCATGAAAGGCCTGCCTCGGCTCCGAAGGCTCAACCCGAAGGCTCAGCCACGAAGGCTGATCGCACTGCAGACGCGCAGCAGGTCGATGTGCAGGCGGGTGACGAGAACGGTGCGCGGGACTCCTCAGGCAGTGCGACATGTGACATAGTACTGATGTGGCGAAGCGACTGACCTGCGATGTCGTGGTCGTCGGAGCCGGGATGGTGGGCGCGGCCTGTGCGCTGTACGCCGCGCGGACCGGCCTCGACGTGACGGTGGTGGACCGGGGCCCGGTGGCCGGCGGCACCACCGGCGCGGGCGAGGGCAACCTGCTGGTCTCCGACAAGGAGCCGGGCCCCGAACTGGAACTCGCCCTGCTGTCGGCCCGCTTGTGGGCGGAGCTGGCCGGGGAACTGGGGGCGTCGGTCGAGTACGAGCCCAAGGGCGGTGTGGTGGTCGCCTCGACGCCCGGCACACTCGGTGCGCTGACGGACTTCGCAGCGGGCCAGCGCGCCGCCGGTGTCATCGCCGAGACCGTCGACGCAACCGAACTCCACGAGCTGGAACCCTACTTGGCCCCCGGCATGGCGGGCGGTGTCCATTATCCGCAGGACGCGCAGGTCATGCCCGCGCTGGCCGCCGCCCACCTGATCCGCGCCTCCGGCGCCCGCCTGCTCACCGGGCAGACCGTGACCGGGGTGCTGCGCACGGCGGACGGGGCGGTGCTCGGCGTCCGTACCGACCAGGGCGACATCCACGCGCCGGCGGTGGTGAACGCGGCCGGGACCTGGGGCGGCGACCTCGCCGCACTGGCGGGCGTGCACCTGCCGGTCCTCCCCCGGCGCGGCTTCGTCCTGGTCACCGAGCCGCTGCCGCGCATGGTCCGGCACAAGGTGTACGCCGCCGACTATGTGGCGGACGTGGCGAGCGACACGGCCGCGCTCCGGACCTCGCCGGTCGTCGAGGGCACGGCCGCCGGGCCGGTCCTGATCGGGGCCACCCGTGAACGGGTCGGCTTCGACCGCTCGTTGTCCCTTCCGGCGGTACGGGCGCTCGCGGCCGGGGCGATCGGGCTGTTCCCCTTCCTGGAGCGGGTGTGCGCCCTGCGGACGTACGCCGGTTTCCGGCCCTACCTGCCCGACCACCTCCCGGCGATCGGCCCCGACCCCCGGCTGCCCGGCCTGTACCACGCCTGCGGCCACGAGGGCGCGGGCATCGGACTGGCCACCGGCACCGGGCAGTCCATCGCCCGGGCGCTGACCGGGAAGACGCCGGACCTGAATCTCGCGCCCTTCCGTCCGGAGCGGTTCGAGGCGGCCGCCACCCCTGGGACGAACGGAGACGACACCCCATGAATCCGAGGGAGTTGGCCCAGGCTCGGCCGGGTGCCGCGTTCACCGTCACCTTCGACGGCCGGCCCGTCGAGGCGCTGCCCGGCCAGACGGTCGCGGCCGCGCTGTGGGCGGCCGGCGTGACCTCCTGGCGCAGTACGCGCGGAGCGGGCCGGCCGCGCGGGGTGTTCTGCGGGATCGGGGTGTGCTTCGACTGCCTGGTGACCGTCAACGGCCAAGTGAACAGGCGGGCTTGTCTGGTCCCGGTACGGCCGGGTGATGTGATCCGCACACAGGAGGGGACGGGTCGGGACGATGACTGAGCGACCGCATCTCGCCGTCGTCGGGGCGGGCCCTGCGGGGCTGGCCGGGGCGCTGGCCGCAGCCGCGCGCGGCGTGCGTGTGACCCTGCTCGACGCCGCCGAACAGGCGGGCGGGCAGTTCTACCGGCAGCCCGCCGCCGCACTCGGCGCCCGCCGCCCCCAGGCCCTGCACCACCAGTGGCGCACCTGGGAACGGCTGCGGGACGGACTCGACCGGCACATCGCGGCCGGGCGGGTCACGCACCTGACGGATCACCATGTCTGGTGTGTGGAAGGTGAGTCCGGGGCCTTTGCGGTGCACGCGCTGCGCGGTCCCGCGCAGGAGGAGGGGGTCACCGTCCGCGCCGACGCCGTCCTGCTCGCCACCGGCGGCTGCGAGCGGGTACTGCCCTTCCCGGGCTGGACGCTCCCCGGTGTCATCACCGCGGGCGGCGCGCAGGCCATGCTCAAGGGCGGCCTCGTGCTGCCGGGCCGGACCGCCGTGGTCGCCGGGACCGGACCACTGCTGCTGCCCGTGGCCACGGGACTCGCGGCGGCGGGCGCCCGCGTGGCCGCCCTGGTCGAGTCCGCCGACCCGAAGGACCTGCTGCGGCAGGCCCCGGCACTGGTCGCGCAGCCCGGCAAGCTCGCCGAAGGCGCCTGTTACGCAGGTCGGTTGATACGGCACGGTGTCCGCACCCTGCCCCGGCACACCGTCGTGGAGGCGCACGGCACCGACCGGCTGGAGGCGGTCACCGTCGCCGCGCTCGACCGGGACGGACGGCTCAGGCCCGGCAGCGCCCGCCGCATCCCCTGCGACACCCTCGCGGTGGGACACGGCATGCTGCCGCACACCGACCTCGCCGAGACCCTCGGCTGCACCCTGTCCGGTACGGACGTCCGTGTCGACGACGAGCAGCGCACCGACGTACCGGGCGTCTGGGCGGCCGGCGAGACCACCGGGATCGGCGGCGCCGCCCTCTCACTCGCCGAGGGACACATCGCCGGCCGCTCCGTCGCCGCCCGGCTGCACGGCGCCACGCCCGACCCGCGCCGATGGGCCGCGGCCTCCCGCGCCCGCACTCGGCTGCGGGAGTTCTTCGCAGCGCTCGACACGGTGTACGCCCCGCCCGCCGACTGGGCCGACCGGATCACGGACGACACGGTGGTGTGCCGCTGCGAGGAGGTCAGCGCCGGACAGGTCCGTACGGCCGTCGGCACGCTCGGAGCCGGGGACCTGCGCACCGTCAAGCTGCTCACCCGGGCCGGGATGGGCTGGTGCCAGGGCCGGATGTGCGGCCCCGCGGTGGCCGGACTGACCGGATGCCCGCTCACACCCGGGCGCCGGCCGTTCGCCCGGCCGGTGCCGCTCGGGGTGCTGGCGGGCCTGCCCGAGCAGGAGACCGACTGACCGGCCCACCGACTGACCGGTGTATCGACTGACCGGTGCCGGGGGCGTGCACACGCCTCCGGATCTCAGTAATATGTCACACTCTATTGGATTGGGGACCACTCATGACCCTTCCGGAGAACCGCCCCTGGCGCGGTGTCCTCGTCGCCACCGCGCTCCCGCTGCGCGCCGACCTCTCGGTGGACTACGACCGTTACGCCGAGCACTGCGCCTGGCTGGTGGAGAACGGCTGCGACGGCGTCGTACCGAACGGCTCCCTCGGTGAGTACCAGGTGCTCACACCCGAGGAGCGCGCCCGGGTGGTGGAGACGGCCGTGGCCGCGATCGGCGGCGAGCGGGTGATGCCGGGCGTCGCCGCGTACGGCTCCGCCGAGGCACGGCGCTGGGCCGAGCAGGCGGCCGAGGCCGGCTGCGCGTCCGTGATGCTGCTGCCGCCCAACGCCTACCGCGCCGACGAGCGGTCCGTGCTCGCCCACTACGCGGAGGTCGCCGGGGCGGGCGTCCCGGTGGTGGCGTACAACAACCCGATCGACACCAAGGTCGACCTCGTACCCGAACTCCTCGCCCGCCTGCACGGGGAGGGCCACATCCACGGCGTCAAGGAGTTCTCCGGCGACGTCCGCCGCGCCTACCGGATCGCCGAACTCGCCCCGGACCTGGACCTGTTGATCGGCGCCGACGACGTCCTGCTGGAGCTGGCCGTGGCCGGCGCCAAGGGCTGGGTGGCCGGCTACCCCAACGCACTCCCCCGGGCCTCGGTCGAGCTGTACCGCGCCGCCGTGGCCGGGGACCTCACCACCGCACTCCCCCTGTACCGGCAGCTGCACCCGCTGCTGCGCTGGGACTCTCGCGTGGAGTTCGTGCAGGCCATCAAGTTGTCCATGGACGTGGTAGGCCGCTACGGCGGCCCGGTGCGCCCGCCCCGCGTCCCGCTGCTGCCCGAGCAGGAGGCAGCGGTCCGCGCGGCCACGGAAAAGGCGGCCGCCTCGGGACTCGCGTGACGCACGACAGGAAGGAAGGCACCACGACCGACCACGGGAAGGAAACCGGAGATGCGCAGCAAGCTCGTCCTGCACGCCGTCGACTCGCACACCGAGGGCATGCCGACCCGGGTGATCACCGGCGGGATCGGCACCGTACCCGGTGCGACGATGAACGAGCGGCGGCTGTACTTCCGTGAACACCGCGACCCCGTCAAACAGTTGCTGATGAACGAGCCGCGCGGGCACTCCGCGATGAGCGGTGCGATCCTGCAGCCGCCGAGCCGCCCCGACTGCGACTGGGGTGTGATCTACATCGAGGTCTCGGGCTATCTGCCGATGTGCGGGCACGGCACGATCGGCGTGGCGACCGTGCTGGTCGAGACGGGCATGGTGGAGGTCGTGGAACCGGTGACGACCATCCGCCTGGACACCCCCGCTGGGGTCGTGGTGGCCGAGGTGGCGGTGGAGAACGGCGCGGCCACCGCCGTCACCTTGCGCAACGTGCCGTCCTTCAGCGTCGGGCTGGACCGCAAGGCGGTGCTCGCCGACGGGCGGACGGTGACGTACGACCTCGCCTACGGCGGCAACTTCTACGCCATCCTGCCGCTGGAGGAGTTCGGCCTGCCCTTCGACCGGGCCCGCAAGGACGACATCCTCGCCGCTGGGCTGGCACTGATGGAGGCGATCAACACCGAGGAGGAGCCGGTCCACCCGGAGGACCCGTCCATCCGCGGCTGCCACCACGTCCACCTGTACGCGCCCGGTGCCACCGCCCGTCACTCCCGGCACGCGATGGCCATCCACCCCGGCTGGTTCGACCGCTCGCCGTGCGGCACGGGGACGAGCGCGCGCATGGCACAACTGCACGCGCGGGGCGAACTCCCGTTGCACACCGAGTTCGTGAACGAGTCCTTCATCGGCACCCGGTTCACCGGCCGGCTGCTGGGCACGACCGAGGTCGCCGGCATCCCCGCCGTCCTGCCGAGCTTCACCGGCCGCGCCTGGATCACCGGCACGGCCCAGTACCTGCTCGACCCGACCGACCCGTTCCCGGAGGGGTTCGTCCTCTAGCCACCGACTAGACTTCGATGATGCGTGACATGGCACAGAAACCGCAGGACGCGGACGCACCCGTACTCCCCCTGCTGGGCGGCCGGCGGAGCAGCTTCCGCGAGCGGGTCGCCGACGCGCTGCGGGCCGCGCTGATCGCGGGCGAACTGCGGCCCGGCGAGGTCTACTCGGCGCCGTCGCTCGCGGCCCGCTTCGGCGTCTCGGCGACGCCGGTGCGGGAGGCAATGCTGGATCTGGCCAAGGAGGGCCTGGTCGACACGGTGCCCAACAAGGGCTTCCGGGTCACCGCGGTCTCCGACCGGCAGCTGGACGAGTACACGCAGATCCGCGCCCTGATCGAGATCCCCACCGTGGTGGACCTGGCCCGCACGGCCGACCGGGTCTCCTTGGAGGCGCTGCGCCCGGCGGCCCGGGAGATCGTCGCCGCCGCGGCGGCGGGCGACCTGATCGCCTACGTCGAGGCCGACACCCGCTTCCACCTCGGTCTCCTCGCCCTGGCCGGCAACACCCACCTGGTCGACGTGGTCGCCGACCTGCGGGGGCGCTCCCGCCTCTACGGCCTCACCGCCCTGGTCGAGGCGGGCCGCCTGCTCGCCTCGGCCGAGGAGCACCTGGAACTCCTGGACGCACTGCTGGAGCGCGACGGGAAGGCCGTACAGGAGGTCATGACCCGGCATCTGGGGCATGTGCGCAGCTTGTGGGCGGCGCGGGACTAGGACTTGTCCGGGCGGCGCCCGTTCGGGCGATGCGGTGCCTGAAGCGGGCGTGCCCTGATCGCGGTGCCCAGGTATGCGGTGATGCTGGGTCGCGTCCATCGAGCGCATGACCGCCAGGAGGGCGACAGCCGTGTCCCAGGACGAGGAATCTCTGCCGACCATTTCCGGTCCCCCGCAGTTCGCCGTCCGGGCGAGGACCAAGCCCGGCGGTGATGTGTGGTTCACCATCGGCCAGGGGTGGGAGTTCCGGGCCGACGACGGTGTCGCGTACCGGCTCCGGTTCACGATGACGCCGGTGAACTGGGACGGGGAGCTGGCCCTGATGCCGATTCCGGATCAGGCGGAGGGAAGCCGGTGAGCACTCAGGAAACTACACGGACCAAGACCCCCACGACGCTCGAAGACGTCGACGGAGTCCTGGACTTCCTCTGGCTGGAACTGACGAACCGCTGCAATCTGCGGTGCGTCCACTGCTACACGGAGTCGCATCCGCTCAGCGGCGACCGGGACGTGCTGACCACGGAGGACTACGGGTCGGTGCTGGGCCAGGCCTACGACCTGGGCTGTCGCCGGATCCAGTTGATCGGGGGCGAGCCCCAGCTGCACCCGGACTTCGACGAGCTGCTGCGCCGTGGTGTGGACACCGGTTTCGACTTCGTGGAGGTGTTCACCAACCTCACCCGGCTGGACGAGGAGACGCTCACGTTCTCGGCGGAGAACGCCGTGCACTTCGCGACCTCGGTCTACTCCGACGACCCCGAGGTGCACGATGCCGTCACCACCGTGCGCGGCAGCCACCGGCGTACCGTTGCCAACCTTCGCCGGCTCGTCGAGAAGGGGGTGCCGACGCGGGTGGGTGTCATCGCGGTCAAGGGTGACACCGAGGCCGCGGAACGCACCCGGCAGTTCCTGCTCGACCTCGGGGTGGACGGCCCGGTACGGACGTCGGAGGTACGGGAGTTCGGCCGGGGGCAGGACCTACTCGGACAGAGCGCGAGCCTGTCGGGCCTGTGCGGGCACTGCTGGAACGGCAACCTCGCCGTCGCGCCGGACGGCAAGGTGTTCCCCTGCGTGATGTCCCGCGACTGGGCTGTCGGCGACGTCCTCGAGCAGACGCTTCAGGAGATCCTGCACGGGGACGAGCTGGCGCAGATCCGCCGCGAGATCCACGACACGGTCTGGCAGAAGAAGGCCGATACCGCACGGTGTCCCCAGTCCTGCGGGCCCGATCTCTCCTGCCCGTGCGACCCGCTGCTGTGCCCCCAGTCGTGCGGCCCTCTGGAAACGAGGTAGGCGGAAAGAACTGGGCACCCGTGCGATCACCCTGATCGGTGGCGAGGCATGCCCTTGTCGCGAGAACCGTCGAAGGCGGCCTGCTCTGTGTGAGCAAACCGCCTCTGACCTGCGACTTTACGTCGGGACGACAGGATTTGAACCTGCGACCCCTTGACCCCCAGTCAAGTGCGCTACCAAGCTGCGCCACGTCCCGTTGCGGGCTCACGCGGGGTGTTCCGCGTGATCACGCAGGTCAACCCTACCGCACGCGCACGGGTGCCGGTGTCGCCCCCGCCGCAACGGGGTCCGCCGTACGGGCGGCGCGGCGGACCGGGACCAGGAGGGCGGCGCCGGTCGCGGCCAGGCAGAGGAGGGCGAGCAGGGCCCAGCCGTGGGTGTAGCCGGAGGCCTGGGGCAGGCCGGAGGGCTGGAGGTGGGCGGTGACCAGGACGCTGGTGAGGGCCGCGCCGATGGAGCCGCCGATGGTGCGGATGTTGGCGTTCATGCCGGTGGCCGCGCCCGTCTGCTCGGGCGGGACACTGCCCACGATCAGGTTGGCCATCGAGGCGAAGGCGAGTCCGATGCCGAGGCCGAACAGGCCCGCGACGACGGCGATCTGCCACTGCGCGTCATGCCAGAGGGTCAGGAAGCCGCAGGCCAGTGCGCCGAGCGCGGCGCCCGCGGTGAGCAACGCCTTGGCGCCGACGCGGGGTTCGAGCCGCCCGGACAGGACGCCCGACAGGAACATCGCGACGAGCATCGGCAGCATGAGCAGGCCGGACTCGGTGACGCTCGCGCCGAAGCCGTAGCCGGCCGCGGTCGGTGTCTGGACGAAGCCCGGCAGGAAGGACCAGATCGCGTACATGCCCGCGCCGAACAGCAGGGCGGCCGCGTTGGTCGTCCACACCGCGGGCAGCCGCATCACGCGCAGGTCGATGAGGGGGGAGCCGGAGCGGGCCTCGGTGGTCAGCCACAGCGCGAACAGCAGGACGGCGGCGGCGAACAGACCGAGCACCTTCGGCGAGCCCCAACCCCACTGCCCGGCCTGGCTGAGCGGGAGCAGGAGAGCCACCAGCCAGGCGGAGAGCAGCACTGCACCGAGCCAACTGACCTTCCCCTGGCCCTTGTTGGGTGACTCGGGGATGTAACGCAGGGCGATCAGGACGGTCGCGGCGACGACGGCCACCGGGATCCAGAACAGCCAGCGGTAGTCGAGGGCGGAGACGATGGGCCCGGCGGCCACGATGCCGACTCCGCCGCCCGCGGCGATCACGGCGGACAGGTTGCTGATGCTGCCGCTCACCCGGGACGCGGCGAACTCGTCGCGGATGATGCCGAAGGAGAGCGGGAAGAGGGCGCCGCCCACACCCTGGACGACCCGGGCGACGATCAGCACGCCGATGTTCGGGGCGAGCGCGGCGACGAGACAGCCGGCGAGCACGGTCACCAGGACCGCGACGAGGGTGCGTTTCTTGCCGACGAGGTCGCCGACGCGGCCGAGGATCGGGGTGAACACCGAGGCGGACAGCAGGTACGCCGTCATCACCCAGGTCGCGGTGGACTGCGAGGTGTGCAGTGCGTGCTGGACGGTCGGCAGGGCCGGTGCGATCAGCGACTGCAGCATGGCGAACACGCCGGCACCGGTCGCCAGGACCGCGAAGGTGAGGCGGGTGGACTTGCGGGGCATGAAGAAGCCTCTCCGGAATCGGGACGCGGAGGGTGGATGTCTTGGGGGACGGGCGGTGCGCGACGCGCAGGGCCCGTGCTCACGGGGGTGCGGGAGGCCGGCGCCGGGACGCGTCCGTCCACGGCGAAGCCACCCCCGCACTGCTAAAGTGGAGGTACCCCTCCACTGTAACGGAGGCCAACCTCCGGTTCAACCGATTCCCTTCCGGGAGGCAGCAGTGACGGCCACGCCGTTCCCCGTCAGCGAGATCGTCGCGACCCGCCGGCCGCACCGTAAGGACGCCGCCCGCAACTACGACGCGCTGCTCGCGGCCGCCCGCGAGGCGTTCGCCGAGCACGGCGCGGAGGCCTCCCTGGAGGACATCGCCCGCCGGGCCGGCGTCGGCATCGGCACCCTGTACCGGAACTTCCCCACCCGCCGCGACCTCTTCGAGACCGTCTACGCGGACGAGGTCAACGCCCTGTGCCGGGCGGCCGTCGAGCTGGCGGAACGGGAGCCGTGGGAGGCCCTGACGGCCTGGCTGGACCGGTTCACGGGCTACATGGTCACCAAGCGCGCGGTCCGAGAGGCCCTGAACGACGAGTCCGACATCTTCATCGCCTGCCGCGAGTCGATGTACGCGGCCGGCGGCCCCCTGCTGGAACGTGCCCAGAAGGCGGGCGTGGCCCGCGCGGACATGGACTTCGGCGACCTGCTGCGGATGGTCGCCGGCATCACGGCGACGGCGTTCGAGAACGAGGCCCAGCGCGACCGGGTGCTCGCGATCGCCCTGGACGGGGTGCGCACCGGCCGCTGAGTCAGCCGGTCAGCTGGTGGTCGGGGGCGAGGGCCTCCGCGATGCGCTCGGTGATCGTCTGGGCCGTGTTGCCCTCGGGCGCCTTCTTCCCGACGGTCGTGGACACGGCGATGGCCAGCCGCTGCGCCGGCAGGTAGGCCTGCACGGCCGCGAACCCGGCGAACGACGGATTCTGCAGGACCCAGCCGTTCTTGACGACGACGCCCACCCCGAAGTGGAAGTCCTCGGTCTGCTTGAAGCACACGGTGGCGGGGCAACTCGCGGTCGGCGCGCCCAGGCCGACGGTGCCGGGGTTCAGCTGCACCTGGTAGGAGCTGCGGGAGAGCAGTTGTCCCGAGCCGATGCCCTGGGCGGAGCGGGCCAGGTCGCAGATGTTCGTGGTCTGTACGGCGCCGGGTGCGGTGGTCCAGGACGGATCCCAGTAGGTGGCGTCCTCGTAGGGGCCGCGCTCGTCGTCGTAGGCGTGCAGTACGGGCGCCGGGATCTCGGGCGTGAAGCCGTTGCTGGTCTCGCCCAGCCCCAGGGGATCCATGATGTGCTCACGCAGCAGCTTGTCCAGCGGGGTTCCGGTGATCTTCTCCAGGGCGCGGCCGAGCAGCACGAAGTTGGCGTGCGAGTAACTCCAGCCGGTGCCGGGCTCGTACCAGAGGGGATGGGCGAGGGAGAAGGCGACCAGCTCCTGCGGCGTCCAGTGCTGGAACGGGTCCGCGTAGAGCTGCTTCACGAAGGCCGGGTCGGTGACGTAGTCATGCAGGCCCGAGGCCGAGTCGCCGAGCATCCGCAGGGTGATCTGGTCGCCGTGCGGCAGGTCCGGCAGCCAGCGGGAGACGGGATCGTCCAGGCCGACCCGGTGCTCGTCGACGAGTTGGAGCAGCGCCGTGCCCATGAAGGCGATGGCGACCGAGCCGGACCGGAAGTGCATCGCCGGGGTGGCCGGCACACCGTTCATCGAGTTGCCGTCCGCGAAGGTGGCCACCTCCCGCCCGTCCTGCGTGACCCGGACCAGCGCGGCCTTCACATCGAGGTCGCTGCGCGCCTTGCGCACGATGTCGAGGATCTGGCCGGCCGTGCCTGCGGGCTTGCCCGCAGTGGCGACGCAGCCGTTGTCCGGGGGCGGGGCAGCCGCGGCCGTCGTCGTCTGCAGCGTCGCGGCGAGCAGCGCGGCGGCACACAGGGCCGCCGTCCGGGCGCGGCGCGAGGGTGACCGCCGCACGCCCCGGGAGACCTCCGCGTCCCGTACCGCGTCGGAAGCCGTACGGCCCACCGCGCCCAGCATGTCTCCAGGGTGCCCCCGTCCCGTCCGGCCCGCAGCACGAGGGGCGTCTCACTCCCGTTCCAGTACGAGGTCGAAGCGGGCGTGCCGGAAGGGGTTCGGTACGCCGAACTCGCGGGCCAGGGAGGGATCGTCAGTCGCGGTGAAGTCCTTGACCAGGCTGTCCTTCACGGCGAACACCGCGTCCGAGTCGAGGTGGGCGCCGCCCGCCACGAAGATGTGGGTGGTGACCGGGGCGTGGCCGTCGGCCGTCGCGATGAAGTGGATGTGGGCGGGCCGGTAGGGGTGGCGGCCGGAGGCCTTGAGCAGGGTACCCACGGGTCCGTCGGTGGGGATCGGATACGGGCTGGGCACGCAGGTGCGGAACCAGAAGGCACCCTCGGCGTCGGCGGTGAACAGTCCGCGTCCGTTGCCGGGGGGTTGGGCGTCCGGGCGCTGCACGTCGTAGAAGCCGTGCGCGTCGGCCTGCCAGACGTCCACGGCCGCGCCGGGCAGCGGGGTGCCGTCGGCGGTGCGGACCCGGCCGCTGACCACGCAGGGTTCGCCGTCGCCCACCAGGTCGATACTGTCGCCCAGTTCGCGGTCCGGGGACTGTGTGAGGTGGAAGGGGCCGAGGACCGTCGACTCGGTGGTGCCGGGCGCGCTGTGGCCATGCAGCGTCTCGACCAGCATGGACAGGCCGAGGACGTCCGACAGGAGGATGAACTCCTGCCGGGTGTCCGTGCAGGCCTGTCCCGTGGCCGTGAGGAAGCCGACGGCCTGCTCCCACTCCGCCTGTGTCAGCCGGGTCTCGCGGGCGAAGGCGTGCAGGTGCCGGACGAGGGCGGTGAGCAGGTCGCGCAGCCGGGGGGCGGCGGTGGCGGACAGGCTGTCGACGGCCTGGCGGGTCACGGCGTCGACGGCCGCTTCGGATGCGGTGGTTGTGCTCACGGCTTCTACGGTCGCGGCTGCCGCGGCTACGGCGTCTTCGGTGGTCATACCGACTCCATGCCCAGCAGCACACCGGTCGCCTACTTGATGACCGCGTTGGCCACGACCACGACCACCCCGAGCACCGAGTCCACCAGGCCGATACCGACGGCGGCCGGCCAACTGCGCCTCGACCAGCGGGCGGTGACCAGGCCGAGGGCGAAGAGGATCGCGATGTTCAGGGCGAACACCGGGTACTCGACGCCGCTCGGGGGCCACCAGCCCCAGCCCGCGCCCACGAGCAGGAACACCGTCGGTACGACGGCCATGACCAGCGGCCACTCGTCGACGAGGGTGCGCAGGACGTCCCAGCGGCGGTGCGAGGAGCGCTCGGCGATGTAGTGGGCGTAGCCGTGGGCCAGTGCGGAGGCGCATGCGGTGACCAGCAGCCAGAGGGCGTCGTAGCGGCGGTCGGCGGCGGAGCCGTGGCCGTACTGGGTGAGCGCGGCGACCATCGAGCTGGCCAGGACGGCGCCGTAGACCCCGCCGAACAGGACGGCCTCGCGCGTGGTGTGCTGCCGGTGCGGCTCGGTGGCGGCCGCCGTGGAGTCAGCCATGCACCCCACGATCACCCGCGCCCCGGGCCGCCGCCAGTTCGCGCGGCCGGTCCGCGCGGCCCGACGAAGTGTCCTCCCACCAGGCCCGATGCCGCACACTCTGTCGACGGTCGGACGGCGCCGGCGCTGGTTAGGGTCAGCCCATGACGCACAGCTTCGCGCTCCACATCCCGGGCGCCGACCTCGAACCCGAGCCTCTCGACCCGGAGCAGATCGTCTCCGGGAACCCGGAGGTGACCGGGAAGGTGGTCTGGGAGTCGCCGGACGGCCGGCAGATCCGCGGGATCTGGCAGATCACCCCGGGCGTGGTCACCGACACCGAGGCGGACGAGCTGTTCGTGGTGATCAGCGGGTCGGCGACGATCGAGGTCGAGGGCGGGCCGACGCTGCGGGTGGGTCCCGGGGACATGGCGGTGCTGCGCGCGGGCGACCGTACGACGTGGACCGTGCACGAGACGCTGCGCAAGGCGTACGCGATCAACCTGTGAGGCGGGGCGGCGCCGCCGTCGTGCCCCGGATCTCCAGGGTCGGTGCGGCCAGATGCAGTTTCCCCTCGCCCTCCGGCCGCTCGAAGCGGTCCAGGAGGCAGTCGGCGGCGCGCCGGCCGACCTCGTGCGGGGCGGTGTCGACGGTGGTGAGCCAGACGTGCCGCAGCCGGGAGATGCTGGTGTTGTCGTACCCGGCCACCGACAGGTCGCGCGGGACGGTGAGGCCCAGCTCCCCGGCCGCCGAGAGCGCACCGACCGAGGCCATGTCGTTGACGGCGAAGACCGCCGTGGGCCGCTCTGGGCGGCTGAGCAGCCGTACGGTGCCCCGGTAGCCGCCCTCCTCGGTCAGGTCGCCGGGTTCGACCAGCGGTTCGGCGCCGTGCGCCCGCATGGCCGCCTCGAAGCCGCGCCGCCGCAGCTCGCCGACGGCGCCGTGGCCCGCGAGATGGGCGATCCGGCGGTGGCCGAGACCGAGGAGGTGCTCGGTGGCCAGCCGGGCCCCGAGTTCGTCGTCTCCGGCGACGACGTCCACACCCGGCGGCTGCGGCTCGCGGGCGCCCGCCACGACCACCGGCATCCGCCGGGCCAGCACGCCGAGTCCGCCCGCGTCCGGCACCGTCCCGACCACCACCAGGCCGTCGGCGCCCAGGTCCAGGAAGGGTTCGGCGAGGTCGTGGCCCATGCGCCGGTTCAGCCGGGCGTCGGCGAGCAGCATGTGCAGGCCGGCCGTGTGCAGCAGCGAGTTCAGGCCGTCGAGCAGGTCGACGAACCAGGGGTTGCGCAGGTCGTCGAGGAGGACGCCGACCGTGCGGGTGCGCTGCTCGCTGAGGCTGCGCGCGGCGGCGTTCGGCCGGTAGCCCAGCTCGCGTACGGCCTTGAGGACGGCGTCCCGTTTCTCGGCGCGTACCTGGCCGGAGCCGCGCAGCACCAGCGAGACCAGCGACTTCGACACTCCGGCTCGTTCGGCCACGTCGCGGATCGTCGGCGGTCTCATGGGATGGACCGTTCCATGTGGTGTGCCGAGCTGTCAAAGGGTTGACACGGGTCCGTTCTCCCTGACGGATGGGTTGACGTGCGCGCCATGTCCGTACAAAGGTGGCTCGGACAGAATGTGGACCGGTCCAAAGAGGGGCTGTCATGGTGGATGCTCTCGGTGTCGCCGTCGTCGGGTTCGGCTGGATGGGGCGGGTGCACACCCAGGCCTACGCCCGCGTCCGGCACCACTATCCGCAACTCGCCCTGAGACCCGAGCTGGTGGCGGTGGCCGAGGAGGTGCCGGGCCGGGCCGAGGAGGCCGCCGAGCAGTTCGGGTTCGCCTGCGCCACCCGCGACTGGCGTGCGGTGGCCGCCGACCCGCGGGTCCGGGCCGTCAGCGTCACGGCGCCCAACTTCCTGCACCGGGAGATCGGCGTGGCGATGGCCGAGGCGGGCAAGCACCTGTGGATCGAGAAGCCGGTGGGTCTGACCGGCGAGGACGCCCGCGCGGTGGCCGACGCGGTCGCCAAGGCCGGGGTCCAGGGCACGGTCGGCTTCAACTACCGGAACGCGCCCGCCGTGGAGGCCGCCCGCGACCTGATCGCCTCCGGTGAGATCGGCACGGTCACACATGTCCGCATCCGTCTGTTCAGCGACTACGCGGCCCATCCGGACGGCGCTCTGACCTGGCGGTACGAGCGGGAGCGCGGCGGCAGCGGGGTGCTCGGCGACCTGGCCTCGCACGGCGCCGACCTGGCCCGCTTCCTGCTCGGCGACATCGCCTCCCTGACCGCCGACACGGCGATCTTCGTCCCGGAGCGGGCCCGCCCCACGGGCGCCACCGCCGGTCACGCGCTGGCCTCCGGCGGCGAGCCGGGCCCGGTCGAGAACGAGGACTACGTCAGCTGCCTGCTGCGCTTCGCCTCCGGCGCCCGCGGCGTCCTGGAGGCCTGCCGGGTCTCGGTCGGCGAGCAGAACAACTACGGCTTCGAGGTGCACGGCACCCGGGGCGCGGTGTTCTGGGACTTCCGCCGGATGAACGAGCTGGCGGTCAGCCGCGGTGCGACGTACCAGGACCAGCCGGTGAGCACGGTGTACGTCGGCCCGGGCGACGGCGAGTTCGCCGCGTTCCAGCCGGGCGCGGCCAACGCGATGGGCTACGACGACCTGAAGGTGATCGAGGCGTACCGCTTCCTGCGCTCGATCGCCGAGGGCCGGCCGTACGGCGCCACCCTGGCCGACGCGGTGCACAGCGCGGCCGTGCTCGACGCGATGGCGGTGTCGGCCGAGAGCGGGGCGTGGGTCAGCCTGCGGACGCCGTAGGCATGTTGTAGGGCGTGACCACCTGGATCGCGGACGGCAGGGTGGGTCCCGCCGGGGGCAGGGCGCCGTGGGCGCGCATGACGAGATGGCAGGCCTCGCGCATGTCCTGGCGCAGGTCGTGGTGGAGCACGGCGGACAGGCGGTGCTCGCGCAGCAGCCGGGTGTTGTCGTGGTCGAGGTCGTGCGCGACGAACACGGCGCACGCGCGGCCCAGGTCCTCGAAGGCCCGCAGCGTCGCGATGTTGCCGCCGCCGATCGAGTAGACGGCCCGGATCTCCGGGTCCCGCTCCAGGGCGGCTCGGACCAGGTCGTACTGCGTGGCGTCCAGGCCCTGCCCCTCGGTCAGCTCCACGAGCACGCGGCCGGGGTGCCGGGCGCGCATGGCGCTGCGGAAGCCCATCTCGCGCTCCTCCTCGTTGCGGAAGAAGCCGCTGCTCAGGCTGGTGAGGACGTTGCCGGGGCGGTCGCCGAGCCACTGGCCCATGAGGTAGGCGGCGGTGGCACCGGCCGCGCGGTTGTCGATGCCCACGTAGGCGAGCCGGCCGCTCGCGGGCAGGTCGGTCACCAGGGTGACGACCGGAATGCCGGCCGCGGTGAGCCGTCCGACGGCCGCCGTGACCTCGGGTACGTCCGGGGCCTTGAGGATCACCCCCTGGGAGCCGCGCCGGGCTATCCGGTCCAGGATCCTGACCAGCTCCCCCACCGGCGCGGTCTCCCGGAAGTGGAAGCGGGAGCGCAGCACGGCCGGGTGCAGGGAGGGCAGTTCGGCCTCCAGGGCGGCCCGTACGGCCGTGGTGAACCGATCGGGCGCCTGGATCACGATGTCGACCATGAAGGTGCGGCCGACGAGCCGGACCTGGGTGCGCTGCCGGTCCAGGTCGGCGATGGCCCGGTGCACCTCCTGCGCGGTGCTGGCCCGCACCCCTCCCCGCTCGTTGAGCACGCGGTCCACGGTGGCCTCGCTGAGGCCGGCCTGACGGGCGATCTCGCGGATCGGGAAGGGGTGGCCCACGGCTCGGCTCCTTGAAGGGTTTTTGATGGATCGCTGCCGGTTGTTCGAGGGGTTTGTACTGACAAGAATGACAGCACGACGTCGCCCCGGGAACGGAAGAAGGACGACGATGTAGCGCGAGAGCTGAAAGAACAAGGAACTCATGGGACTTCTCGACGACAAGGTCGTCCTCGTGAACGGCGGCAGCCAGGGCGTCGGCGCGGCGATCGCTCGGGCCGCCGTGCGTGAGGGCGCCTCGGTGGCCGTGACCGGGCGCCGCCCCGAACCGGGCGAGGCCCTGGTGGCCGAACTGTCCGCGGCCGGCGGCAGGGCGATGTACGTCCAGGCCGACCTGTCGGACGCCGACCAGGCCAAGGCCTCGGTGGCCGAGGTGGTCGACGCCTACGGCCGGATCGACTGCCTGGTCAACTCGGCGGGCCTGACCTCACGCGGCACCCTGCTCGACACGACACCCGAGCTGTTCGACGCGCACATCGCGGTCAACCTCAAGGGGCCGTTCTTCGCGATGCAGGCGGCGGTGGCCGACATGGTGGCGCGGAAGGCGCCCGGCACGATCGTCAACATCATCACCTCGTCGGCGCACGGCGGGCAGCCGTTCCTCGCGCCGTACGTCGCCGCCAAGGCCGGTCTGGTGGGCCTGACCCGCAACGCCGCGCACGCCCATCGCTGGGACCGGATCCGGATCAACGGCCTGAACATCGGCTGGACCGCGACGGAGGGCGAGGACGCCACCCAGCGCGCCTTCCACGACGCGGGCGACGACTGGCAGGAGCAGGCCGCCGCCCGGCTGCCGATGGGCAAGCTCGGCCGACCGGACGAGATTGCCGACTTCGTGGTCCTGCTGCTGTCCGACCGGTCCGGGGTGGTCACCGGTTCGGTGATCGACTGGGACCAGAACGTGCTCGGCGGCCTCGACTAGTTCTCTCCTTCAGCACCCTCGCACCTAGGAGCTGCACCCTCATGCGCATTGGAATCCTCGGCCTCGGCCGCATCGGCGCGTTCCACGCCGAGACTCTCTCCGGGCTCGACACCGTCGAGTCCCTCGTCGTCACCGACCCGTTCGCGGACGCGGCCAAGGCCGCGGCCGAGCGGTTCGGGGCCGAGGTCGCCGACTCGCCCGAGGCGCTGCTGGCCGCCGGCGTGGACGGCATCGTCGTGGCGGCCGCGACCGACGCCCACCCGGCGCTGATCCGGGCGGGTGTGGAGGCGGGCGTCCCCGTCTTCTGCGAGAAGCCGGTCGCCCGCACCATGGCGGAGGGCGTCGAGGTGCTCAGGGCCGTGCAGGGCAGCGACGTGCCGATCCAGATCGGCTACAACCGCCGCTTCGACGCCGGTTTCGTCGCCGCGCGGGCCGCGGTGCAGGCCGGCGAGCTGGGCAAGCTGCACACGGTCCGCTCGACGACCCTGGACCCGGCGCCGCCGCCGGCCGCGTACATCGCCGCCTCCGGGGGCATCTTCCGCGACTGCTCCGTCCACGACTTCGACATCATCCGGTGGGTGACCGGCCGCGAGGTCACCGAGGTGTACGCGGTGGGGGGCAACCGGGGCGCCGACTACATCAGGGAGGCGGGCGACGTCGACACCACCGGCGCGATCCTCACCCTGGACGACGGCACGATCGCGGTGGTCTCCAACTCCCGCCACAACGCCCGCGGTTACGACGTCCGCATGGAGCTCCACGGCTTCGCGGACTCGATCGCGGTCGGCCTGGACGACAAGCTCCCGCTCCGCTCGGTCGAACCCGGTGTGACGTTCCCGGCGGGCACGCCGCACGACTTCTTCATGGACCGCTTCACCGAGGCCTACCGCGCCGAACTCACCACGTTCACCGAGGTCGTGGCCGGCACCCGCCCCTCCCCCTGCACCATCGAGGACGCCCTGGAGGCGGGCTGGATCGCAGATGCCTGCACCCTGTCCCTGCACGAGCACCGTCCGGTGACGATCGCGGAGGTGCGGGGGGTCTGAGATCTGGATCACATCCCGTGAGTGAATGTCACACTCCGGGTGCCCGGGGCGCTCTCAGTTCGGAAAGCATCCGCGACGAGAGGCCCCGCGATGTCCGACACCGCGACACAGGTGTTCCACGACCACCGTGAACTGCTGTTCTCCATCGTCTACAACATGCTCGGCAGCGTCGCCGACACCGAGGACGTGCTGCAGGAGACCTGGCTGTCGTGGACGGCCAGGAAGCAGGCACCGGACGCGGAGCCGATCGACAACCCGCGCGCCTATCTGGTGCGGATCGCCGTGAACCGGGCCCTCGCCCACCAGGCCACCGTCAGCCGCCGCCGCGAGAGCTACGTCGGGCCGTGGCTGCCCGAACCGCTCATCGGCCCCCTCGCCGACACTCCCGCCCCCGACAACGCCGCTGATGCAGCGGTACGCGCCGAGTCGGTGTCGATGGCGCTGCTGGTGGTCCTGGAAACCCTCACTCCGCTGGAGCGCGGGGTGTTCGTCCTGCACGAGGTGTTCGGCTACGCCCACACCGAGATAGCGGACATCCTCGGCCGCAGTCCCTCGGCGATTCGTCAGCTCGCCCATCGCGCCAGGGAGCACGTCCACGCGCGCCGCCCCCGCTACGAGCCCGACCCGCAGGTTCGGCAGCAGGTGACCGAACGGTTCCTGGCCGCCGCGCTCGGCGGTGACCTGGACGCCCTCCTGAGGATCCTGGCACCGGAGGTGACCCTGTGGGGCGACGCCGGAGGCAAGGGCCGGGCACCGGCGGGCCTGCGGCCGCTGCACGGCCGGGACAAGGTCGCCCGTCTGCTCGCCGGTGCCGCCCCCCACTCCGGCAAGGGCCTCGACATCGCCTACCGCACCGTCAACGGCGCCCCGTCGGCGCTGCTGTTCGCCGGCGACACCCTCTACGCCGTCCTCGTCCTCGACCTCACTGCGGACGGCGACCAGGTGTGCGGGATCTATGTCGTCGCCAATCCCGACAAGCTCGCTCACGTCGACTGAACGCCGAGGAATCCACATGGTGCGCAAACTTGCGTCCCTGCCCAGTGGCAGGGTGGCGAAATGGGTCGTCCTGGCTCTCTGGACGCTCCTGCTGGTCCCGGCCCTCCTGCTGGCCGGCAAGCTCGGTGACGTCGAGGAGAACGACAACTCGGCTTGGCTGCCCGGCAACGCGGAGTCGACACGGATCGTCGACCGGGCCGAGAAGTTCCGGCTCGCCGACACCGTGCCCGCGATCGTGGTCTACGACCGGCCCGGAGGTGTCACCCCTGCCGACATGGCCAAGGCCCGAGCCGACGCCGAGGCCTTCAAGAGCATCAGGAACGTCGTGGGGCAGCCGCAGGGCCCGGTGAGGGCCCAGGACGGCAAGGCCATCCAGACCGTGGTCCAGGTGCGCAAGGACAGGACGGGCTGGGAGGGAATCGGCAAGGTCGTCGATGCGATGAGCAGGGTCGGCGAGGCGAACACGGGCGGTCTCGGGTTCCACGTCACCGGACCGGCCGGGTACGCGTCGGACTCGATCAAGGCGTTCGGCAAGGGCGGCGGTCTGACGACGATCACCGCGGCGGTGGTGGTCGTGATCCTGCTGCTCACCTATCGCAGCCCGGTACTGCCCGTGCTGCCGCTGCTGACCATGGGCGGCGCCCTGGTCACGTCGGAGGCGGTGATCTACCTGCTGGCGAAGAACGCCGGACTCACCGTCAACAAGCAGACCAGCTTCATTCTGACGGTGCTGGTGTTCGGCGCCGCCACCGACTACGCGCTCCTGCTCGTCTCGCGGTACCGGGAGGAGTTGCGGCGGCACGAGGACCGGCACGAGGCGATGGCGGAGGCCCTGCACCGCTCCGGTCCCGCGATCGTCGCCAGCGCCGCGACTGTCGCGGTCAGCCTGACGCTGCTGATGCTGGCCACCCTCAACTCCACCAAGGGGCTCGGGCCCGCCTGCGCCGTCGGCGTCCTCGTCGGGCTGCTCGCCATGGTCACCCTGCTGCCGGCCCTGCTGGTCATCTGCGGCCGCTGGATCTTCTGGCCGGTGCGACCGTCGTACGGATCGGCCGGTGCGACCGGGGACGGCATCTGGACGCGGGTCGGCACCGCCGTCTCCGGCCGGCCGCGGATCGTGTGGATCGGCACCGCGCTCGTCCTCGGCGCCATGGCGACCGGGCTGTTCGGGCTCAGGGCCGACGGGCTCTCCAACACGGACCAGTTCACCGGCAGACCGCAGACGGCCGTCGGCGAGGAGATCCAGTCCAGGCACTTCCCTGCAGGGTCGGGCGACCCGGTCTATGTCGTGGCCGAGGCCGCCTCGGCGCAGCGGGTGCGGGCCGCGCTGTCCGGCGTACCGGGAGTTGTCGACGTGTCGACACCGAGGGTCGTGGCCGGTGAGGCCATCCTGCTCGGGGAACTCGAGGACGACCCCAGCAGTACGGCCGCGCTGCGCACCGTCGAGCGGGCCAGAACCGCGGTCCACCGGATCGAGGGTGCGAACGCCCAGGTCGGCGGCAACACGGCGGTCATCCTCGACACGCGGGAAGCGGCCGCCCGCGACTCCGCGGTGATCATCCCCATCGTGCTGGTGATGGTGTTCCTCATCCTCGCGCTGCTGCTGCGGGCGATCGTCGCGCCCCTGCTGCTCATGGCGACGGTGGTGCTGTCGTTCGCGGCGGCCCTCGGCGTGAGCAGTCTGATGTTCGACCACGTGTTCCACTTCGCGGGGGCGGACGCCTCCTTCCCGCTGCTGACGTTCGTGTTCCTGGTCGCGCTGGGCATCGACTACAACATCTTCCTGGTCACCCGGGTGCGCGAGGAGGCGCTGCTGCACGGCACCCGGCGCGGCGCGCTGACGGGTCTGTCCGCCACCGGGGGTGTGATCACGTCAGCGGGTCTGGTGCTGGCCGGCACCTTCGCGGCGATGGCCTCGCTGCCGCTGGTGTTCGCGGCCGAGCTGGGGTTCGCGGTGGCGTTCGGTGTGCTGCTGGACACCGTGATCGTCCGCTCGGTGCTGGTCACCGCGCTGACCCTGGACGTGGGCCGCTGGATGTGGTGGCCCAGCGGGCTGTTCAGGCGTCACGACGACCCCCGGCCGCCGTCGGGCACGTCCGACCCCGAACCCGCGCTCGCGGGCACCTGACCACGCACCGCCACGGGCCTTCCGCTCCCGGCCGGAAGGCCCGTTCCACCTGAGGCGCCGCACCGGAACGGCGTCTGCTTCAGCCGCAGTACCGGATCAGCCACTCGTCCGCGTTGTACGTGTCCCGCGCCGGGTCCGGCAGGGTCGCCGGCCTCGTCTCCACCGTGTCCTCCGGGCGTATCCGCTCGGGCAGCCGGCTGAAGCGGCCGGGGGTGTCGGCCGCCTCGGCGGCGTGCTGGGTCGTTTCGCGGAGTTCCGTGCGGTGAGCCATGTGGTCCGTCCTCCCGTACTCGCGGGCGTTCCCCGTTGTCGGTCAGAACGCGCGCACGCCACCGTTCGTTCCCGGCAGGCCCGGGGCCGAACCGCTCAGGCCCCGCACGACCTCAGGAACCTGCGTGTCCGCACCGCGATCGGCAGCGGCTTGTCCGGCTCGCACGGGTACATGTCCTGCTCGACGATCGCGAACAGTTCCACGCCGAGCCGCTGCGCCGCCTCCAGCACCGGCCCCAACGCGGGGACGCCGGAGGGCGGTTCGCACATCACGCCCCGCTGCACCGCGGGCCCGAACGGCACCTCGTTCGCCACGACCTCGGCGAGGATCGCCGGGTCGACCTGCTTGAGGTGCAGGTAGCCGATGCGCTCGCCGTAGGTCTCGATCAGCTTGACGCTGTCGCCGCCGCAGTAGGCGTAGTGCCCCGTGTCCAGGCAGAGGTTGACCAGCTCGGTGTCGGTCGAGTCGAGGAACCGCTCGACGTGCTCCTCGGTGTCGATGTGCGTGTCGGCGTGCGGGTGCACGACGAGTTCGAGGCCGTACGTCTCCTGCACCTCGTGGCCGAGCCGTTCCATGCCCTTGGTCAGGTGCGCCCACTGCTCGGCCGTCAGCTCCGGCGGCTCCAGGATCTCGGCGGTCTTGTCGTCCCGCCAGAAGGAGGGGATGACGACCAGGTGCCGCGCGCCCATGGCCTGGGTGAGGGAGGCCACCTGGCTGACGTGGGTCCAGGTCTCCTCCCAGACGGACGGGCCGCGGTGCATGCCGGTGAAGACCGTACCGGCCGACACCTTCAGGTTCCGCCGCCCCAACTCGTCCGTGAGCCGGGCCGGGTCGGTGGGGAGGTAGCCGTAAGGGCCCAGTTCGATCCAGTCGTAGCCGGCCTCGGACACCTCGTCGAGGAAGCGTTCCCAGGGGACCTGCTGCGGGTCGTCCGGGAACCACACGCCCCAGGAGTCGGGGGCGGAGCCGACCCGGATGCGGTCGAGCGGAGACGGGTTCGCCATGTCAGGAGGTCCCTTCCGAGGGGGTCGCCACGGGTGCGGTGAGGTCCTCCTCCTCGGGGAGTTCCTCGACGTCGACACCGCGGACCTGGGCCAGCTCGTGCTTGAGCGCGGCGAGTTCGGCGCCGCCGGCCATGTGGTTGGTCAGCTCCTCCAGGCTGACCTCGCTGCGGTCGGCGCTGAGTTCGAGGGTGCCCAGGCGCAGCACGCTGAAGTGGTCGCCGACCATGTAGGCGTGGTGCGGGTTGTGGGTGATGAAGATGACGCCGAGGCCGCGGTCGCGGGCGGCGGCGATGTACTTCAGCACCACCCCGGACTGCTTGACGCCGAGGGCGGCGGTGGGCTCGTCCAGGATCAGGACGCGGGCGCCGAAGTAGACGGCGCGGGCGATGGCCACGCACTGGCGCTGGCCGCCGGAGAGCGTGCCGATGGGCTGCTCCAGGTCGTCCAGGACGATGCCCATGTTGCGCAGTTCCCGGTCGGCGGTCCTCTTCATCGTGTCGATGTCGAGCCGGCGAACGGGCCAGGGGCCCTTGGTCACCTCGGAGCCGAGGAAGAAGTTCCGCCACACCGGCATGAGGGGGACGGTGGCGAGGTCCTGGTAGACGGTGGCGATGCCCTTGTCGAGAGCCTCGCGCGGGCTGTTGAAGCGCACCGGCCGGCCGTCGACGAGGAAGTCGCCCTCGGTGTGCCGGTGCAGCCCGGAGATGATCTTGATGAGGGTGGACTTGCCGGCGCCGTTGTCGCCGAGGACGCAGGTCACCCGGCTCGCGTGGACCGTGAGGTCGACGCCGTGCAGGGCGCGGATGTTGCCGTAGGACTTGCCCGCGCCGCGCAGTTCGACGAGGGGGCCGTCCTCGGCGGGGGCGGTGTCCTGGAGGACGGCGCCGTGGGTTCCGGTTCCGTTGCTTGTCATCGGGTCTTACCTCCGGGTCGCCGTGCGCTGGACCCACAGATTGATCAGGACGGCGCCGAGCAGCATCACGCCGAGGAAGGCCTTGAACCAGTCGGGGTTCCAGCCCGCGAAGACGATGCCCTGGTTGACCATGCCGAACATGAACGCGCCGAAGACGGGGCCGATCGCGGAGCCGGCGCCGCCGGTGAGCGAGCAGCCGCCGATGACGGCCGCGGCGATGTAGATCAGCTCCTGGCCGACGCCCTCACCGGACTGCACGGTGTTGAACGAGAAGAGGTTGTGCATGCCGATGAACCAGGCGCCGAGGCCGACCAGCATGAACAGGGTGATCTTGGTGAAGTTCACCGGGACACCGACGGCACGGGCGCTCTCCTTGTTGCCGCCGACGGCGAAGATCCAGTTGCCGTACTTGGTGCGCAGCAGCAGCCAGGTGGCCAGGGCCGCGAAGGCCAGCCAGTAGAAGACCGTGATCTTGACCTCGACGCCGCCGATGTCGACGGAGGACGCGAAGATCTTCTTCGCCTGGTCGAAGCCGTCCATGTTGCTGATGTCGTCGGTGGCGACGTTGTCGGTGATCAGCTTGGTCACGGCCAGGTTGGCGCCCTGGAGGATCAGGAAGGTGCCGAGGGTGACCAGGAAGCTGGGCAAGCCGGTCTTGACCACCATCCAGCCGTTGAAGGCGCCCACGGCGAGCGAGGCGAACAGCGCGACGATCACGCCCACCCACACGTTCATCGTCAGCTGGTAGCTGATCATGCTCGCCACGAGCGCGGAGCTGATCACGGCGACACCGGACGACAGGTCGAACTCGCCGCCGATCATCAGCAGGGCGACCGGGAGGGCCATGATGCCGATGGTCGAGGACTGGTAGAGGACCGTGGCTATCGAGCTGCCCTGGCGGAGCGAGGGCGCGGCGATCAGGAAGAAGATCAGGACGGCCACGGCGCCCAGGAAGACGCCCACTTCGGGGCGGGCCAGCAGCCGGATCACCAGCGGGCGCCGGGCGGTACGGCCGTCGGCCTGCTTGGGGCCGGACGCCGGCGGTCTCCCGACCGCCGGCTCAGCCTGCTGAGTCATGCTCATCACCGGGTGCCCTTCGCGGCGAACTGGGCGATCCGGTCGACGTTGGACTTGTCGACGAAGGCCGGGCCGGTCAGCACCGGCTGCTCGCCACCGCCGCTGTAGTTGCCGTTGTTCTTGTACAGCCACAGGGAGTCGATCGCGAGGTAACCCTGCAGGTACGGCTGCTGGTCCACCGCGAACCGGATGGTGCCCTTCTTGATGGCGCTGGTCAGCTGGTTGTTCAGGTCGAAGGTGGCGACCTTGGCCTTGCTGCCGGCGTCGCCCACCGACTGCACCGCGGTCAGCGCGAAGGGGGCGCCCAGCGTGACCACGTAGTCGATGGCGCTGTCCTGCTTCAGCTTGGCCGTGATCGTGGACTTCACGGACGGCATGTCGGTGCCGTTCACGTACAGCGTCTCAGTCGTGCCGGAAAACGTCTTCTTCACGCCGTCGCAGCGCTGGGTGAGGCCGACGTTGCCCTGTTCCTGGATCACGCAGACGGCCTTCTTGGCGCCGACCTCGTTCAGCCTCTTGCCGAACGCCTCGCCCGCCACCGTCTCGTCCTGTCCGAAGAACTGCAGCAGACCGAGCTTCTTCCAGTCGCTGAGCCCAGAGTTCAGGCCGACCACGGGGATCTTCGCCGCGTCGGCCTTGTTGACCACGCCCTTCATGGCGTCCGGCTTGGCCAGGGTGATCGCTATGCCGTCGACCTTCTGGTCGATCGCGTTCTGCACGAAGTTGGCCTGGTTGCCGGCGTTCGGGTCGGCGGAGTAGATCAGCTTGATGTTGTCCTTCGCGGCGGCGGCCTCTGCGCCCTTGCGGACGATGTCCCAGAAGGTGTCGCCCGGCGACTGGTGGGTGACCAGCGCGACCGTCATCCGGGGAGTGTTGGCCTTGCCGGCTGAGGCACCCGACCCTCCCTCTTCGGCCTTCTTCCCCCCGGAGCTGCTGGAGCAGCCGGCGAGGGTCAGGGCTGCCGCAGCGGCCACTGCCACGACGGGGGCCAGTCTGCGGGGGCGGGAGTGCGAAGAGCGGTCCATCTGTCCTGCACCTCACTGTGCTACGGGGGAAGGGACGCTGTTGCGTTGGGACGGGATACAAGCCCCTGCAGAGCCCGCTGTCAATACTTTGTTAAGACATCATTTCACGAGCTAGTCAGAATGTAAGTACAAACCATTGACAGTGCCGCCTGTTCCCGCATACACCTGTGAGGCATGAGCCACTCGACGAGCGCATCGACGAGCCGTCTGACCGTCGCCCAGGCACTGGTGCGGTTCCTGTCCGCCCAGTACACCGCACGCGATGGCGAACGGCACCGACTGATCGCCGGTACCTGGGGCATCTTCGGGCACGGCAACGTGGCGGGGATCGGCCAGGCGCTGCTCGAATACGGCGATGTCATGCCGTACCACCAGGGCCGCAACGAGCAGGCGATGGTGCACGCGGCCGTCGGCCACGCCCGCCAGCTCGACCGCCTCTCGGCGCAGGCCGTGACGACGTCCATCGGCCCGGGCGCGACCAACCTCGTCACCGGCGCCGCCCTGGCCACGATCAACCGGCTGCCCGTGCTGCTCCTGCCCGGCGACTACTTCGCCACCCGCCCGGCCGATCCGCTGCTGCAACAGCTGGAGCACCCCGGCCAGTTCGACGTCTCCGTCAACGACACGCTGCGCCCCGTCTCCCGCTACTTCGACCGGATCACCCGCCCCGAGCAGCTGATCCCGTCGGCGCTCCAGGCGATGCGCGTGCTCGCCGACCCGGCCGAGACCGGCGCCGTCACCCTCGCCCTGCCGCAGGACGTGCAGGCGGAGGCGTACGACTGGCCCGAGGAGTTCTTCGCCGAGCGCGTGTGGACCGTACGCCGGCCCGCGCCGGACCCGGCGGAGCTGGCTGAGGCCGTCCGGGCGGTCCGGGCCGCCCGCAGGCCGCTCCTCGTCGTGGGCGGCGGAGTCCACCACAGCCGCGCCGAGGACGCACTGCGGGCCCTGGTCGACGCCACCGGCATCCCGGTCGCCGCCACCCAGGCCGGCAAGGGCTCCCTGCGGCACGACCACCCGGCCGACCTCGGCGGCATCGGCCACACCGGCACCGCGGTCGCCGACGACCTCGCCCGCGGCGCCGACCTGGTCATCGGCGTCGGCACCCGCTACACCGACTTCACCACCGCCTCCGGCACCCTGTTCCAGCACCCCGAGGTCCGCTTCCTCAACCTCAACATCGCCGCCTTCGACGCCCACAAGCTCGCCGCGCGGACCGTGGTCGCCGACGCCCGGGCCGCCCTGGAGGCGCTCACCGAGCAACTGGCCGGCTTCCGCGTCGACCCGGCGTACGAGGCCGGGTACCGGGCGGGCAAGGAGCGCTGGGAGCAGGTCGTGGAAAGCGCCTTCGGCGCCGCCGACGAGGACGCCGTACCCACCCAGACGCAGGTGCTCGGCGCGCTGGACGCGGTCGTCGGGGACGACGACGTGCTCATCAACGCGGCGGGCTCGCTCCCCGGCGACCTGCACAAGCTGTGGCGGACCCGCTCGCGGCGCCAGTACCACCTGGAGTACGGCTACTCGTGCATGGGCTACGAGATCCCGGCCGCGATCGGAGTGCAGCAGGCGGCCCCGGACACGGTGGTCTGGGCGCTGGTCGGTGACGGCACCTACCTGATGATGCCGACCGAGATCGTCACCGCCGTACAGGAGGGGCTGCCCGTGAAGCTGGTCCTGATCCAGAACCACGGGTACGCCTCCATCGGCGGCCTCTCCGAGTCGGTCGGCGGCGAACGGTTCGGCACCGCCTACCGGTACCGCGCGGCCGACGGCACCTTCAGTGGCGCCCCGCTGCCCGTCGACCTCGCCGCCAACGCGGCCAGCCTCGGCATGGACGTCCTGCGCGCCAAGACCGTACGGGAGCTGCGCGCGGCGCTGGCCACCGCACGCGCGGCCGACACCCCCACCTGCGTCTACGTGGAGACGGACACCTCGGGCCCAGCGCCCACCGCCCTCGGGGCCGAGGCCTGGTGGGACGTACCGGTGGCCGAGACCGCGACCCGCGAGGCGGCCGTACACGCCCGCGAGGACTACGACCGCCAGGTCGCCGGCCGCCGCCGGCACCTGTGAACCGCCCCGCCCTGTCCGTGCTCTGGAAGGAGGTGCCCCGTGGCGAAGACCGGTGACTCCGCTCGTCCCGTGGCCGGCTCCGCGCTCGACTCACTGGACTTCGACCTGGACCGCACGAGTCCGGTGCCGCTCTACTACCAGCTCGCCCAGCAGCTGGAGGCGGCCATCGAGCACGGGATCCTCGCCCCCGGGAACCTCCTGGGCAACGAGGTCGACCTGTCCGTGCGCCTCGGCCTGTCCCGGCCCACCGTCCGCCAGGCCATCCAGTCCCTGGTCGACAAGGGGCTTCTGGTGCGACGCCGCGGCGTCGGCACCCAGGTGGTGCACAGCCAGGTCAAACGACCCCTGGAACTGAGCAGTCTCTACGACGACCTGGAGTCGGCCGGGCAGGGCCCGACCACCCGGGTGCTGCGGGGCGAACGCGTCCTGGCCGGCGCCGACGTGGCCGCGGCCCTCGGCATCGCGGAGGGCGCCGAGGTCGTCGTGCTGGAGCGGCTGCGCTGCACCCACGGCCAGCCGGTGGCGTTCCTGTGCAACTACCTGCCAGCGGCGCTCCTCGAACTCGACACCGAGCGGCTGGAGTCGACGGGCCTGTACCGGATGATGCGCTCGGTGGGCATCAGCCTGCACAGCGCCCGCCAGACGGTCGGCGCGCGCAGCGCCACCGCCGAGGAGGCGGCCCTGCTGGACGAGAAGGAGGGCGCGGCCCTGCTCACCATGCAGCGCACCGCCTACGACGACACCGGGCGGCCGGTGGAGTACGGCACCCATGTCTACCGGGCGTCGCGCTACGCCTTCGACTTCCAGCTTCTGGTCAGACCCTGACAGTCCTGGTCAGACCAGGAAACGGAATCACTCGTGTTCACACAGCCCCCGCGGCCGCAGCTGCCGCGGGGGCCGTTCTGCCTGTTCTTCAACAAAGTTGCAGGTAACGATGACGATTACGTTTCGGGCAAGAGACACCCCAGGGCGACCCGAGCTATTGACGCATGAGCGGACATGGGGCTGTTATTACGCCACGATGTTCGGTCGAGTTGGTTTCTGATCGGTTTCGAGGACCTTTCGGTGATCGACTCATCCCCTTGACCGCACCCTGTATGCCTCAGGAGCCGCCATGCGCCTCTCCCCTTCCGGTCTTTCGGTCCCGGGTCCCAGCCGTCGCTCGCTGCTGCGTGGAGCGGGCGGTGCCGCCCTCCTCGCAGGTGCCGGCATACCCCTGCTGTCCGCCTGCGGCGGCAGTGGCTCGTCCTCCGACCCGAAGACCGTCACCCTCGGCTCCAACGCCTCGGACGCCGTGCCGAAGAAGGCCTTCGCGGATGTCTACGCGGCCTTCAAGAAGCAGTCCGGCATCACGGTCGATGTGAACACGAAGGACCACAACACCTTCCAGGAGCAGATCAACTCCTACCTGCAGGGCACTCCGGACGACGTGTTCAACTGGTTCGCCGGTTACCGCATGCAGTTCTTCGCGGCGAAGAAGCTGGCCACGCCGATCGACGACGTGTGGGCCAAGATCGGGGGCAACTTCCCCGACGCGATGAAGAAGCTGAGCAAGGGCGAGGACGGCAAGTACTACTTCGTGCCGCTGACCACGTACCCGTGGGCGGTCTTCTACCGCAAGAGCGTCTTCCAGCAGCACGGCTACAAGGTCCCCGCCACGTGGGACGAGCTGGTCGCCCTGTGCAAGCAGATGAAGAAGGACGGCCTGGTCCCGATCGCCTTCGGCGACAAGGACGCCTGGCCGGCGATGGGCACCTTCGACCAGATCAACTTCCGCCTCAACGGCTACGACTTCCACGTCCAGTTGATGGCGGGCAAGGCCTCCTGGACGGACGCCAAGGTCAAGGCCGCCTTCGACCACTGGGCCGAGCTGCTCCCCTACCACCAGGACGGCTTCATGGGCCGCACCTGGCAGGACGCCGCCCAGTCGCTGGTGTCCAAGAAGGCCGGCATGTACCTCCTGGGCTCCTTCGTGGCCCAGCAGTTCACCAACAAGGCCGACCTGGACGACCTCGACTTCTTCCCCTTCCCGGAGATCAACCCCACCTACGGCCAGGACACCGTCGAGGCGCCCACCGACGGCTTCATGGTCAGCAAGGCCCCCAAGAACCACGCCGGTGTGGTGAAGCTGCTGGAGTACCTGGGCTCCCCGGACGCCGAGCAGACCTACCTCAAGGGCGACCCGAGCGTGGTGGCCGCCTCCAGCAAGGCCGACACCTCCTCCTACTCGGCGCTGCAGAAGAAGGCGTTCGACATGATCAGCGGCGCCAAGAGCCTCACCCAGTTCATGGACCGCGACTCACGGCCGGACTTCACCTCGACGGTGATGCAGCCCGGACTGCAGAAGTTCCTCCAGAACCCCAAGGGCGTGGACAGCTTGCTGTCGTCGATCGAGCGCCAGAAGAAGCAGATCTTCGCGTCCTCGTGAGCAGCGGCATGACGACCGACACGACGACGAAGACCCCGGAGGCGGCCGCCGTGCCGCCTCCGGGCGCTGCTTCCGCATCCAAGCGGGCCGCGCAGGGCCACCGGCGCCTGCTGACCCGCCGTGACCGGCTCACGCTCGCCCTGATGGCGGGCGTGCCCACGGTCCTGCACGTGGCCCTGGTCTGGGTCACCGCCCTCGCCTCCATCGCGCTCGCCTTCACCACCTGGGACGGCATCGGGTTCGACTCGATCAAGTGGGTCGGCCTCGACAACTTCACCCAGCTCTTCAACGACAACCCGCAGTTCTGGCCGGCCGTCCAGCACAACGTCATCTGGTTCGTGGTGCTGATCCTGATCCCGACGCCGCTCGGCCTGTTCCTCGCCGTGCAGCTGGACAAGAAGATCCGGTTCAGCCGCGTCTACCAGACCGCGTTCTTCCTGCCGGTCGTCATCTCCATGGCGTGCATCGGCTTCGTCTGGCAGCTCGTCTACAACCCGGACACGGGCCTGATCAACAGCATCATCGGGGCCAACGAGCCCGGCCACTACATCGACTGGATCGGCGACCCCAAGCTCAACCTGTGGGCCGTCCTCATCGCCGCGTCCTGGCGGCACACCGGCTACATGATGATCCTGTACCTGGCCGGTCTGAAGAGCGTCGACCCGTCGCTCAGGGAAGCCTCCGCGCTCGACGGCGCGGGCGAGTGGCAGACGTTCAAGAACGTCATCTTCCCGACGCTGCGCCCGACCAACACGGTGGTTCTGGTCGTCACCATCATCGAGGCCCTGCGCGCCTTCGACCTGGTCTTCGTCTTCAACAAGGGCGCCCAGGGCACCGAGTTGCTGTCGATCCTGGTGACCAACAACATCATCGGCGAGTCCAGCCGGATCGGTTACGGCTCGGCCATCGCCCTCGTCCTGCTGGTGATCTCCCTCGCGGTGATCATCCCGTATCTGATCGCCACCTTCCGGAAGGAGCGGCGCGCATGAGCACGACTGTCACGCTGAAGCGGCGCACTCCCGTCCGGCCGGCTCGCGTCATGCTGCACGTCTTCCTCGCCGGCACGGCCCTGGCCTGGCTCGCGCCCCTGCTGTGGGCGATCTTCTCGGCGCTGCGGCCGTACAGCGAGACCAGCGCCAAGGGCTATGTGTCCTGGCCGGACACGCTGAACTTCGACAACTTCAAGAACGCGTTCGTCCAGTCGGACATGATGCACTACTTCGGCAACACGCTGATCATCGCCGTACCGGCCGTGCTGCTGACGCTGTTCCTGTCGTCGATGGTCGCCTTCTACGTCAGCCGGTTCGACTTCCGGCTCAACCTGGCGCTGCTGCTGGTCTTCACGGCGGGCAACCTGCTCCCGCAGCAGGTCATCATCACCCCGCTGTACCGGCTGTACCTGCTCACGGACCTGCCCGGCATCACGGCGAGCGGCAAGCTGTACGACTCCGCGCTCGGGCTCGTGCTGATCCATGTGGCGTTCCAGTCCGGCTTCTGCGCCTTCGTGCTGAGCAACTACATGCGCTCGCTCCCGCACGAGCTGACGGAGGCCGCGCTGGTCGACGGTGCCTCGGTGTGGCGGCTGTACTGGCAGATCACGCTGCCGCTGTGCAAGCCGGCGATGGCGGCCCTGGCGACCCTGCTGTCGATCTGGATCTACAACGACTTCTTCTGGGCCCTCGTGCTGATCTCGACCGGTGAGAACATGCCGATCACCTCGGCGCTGAACAACCTCTCCGGCCAGTACTTCACCGACCCGAACCTGGTGGCCGCCGGCGCCCTGCTCACCGCGATCCCGACGCTGATCGTGTACTTCGCGCTCCAGCGCCAGTTCGTCAGCGGTCTCACCCTGGGCTCCAACAAGGGCTGAGGCACGCGCACTTGAAAGAGAACGAAGAAAACCCAGTGAAACGCACCCTGTCCGTCCCCGGCCTCGCCTACGGCGGCGACTACAACCCCGAGCAGTGGCCCGAGGAGGTGTGGGCCGAGGACATGCGCCTGATGCGCGAGGCCGGGGTGACCATGGTCAGCATCGGCATCTTCTCCTGGGCCCTGCTGGAGCCGTCCGAGGGCGAGTTCGACTTCTCGCGCCTGGACCGGATCCTGGATCTGCTGCACGAGAACGGTATCGCCGCCGACCTGGCCACCCCCACGGCGGCGCCTCCGGCGTGGTTCTTCCGCGCCCACCCCGAGGCGCTGCCGGTCGACCGGGACGGCCGCACCCTCTCCTACGGCAGCCGCCAGACGTTCTGCCCGTCCAGCCCCGCCTACCGCGAGGCGGCGCTGCGCATCGCGGGCGCGCTGGCCGAGCGGTACGCCGGTCATCCGGCCGTCGCCATGTGGCACGTGCACAACGAGTACGGCTGCCACAACGCGGCCTGCTACTGCGACACCAGCGCGGCGGCCTTCCGTCGCTGGCTGCGGGCCCGCTACGGCGACGACCTGAGCGCCCTCAACGACGCCTGGGGCACGACCTTCTGGTCCCAGTGGTACTACGACTGGGAGGAGATCCTGCCGCCGCGCGCCACCGGCGCCGTACCCAACCCGACGCACCAGCTGGACTGGCGCCGCTTCTGCTCGGACGAGCTGCTGTCGCTGTACACGGCCGAGCGGGAGGTGCTGCGGGCGGCGGCCCCCGCGATCCCGGCCACCACCAACTTCATGGTGATGGCCACCTTCGACGCCCTCGACTACTGGCGCTGGGCGCCGGAGCTGGACGTCGTCGCCAACGACCACTACCTGATGTCCGCCGACCCCGAGCCGGAGATCGACATCGCGCTCAGCGGCGATCTGATGCGCTCGCTCGCGGGCGGCCCGTGGCTGCTGATGGAGCACTCCACCGGCGCGGTGAACTGGCAGCCCGTCAACCGGGCGAAGAATCCCGGTGAGTTGCGCCGCAACGCGCTCGCGCATGTGGCGCGCGGGGCGGACGGCATCGCGTACTTCCAGTGGCGGGCGGCGAAGGCGGGCGCCGAGCAGTGGCACTCGGCGATGCTGCCGCACGCGGGCACCGACAGCCAGATCTGGCGGGACGTGGTCCGCCTGGGCGCCGACCTGAAGGCCCTGGCCGAGGTCCGCGGCAGCACCGGCCCCGCGGAGGTCGCCGTCGTCTGGGACTGGAACGCCCGCTGGGCCCTGGAACTGCCCTCCCAGCCGAGTGGCGAACTGCGGTACCTGGACCTGGTCCGAGCCTGGTACGAGCCGCTGTGGCGGGCGGGCGTGGCCGTGGACTTCGTCCGCCCCGACTCGGACATGTCCGCCTACCGCCTGGTCCTGGCGCCGAACCTGTACCTGGTCGACGACACGGGCGCGGCGAACCTCGCGGCGTACGCCGAGCGGGGCGGCACCCTCGCCGTCGGCTTCCACAGCGGGGCGGTGGACGAGAACTGCCATGTGCGGCTGGGCGGTTACCCGGGGGCGTTCCGGGACGTGCTGGGCGTGCGCTCCGACGAGCCGTTCCCGCTGCTGCCCGGACAGCAGGTCGACCTGAGCGGCGCGGTGCCGGACGGGGCGACGGGCACGCTGTGGTCGGAACGGCTGCGGCTGGAGGGCGCGGAGGCGCTCGCCTCCTACGCCGACGGCCCTCTGGACGGCGTCCCGGCGGTCACCCGGCACGCCTACGGCACCGGGGCCGCCTGGTACCTGGCCACGCTCCCCGACCCGGCCACCCTGACCGCCCTCCTGGACCGCATCCGCACCGAGGCGGGCGTGGAGCCGGTGCGTACCGCCCCGGCCGGTGTGGAGGTGGTCCGCAGGCGCGGCCCTGAGGCGGACTACGTCTTCGTGATCGACCACTCCGGCCGGGGCGCGGACCTGCCCGTCGCACCGGGCGCCACGGAACTCCTCACCGGCAAGAAGACGGCCGGCACGGTCACGGTCGCGCCCGGGGACGTGGCGGTGGTGCGGGAGCCGCGCGGTCGGTGAGCCGCGTCCGACGCTGGGGCGCACACGTGGTCAGGCGTGTGCGCCCACCGGACCGACGAGCGCGTCGTGCAGCCGCTGGGCGAGCCTGACAGCGTCCTCGGGGTCACGGGCGACATGGGGCGTCGCACGGGTGCCGGTGATCTCGGTGACCAGAACCCCCAGCACCTCCGCCTCGGGCAGCTCGACCCGGTGCAGCCGGTCGAGGTCCCGGTGGCCGCCGATGACGGCGAGGTGCGGCCCTCCGGTGAGCCGCACGCTGTCGACGCCCTCGGTGCCGAGCACGCCGTACGCGTGGTCGGCCTCGGCGTCCGTGCGGTAACCGAGCACTCTGGACTCCGGTTGAGCACGACGGCGGCCGCCCGGACTCCGGTGGCACCGATCCGGGTGCCACCGGGTACGGGGCCCGGTTGCGGCGGCGGACCAGCGTGACGCCGTACTGCTCGGCGGCCCGAACGCACGGCCGGTGGAGCACCTGCGCCCAGTACCGGGCCAGCAACGCCGCCGTCTCGTAGGACAGTTCGGGCAGCGGGCGGGCACCACGGACCAGGCCGGGGTCGGCCGTGCAGACGCCGCCGACGTCCGCATGGATCTCGCAGCTGTCCGCGCCGAGCGCGCCGGCGATCCGGACGGCCACACCGCTGTGGTGCAGCGCCCGCGCGGGAGGAGGAGAGGCGCCATCTGCGGCGCGACATCCACGACGGGCTCGGCCCGGCACTGGCGCGCCTCAGGCTGCGCGTCGAGAACGCCACCGCGCGCCTGCCCTCCGTCGATCCGGTACACGACGCGCTCCGGGCCGCTTCCGACGAACTCGGCATGGCGATCCAGGAGGTCCGGCGGATCACGGAACGCCTCGGCCCCGGGCCGCTGGTTGAGCTGCGCCTCAGCTGCGCCCTGGGACAGCTCGTCTCGGGGTTCGACCACGCCCGCACCCGGATCGAGCTGCACCTCAGCTACGACCCCGGCCCGAAGTCAAGCGGCATCGGACTGCGTTCCATGGCCGAGCGGGCCGCAGAGATTCTCGTCTTACTCGTTCCTGAGCCGACCGGTCACGCCCCCGAGGGACCGGCCGTGCGGTACGCGGACCAACATTCCGGCCCACCTGTCCCAGGAACATGAGCCGGACGCCCCGTCCCCGCCCCAGTCGAAAGCTCGTGGCCGGCGTGAACGAACCCGAGTCACCCGCGTGAGCGCAGGAGCAGAGCCGGCAGGGGCAGCAGCGCCGCGGCGGCGGACCAGGCCAGGGTCGGGTAGCCGACGGTCGCAACGACCGCGCCGGCCAGGGCTGTTCCGCCGGCCCCGGCCAGGCCCATCACCAGGTCGACCAACCCCTGAACGGCCGGCCTGCTCTCCTGGGAGACGGACTCGGTCAGCACCGTCGAGCCGGCGATCATCGTGCCGGACCAGCCGAGTCCGAGCAGCCCGATACCGAAACCGAGCAGCAGCGGATCATCACCGGCCGAGGCGGCGATCGCACACGAGCACACCAGCAGCAGCGCGCCCGCGCCGATCACGGCCCGCCGGCCGAACCGGTCCCCCGCAGCACCGACCACCGGCGCCAGGCCGAACATGCCGGCCAGATGCACGCTCATCACCACGCTGACCACGCCGGAGCGCCCCACATGGTCCAGGTGGACCGGGGTCATGGACATCACGACAAGCATGACCAGGTGACCGCTGACCACCGCGGTGAAACCCAGCCGGGCACCTCGGCCGGCCACCGCCTGCCGGGCGGCCTCGGTGAACGCGGACCGCCGGCCGCCGGAGCGCGGCGGTGGGCCGGCCAGGCCTGCCTGACGGGCCAGCAGCAGCGGATCCGGGCGCAGCACCAGCGCGACGATCGCCGCCGCCACTGCCAGCGTGAGCGCGCTGAGCAGGAAGGGGCCGGCCATCGGCGGGCCGCCGAGTCGCCGGCAGAGCCGGTCGGCGGGTACGGCGGCCAGCGGGCCGCCGACCGCCCCCACGGTGGTCGCCCAGACCACGACGGACAGGCTGCGACCGCGAGCCCCCGGCGGCGCCAGATCGACCGCGGCGAACCGGGCCTGGAAGTTGGCGGTGGTGGCGCAGCCGAACAGGAACATCGCCGGGAACAGCAGCGGCACCGGGCGCAGCCACGCGGTGACCGCCAGCAGCACCGCACCGGCCGCGGCGATCAGATAGCCCAGGGCCAGGCCGAACCGCCTGCCCCGTACCCGCATCCAGCCGGCGACCGGCAGGGCGAGCAGCGCCGCGCCGACGGCCAGCGTGGCCCCGGCCAGGCCGGCGGTGGACTCACCGGCCAGCCGCGCCGCGAACAGAACGCCGACCGCGACACCGATCCCCACGCCGATCCCGCCCACGAGCTGTGCACCGAACAGCCCGGCGACGGTCCTGCGCTGCACGCGGGCGAGCAGCGCGGGACCGATGGACGGCGACCCGGACTCCGGCGGTCGGCGGCGGCTCGACGCGGGGTCAGTGCGACGAATGATCGTGACCCTGCTCGGGCTGCGTGGTGCCCGCGGTCTGCTGCGCGGTCCCCCAGTCCGGCGGCGGAGTGCCCGCCGGTGCGCTGCGGTGGACGAAGTCCTCGAGCGTCATCAGGTAGTCGTGCTGCCCCGGCCGGTAGGACACGCACGACTTGCGCGGGTAGTAGCCGCTCAGCTCGACCTCAGGCGCCTGCTTGAGAGCGATGCAGTCACGGTTCGGCTTGGTCGGGGTGAGCCATTCGGTGTTGAACACCGTTTCCCAGAAGGAGATGTGCGCGTTGTACGTACCGTAGACGAACGCCTGGGTGAACGGCCCGCCGTTGACCGGCGGCGCGTTCAGGTCGGCAATGTGGTTGCCCATGCGGCCCGCGTCCCCGGGCATGCCGAACCCCGGCGGGTAGAACGGCTCCGGCACCGGCAGCATCGCCTTCTTGTGGTCGTCGCAGTTCACCAGCACCGCGCCGCACGGTCCGGTGCGAATGGCGTTGCGCGCGTAGTAGTCCTGGATGAAGAAGTGCAGATCGAAGTGCGGCTTGTCGAAGACGTGTGCCGGGCCGTGCCCGGACGGCTGCCAGTTGAACATCATCCACTGGAACGGCAGCCCCTTGAGTTTCGGGAACCACAGCACCCGCTCGTGCCCGCTCTTGCACTCGGTGGCCGGGTCGACGCTGCCGTTGCCGTCGACGTCGTAGCAGGTGTTGCCGTCGCTCACCGGCTTGGTCGGCAGTGACTGTGCCGCGGCCTCGTCGACGGTGATGCCGATCATCTTGGGCGCACCGTCCGCGTCGCGCGAATACACCGACTGAACATAGCCGTTGCCCAGTGAAAGCCGGTTCTCGACGATGACTCTGTCGGCGACATCGCCGCTCGTGGTCCCTGCCGCACCCTGCTCGGCGAACGCGGCGATCGAGACGAACAGGACCGCGGCGATCACGGCCCGGATCATTGTCGACTTCTTCATCCAGTCAAACCCCCGTCTGATCAATGCTTTTCCTGTGATGACCGGGTGAACCCCGGCGGGACGGCCGCTGCCGGCCGCCCCGCCGTGTCCACTCCGCGTGTCAGCCGGTCAGTGCGACTTGCCTTCCCACCGGTACTTCTCGAACGGCGCGTCCAGTTCGGCGCGAGTCAGCCGGTTGGCGAAGGTCGACATGGTGTACGTGCCGATGCCCAGCACGACCTCCAGGGCGTTCTGCTGGGTGTAACCGGCCCCGAGGAACGCGTCGATGTCCTGGTCGGCCACCCCACCCTTGGTCTCCAGTACGGCCAGCGCGAACTGCCGCATGGCCTCCAGCCGGGCGTCCTGCAACGGCTCGCCGTTGCGCAGCGCCTCGATCAGCTCGTCCGGGGCCTGCTGCCCGGCCAGCATGGTCGAGTGCATGGCGACGCAGTAGTGGCACTCCACGAAGGTGGCCATGGTGAGGATCATGACCTCACGTTCCATCGCCGTCAGCGTGGTCTTGTCGAACTCTCCGAGGTTGCGCTGGAAGGTGGCGAGCAGTTCCGGCGACGCCGCCATCTTGGCCACCGGGGCCGGAATGAAACCGAACTTCTGCTGGGCGCCGGCGACCATGCGCTTGCTGTCCTCCGGCGCGGTCTCCGGGGTGTGCGAGACGAACTTCGACTCGGTCATGACTTCCTTTCCCATGTGCGGGATTGTTGTGTGCGGGCCTTCTTGGGAGTGGGTCTTCCTGGCATGCGCGGGCAGGAGCGAGAGAGCCTGCACCGGGCAGGTCTCCACCGCCAGCGCGGCTGTGCGTGCGGTTTCCGCGTCGAAGTCGTCGGTCAGCAGCACCACCCGGCCGTCGTGGTCGTTCTGGTCGAACACCCTCGGCTCGGTGAGCACACACTGTCCGGCGCCGATGCACCGCTCGACGTCGGCGGCGACCCGCAGGCTGTGCCGGCCGACGGTCACCACGCGACCGGCACTTTGGTCACGCCGTAGATCATCCCGTCGCTCTTGTACGGGAGACCGTCCAGCGGCGCATCGAGCCGCAGGCCGGGAATCCTGGCGAAGAGCGTGGTGAACACGATCTCCAGTTCCATCCGTGCCAGGTTCTGCCCGAGGCACTGATGGATTCCGTAGCCGAATGCGATGTGCTTGCGGGCACTGCGGCGGATGTCCAGCGTGTCGGGATTCTCGTATACGGCGGGATCGCGATTGGCCGCGGCGGACAACGGCAGGATCGCATCGCCCCGTTGGACGCTCACGCCGCCGATCTCGAGGTCGGCGGTGGCGGTGCGGAAACTCACGGTGTCGGCGATGGTGAGGAAACGCAGGAGCTCCTCGACCAGCTGAGGCGCGAGCGACGGGTCCGCCTTGAACGCGGCCAGCTGGTCCGGGTTGTCCAGCAGCGCGAGCGTGCCGAGTCCGATCATGCTGGTGGTGGTCTCGTGTCCGGCGTTGAGCAGCACCTGGGCCGTGCTGATCACCTGTTCCGGGTTGTAGGCGTCCGCCTCCTGGTACCTGACGATCAGCCGGCTGAGCAGGTCCTGCTCCGGTGCCTGAGCCTTGGCGGCAACCAGCTCGGCGAGGAACTCGCGCAGCTCGCCGATGGCCGAGGCCACCTCCTGCTCGGTGCTGACCCCGTCGACCAGCACGTCGGCGATGTGCAGGAACCGCTCCCGGTCGGCATAGGGCACGCCGAGCAGCTCGCAGATCACCTGGGAGGGCACCGGAACGGCCAGCGCTGTGAACAGATCGGCGGAGCGTCGGCCGTCGGCGAGCATCGCGTCGATGCACTCGTCCACCACCTGCTGGATGAACGGGCGCATACCCCGGATGCGCTTGACGGTGAACTCGTTGGTCACCATCCGGCGGTGCACGGTGTGCTCCGGCGGGTCCAGCGCGACCAGCGGGATCTTCTCCGGTGGCGGCAGCTGATCCGGGTCCTGCACCCGCAGGGCGCCGGGCGGCCGGTAGGCGGTCAGCCGGGAGTCGGCCAGCAACTGCCGGACCAGTTCGTGGCTGGTGAGCACCCAGGTGTGGCCGCCGGTGCGCAACGACGCGCGGGTGATGGGCTGTTCGGCGCGCAGTACCTCGTATTCCTTCGGTGGGTCGAACGGGCAGGACCGGCCGAGGGGAAACACCCCTGTTCCGGCCTCGGTGTCTGTCATCGGAGAACTCCGCACTCTTTTCTCAAGCCACGTCGAGGGAGGTCATGCCGGGCTGGGGAGCGTTGACGAGAACGGCCATGTTGCCCATCGCATGCGTGTTGTCGTGCATCATCTGGTGCGCTTTGCCGATGTCGTCGAAGCTCCCGGTCCAGGACAGACAGGGTTCGACGAGTCCGGCCGACACGAGTTGGGTGATCGCCCGGCACTGGGCGACGTTGGCGAAGTGCGATCCCTGCAGGCGCTTCTGCCGCATCCACAGGAACCGGAGGTCCACATCGGCGTGGAAACCGGTGGTGCCGCCGCAGATCACCACCATTCCCGCGGTGTCGCACAGGTACATCGAGGTGGGGATGGTGTCCTGTCCGGTGTGCTCCAGCACGATCTTCGGCGAGCGCTTCTCGCCGATGATGTCCCAGAACTGCTTCCCGAACCGCCGGACCTCTTTCAGCCAGGCCGCGGTCGCCTCGGCGTCGTCGATGTCCGGCAGCCGGCCCCAGTGGCTGAATTCGCGCCGGTTGATCACGCCCTTGGCGCCCAGTTCAAGGCAGTAGTCCGCGCGTTCCTCGGAGGAGACGACGGCCACGGGGATCCCGCCGAACGCCCGGACGATCTGGATGGCCATCGTGCCGAGGCCGCCGGCGCCGCCCCAGATGAGCACGGGATCGCCCGGCCGCACCACATGGGGCTGCCAGCCGAGCAGCTGCCGGTACGCTGTCGCGCCGACCAGCAGGTAGCCGGCGGCCTCCTCCCATGACAGCCGCTCGGGTTTCGGGTGGCACTGGTACTCGTCGACCACGGTGAACTGGGCGAACGCGCCCCAGCTCTCCTCGTATCCCCACACCCGCTGGGTCGCGGAGGTCATCGGGTCGGCACCGGCCCGGATGTCCGGTGCGGACTCGTCCCAGCGGCAGCCGGAGAGCACCACGTGATCGCCGACCCGGGTCTGCCGCACGCCCTCGCCGACCGCCCACACCACGCCGGAGCCCTCGGACCCGCCGATGTGGAAGTCCTCGGTGTCGCCGGCGCGCCGTCGGGCCGCGATGACGTCGACCGGCTTGCCCAGCGCAGCCCATACGTTGTTGTAGTTCACCCCGGCCGCCATCATGCGCACCAGGACCTGGCCCCGGCCCACCGCGGGCACGTCCACCACCTCGGTGCGGAACGCGTCCGCCGGGCGGCCGTACCGCTGCGGGCGGATGACCGACGCATACATCTGCTCCGGGATCTCGCCCAGGGGGAGGTTCTCCCCCAGCTCACTCAGCCGCATGCTCACAGGCCCTCCCAACCGGATGATGTGATCGCATTCGAACCTTCATGACGCGCCGTCCACGGGTGCGCGCAGCGCATCCCTCAGCTCGCCGGCCAGCGTGATCAGCTGCGCCGAGCGCATGACGCTGAAGTGGTCGCCGGGTACGTCCACCACCTCGGCGTCACCGGGCAGCAGGCTCAGCCACCGCTCGGCGGTCTCCTTGGACGCGCCGCCGTTCTCGGCCCGGTAGAACCGGACGGTCCCCTCGTACGGCTGCGGCCGATGGGCCAGCAGGGCCCGGGAGTTGACGGTGAAGCGCTGCACCACCCGGCCGAGGCTCTCCACGTCGATGTCGTGCGGCAGTACACCTGCCGTGCGGGCCCGCTCGTACAGCACGGCCAGCGCATCGGCGCCGTGCGCGTCGCCGAAGGCCTCCGGCGGCAGGGTCCAGTCGCTGTCCGCGAGCCCGGCCAGGTCGCCGGCGAACCAGGACAGCAGCGCCGCCTCGGTGATCTCGCCGGACGCCGGACCCGGCGGTTCCAGGAGATCGATCACCGCCACCAGGTCGACCTGGGCTCCGGAGGCGGTGAGCCGGCGGGCGATCTCCAGCGCGATCACGCCGCCCATGGACCAGCCGCCGAGCCGGTAGGGCCCGTCCGGGACCGCCGCGGTGATCGCCTCGACGTAGTGCGCGGCGAGATCGGCCACGGTGGCCAGCGGGGTCTCGGTGTCCGGGACCTGCAGCGCGTAGACCGGCTGGTCGGCGCCGAGCAGCCCGGCCAGCTCCGCATAGCAGAGCACATCGCCGCCGACCGGGTGCACGAGGACCAGCGGGACCTGAGTGCCGCCGCTCTGGATCGGCACCAGAGCCCTGCGGCTGTGTTCCGCCCCGGCCTCGCCCAGGACAGTGGCCAGCGATTCGATCGTCGGGTGCGCGAACAGGGTGGCCAGTGGCAGCGTGCGGCCGAAGCCCTGCTTGATCTGGGCCATCAGACGCACGGCGAGCATCGAGTCGCCGCCGAGATCGAAGAAGCTGTCGGTGATGCCGACCGATTCCGTGCCGAAGAACTCCTTCCAGATCGCCGCCAGCCGGGCCTCGATGCCGTTGCACGGCTGCATCCGCCTGCCGGTGCCGGCCGGGCCGTCCGGCTCCGGTAGCGCCGCGCGGTCGACCTTTCCGTTGGCGCTGAGCGGAAGTTCGTCGAGCAGCACGATGCGCTGGGGCACCAGATAGCCGGGCAGCAGCCGGTCGAGCGCCTGCCGCAGACCGGATTCGGTCAACTCCGTGCCGCGGTCGGCGACGGCATAGGCGACCAGGCGTTTGGCGCCCCGGGGCGGGCCGGCCGCGACGGCGACCGCGGTGCGGACCCCGGGCTGCTGGGTGAGCGCCGCCTCGACCTCGCCCAGCTCGATCCGGTAGCCGCCGATCTTCACCTGGAAGTCCTCGCGCCCGAGGAATTCGATGGTGCCGTCGGGCAGATACCGGCCGAGGTCGCCGGTGCGGTACAGCCGCTCACCGGTGGCCGGGTGCCGGATGAAGGCGGCCCGGGTCTTCGGCTCGTCGCCGAAGTAGCCGCGGGCCAGGCCGGCGCCGGCGATGTAGAGGTGGCCTGGCACCCAGTCCGGGCACGGCTGCAACGCCTCGTTCAGCACGTGGAACTGCTGATTGCGCATCGGCACCCCGTACGGGATGCTCGCCGCGGCCGGATCGACCTGCTCGACGGGGTGGACGATCGACCAGATGGATGCTTCGGTGGCCCCGCCCAGACTCCAGATCGCGACGTCCGGCAGCAGCCGGCGGATGCGCCCGGGCAGTGCCACCGGGATCCAGTCCCCGCTCATCATGACCACGCGCAGCGGCGGCGTCGTCCGCGCACCGGCCGGCGCGTGCTCGGTGAACATCTCCATCAGCGCGGGCACCGTGTTCCACACCGTGACCTGGTGGTCGTCGACGAGCTGCGCCCAATGCGCCGGTTCGCGCTGCGCGTCCGCGGCGGGGAGCACCACGGCACCGCCGGCGGCCAGCATGCCGAAGACGTCGTACACGGACAGGTCGAAGTTCAGCGCCGACAGCGCGAGCACCCGGTCCCGGCTCGTGATACCGAACCGCTCGTTGATGTCCCGGATGGTGTTGACCGCACCGGCGTGCTCGATCATCACGCCCTTGGGGACGCCGGTGGACCCGGACGTGTAGATCACGTACGCCAGATCGTTCGCCGTGGTGGCCGGCGGCGCGAGCGGCTCGTCGCTCTCGGTCAGGGTGTCCGGATCGTCCACCGCGATACGCGTGATGCCGTCCGGCCACTGCGAGCGCTCGTCCACCCGGGCCTGGGTCAGTACGAGGGAAATGCCGGCGCCGGCGAGGAGCAGCCGCAGCCGCTCGGCCGGTACGGCGGCGTCGATCGGCACATACGCCGCACCGGACTTGGTGACGGCGACGGCCGCGGCGACCTGCTCCCAGCCCTTCTCCATGACCACGCCGACGAGGACGCCCGGGGCCGCGCCGCCGGCCCGCAGCCGGCGGGCCAGCCGGTTGGACAGCCCGTCCAGCTCGCCGTAGCTCAGGGTGCGATCCGGCGCGATGACCGCGGTCCGGTCCGGATGGCGCGCCGCGTGCCCGGCGAACGCGTCGTGCAGCAGTTCGTCCGTCAGGGGCGCTGCCGTCGCGTTCACCTTGCGCCGCACCTCCAGCTGGCCGCCGGGGACGAGCACCGCGGCCGGCCGCTGCCAGGCGCCCTCGTCCTCGCACAGGCCGCGCACCACGTCGACGTAGGCGTCGAACATCTCGTCGATCATGCCGGCGGGGAAGAGTTCCGCGAGGAAGTCCCAGTTGAGCACCAGGGCGCCGGAGTCCTCCACGACCTGGTGGTCCAGCCACACCTGAGGGGTGCGGATCTGGCTGGACACCTCCCGGCCGTTCGCCCCCATGCCGAGCAGGTGCTGTGCGAAGCCTCCGGCCGCGCTCGCTCCGTCTCTGGCGGCGAAGTTGATGGTGCTGGCGAACACCACCGGCATGCCGGCGCCGGCCGCGTTTCCGCCGGCCCGGTGCAGCTCGCGCAGCACCTGCACCCCGCTGACCCGGCTGTGTTCCAGGTCCTGCCAGAGCTGTTTCTGCAGCCTCTCGGCACGTGCGGTGAAGGCCTCGGCCACCGGGCCTCGCACCTCGAGCAAGGTGGTCGCGCTGAAGTTGCCCACCACGCTCTCCACATCGGGGTGCAGCGGCGCGCGGTTGAAGACCAGCAAGTTGAGCGTGAAATGGCTCGACTTGCTCCAGGCGGCGAGTACTTGGGCGTACGCGGTGCACAGCGCGGCCGAGGGGGTCACCCCTGCGCCGGCGGCGTACTGCTTGAAGCGCGCCCAGCTGTCTGCCTCGATCCGGCCGGAGCGATGGGTGAACTCGGGCTGGGTGAGGGCGGATGGGCTGATGGCGAGGGGCAGCTCCGGCGCGGGCGGCAGCGTCTTGACGCGTTCCCGCCAGTACGACAGGGAGGCGGCATAGGCCGGCGACTGCTGCTGCTCTCTGGCCGCAAGGACGTAGTCCCGGTAGCTGACCGCCAGTTCGGGAAGCCGGCCGCCTGGATCCTGGTACGCGGCCGCCCACTCCCGGAACAGCAGCGAGGTGCTCCAGGCGTCGATGATCAACGCATCCAGCCCGATGTGCAGCCGGGTGCGCCGATGGTCGATGCGGGTGGCGCGGATGTCGAACAGCGGCCACACGGTGGTGTCGAACACCTGGTGCTTCATCTCGTGGTGGATCTCCGCCAGCCGCCGCTCGCGCTCCTGCTCGGTGCACTGCGAGAGATCGACGAGATGCGGCTCGTACGGCGGCACGTCCGCGAGCACCCGTTGGGTTCCCTCCGGATCGACGACCGCGCGCAACATGTCGTGCCGGTCGATCAGGCGCCGGAACGCGGCGGTCAGCCGGTCGAGATCGACGTCGTCGAGGTCGACCTCGATGAAGAAATAGGTCGACACATTGCCGAGTTCGAAGGCGCTCGACCGCCCGACCAGGTAGGCCTGCTGCAGATCGGTCAGGGTGAACGGCTCGAACCGGGCCGCGCGGTCGTGCACCAGCTTGCGGTCGGCCGTCCCGGGCGGCGTGTCATGCGCCGGCTCCTCGGACAACGGGTCCGGGCCGGCGAGCAGGGACCGTACGTGCTCGCCGAGATCGGCGACGCTGCGGCCCTCCAGAAAGGCTGCCAGGGGAAGGGAGACGCCCAGCTGCGCGGACAGTTTGTCCTTGACCTCCAGCGCCATCAGTGAGTCGAGGCCGAGGTTCGGGAGAGGTTCGTGCCGGTCGAGTTCGGCCTCCGGCGCACGCAGGGCACGGGCCACCGTGCTGGTCACCAGCGCCGGTACGTCCAGTGCGGCGACGGGGGTGCTGTCCGCCACGGCATGCTCGGCCGCCGTCCGGCGCGAGGCGGCCGGCACCGGCGCGCTGCGCTGCAGGGAGGACCGGTCGGCCCGCTTGAGGTAGACACCGCTGAACTCCGCGACGGGGCGCCCGTCGGCCTCCGTCAGTCGCACGTCGGCGGTGAGCATCGCGGCCGGATCCGAGGCGGGCAGCAGCTTCGCGTGGCAGTACAACTGTCCTGCGCCGTCATGGCCGTGGAAGGTGAACCGGTCGATGCCGACGAGCATGAACACCCCGTCCGCCGGACTGTCCGGCGGCAGACAGGCGAACAGCAGCTGGAACGCCGCGTCGGTGAGCCCGGGGTGCAGCTGGTACGGGTCGGTCTCGCCGGGCCGCGGTGTCCGCATCCGGGCGACGGCTTCACCCGGGGTGTGCCAGATGTGGTCGATCCACTGCACCGAAGGGCCGAGGTAGCTCTTGCGCCGCCAGAGCTGTTGGTAGAAGTCGGCCCCCTGCGTTTCGCCGGCGAGCTGCGCTGCGACCGTCTGCGGATCCGGTGCGCGGGTGCCGGACGGCTCGATGGCAGCGGCCGGACCGAGCATGCCCTGCGCGTGCAGCACCCACTGGTCCTCGATGCCGGCCTGGTCCGCGGCGGCGTAATAGTGGTACGAGGCGCTGGTGTCGTCCCGCGGCTGGAGCACCAGCTGCACCGGCCGCCGCTGTTCCGGGTCGAGGATCAGGCTCTGCGGTATGAGGCAGTCGGTGACGAGCAGCGGCCCCTGGTGGCCGAGTTCACGGGCTGCCGCCAGCGCCGTGTCCAGGTAGACGCCGATGTTGACCACGGTGAGGCCGTCCACCACGCAGTCGGCGAGACATGGGTGCACGTCGGCGTCGAGACGGGACTCGAACTGGATCGCGTCCAGCGGCGAAGGGATGCGCCGGCCGAGCAGCGTCCGCGGCCCGGCGGGGGCGTCCGGCGCAGGCGACGCGGTCCTGTCGCTCGGCTGGAACCAGTGCCTGCTCCGCTGGAAGGGATAGGTCGGCAGGACCACCTTCCGGCGGTCCGCTCCGTCGGCCGGGCCGGCCCAGTCGACCTCGAAGCCGCGGACGTACAGCTCACCGAGGCTGTCCAGCAGCACCCGCCGGTCCTGCTGCCCGGGTCGCAGCGACGGCAGGAACGCGGCGGTTTCGCCGGACGCGGCGTCGTCCGGGGCGAAGCGCTTGGCCATGCCGAGGAGCGTGGGCGCCGGGCCGACCTCCACGAACGTCCGGTAGCCCTGCTCGAACAGCTCGTTCATGCCCGCCAGGAACTGGACCGGGGCGCGCACGTGCTCCCGCAGATACGCCGCGCTGAACGCCCCCTCGCCCGTGAGCGGCTTGCCGGTGACGTTGGAGATCACCGGGATGCGCGGCGCCGCGTACTCGATCTTGGCGGCTTCCCGTTCGAACTGGTCCAGCATCGGCTCGATCAGCGGTGAGTGGAACGCGCGCGAGACCGTCAGCCGCTTGGACTTCACGCCCTGCCCGGCGAGCGCGGCCAGCAGTTCACCGACCGCTGCGTCCGCGCCGGAGACGACGACGCTCTGCGGTCCGTTGACCGCGGCGATCGACACATCGGTGGCGAACGGCCGGAGCGCCTCGGCGACGACCTCGGCCGGGGCGAAGACGCCGGCCATGGCTCCCGGCACGGTCAGCTCCGCCATCAGCTGGCCGCGGCGAGCGGCGAGCAGCAGCCCGTCCGCCAGGGACATCACGCCGGCGACACAGGCCGCGACCAGCTCGCCGACGCTGTGCCCGAGCACGGCCGCGGGCTCGATGCCCCACGACTTCCACAACTGCGCGAGCGCGTACTCCACCGCGAACAGAGCCGGTTGTGTGTACTCGGTCTGGTGGATGAGCGCGCCGCCACCGTCTCCGCCGTCCAGCACCTCCCGCAGCGAACGCCCCAGCACGGGCGTCAGCACCTCGTCGCACTGGTCGATCACCCGGGCATACACCGGTTCGGTGGCATACAGCGTCCTGGCCATCGCCGGGTACTGCGCCCCCTGCCCGGTGAAGAGGAACACGGCCTTGGGCCGGAGGCCGAACGACACGTGGCCGCGCCGTACCTCCGCGGCGGCCCGGTCCGGGCCGGCGGCCGCGGCCAGGGTGTCCGCCAGCTCGGCCGCCGTCGCGCCGACCGCGGCGAGCCGGTGCGGGAAGTGCTCGCGGCCGGTGGTCGCGGTGAAGCAGATGTCCGCCAGGGCCGCACCGTCCGCTGCTTGGGTGAGGGTGCGTCGATAGCGTGCCGCCAGGTCGGTGAGGGCCGCCGGGCTCTTGGCCGACAGGGTGAGCAGGTGCGCCGGCCGGTCCGGTGCCGCCTCCGGGCGGGCCGCCGCCGGTGCCTCCTCGACGATCACATGGGCGTTCGTGCCGCTCGCACCGAAGGAACTCACCCCTGCGATGCGGGGTTTGTCCGCGCGCGGCCAGGGCGTCACTTCGGTCGGGATCTCGATGCCCAGTTCTTCGAGGGCGATCTCCGGGTTGAGCGTGCTGAGGTTGCGGTGCGGGGGGATCTCCTCGTGCTGCAGCGCGAGCACCAGCTTCATCAGCCCGGCGATCCCGGAGGCCGGTTCGAGGTGGCCGACGTTCGTCTTCACCGAACCGACCCGCAGCGGGCCGCTGTCCCCGCGGTCGCCGAGCACGGTACCCAGTGCACGCAGCTCGATCGGATCACCGAGGGGCGTGCCCGTGCCATGGGCTTCCACATAGCCGACCTCGGCGGCGGTGACCGAGGCGGCGCGCAGGGCGCGGCTCAGGACGTCCCGCTGGGCCGCCCCGTTGGGCACGGTGATCCCGCTGCTCCGCCCGTCCTGGTTGACCGCGGAGCCACGGATCACCGCGTGGACGCGGTCTCCGTCGGCGACGGCGTCGGACAGCCGCTTCAGCACGAGGATGCCGGCGCCCTCACCGCGCACATAGCCGTCGGCGGCGGCGTCGAAGGTCTTGCACCGGCCGTCCGCCGCCAGCATGTTCGCCTTGGACAGGACGACGAACCACTCGGGCGACAGCAGCACGTTCACCCCGCCGGCCAGCGCGGTCGTGCAGTCGCCCGAGCGCAGGCTCTGGCAGGCGAGGTGCACGGCGACCAGCGACGACGAGCACGCGGTGTCGACCGACATGCTCGGCCCGGACAGGCCGAGCCAGTACGACAGCCGGCCGGCGGCGAACGTCGAGGCGCTGCTGGTGAGCCCGTACGCCTCCAGGTCGGGCAGGTCGACCTGCTGCAGCTGCTGCTGGCCGTAGTCACCGTTGGTCACGCCGAGGAACACGCCGGTGGAACTGCCCCGCAGCCCTGCCGCGCTGATCCCCGCGTGCTCCATCGCCTCCCAGCCGACCTCCAGCACCAGGCGCTGCTGCGGGTCGAGCCATGCGGCCTCCCGGGGTGCGACCCCGAAGAAGCCGGCGTCGAACTGGTCGACCTGGGGCAGGAAACCCGCCCGCCGGGTGACCGTCTTGCCGGGCGCGCCCGGCGCCGGGTCGTAGTAGGCGTCCGCGTCGAAGCGGTCCGCGGGGATGTCCGAGATTCCGTCGCCGCCGGCGCGCAGGAACTCCCAGAACTCGTCCGGAGTCTGCGCCCCGCCCGGCATCCGGCAGGCCATGCCGACGATGGCGATCGGCGCGGCCAACGCCTGCTCGGCCTGTTCGAGCCTGCTCCGCAGCGTCCTGATCTCCCGCAGGCTCTGCGCCAGGACGGACTGCCGCATGTCATCCTTCGTGCTGCTCATCGGATCCTCCCTGCCGAGCGAGCGGTGCTCCGATCTCCTCCGCGAGGAACGCGATGAGTTCGTCTTCCGACATCGTGTCTATGTCCCCGTCCGAGATCGCTTCCGTGCGGCTGGGCGCGGGGTTCCCGATGGGTCGCGCGGGCTGCTTCGCCGAGTCTTCCGGCGGGAGTACGAGGGTGAGCAGGTGATCGGCCAGTGACTCCACCGTCGGATACTCGAAGATCACCGGGGCGGGCAGCCTGCGTTCGAGTCCGGCCTCCAACCGGACGCGGACCTGCGTTGCCAGCACGGAGCTCATGCCGAGCTGGAAGAACCCCGAGCGGGGATCGAGGCGGTCTGGCGGGTATTCGAGGACTTCGGCCACGGCGTCGAGCACGAAGGCGAACATGGTCTCGCGCCGTACGGCGGCCGACTCGGCGCGTAGCCGCGTGAGCAGGCCGCCACCCGGCTGTTCGAGGGGGGCCTGCGCCGAGGCGGTGGCCGACGACGACGGGGTGGCCGCTCGCATCGGAGCGGCCTGCGCGGCCTCGGCACCGGACCGGCTGTGGAACCAGAAGCGCTCCTGCTGCCAGGCATAGGCCGGCAGCGGCACCACGTGTCCGGTGGCCGGCACGAGATCGTCCGGCAGCCGGCCGCCGTGCGCATACAGCGCCGCGCGGCCCTCCAGCATGCCGTAGCTCTCCGGTTCGTCGCGCCGCATGGAGGGCAGGAGGACACCTTCGCCGCCCAGCCGGGCCAGACCCTGCTCGACAGCGGGCAGCAGAATGGGATGCGGGCTCAGCTCCACGAACACGCCGCTCCCCTGCTCGGCCAGCGACCGCACAGCCGGCCAGAACAGCACCGGCTCCCGCAGATTCCGGATCCAGTAGTCGGTGTCGAAGCCGCTGCCGTCACACAGCTCGCCGGTGACCGTGGACAGGATCGGAATGGTGGACCTCCGCGGAGTCAGCCCGGCCAGCTCCGCCGCCAGCTCGTCGCGCAACGGGTCCATCTGCGGGCTGTGCGACGCGACGTCCACGCTCACATGCCGGCAGAACACATTGCGGTCCCGCAGGGATTCCGCCAGCGCGTTCAGCGTTGCCGGGTCGCCGGAGAGCACCGTCGACATGGGGCTGTTGCTCACCGCGACGGACACCCGGTCGCGGCAGTCGGCTATCGCCTTGTCCGCATCCTCCATGGACAGACCCACGACCAGCATCGCGCCCTGTCCACTGACCTTGCGCAGCAGCGCACTGCGCCGGCAGATGATGCGGGCGGCGTCGTCGAGGCTCAGCGCCCCGGCGACGTGAGCGGCGGCCACTTCGCCCATGCTGTGCCCGACCACCGCGGTCGGATGGACGCCGAGCGACCGCCACCGGGCTGCCAGCCCGACCCCGATGGCGAACAGGGCCGGCTGGATGAGGTCGATCCGGTCGAGTTCGTCGCCGCGGAACCCGTGGATCTCTTCGATCACCGAGCCGGTCCGCCACCGGCGCATCGCTTCGTCGCACTCGGTGACCGCCGCACGGAACACCGGGCACTGCTCCATCAACTCGCGCCCCATGCCGGGCCGCTGCGAACCCTGACCCGGGAAGACGAACACGGTCCCGGAGCCGATCTCACTCGACGTGCGGCCGGTCACCACCCCCGGGCCGGCCCCGTCCGCCAGCCACCGGCTCAGCCGGTCCGCTGCCTCTTCGGCGGTCTGCGCCACCACGGCGGCCCGGTGCTCGTGCGGTGTACGGCGGCGCGCCGCCGTGAAGGCGATGTCCCGCAACGGGTACGCCGCACCCGCGGGCGAGGCGAGGTAGTCGCGATACGCCTCGATCGTCCGCGTCAACGCCCGCGCCGTCCGGGCGGAGACCGGGATCACCACCGGCCCCGTACCGGCGTCGTCCCGGGTCTCGGGGCCGGCCTCCGGAGCCGGCCCGATCAGCGCATGGGCGTTGGTGCCACCCGCGCCGAAGGCGCTCACCGCACCGTGCCGGCGGTCCTCCTCGACGTCCCAGGGCAGGCGCTTCGTCGGTACGAACAACCTGCTGCCGTCCAGCGAGATATGGGGGTTGAGCTGCTCGAAGTGCAGGTTGGGCGCGATCGCCCGGTGCTGCACGCTGAGCGCGACCTTCATCAGCCCGGCGATCCCGGCACCCGCCTCCGTGTGGCCGATGTTCGACTTCACCGCGCCGAGCGCGCACGCGTCCCCGGCCTCGTTCTGCCCGCCGTAGACCTCGTTCAGGGCCTCGACCTCGATCGGGTCGCCGAGTTCCGTGCCGGTCCCGTGCGCCTCGACCAGCGTCACCTGGGCCGGCGACAGACGGGCGTTCTCCAGTGCCCGCCTGATCACCAGCTCCTGGGCCCGGCCGCTCGGCGCGGTGAGCCCGTTGGTCAGTCCGTCCTGGTTGACGGCCGTCCCGCGGATGACCGCAACCACCCGGTCGCCCGCCGCCTGTGCGTCGGACAGCCGCTTGAGGACGACCGCGCCGACCCCCTCGGCGCGCACGTAGCCGTCGGCGCGCGCGTCGAAGGTCTTGCACCGCCCGTCCTGCGCCATGGGCAGGCCCTTGACGTGGGTCATCGTGGTGATCGGCGACATGATCAGGTTGACGCCGCCGACCACTGCCATGTCGCATTCCTGGCTGCGCAGGCTCTGGCAGGCCAGGTGCACGGCCACCAGCGACGACGAGCAGGCGGTGTCGACGGTGAGGCTGGGGCCGCGCAGGTCGAGCAGATAGGACAGCCGGTTGGGAATCACGCAGTTGAGGCCACCGGTGATGGTGTAGCCGTCGATGTCCTCGGGGTCCGCCATCTGCATCTGCAGGTAGTCGAGGCAGTTGGTGGCGAGGTAGACCCCGGTCGCGCTGCCCTTCAGGCCGTCCCGGGTCTGCCCGGCGTCCTCCAGCGCCTCCCAGGCGACCTGGAGGAACAGCCGCTGCTGCGGGTCCATACGGGCCGCTTCACGCGGTGAGATGCCGAAGAAGTACGGGTCGAACAGGTCGACGTCGTCGATGAACCCGCCGAACCGCATGGGCATACGGCCGGGCACATCGGGATCGGCGGCGTAGAAGTCGTCGAGGTTCCACCGCGAGGCCGGGACCTCGGTGATGGCGTCCACGCTGTTCTCCAGCAGCTGCCAGTACCGGTCCGGTGAGGTGGCGCCTCCGGGGAAGCGGCAGCCCATGCCGACGATGGCGATGCCTTCTCGCTTGGCCTGCTCCAGCGAGTCGATCTTTCCGCGCAACTCCTTGAGGGCGGCCAAGGCCTTGTGCAGGCCGGAATTTCCGGATCCAGTGGTGTCGGGCACCGTAGTCATCTATATCGCATCCACTCGGCTCATCAGCTCCGCGGTCTCACGCTCGAGAAGTTCTTCCTCGGTCAGGGTTTCGGCACTTTCTCCGTCGCCGCCGATCGGTGGTGAATCGACCGTCGAACCGGGAGTGCCGACGAGCTCGCCGGGGGCTGCGCCTTCGGTGTCGATCCCCAGCTTCTGCGCCAGGAAAGCGGTCAGGTCGATGATGGTCGGGTAGTTCCAGAACACCGTTGCGGGCAGCCGCATCCCGAATGTGCTCTGCAGGGCGTTGCGCAATTCGAGCGCCATCACCGAGTCGAATCCGAGTTCCCGCAAGGGGCGTTCGGGCTCGATGCGGGCTGCCGCGAGTTTCACGATGCGCGCGACCTGTTCGCAGAGCACCGACTGCAGCACCGCGCGGCGCTCGGCCGCCTGGTGCAGTCCGGAGAGCAGGTCGCGCACCGGGACCGCACCGTCCTCCTGCGCCGGCTCCTGGCCGTCGGCGACCGCGGTCGCCGGCTCGGGCAGCTGCGCGCCACGGGTGAGCAGCACGCCGGTCGCGGTGAGGACGACCGCGCCGTCGTCGCCGAACACCCGTAGCTCGGCGCGCAGTTGGTCCGGATCGCCGGGCAGCGATGCCACCACGGCATGCACCCAGCCGACCGTGACCGGTGCACGCCACCAGTCGAGTTCGCTGATGCCGGTGACCACGGCCGTCGGCGGTTTCCCGGCGTCCTGCTGCCCATGCAGTGCGGGCGCGACGGCTGCCTGGAGCGCGACTTCGAGCAGCGCGAGGGAGGGGCGCGCCCCGGGCACTGCGCCGCGGGCCGCCGTCAGATCGAAGCGCACCAGTGCTTCCCGGTCCGAGACCGCGGTGCGTTCGATGCCCCGATAGGCGGGGCCGTAGGCGAGGCCGCGGGCCGCCAGATCCCGGTAGTAGTCGGCACCGCTGACGGCGTCCGGCAGGCGGGCGCCGATCTGCTCGGCGGACAGCGGTGCCGAAGGCTCCTCGGGCCGGCCGGGCACGAGGACCGCGGAGGCGAACTCGTCCATGTCCGTGCCGCGCTGCTCGAACACCCGGAAGACATGCTGCTGCCCGGAGACGATCACCGCCTGCACCCGCCGCCAGGCGTCGCCGGACAGGGCGAGGGGCCGGAGAAAGCGGAGGTTCGTGACGGTGAAGCGGACCTCGGGCGCGGTCTGCGCCGCGGCGCTGAGCGCCATCTCGGCGATGGCGGCGCCGGGCAGAACCGGCGTGCGGGCCACCCGGTAGTCCGTCGCGGCCGCGGTGTTCTCGTCGAAGTCCATCTGCCAGTAGTGGGTGCCCGGCTCGATCGCCGAGTCGATGCGCTCGCCCAGCAGGGCGCCTGCGTTCGTCCGGGGCCGCGGCACGCCGTCGCCGGACCGGCCGAGCCAGTACCGCTCCCGCTGCCACGGATAGGAAGGCAGGGTCATGTGCCGCCCGGGGGTCAGCACCTGCCGCATCGACGGGGCTCGACCGCGCACGTAGAGGCTGCCCAGGGAGGACAGCAGCGCGGCCCGCTCCGGGTGGTCCCGGCGCAGCGACGCCAGGGTGGTCACGTCCGTTCGGGCGTACTCGGCCGTCTGCTGCACCGAGGGAAGGAGCACCGGATGCGGGCTCAGCTCGACGAAGGTGCGCACCCCGTCGGTCATCATCCGCATCAGCTGACGGGAGAAGAGCACCGGCTCGCGGAGGTTGCGCGCCCAGTACCGCTCGGTCAGCTCGGTTCCGTCGAGCAGTTCGCCGGTCACCGTGGAGTACACCGGAACGCGCGCGGCTCGTGGCGTGATCCCTTCGAGCAGCGGCTGGAGTTCGGCGCACAGCGGATCCATCTGCGGGCTGTGCCCGGCGGCGTCCGCCGCCTTGATCCACCGCCAGAACACGTCGTCCGCATCGAGCAGCTGCCCGATCCGGGTGAGCACTGCCCGGTCCCCGGACAGCACCGTCGACTGCGGGCTGTTGCTCACCGCGACGGACACGGCCTGTTCATGGCCGGTGAGCACCTGTGCCGCCTGCTCGAGGTCTAGCTCCGCGACCAGCATCGCACCGCCCTGGCCGGTTGCGCGCTGCAGCAGCCGGCTGCGGTGGCAGATGATCCGGGCCGCGTCGTCGAGGGACAGCGCACCGGCGATGTGCGCGGCCGCGACCTCGCCCATGCTGTGGCCCACGATCGCATCCGGCTCGATTCCCCAGGAGCGCCACAGCGCGGCCAGGGCGACCTGGACGGTGAAGACGACGGGCTGCACCACGTCGACCCGGTCCAGGTGCGATTCCTCCGGGCCCGCGGTCAGCTCCGCGAGCACCGACCAGCCGGTGTGGGGCCGGATCGCCGCGTCGCACGTACGTACCGCCGACTCGAACTCCGGCTCGCTGCGGAGCAGTTCGGTGCCCATGCCGAGCCACTGCGAGCCGTGCCCGGAGCAGATGAACGCGAGCTTCTCCCGCGCCTCGGCGGCCCGCCCGGAAACGGCGCCCTCCGGGTCTGCGCCGTCGGCGAACGCACGTAGTCCCTGGACGAGTTCGTCCATCGTGGTGGCCACCGCCGCGAACCGGTGCGGCTGGCCGGCCCGACGGGCCAGCGCACCTGCCAGGTCGCGCGGCTCCACATCGGTCGTGCCGGCCTCGGCGGCTTCGGCGACCCGGCCGGCCAGGGCGCGCAGCGCCGACGGTGACTTGGCGGAGAGGGTGACCAGTTCGGGCCTGAGCCGCCGGCCGCGGCCGGGCCTGTCGAGGGCGGCGAGCGTGTCGCGCACGCCGACGCGGTCGTCCTCGCCACGGCACATGCTGCCGAGCACCACCGCGTCGCTGCCCAGGTCCGCCACCGTCTGGCGCAGCGCCGAGCCGAGCACCGGGTGCGCGCTCAGCTCCAGCAGCACCCCGATCCCCTCCGCGAGCAGCGCCCTGGTGGCATCCAGCAGCCGCATCGGCGCACGCAGACTGCGGGCGAAGTAGGCGGCGTCCATCTCGTGCCACGGCACGACCGCGCCGGTCAGCGCGGAAGTCATCGGAACGCGGCCCGGCCGTGGGGAGATGCCGGCCGTCGCCGCCGCGAAGTCCGCGGTCACCGGCTCGACCGCCGCACTGTGCACGGCGACGTCGATACGGACCATCCCGCACAGCACGCCACGTTCCTTCAGCCGGGCGAGCACGCCCTCCAGCGCGGATGCCTCGCCGGACAGCCCGGTGGACCGCGGCCCGTACTCGGCGGCGACGACGACCTGTTCCGTGACGAACTCGGAGAGTTCGGCCGCGGGCAGCTCCACGACTGCCATTCCGCCGCCCTGGCCGGCCAGTCGCTGCTGTGCCTGGCTGTAGTGGTACACCGTGCGGACGGCATCGGAGGTGTCGAGGATTCCGGCGATCGCCGCGGCGGAGATTTCACCGAAGCACGCGCCGGCCACCGCGTCGGGCTCGACTCCGCGCGCCCGGAGCACAGCGGCGAGCCCCAGCTGAACGGCGAACAACACCGGCTGCGCGACGTCGACCCGGTGCACGCGTTCCGCCGCGTCCACGGCGAACAGCTCGTCGGCGATCGACCATCCCGCCATCGGCGCGAATTCGGCGTCGATGCGCTGTACGGCAGCCCGGAAGGCCGGTTCCGTACGGAACAGGTTCCGCCCCATGCCGACCCACTGATGTCCGTGCGGGGAGCAGACGAACGCCGTCCTGGCATCGGGGTCCACCGAAGTACCGGTCGAAGCCCGGGCAGGGAGTCCGACCGGCTCACCGGACTGCGCCCGGCCATCGGGTCCGACCGGAGCGTGGGAGCCGGGCGGGCGCAGCGCGGGCATGGCCGGCTCCTGCCAGCCCTCCAGCACCATGTGCACATTGGTGCCGCCCCAGCCGAAGGAGTTCACCCCGGCCAGCAGCGGGCGGTCCTGCGGCCACGGCTCCAGCGCGGTGGGCACGCGCAGTCCCCAGCCCTCGAACGCGATGTGCGGATTGGGGGTGTGAAAGTGCAGGTTCGCCGGCAGCGCGCGGTGCTGCAGGCTGAGGATCGCCTTGATCAGTCCGGTGACGCCGGCGGCGGCTTCCAGATGACCCATGTTCGTCTTGACCGAGCCGATCCGCAGCGGGCTGTCGGTCGGGCGCCCGGGCGAGAAGACCGCGCCCAGCGCGGCCGCCTCGATCGGATCGCCCAGGCTGGTCCCGGTGCCGTGAGCCTCGACGAAGTGCACGTCGGCGGGCGAGACGCGGGCACGTGCGTAGGCGGCGCGCAGCACCTCCTCCTGCGCGAGGGGACTCGGCGCGGTCAGCCCGTTGCTGCTTCCGTCGTTGTTCGCGGCCGATCCGCGGATCGTGCACCGGATGCGGTCGCCGTCGGCGAGCGCGCGCGACAGCGGCTTCAGCACGACGACGCCGCAGCCTTCGCCGCGGGCGATGCCGTCGGCCGCCGCGTCGAACGCCTTGCAGCGCGCATCCGGGGAGAGCCCGCCCATGTTCGCCAGCGCCGCCGTGGTCGTCGGGCTCAGCATCAGGTTCACGCCGCCGGCCAGCGCCGTCGTCGACTCACCGGCCCACAGGCTCTGGCAGGCCAGGTGCACCGCGAGCAGCGATGCCGAGCATGCGCTGTCCACCAGGACGCTGGGCCCGCGCAGTCCGAGCACGTAGGAGAGGCGGTTCGCCACCATGTTCAGTGCCCGGCCGGTACCGGAATAGAACGAGAGCGGCTCCCGGCCCTCCTCGGCGAGGTCGGCGTAGTCGTGCCAGATCGCCCCGGCGAACACACCGGTGCGACTGCCTTCGAGTGCTTCGTTCGCCAGGCCGGCGTCTTCCAGCGCTTCCCAGGCGACTTCGAGGAAGAGCCGCTGGTTCGGGTCCATTTCCCGTGCTTCACGCGGCGATATGCCGAAGAAGAGCGGATCGAACCCGTCGACGGGATGTTCCAGGAATCCGGCTCTGCCGGAGATCGCCGCTGCGACCGGAGCCAGCCGCGGATCGGGCGGCGCGTCGACGTTCCACCGGCCGGACGGCACGTCGCGAATGGCGTCGCCGCCGCTCTCCAGCAATTGCCAGAACGCCGCGGCGTCAGGCGCCGAGGGCAGTCGGCAGGCCAGCCCGACGACCGCGATCGGTTCGTTGACAACCGCGCTAGGCCGGTCGCGCTCTGTGCTGCCGACCGGTTCCGGCAGCGCCAGGTCGGCGCCGGAGGCCAGGCATTCGGAGAGCGCCGAGACGGTCGGATACCGCCACAGCAGCACCGGCGACAGCCGCCTGCCCAGTTCATCCGACAGGGCATGGATCAGAGTCGCGGCACGCAGTGAATCCAACCCGAGTTGAGCGAACCGGTCCGCGTCGCCGATGCTCCGCGGGTCGACGTCCAACAGTCGTGCCAGTTCCGACCGAATACAGTCGGCTATTACCTCACCTCTGGACAAGAACTTCCCCCGTGACTATGACGAGCCGGCATCCCCATAGGCGCCACCGTGGAACGGCTAAGGATTTCTGGTGCCGACCGGTTTGCCGCCCCAACCGGTGTCTTGGCCATCACCGACAAGACAGCGACATACCACCAACGAACGCGTCACTTTTCCCCCGTATCCGTGTCCACCATGCAGAACGCCCCACGTTCCGATGTCTGCCGGCCTTGCCGCAGCACACCTCATCGGTGTCGAGAATGCGGGGCCGGCCCTTCCGGCGCGGGGACACGTACCGCGCCGGAGCCACGGAGATCGACGGCCGCGCCGCGAACCTCCGCAAGCGAGGCTACCTGGGGCGATCGGTGCCTGGTAGTGTCGTATCCCTGACTGTCGGTTATGCGACGCACGCTCCTCACTGACCCAGGCCCCGCACCATGCTCAATTCGGCCGTCTCGACCCGATCGACCAGCTGGATACACCGGATGCCGCAAATGATCGCCAGTGATGACGCACTTCTTCTCTACGCGCACGCCGCAAACCAGGTGGAGTTCGACCCGGACCAAGTGCACATCGAGCTCGGCATCACCGCGGAGCGAGCCAAATCCGCTGTCCGGGAACTGGTCTCGTTGCAGCTGGTCCAACCATGCGTGCACTGCAAAACCTCACTGACCTGCGTCGATCCGGAGCGGGCGGCGGCGCGGGCGCTGGCCCCGCTGGAGCGGCAGGCGCATGAACAGCGGGTGGCGATCGACGAAATGCGGGCCGGTTTCAAGGAACTGTCCGACTGGTATGTGAACTGCGCAACGACCGGCCGCGGTTCGCGTTCGATCGAGCTGATCACCGATCTGACGACAGTGCTTGAGGTGATCAGCCAGTTGGCCGACAAGGCGACCACCCAGGTGCTGACCGCCCAGCCGGGCGGCGCCCGGCCCGAGGAATCCCTCGCCGAGGCGATGTACCGCGATGAGGCACTGATCCGCCGCGGAGTTTCACTGCGCACCCTGTACCAGCACTCGGCGCGTTACAGCCAGCCGACCGCCGCGTACGTCGAGCGATTAACCGCGCTGGGCGCGGAGGTTCGCATCGTCCCGGGGGAACTCACCCGGATGATCATCTTCGACGACCACTGCGGGCTGCTCGAAATCCAGGACAACAGCAGCGCAGCCCTGATCGTCGGCGACCGCCACGTGGTCCAGTTCATGACGCAGGTCTTCGAGCGCACCTGGCTGACCGCAGAACCGTTCGCCAGACCCGCACCGGACGGAACCGCGAAGGGCGCGATCGAGGGCGTGCGGGCCACCATCATGTCGTTGCTCGCCGCCGGGCTCGACGACCGGTCGATCGCCAAGCGGCTCGGCATATCGCAGCGCACCTGTCAGCGGCACGTGGCCGAGGTGATGACGATCCTGGGGGCGACGAGCAGATTCCAGGCCGGCTACCTCTACCGGGAGGCCCAGTCCCGGCAGCCGGCACAAGACAACAAGGCGCTGCCGCCTACGACTTGACCGGCGGCCAAGAATGATCAAGAGGCCGTACCGGATTACTCCAGCACGGCCTCCGACCTGCGACTTCGCAAAGTCGGGACGACAGGATTTGAACCTGCGACCCCTTGACCCCCAGTCAAGTGCGCTACCAAGCTGCGCCACGTCCCGATGCGCTCACTCGCGGTGACCCGCGTGATCGCGCGAACAGAACTTTACCCCACCGGCGGGGGTGCGCCGAAGAGGGACCGGGGCGAGGCGGGACAATCGGTCGTATGGGAGACACGGGCGCAGCAACGGGGAGGCCGGCGGGCGGCCGGGACCGGGACGTGGCCGGGCGGGCGCGGAGCGCCCGGCCGCGGGACGGGCTGGGGCGGCCACTGCCGTACGGGACGCAGGGGGTCGAGCGTCAGCCGGAGGGAGTCGTACGGACCCCGGCGGAGACGGTCGCCGAGGCGCAGGCGCTGCTGGACGCGGGCAAGCCCTTCCATGCGCACGAGGTGTTCGAGGACGCCTGGAAGTCGGGTCCCGACGAGGAGCGCACGCTGTGGCGGGGGCTGGCCCAGCTGGCGGTGGGGCTCACGCACGCGGCCCGCGGCAACACCACCGGCGGGGCGCGGCTGCTGCGGCGCGGCGCGGGTGCGATCGAGGAGTGGGCGGCAGAGCGGGGCGATGCGCGGCCGTACGGGATGGATGTCGCCGGGCTCGCCGGGTGGGCCCGGGGCCTGGCCGGGCGGGTGGAGCGGGGGGCGGGGCCCGTCGACGCCGGGGCCGAGGCGCCGCGGCTCCGTTCCTGAGCGGCGCCGTCGCGGGCCCGCGGAGGCGGTGGGTTCACTGTCGGTGGCATGCGGCAGACTCGGGGTGTGCGAAAGATTCATGTCATCGGTATCGGTGCGGGCGATCCCGACCAGCTGACCCTGCAGGCGGTCAAGGCACTGCGGAGCACGGACGTGTTCTTCCTGCTCGACAAGGGCGAGGTGAAGAGCGATCTGACCCAGCTCCGCCGGGACATGGTGGACGCACACCGGCCCGAGGGCGGATACCGGGTGGTGGAGGCCCGTGACCCGGAGCGGGACCGCGGGGCGGGCGGGGCCGCGTACTCGCCGGCCGTGGAGGACTGGCGCAGCGCCCGCGCCGGTATCTACGAGCGGCTGATCGCCGAGGAGCTGGGCGAGGACGGCACCGGGGCGTTCCTGGTGTGGGGGGATCCGTCGCTGTACGACAGCACGCTGGGGATCCTGGAGGAGGTGCTGGCCCGGGGCGCGGTGGAGTTCGAGTACGACGTGGTGCCCGGCATCAGCAGCGTCTCCTCGCTGGTGGCCCGGCATCGTACGGGGCTGAACCGGGTCGCCCGGCCGGTCCAGATCACCACCGGGCGGCGGCTGGCGGAGGGGTTCCCAAAGGGGGTGGACGACGTCGTCGTGATGCTGGACGCGCACCAGACCTTCCGGAAGTACGCCGAGGAGGACATCGACATCTACTGGGGCGCGTACCTGGGCACCCCGGACGAGATCCTGGTCTCCGGTCCCCTCGCCGAGGCGGCCCCGCGCATCGAGCGGTTGCGCGCCGAGGCCCGGGAGCGCAAGGGGTGGATCATGGACACGTATCTGCTGCGCAGGCACCCCGGTCTCCGGGAATCCTGACGTCCTGACGGGCGGGTCGAGAGGACGGGACCGACGGGTTCAGTGATCAGGAGCCGTCGAACCCCAGCCGGTCGAGTACGGCCGTCACGTCCGGCACCGCCGTCACGCCGTCGGGGAGCGGGGGGCGTCGTACGACGACCACGGGCAGCCCGAGTTCCCGGGCGGCCGTCAGCTTGGCTGCCGTGGCGTCGCCGCCGCTGTCCTTCGTCACCAGCACGTCGATGGCATGGGCGCGCAGCAGCTCGGTCTCCTCGGCGAGGGTGAAGGGGCCGCGGGCCAGGATCATTTCGGTGTGCGGCGGGAGGGGCGCTTCGGGCGGGTCGACCGACCGTACGACGAAGTGCAGGTCCGTCAGGTGGGCGAAGGCCGCGAGGCCCAGTCGGCCGGTGGCGAGGAACACCCGGCGGCCGAGGCCGGGCAGGGCCTCGGCGGCAGCGGCCAGGGACGCGACCTCGTACCAGCGGTCACCGGGGCCCGGGCTCCAGCCGGGGCGGCGCAGGACGACCGCCGGCACTCCGGTGGCCGTCGCCGCGCGGGCCGCGTTCGCCGTGATCGACTCGGCGAAGGGGTGCGTGGCGTCGACGACGGCGTCCACGCCATGCGTGCGCAGCCAGTCGGCAAGGCCCTCCGCGCCACCGAACCCGCCGATCCGTACCTCGCCGACCAGCGTGCTTGGGCGGGCGACCCGGCCGGCCAGTGACGTGGTGACCCTGACTCCGGGGCGGGCGGCGAGGTCGGCGGCGAGGCGCCGGGCCTCGGTGGTGCCGCCGAGGATCAGGATGTGCGGGGACATGGGGGTGAGCGTACGAGGTCAGCGGCAGCGATCCGCCGCCCGGGTCGCTAGGGTCCGGCCATGGAATCCGTGGAATCCGTGCGTGCCGTGCTGATCGACATCGACGGTGTCCTCACCGTCTCCTGGAAGCCGCTGCCGGGTGCGGTGGAGGCGTTGCGGAGGATCCGCGCGGCCGGTCTCGGCGTGGCCCTGGTGACCAACACGACGTCCCGGACGCGGGCGTCGATCGCAGAAACCCTGGCGGGAGCCGGTTTCGAGGTGGATGCCGAGGACGTCCTCACCGCGCCCGCGCTCACCGCCGCCCACCTCGCCGAGCACTTTCCGGGTGCCCGATGCGCTCTGGTCAACAGCGGGGACATCGAGGAGGATCTCGGTGGCATCACCCTGGTCGACGAACGTCCCGACGTGGTCGTCCTGGGCGGTGCCGGGCCGGAGTTCGACTACGCCGCGCTCAACCGGGCCTTCGGGTTTCTGCAGCAGGGTGCACGGCTGCTCGCCGTGCACCGCAACCTGTACTGGCGGACCGAGGCCGGGCTGCAGCTGGACTCGGGCGCTTTCCTGCTCGGGCTGGAGAAGGCCGCGCGGGTCGAGGCGGAGGTCATGGGCAAGCCGTCCCCGGCGTTCTTCGAGGCGGCACTGGCCCGGCTGGGTGTGACTGCGGACCAGGCGCTGATGGTCGGCGACGACGTCGAGTCGGACGTGCTCGCGGCACAGCGCGTCGGCATCGCGGGGGTGCTGGTCCGTACGGGGAAGTACCAGCCGGAGACGCTCGCCGGCGCGAGCGGGACCCCGGACCACGTCGTGGACACCTTCGCGGATCTCCCGGCGCTGCTCGGGCTAGCGCAGTAGCAGCTGCAGGCCGCCCACGATCGTCGCGGCGATCACCAGTTGCTCGAACAACCGCTGGTTGATCCGGTTCACAGCCCATTTGCCGAACAACGCGCCGGGCACGACGAACACCACGAGCGCCGCGTCAAGGAGCAGCGAGCGGCCGTCGATCAGGCCGAGTCCGGCGCTGAAGGGCACCTTGGACAGGTTGACGATGAGGAAGAAGAAGGCCGACGTGCCGAGGAAGCCGAGCTTGCGGAACCCCGCCGACAGGAGATACATCGACATCACCGGCCCGCCCGCGTTCGCGACCATCGTCGTGAACCCGCCGAGGACGCCGTACGAGCGGGCCTTCATCCGGCCCGCCCGGGTGGTCACCGCGTCCGGCTCGTCCCCCGCCTCGGCCCCGCGCCGCCGCCACAGCGTGACCCCGGCCATCAGCAGCAGGATCGCGCCGATCGAGGTCCGTACGACCTCGTCGTCGGCCCACACCAGGAACAGCGTGCCGACCACCACGCCGGCCGCCACCGCCGGGAACAGCCGCCACAACGTGGGCCAGTGGGCGTGCCGCCGGTAGGTGAGGACGGCGAGCACGTCGCCCGCGATCAGGACCGGCAGCAGCACGCCGGTGGAGGCGCGGGCGGGCAGGACCGCCGCGAAGACGGCGAGGCTGACCGTGTTGGCCCCGCTGACGGCGGTCTTGGAGAAGCCCACGAGCAGGGCCGCGAAGGCGAGGGCGGCGAACTCCCAGCCGGATATGTGCCAGAGCGTCATCGTGTTCATGCGGGAACCGATGCTATGCGCACGCATCCGGCGTCGTAAGGACCGTCTCGCAAGGCGGTCCGCACGCCCGGCGTGCCGGGACCGGTGTGCCGGGCCCGGCTCAGCGGGCGCCGTAGCGGGCCCGCAGCTCCCGCTTGAGCACCTTCATGCTCGGCCCGAGCGGCAGCTCGTCCGCGAACTCCACGCGGCGCGGGTACTTGTGCCGGCCCAGGTGCTCCTTGGACCACTCGGTGATGCCGATGGCGTCGGGGGCGGTGCCCGGTGCCGGCACGACGACGGCGCACACCTCCTCGCCGTGCAGGTCGTCGGGCAGGCCGATGACGGCCACCTGGGCGACCTCGGGGTGCCGCATCAGGACCTCCTCGACCTCCCGCGGGTACACGTTGTAGCCGCCGCGGATGATGACGTCCTTCTTGCGGTCGACGATCCGGAGGAAGCCGTCCTCGTCCTTGGTGCCGAGGTCCCCGGTGCGGAACCAGCCGTCGACGAGGGCCTCGGCGGTGGCCTCGGGGCGGCCGAGGTACCCGGAGAAGACGTTGTGGCCGCGGACGACGACCTCGCCCAGTTCGCCGGGCGGCAGGAGGTCGATCCGGTCCTCCACCTCGGCGCGGGCGACCTCGACGTCGATGCCCCACAGCGGGTGGCCGACGGTGCCGGCCCTGGTGCCGAAGACGGGCTGGTTGACAGTGGCCGTCGGCGAGGTCTCCGACAGCCCGTACCCCTCGTAGATCCGCGCGCCGAACGCGGCCTCGAACCGCTCCAGTACGGCGACCGGGAGGGAGGCTCCGCCCGAGATGCACACACGCAGTGCGGGCAGGGCGCCGGCCTCCGCTGCGGCCGCCGCGAGCGCCACGAACATGGTCGGCACCCCGTGGAAGGTGTTCACGCCCTCCTTCGCCATCAGCTCGATGGCGCGGGCCGCGTCGAAGCGGGGCAGCAGGACGAGCGTGGCACCCGCCCGCCAGGTGGAGTTGAGCGAGACGGTCTGGCCGAAGGCGTGGAAGAGGGGCAGCGCGCCGAGCGCGATGTCGTCGGCGCGGATGTCGTTGGCGTCGAAGGCGTTGACGGTGGCGTTCATGACCAGGTTGAAGTGGCTGAGCACGGCGCCCTTGGGGACGCCGGTCGTGCCGCTGGTGTAGAAGATCACGGCGGGGTCGTCGGCGGCGCGGGTGAGGTACGCCGGGAGCGGCTCGGCGTCCGCGGCGAGCTTCTCGAACTGCTCGCCCAGGGCGACCGCCTGGACGCCGGTGGCGGCGGCTGCGGCCCGGCCGGTCCCGGCCTGGGCCGGGTGGACGAGGAGCAGCGTCGCCCCGCTGTCGCGCAGAACGTGCTCGACCTCCCCGGTCGACAGCAGCAGGTGCACGGGGACCACGACACCGCCGGCCGCGGCGATCGCGTAATAGGCGACCGGGAACTCGGCGGTGTTGGGGGCCATCAGCGCCACCCGGTCCCCCGGCCGTACGCCGAGTCCGGCCAGTGCCCCGGCCTGGGCGAGGGCCCGCTGCCACACCTCGGCGAAGGTGAGCCGCAGATCACCTTCGACCAGAGCCGTCTTCTCGGGGCGGCGCCGGGCGTTCTCGGCGAGGATGGCGGCGACGGACAGGGTTGCCATGGAGTGGTGCTCCGTTTCCTTGCTGCGGCTCGTGTACCGAATCCCCTTGCGGGAAAACCCCGTTGATCCCCATGCGGGGAGCCCCCCTCGCCCCCTGTCGACGAATCGCTAGTGCCGCTCGACCAGCACCGCGCTCCCCTGTCCCACTCCCACGCACATGGTCGCCAGACCCCGCTCCGCACCCGTGCGGCGCATGCGGTGCAGCAGGGTCGTCAGGATGCGGGCGCCGGAGCAGCCGAGCGGGTGGCCGAGGGCGATCGCGCCGCCGGTGGGGTTCACCAGCTCGGGGTCGATGCCCAGCTGGTCGACGCAGGCGAGTGCCTGCGCGGCGAACGCCTCGTTGAACTCGGCCTCCTGGAGGTCGCCGATCTCCCAGCCGGCCCGGGCGAGCACCTTGCGGGTGGCGGGGACCGGGCCGATGCCCATCACGTCGGGGTGGACGCCCGCCGAGGCACCGGCGACGTAGCGGCCGAGGGACTCCAGGCCCAGCTCGTTCAGGGCCTCCTCGCTGACCAGCAGGAGCCCGGCGGCACCGTCGTTCATCGGCGAGGCGTTGCCCGCCGTGACCGTGCCGCCCGCGCGGAAGGCCGGCTTGAGGCGGGACAGCTTCTCCAGTGAGGTGTCCTCGCGGACGCACTCGTCCTGCTCGACCGTGACGCCGTCCGGGCGCTCCACGGGCAGGAGTTCGTCGTCGAAGTGGCCGTTCTTGCGTGCGGCGGCGGCCAGTTGGTGGCTGCGCAGCGCGAACTCGTCCTGCCGGGCGCGGGAGACGCCGTACCGTTCGGCGACCTCCTCGGCGGTCTCGCCCATGGCCAGCAGGCCGTGCAGGTCTTTCATGGCCGGGTTGACCAGGCGCCAGCCGAGCCGGGTGTCGAAGGTCTCGATGCGGTGCGGCAGGGCCTCGTCGGGGCGGGGCAGGACGAAGGGGGCGCGGCTCATCGACTCGGAGCCGCCCGCGATCACGATGTCGGCCTCGCCGGCGGCGATGGTGCGGGCCGCGGTGGTGACGGCTTCGAGGCCGGAGGCGCACAGCCGGTTGACGGTGGCGCCGGGCACGGTCTCGGGCAGGCCGGCCAGCAGCGCGGCCATGCGGGCGACGTTGCGGTTGTCCTCGCCGGCCTGGTTGGCGGCGCCCCAGTAGACGTCGTCGATGCGGGCGGGGTCGAGCGCCGGCAGGTCGGCCACCAGGTGGCGGATCACGGTCGCTGCGAGTTCGTCGGGCCGTACGGCGGACAGGGCTCCGCGGAGCTTGCCGATGGGGGTGCGGCGGGCGGCCGCGAAGTGGACGGGACGCACGGCTGGGACTCCTGACCTACGACGCTGTGGATCAGCACGAATCTACGGGTGTGCGCCAGGCGCACTTAATTAGCACTGCTAGTTTTGGACTATAGACCTCCGAGCGGCTCCCTGGGAAGATCCTCCGGAACCTTCACCCAGACAGCCGGAGGAGACATGGCCGACGTCCGCGAGCACATCCTCGACGGCATCGTCGTACGCGAGTGGCCGCACCCGGAGCCGCGCTATCTGGCCCTCGTGGTGCACGGGTACGGGGAACACGCCGGTCGCTACGACGAACTGGCGGGCGTTCTCAACGCGCACGGGGCGGCGGTGTACGGGCCCGATCACGTCGGGCACGGAAAATCTGCCGGTGATCGGGTGGTGATCGAGGACTTCGAGGACGTCGTCACCGACGTGCACGCGGCGGCGGACCTCGCCCGCGCCGCGCATCCGGGCCTGCCCCTCGTCGTGGTCGGCCATTCCATGGGCGGCCTGATCGCTGCCCGGCACGCCCAGCGCTACGGCGCGGAGCTGAGCGCGCTGATCCTGTCCGGGCCGGTGATCGGCGTCTGGGAGCTGCCCGGGCGGCTGCTGGCCCTGCCCGAGATCCCGAACACCCCGATCAGCCCGGCCGCGCTCTCCCGGGACCCGGCGGTGGGCGCCGCCTACGCCGCCGACCCGCTGGTCTGGCACGGCCCGATGAAGCGGCCGACGCTACGGGCGTTCGTCCGCACCCTGGAGACCGTGGCCGAGGGCGGGGACATCGGCCCGCTGCCGCTGCTGTGGCTGCACGGGGACGACGACCGGCTGGTTCCGCTGCCGGGGAGCAGGGTCGGGGTGGAGCGCCTCAGCGGCGGCCGGCTGACCGAGCGGATCTTCGCCGGGGCGCGGCACGAGGTGTTCAACGAGACGGACCGCGCGGACGTCTTCGCGGAGGTGCTCCGCTTCCTCGACGCGGAGCTGCGTCAGCGTCCCGGTGGAACGCACGCGGCGCACCCGGCCGGCCCGGCGGATCCGGCACTCCCCCACTGATCAGAACCCCAACCGGCCGCGCCGACAGGCACGTTGGCAGAACACTCCGGACGGACAAGCAACCGAAGACCACCTCCGCCCCACCCCAAGATCGTGTCAGACTGCTGGCATGCCCCCGGACTGCAAGGGGGCCTCTCGAACGGAGGAGCAGGACGTGACGGGGACCGAGCCGGCCGCTCAGGAGATCGACACCACCCGGCCGCATCCGGCGCGGGTGTACGACTGGTTCCTCGGCGGCAAGGACAACTACCCCGTCGACGAGGAACTCGGCCGCCGGATCGCGGCGATCGACGGGGGCGGCGCCCCGCGGGCCGCCCTCGCCAACCGGGGGTTCATGCGCCGGACCACGCGCGCGCTGGCCCAGGAGGCCGGCATCCGCCAGTTCCTGGACATCGGCACCGGCATACCGACCGAGCCCAACCTGCACCAGATCGCCCAGTCCGTCGCCCCGGACGCCCGCGTCGTCTACGTCGACAACGACCCGATCGTGCTGGCCCACGCGAACGCGCTGCTGCGCGGCACCCCCGAGGGTGTGACCGAGTACGTCCAGGCCGACGCCCGCGATCCGCGCGCCATCCTCGAACAGGCGGGCCGCGTCCTGGACTTCGACCGCCCCGTCGCCCTGTCCCTGATCGCCCTGCTGCACTTCGTCGCCGACGAGGACGGCGCCCACGAACTGGTCACCACGCTGGTCGACGCGCTGGCGCCGGGCAGCAGCCTGGTGCTGTCCACGATGACGGCCGACTTCGAACCGGAGAACGTCCGCAAGGGCATCGCCGCGTACGCCGCCGGCGGGGTGACCCTGGTGGCCCGCTCACAGGCCGAAGTGGGCACGTTCTTCAAGGGGCTCGACCTGCTGGAGCCCGGCATCGTCTCCGTGGCGGACTGGCGCCCCGAGAGCGAACCGGACGGACCGATCTCGCTGTACGGCGCGGTCGGCCTGAAGCGCTGAACCGCGCGCGGCTGCCACTGTCCGCCACTGCCCCCGATCGCCCGGTACAGAGCAGCGAGCGCGGCAGACACGCCTATGGTGCCCCCGAACGCGACTCCGCCGCGCTGCAGAACGTCGGGCCAGCTCGCCCCGGTGGCCCGGGCACCCCACGCGGCGACCACCGCCATCAGCGCGGCGGACATCACCACGAGGGCGATCGCCAGAAGCCGGACGGCCCTTGCGTTGTTCATGCGTCAGCACTCCTGCCAGTCGATCGGCACGGATGATCGTGCCGAGCTCCTCGGTCCCGCCCTCCCCCGAGCGGCTGAACCAAGGCCCCGACGACGACGGAGCGCTTCGCGTATGAGGAGTTGACAGTCCCGTCGAGCCGTACGGCGCAGCTAGAGACCGAGAACGTGCGCGATGGTCCGCAGCACCCCGTTCTCGTTGTTGGACGGGGCGAGATGGCGGGCCCGGCGGACGACCTCCGGGTGGGCGTTGGACATGGCGAAGGACCAGTCGGCGGCGTCCAGCATCTCCAGGTCGTTGAGGTAGTCGCCGAACACCATGGTCTGCGCGGGCGTGATGCCCAGCTCGCGCTGCAGGCCGCGCAGGGCGGCGCCCTTGTTGGCGGTGCGGTTCATGACGTCGACCCAGTGCTCGCCGGAGACGACGACCTGGTGGCTGGCGGTGAACGCGTCGAGGGCCGGGGCCGTGGTGTGCTCGGCGGAACCGAAGTCGAACAGCGCCACCTTGATCACGTCGTCCTCGACGGCGGTGACGTCCTCGACGATCCGGTGCTCGACGTAGTACTTGCGCACCTCCGCCAGGAACGCCCCGTCGGTCCGCTCGACGTACGCCGACCGCTTGCCGCAGACCACCGCGCCGACGTCGACGCCGTCCGCGACCAGGCGCCGTACCATCCGGGCGAGGTCCGCGGCGACGGACCGGTCGAGCACGTCGGAGCTCAGCTCCACACCGTCGCGGACCACATAGGTGCCGTTCTCCGCGATGAACACCATGCCCTCGGCGACCTCGGCGAACTGCCGGGCCAGCGTGGCGTACTGACGCCCGCTCGCCGGGCTGAACAGCACGCCGCGGCGGCGCAGTTCGGCGAGCGTCGGCCACAGGCCGTCGGGTATCCGCTTGGCGTCGTCCAGCAGGGTGCCGTCCATGTCGGTGACGACGAGCCGGATGTCGGCCGAGCCGGCGGGCAGGCCGGGGGTTTCGAGCAGGGACGCGGGCGTGGCGGGCATGTCCTTCTTCCGGTCGGGAACGGGATACGCGGTGGGCGGGCGGGTAGGAACCGAGGGTTCCAGTGTTCCTCATGCGACCGGACGCCTCGGAGGTGCAACCGGATGCCCCGGAGGGTGGCCAAACCCTCACGCTGCGCGTTTCCCGGGACAGCGAGATCAACGGGCGGCACAATGACCACGACAACCGCACAGGAGAAGGGCGGCGACGTGAGCGCGGGCGACTCCCCGACGGCCGGACCGGCGAGGCTGAACACCTCCGTGGCGCACAACGCGCGGGTCTGGAACTACTGGATCGGCGGCAAGGACAACTACGAGGTCGACCAGCAGGTCGGCGAGCACGTCGCCGGGATGTTCCCGGTGATCCGGTCGGTGGCCCGTGCGGACCGGGACTTCCTGGGCCGGGCGGTGCGGTACCTGGCCGAGGAGCGCGGGCTGCGCCAGTTCCTCGACGTCGGCACCGGGCTCCCGACGGTCGACAACACCCACGAGATCGCCCAGCGGATCGCGCCCGAGTCGCGGATCGTGTACGTCGACAACGACCCGATCGTGCTCGTGCACGCCCGCTCCCTGCTCACCAGCTCCCCCGAGGGCGTCACCGACTACATCGACGCCGACGTGCACGACCCGGACGCCATCGTGCGCCGCGCCGGCGACACGCTCGACCTGGACCGGCCGGTCGCGGTGATGATGCTGGGCATCCTCAACTTCGTCCTGGACACCGAGGCGGCCCGGGACATCGTGCGGCGGATCATGGCGGCGGTCCCGTCCGGCAGTCACCTGGTGCTCACCCACCCGACCTTCGACGCCGAGGTGGGCGGCGAGGGCAACATCGCCGCGATGGAGTTCTGGAACGCCAACGCCACCCCGCCGATCACCGCCCGCAGCGGCGCCGAGATCGCCTCGTTCCTCGACGGTCTGGAGCCGGTCGAACCGGGTCTGGTGCCGTGCTCGCGATGGCACGCCGAGCCCGGTGCAGCCGCGGTACCGCAGTACGGCGCGGTGGCCGTGAAACCCTGAGGCCGACGACACCGGGGCCTGGGCCCTGTCCGGACCTGGCCCGCCGAGGAGGACGTATGACCACCCTTGCCGACCCGGTGCCCGGCGGGCGCCCCGGCGACCTGCGTCGGGTGGCCTCGCTCACCGCCGAGCTGGCCGCCCGGGGCGTGCACGGGATCGTCCTGGCCTATGTGGACACGGCGGGCATCGGCCGGGTCAAGACGATCCCGACGGCACGCCTGGAGGCCGCCGTGTCCTGGGGTGTCGGCATGTCACCGGTGTTCGACACGTTCCTGGCCGACGACTCGATCGTCACCACCGACGTCCTCGGCTCCCCCGACGGCGACCTCAGGCTCTACCCCGACCTCGACCAGCTGGTGGTCCTGGCCGGGCAGCCCGGCTGGGCGTGGGCGCCCGTGGACCGGATCACGCAGGAGGGCGAGCGGCACCCCGGCTGCGCCCGGACCTTTCTGCGCCGGATCGTCGCCGACGCCGCCGACCGGCACGGCCTCGCCTTCAAGGCGGCCGTCGAGGTCGAGTGGGCGGTCGGCCTCGACACGGCGCCCGGTGCGGAGTTCGTCCCGGCGGTGTCCGGGCCGGCGTACGGCGCGGCCCGGCAGATCGAGCTGGGCGACTACACCGCCGACCTGCTGGCGGCGCTCGCGGCACAGGGCGTGGACGTGGACCAGATCCATCCCGAGTACGCGGCCGGGCAGTTCGAGGTCTCGGTGGGCGCACGGGACCCGGTGGCGGCGGCCGACCGCAGCGTGCTGGTGCGGCAGACGATCCGGGCGGTGGCGCAACGGCACCGGCTGCGGGTCTCCTTCGCGCCCGCGTTCCTCCCCGAGGGCGTCGGCAACGGCGGCCATCTGCACCTGTCCTGCTGGCGCGGCGGGGTGAACCTGCACTCCGGCGGCGAGGGCCGGTACGGCATGACGGCCGAGGCGGAGTCGTTCGTGGCCGGAGTGTTCGCCCACCTGCCGGCGCTGACGGCGGTCACCGCGCCTAGCCCGGCCAGCTATCTACGGCTCAAACCCTCCCGCTGGGCGGGCGTGTTCACCGCCTGGGGCCGGGAGACCCGCGAGGCCGCGCTGCGGATCGTCACCGGCACGGCGGGCCGCCGGGACCAGGACGCCAACATGGAGATCAAGCCGGTCGACCTGGCCGCCAACCCGTATCTCGCGCTGGGCTGTGTCATCGCCGCCGGCCTCGACGGGATGACGGCGTCCCTGCCGCTGCCCGAGGAGATCACCGGGGACCCGGCCCGGTACGGCCCGGACGAGGCGGCCGCCCTCGGGGTCGCGCGCCTGCCGACCTCGCTGCCGCAGGCCGTCGAGGAGTTCCGTGCCGACCAGGTCCTGCGGGCCGCGCTGGGCCCGGTCCTGGCGGACGCGGTGACCGCCGTACGGCTCGGGGAGGCGGCCGCCGTGGACGGGCTGGACGACGCGCAGGTGGCGGCCGCCTACCGCTGGAAGTACTGACCATGCCCGCCCCTGGCCCCGGCCCCGTCCACGAGGCGCTCGCCGCGCTGCCGCTGGTCGACCACCACTGCCACGGCGCCGTCGCGGCCGATCTCGCGCCCGAGCAGTTCGAGTCGCTGATCACCGAGGGAGAGGCCTGGCCCGGCAGCTCGACCTTCGACAGCCCGGTCGGCGTGGCCGTACGCCGACACTGCGCGCCCTTGCTGGACCTGCCCCGGCACGCACCTCCCGCCGACTATCTGGCCCGGCGCGCCGAACTCGGCTGGCGCGAGGTCAACCGCCGGTTCCTGACCGCCGCCGGAGCCGAGGTCTTCTGCGTCGACACCGGCTACGCCCCGCACCCCGTCACCTCCCCCGCCGAACTGGCCGCGGCCGCGGGCGCCGCCGCCCACGAGGTCGTACGGCTCGAACAGGTCGCCGAGGCCGTGGCCGCGCGGGGTGTCGAGGCGGGCGAGTACGCGGCCGTGTTCCCGGCGGCGGCCGAGGAGGCCGTACGGCGGCCCGGAGTGGTCGCGGTGAAGTCGGTGGCCGCCTACCGCACCGGCTTCGCGCTCGCCCCCGAGCGCCCCGCGCAGGCGGAGGTGACGCAGGCCGCCCGGCACTGGCTCGCGGGCGGTGGGCGTCTGACCGACCCGGTCCTCGTACGGCACCTGCTGTGGACGGCCGTCGACCTCGGCCTGCCCCTCCAGCTGCACACCGGCTTCGGCGACGCCGACCTGCGGCTGCACTGCGCCGACCCCGCCCTGCTCACCGACTGGCTGCACCTGACGGCGGGCACGATCCCGGTCCTGCTGCTGCACTGCTGGCCGTACCACCGCCAGGCGGCCTACCTGGCCACGGTGTTCGAGCAGGTGTACCTGGACGTCGGCCTGGCCCTGCACTACACCGGCCCGGCCCGCTCCCGGGCGGTGCTGGAGGAGGCTCTGGAGATCACCCCGTTCCGCAAACTGCTGTACAGCTCGGACGCCTACGGTGTGGCCGAGTTCCACCACCTGGGCGCACTGTCCTTCCGGCGGGGACTGGCCGGAATACTCCAGTCCCGGGTGGACGCCGACGAGTTGAGCCTGCCCGACGCCCTGCGCATCGCGACCTGGACGGGCCGTGACAACGCCCGCCGACTGTACGGACTCCCCGCAAACGATCCGGCCCGTGACTGAGCGCGCGCCCCACCCGGAAAGTATGATCAAGCAATGTCTGACATGACCGAAACCACGCCCGGCTGGCTGACCACGGACGAGCTGGAAATGGCCAGGGCCCGGATGCCGATCCTGTACGTCGAGGCCGTGCCCGTGCGCGTGGACGACAGCGGCGAAGTCACGAGCATCGGACTGCTGCTGCGCATCGGCCCGGACGGAACGGTCAGCCGGACCCTGGTCTCCGGCCGCGTCCTGCACCACGAGCGGGTCCGTGACGCGCTGCTGCGCCATCTGGAGAAGGACCTCGGCCCGGTCGCGCTGCCCCGGGTGCCGGCCTCCCTGCAGCCGTTCACGGTCGCCGAGTACTTCCCGACGGCCGGCATCACGCCGTACCACGACCCGCGCCAGCACGCGGTGTCCCTTGCCTACGTCGTCCCGGTGACCGGCGACTGCCGGCCCCGGCAGGACGCGCTGGACCTGGTGTGGTTCAGCCCGCAGGAGGCCCTCTCGCCGGTCGTGGAGAGCGAGATGCCGGGCGGGCACGGGGTGCTGCTGAAGCAGGCCCTCGCCCACGTGGGTGTCGTGTCCTGACGCAGGTCGCCTGGGTGACTGGCCTGCCTATCAGGCCAGTCAGGTCTCTGACCAGGGCCTTCCCGGATGCGTTCAGGTTGTGTTCAGGCCTGTGGCGGCCCGTGGCAACACCTGCACCAGAAGCCCCAAAACTATGGCAAAGGGGTCTGGGGAAGGGGCAGTTGACCATGCGAGGGTGCGGCCATGAGCACAGAGCACGTCCTCGACCAGCGGCCCCACGACCATGCCGGAGCCCGCGCCCGCATCCGTGCGGGCGCGAACAAGGTGCCCGAGGTCACCGTCTACTTCTGGATCATCAAGGTCCTCACCACCGGCATGGGCGAGACCGCGTCCGACCTCCTGGCGCACCTGCTCGGCCCCGTCCCGGCGGTCGGCCTCGGCGGTCTGGCCCTGGCGGCGTCGCTCGCGGTGCAGTTCGCCGTCCGCCGGTACGTGGCCTGGGTCTACTGGACGGCGATCGTCATGGTCAGCGTGTTCGGCACGATGGCGGCCGACGTGCTGCACGTGGGCCTCGGCGTGCCCTACGCCTTCTCGACGCCCCTCTTCATGGTCGCCCTGGCCGCCGTCTTCGCCCTCTGGTACGCGAGCGAGCGGACCCTGTCGATCCACAGCATCCGCACCCGCCGCCGCGAGACGTTCTACTGGGCCGCCGTCCTCGCCACGTTCGCGCTCGGCACGGCCGCGGGCGACCTCACCGCGTCCATCGGCTTCGGCTACCTCGGCTCGGCGGCCCTGTTCGCCGTGGCGATCTGCGTCCCGGCCCTCGCCCACGGGGCGGGCACCCTCGGCGCGGTGCCCGCGTTCTGGACGGCGTACGTCATCACCCGCCCCCTCGGCGCCTCGCTCGCCGACTGGATGGCCCTGGAGCCGCACCGGGGCGGCCTCGGACTGGGCCTCGGCCCGGTGACGCTGTCCTGGACGGTGGCCATCCTCGGGCTGGTCGGGTACCTCGCACTGTCCCGGCGGGACGTCCGGAGCGCCTGAATCCGCTCACCGATGCCACAATCGAAAGGCAACGCAGCCGCTTGATCGGATCGTGTCAGGAGGCCGGAACCCAATGGCGAGGGAGAGGGCGGGGAGACTGCCGAGGCAGCCGCGCCTGCCCGACCTGCAAGTGCGCCTGCGTTCCGAGCTGGGCCGGATCGACGACATCCTGCGCGACCTGATGTCCTCCATGGACCGGCTGCAGGGTCTGCTGGAGTCGGTGGTGGCCATCAGCCGGGAGGTGGAGCTGCCCGCGGTGCTGCACCGTATCGTCACCACCGCCATGGACCTGGTCGGCGCCCGCTACGGAGCACTGGGGGTGCTCAACGAGTCCGGGGAGCGCCTGGAACAGTTCATCACGGCCGGACTGTCCGAGCAGGAACGCAACGATCTGGCCGACGTCGGCCTGCCACGGGGGCGGGGTGTCCTCGGCCATCTGATCCGCCACCCCGAACCCCTGCGGGTCGAGAACATCCCGGCCCATCCGTCCTCCGCCGGTTTCCCGCCCGGCCATCCGTGCATGCGCACCCTGCTCGGCGTCGCCATCAGCGTGCGCGGCGAGATCTACGGCGACCTCTACCTCGCCGAGCGGCGCGACGGACAGCCTTTCGACGTGCACGACGAGAACGTCGTCCTCGCCCTGGCGAGCGCCGCCGGCATCGCGATCGAGAACGTCCGCCTGTTCGAACGGGTACGCGTCCGGGAAGAGCAGTTCCAGCGGCTGCTGCTGCCCACCCTGCCCGACCTGCGGCCCTTCACCGCCGCCGCCATCTACCAGCCCGCCGCCGAGCCCAGTCAGGTCGGCGGGGACTGGTACGACGCCATCCCCCTGCCCGACAACGTCGTGGCGGTCGTCATCGGCGACGTCGTCGGGCACGACCTGCATGCGGCGGCCGCCATGGCCTCCACCCGCAACATGCTGCGCGCGCTGCTGTTCGACCAGAGCAATCCGCCCGGCACGGTCCTCACCCAGCTCGACCGGGCCCTGCAGGCCACCACGGACAATCCCGTCACGACCACCACCTTGGCCCGGATCGAACCCGAGGGATCGGGCTGGCGGCTGCGCTGGAGCACCGCGGGCCACGTCCCGCCCCTGCTGATCACCCCCGAGCACCACATGGAGTTCCTGTTCGCCGAGCCCGGGCTGCCGCTCGGGGTCGACACCGAGCAGACGCGCCCCGACCACTCCCGCTTCCTGCCTCCGGCCGCCACCGTGGTCTTCTTCACCGACGGACTGATCGAACATCCCGGCCACGCCATCGACGAGAGTCTGGCCGAGCTGGCGAAGCTCGCCACGGAACATGCTGCCCTGCCCCTGCAGGAGTTCGTCCAGGCGCTGGCCGAGCACCATCCCAGCGACGGTCACGACGACATGGCCATCCTCGCCGTGCGCACTCCGGACGCCTGAGCGGTGGCGTGGAGGATCCGCGGGATCCGACGGATGATGGGCTTCGGGGCGATGGACGCGGAGGTCGCCCGATGGCTGTCGTACCGCATGAACGGCTCGGGCACGCCGGGCTGGCCGTCCTCGAGATCTGTGTCATCGCCGGGCTGTATTTCGGCGCTGCCAAGGTGGGACTGCTCCAGCAGCTGGTGCGCGGCCAGGTCACGCCGCTGTGGCCGCCCAGCGGTATCGCGGTGGCGAGCCTGCTCCTGCGCGGCCCGCGGGTCTGGCCCGGGATCGCGCTCGGCGCGTTCCTGGTCAACATCCCGCTGGGGCCGTCGCTCCCGGCCGTGCTGGCGATCGTGGCGGGAAACACCCTCGCGCCCCTGTGCTCCTACGGGCTGCTGTACCGTTCCGGGTTCCGCAAAGAGCTGGACAGCTTCCGGGACGCGCTGGCCCTGATCTTTCTCGGCGCGTTCACCGGGATGCTGGTCAGCGCGACGGTGGGCACCGGGACCCTGGTCCTCTCCGGGGTACTGACCTCCGGCGACTTCTGGCCCACGTGGTCCGTCTGGTGGACCGGCGACGCGATGGGTGTCCTGGTGGTCACGCCGGTCCTGCTCGTCCTGAGTTCGGCACGCCGGCCGAGGGAGGCGACACCGGCCCGGTGGGTGGAAGGGCTGCTGCTGCTGGCCGCCACTGCCACCATCGGTTTCATCGAGACCGGCCCCACGCCGCTGCTGTTCCTCGGCTTCCCGCTGCTGGTCTGGGCGGCCTTCCGCTTCCAGCTGGCCGGGGCCGCGCCCTGCGCACTGGCCGTGTCGACCTTCGCGATCATCGCCGCCGGCCGGCAGAGCGGCCCGTTCGCCGGTCACGACCTGCTCACCGACATGATCACCCTGCAGGCGTTCAACGGCTCCGCCGCGCTGACCGCACTGCTGCTCGCGGCAGTCGTCAGCGAGCGGAACACGACCCAGCGGGAGATCGCGCATGCCTGCCATCAGCTGGCCGGGATGGCGGCCAGGATCGCCACCGGCGGCCACGGCCCGATGCTCCCCGACGGGGAGACCGAGAGTCCCGCGGAAATGGAAACGGAATCGGAAGCAGACACGGAAAAGGCCATCTCCTCATCTCTGAGAAGACGGCCTCCGACCGGCAACAAAGCTGGTCGGGACGACAGGATTTGAACCTGCGACCCCTTGACCCCCAGTCAAGTGCGCTACCAAGCTGCGCCACGTCCCGGTGCCCGTTTGACCTGGGGTTTCCCCGGTCGAAACGTGCAGGGAAACAATACCGCACTCGGCTCGGTGGTCGCGCACTCTTTCCTGTTGACCTCAAGCTTGGTTGAGGTTGCACGATCTTCGACATGAAGATCGCAGCGGACGACACCCGCACCTACGGCTACGACGACCTGCCCCGGCTCATGGCGCTCATGACGGGCGACGAGAAGCACGGCCCGGCGGCCACCTCCACGCTCGACGCGCTGTGGGTGCTGTACGACCGGGTGCTCCGGGTCACGCCGGAGCGGCGCGAGGATCCCGCCCGGGACCGGTTCCTGCTGAGCAAGGGGCACGGGCCGATGGCGTACTACGCGGTGCTGGCGGCGAAGGGCTTCGTGCCCGTCGAGTGGCTGCCAGGGTTCGGGTCGTACGACTCCCCGCTCGGGCACCACCCCGACCGGGTGCTGGTGCCGGGGGCCGAGATCGGCAGCGGGTCGCTGGGGCACGGGCTGCCGATCGCCGTGGGCAGCGCGCTGGGGCTGCGCGCGCAGGGGCTGCACGAGCCGGGCGTCTGGGTGCTGATCGGGGACGCCGAGCTGGACGAGGGCAGCAACCACGAGGCGATCGCCTTCGCGGGGCCCGCCGGGCTCGAACGGCTGCACACCATCGTGATCGACAACTCCTCCGCCAGCCATGCCCGGCCCGGCGGGATCGCCGCCCGGTTCGAGGCAGCGGGCTGGTCCGCGGTGACCGTCGACGGGCGGGACCACGAGGCCCTGTACGCCGCGTTCACCGCGCCGCACCCGGGGCGCCCGCATGTGGTCGTGGCCCGCGTCGAGCCGAAGAACGCCTGAATCTTCCAGCTCCTCCCGTCCCTCTCGCCCCTCTAGCCCCTCCCGTCCCTCCCGTCAGAACTCAGTGGAAAGGGTCCAGCCCTCATGGACACCATGCGTGACCGTTTCGCCCCCGTCGTCTCCCGGCTGCTGGACGAGGATCCGCGGGTCGCGGTCGTCCTCGCCGAGATCGGCAAGGACGGCTTCGCCGAGGCCCTGCGCCGGCATCCGGACCGGGTGATCAACGTCGGCATCCGCGAGCAGCTGCTGGTCGGGGCCGCCGCCGGTCTCGCGCTCACCGGGCTCAGGCCGGTGGTACACACCTTCGCCAGCTTTCTCGTGGAGCGGCCCTTCGAGCAGGTCAAGCTGGACCTCGGGCACCAGGACACCGGAGCGGTGTTGGTGAGCGCGGCCGCCTCCTTCGACTGGCCGGCCGGGGGCTACACCCACATGGCGCCCGCCGACGTGGCGCTGCTCGACACCCTGGACGGCTGGACCGTGCACGTGCCCGGACATCCCGACGAGGCCGAGACGCTGCTGCGGCGCGCGGTCGCTGCGGGGGACGACAAGGTCTACGTCCGGCTCTCCGTGCAGGCCAACCGGCAGGGGCTGGCGGTCGACGGGGAGCACTTCGTGACGGTCCGCGAGGGGCGCGCCGGGGTGGTCGTCGCGGTCGGGCCCATGCTGGACGCGGTACTCGCCGCCACGGAGGGCCTGGACATGACCGTGCTCTACGCGACGACCGTACGACCCTTCGACGCGGCCGGGCTGCGCCGGGCCACGGAGTCCGCGGGCACGGACGTCGTCCTCGTCGAGCCGTACCTCGCGGGAACGTCGACGGCAGCGGTGAGCGAGGCACTGGCGGATGCGCCGCACCGGGTGCTCGGCCTCGGCGTGGGACGCCGTGAGCTGCGGCGGTACGGCACGGTCGCGGAGCACATCGCCGCGCACGGGCTCGACGCACGGACTCTGCGGGAGCGGATCGGCGCGTTCGTGTGGGCGGGGCGGCCATCCGTGCGCGCGTGAGACCGGCGGCGGCTCGGGGCGCGGGCGGGGGGCCATGGGGACCCGACCGGGGCGCGGGCAGGAGGGCATGCGGACCCGACCGGAGCGCCTGCTCAGCACGCGGACGGCAGCCACGCGAACACGCCACGCCCATCGCACCCCAGTCCCGAACACCCGCGGGAACCCACACCAGCCCGGCCGCGGCGCCTGCTCAGTGCGTCGGTGTCTGCGTCTCCGCTCGCACCAGGCCCCGTATCGCCGGGACCGAGAGCAGGGCCGCGGCCACCAGCACGCTCATCACGGCGGAGACCAGCAGGACGTGGTCGGCGCCGAGGGCTGCGGCCGCCGGGCCCGCGAGGGCCTGGCCCACGGGCATCATCGCCAGGGAGCCTGCCACGTCGTAGGCGTGGATGCGGTTGAGGACGTCGGACGGGACCTGGGTCTGCACGCTGGTCGCCCACATCACCCCCCAGAACGACATCCCGGCCCCGGCCACCGCCGCCCCGGCCGCCATGGCCGGCACGCCGAGGCCGGCGCCGACGGTCGCCGGGAAGCCGAAGAAGGCGAACAGGGCGAGCGCACCGGCCCGCAGCATGCGGCGGGGGCGCAGTCTGAGGGCGAGCAGGCCGCCGATCACGGTGCCCGCGCCGAGGGCCGAGTTGACCAGGCCGTAGGCGCGGGGACCGTGGTGCTGGACGACCTCGGTGGCGACGAGCGGGACCGTCGGCCCCCAGACGGCGATCATGTACACGCACCACACGGCGATCACGCCCCACAGCCAGGTCCGCGACCGGAACTCCCGCCAGCCCTCCACCAGGTCGGCCCGGAAGGCGCGCAGGCCGGGACCGGCGGTGCGGGCGGCCGCGGGGAGCGGAGGCAGCCGGAGGAGGAGCAGGCACAGGGCGCTGGTGGCGTAGGTGGTGGCGTGCACGGCGAACAGGCCGCCGGGCGAGACGAAGCCGACCAGGAGGCCGGCGACGGCCGGTCCGGCAAGCTGCGCCGACGACTCGGCGATCCGGATCGCACCGTTCGCCCCCTGGATGTCGGGGGCGAGACGGGGCACGGTGCTGGCCACCCCCGGCTGGAAGACGGCCGCGGCCACGCCGTTGACGACACCGATGACGCAGATCTGCCACAGGACCACGTGCCCGGTGAAGAAGAGACCGGCGGCGAAGGACTGGGTGACGAGCCGGACCAGGTCGGCGCCGATCATCAGCCTGCGGGTGCTGAACCGGTCGGCGATGACCCCGCCGAGGACGACGAGTCCGGCGAAGGCGGCGACGGAGGAGGCCATGGCGAGACCGACCGCGCCCGCGCCGTACCCGTGCTCCAGCAGACCGGCGGCGAGCGCCACGGGCAGCATGGTGTCGCCGAGGCGGGCGACGGCACGGGCGACGAAGAACAGCGCGAAGTCCCGCGACCAGACGGCCGGTGGCTCGGCACCGGCCTTGTGCCGAACCCCGGTGCCGGTGTCGGTGCCGGTGCCGGTGCCGACGATGTCACGCCGTGCGTCCGTACCCGTCACTCGTACGCTCCCCTCCCCACCCCGGGGCATCCCCGCCGCGCGGGATCATGCCACGCCGCCCCTGCCTCCGCCGAGGGATTTTCAGCTGCCGCCGGGCAGGCCCAACTCCGGGTAAACGTCCAGGAGTCGGGGCGGGGCAGCCTGTCGCCAGGAGTCGGCGAGGATGTCGCGCAGCTCCTCCTCGCCCTCCAGCGCGGCGAGTCTCGCTCTCACCCAGGCGAACTGGGCCTCATGGTCGGCGATCCAGAACTTCCCCGGCTCCGCCATGACCAGTTCGTCGCGCTCCTCCTTGGGGCAGCGCACGGCGATGGACGTCTCGTCCTCGGGCAGCGTGGCGAACATCTTCCCGGCCACCCGGAACGTGGGCATGCTCCAGGCGATCTTCTCCGTGGTGTCCGGCAGGGACAGAGCGATACGGCGTACGTCTTCAGCATCCGGCATGCCACGCACGGTAGCCCCTGCCACTGACAGTCACCCGGTCGGCGGACCCACCCGCTTGTAGTAGAGGGTCGTCGGGCGCAGTTCGCCCGCCGGGTTCGCGGCGTAGTCGGGGAGGCTGCCGGCCTCGCTCCAGCCGGCCGAGCGGTAGAGGTGTTCGGCGGGGCTGCCGGTCTCGGTGTCCAGGTGGAGGAGAGTGAGGCCGGTGGCGGTGGCCGCGTCCTCGGCGGTGGCAAGGAGTCTGCGGCCGAGGCCCTGCCCGCGCGCGGAGCGGTGCACCATCAGCTTCACGAGTTCGGCGCGGTGGCGGCTGTTGGGCTTGTCGGGCAGGGCCAGGCTCACCGTGCCCGCGACACGGTCCGTGTCGTCCACGGCCACCCACACCGCCAGCCGCCCGGTCGCCACCGCGTCGGCCCGCTCCCGCCACCAGGCGGCCGCCTCCGCCCGCCCGAGCGGCGCGAGGAAGCCGACCGAGGCGCCCCCGGCCACGGTGTCGGTCAGCAGTCCGGCCAACTCCTCGCTGCCGTCCCGCACTTGGGCCTCGCTCCAGCGCAGCACCCTCACGGCCGCACCACCGCCAGCACATAGCGGGCCTCTCGCGGCCCGGCGCAGCGGAACCTCGTCGGCCCGAAGACCCGCATCCGCAGGCAGTCGCCCGCGTCGAGACGGTGGCCGGTGTCGCCGACGGTCACCTCCAGCGCACCCTCCAGGACCCACAGGTGCTGTTCCAGCCCGGACACGGGCGGGCGGTCGTACGCGATGTCGGCGCCCGGGGCGAGCCGGCCCTCGACCAGTTCGCCGCGCAGGCCGGCGTGCGGCGGGGACACGGACCGGCGGACGAAACCGGAGGCGCGGTCCTGCCACACCTGCTGCTCGGCCGCCCGGACCAGCGGGGCCGGTTCCGCCTCGACCTCGCCGAGCAGCTGCGACATGGTGCGTCCGTAGACGTGGCAGAGGCGGTTGAGGACGGCCGCGGTGGCGCTGATCTCCGCACGCTCGGCCCGGGACAGGGTCGACCTGCTCACTCCGCTCCGCTCGGCCAACTCCCCCAGGGACCAGCCGCGTTGAGCCCGGAGTTCGGCGAGCCGGGCACCGATCCGGGCGTCGACGGGGTCGGGACCTTCGCTTCTCATATCCGGGACGTTATCCCGAATATGAGACGTGCGCGTTACGCAAGGCTCACGCCTGAGTCGCCGCCTCCTCCAGGGCCTGGAGCACCTGACGGATCAGCGGGTGCCCCTCGGCTCCTCGCCGTACGGCCGCGAAGACCCGGCGGGTCGGGGCCACACCGTCCACGGGGCGGACGACCACACCCGTGAGGTCCATCCCGCGCAGGGCCGAGCGCGGCACGAGGGCCACGCCGGCGTCGGCCGAGGCCAGGGCGACGACGGCACGGAAGTCGTCGGAGGAGTGTTCGAGGCGGGGCTGGAACCCGGCGCTCTCGCAGGCGAGGACCACCACGTCGTGGCAGGGGTTGCCGGGGTACGGGCCGATCCAGGCGTCCTTGGCCAGCTCCGCCAGCGGAACCTCCGGGACGTCGGCGAGGCGGTGGCCGACCGGGACGACCGCGTCGAAGGGCTCGGCGTACAGGGGCACATGGGTGAGCCGGGGGTCGTCGGCGGGCGGGGCCCCGCGGTACTCGACGGCCACCGCGACGTCCACCTGCCGGTCCAGGACCATGGGCAGACTGGCGTCGCCCTCGGCGTCCTGGACGCGGATGCGTATGCCGGGCGCGGCGGCCGCGAGGCGGGCCACCGCGGGCGCCACCACCTGGGCGATGCCGGTCGCGAAGGCGGCCACGGTGACCGTGCCCGCCTCCCCCGAGCCGTAGGCCGCCAGCTCGGCCTCGGCCCGCTCCAGCTGGGCCAGGACCGCGTTGGTGTGGCCGAGCAGGATCTCGCCGGCCGGGGTGAGCCGTACGCCCTTGGCGCTGCGCTCGACCAGGCGGTGCCCGGTCTCCTGCTCCAGGGCCGCCAGCTGCTGGGAGACGGCGGAGGGGGTGAGATAGAGCGCGGCGGCTGCCGCCGTGACCGTGCGGTGGTCGGCCACCGCACGGAGGATGTGGAGCCGCCGGGCTTCGATCATGGGACCAATTATCTCAGGGTGTCCGCACTGGTCAGGCCGCCAGCTCCGCGCGGGCGGCGACGAAGGCGTCCACGGCCCGGTCGACGTCCTCGGTGGAGTGCGCGGCGGACAGCTGCACGCGGATGCGGGCCTGGCCCTGCGGGACGACCGGGTAGGAGAAGCCGATCACGTACACGCCCCGCTCCAGCAGCAGTTCCGCCATGCGGGCCGCCTCGGCCGCGTCGCCGATCATGACGGGGGTGATGGCGTGGTCGCCGGGGAGGATGTCGAAGCCCTCCTCGGTCATCCGGCGGCGGAACAGCGCGGTGTTCTCGGTGAGCCGGACACGCAGGTCGTCGGCCGACTCCAGCAGGTCGAGGACCTTCAGAGAGGCGGCCGCGATCACCGGGGCCAGGGTGTTCGAGAACAGGTACGGGCGGGAGCGCTGGCGCAGCAGGGCGACGATCTCGGCGCGGGCGGCGACATAGCCGCCGGAGGCGCCGCCGAGCGCCTTGCCGAGGGTGCCGGTGATGATGTCGACGCGGTCCATGACGCCGTGCAGCTCGGGGGTGCCGCGGCCGCTGGGGCCGACGAAGCCGACGGCGTGCGAGTCGTCGACCATGACCATCGCGTCGTAGCGGTCGGCGAGGTCACAGATCTCGCCGAGCGGGGCCACGTAGCCGTCCATGGAGAAGACGCCGTCGGTGACGATCAGCTTGCGCCGCGCGCCGCCCTCGGTCGCCTCCTTGAGCTTGGCCTCCAGGTCCGCGAGGTCGCGGTTGGCGTAGCGGAAGCGGCGGGCCTTGGACAGGCGGATGCCGTCGATGATGGAGGCGTGGTTGAGGGCGTCGGAGATCACCGCGTCCTCCTCGCCGAGCAGGGTCTCGAAGACACCGCCGTTGGCGTCGAAGCAGGAGGAGTACAGGATCGTGTCCTCCTGCCCGAGGAACGCGGACAGGCGCGCCTCCAGCTCCTTGTGCACCTCCTGGGTGCCGCAGATGAAGCGCACGGAAGCCATGCCGTAGCCCCAGCGGTCCAGGGCCTGGTGGGCGGCGCCGATCACCTCGGGGTGGTCGGCGAGGCCGAGGTAGTTGTTGGCGCAGAAGTTGAGGACCTCGCCGGGGCGGCCGCCGGCGCTGACGTTGACGGTCGCGGACTGCGGGCTGTCGATGACCCGCTCGGGCTTGTGCAGGCCGGCGGCACGGATCTCGTCGAGCGTGGCGCGCAGGTCGTCGCGGACAGAGCTGAACATGAGGGGGCTCCTCTGAAAGTGCTGGCGGAAGAAGGGGGGTTACGCGGTCCAGTCCAGGATGATCTTGCCGCCCGTGCCGCTCGCCGCGTCGGCGAAGGCCGCCTCGAAGTCGCGGTAGCCGTACCGGCCGGTGATCACCGGGGCGAGGTCCAGGCCGCCCTCCAACAGGACCGACATCGCGTACCAGGTCTCGAACATCTCCCGGCCGTAGATGCCCTTGATGGTGATCATCGAGGTGACGATCCGGGACCAGTCGACCGGGAACTCCTCGGCGGGCAGGCCGAGCATGGCGATCCGGCCGCCGTGCGTCATGTTGGCGATCATGTCCCGCATGGCCTCGGGGCGGCCGGACATCTCCAGGCCGATGTCGAAGCCCTCGCGCAGGCCCAGCTCCCGCTGCCCGTCGGCGATCGAGGTCCGGGAGACGTTCAGGGCGAGGCTCACGCCGATCTTGCGCGCGAGCTCCAGGCGCTCCTCGCTGACGTCGGTGATGACGACGTTGCGGGCACCGGCGTGGCGGGCCACCGCCGCCGCCATGAGGCCGATCGGTCCGGCACCGGTGATCAGGACGTCCTCGCCGACCAGCGGGAAGGACAGCGCGGTGTGCACGGCGTTGCCGAACGGGTCGAAGATCGCGGCGACGTCGAGGTCGACGGGGACGCGGTGCACCCAGACGTTGGACGCGGGCAGCGCGACGTACTCGGCGAACGCGCCGTCGCGGCCGACACCGAGGCCGATGGTGGCCCGGCACAGGTGACGACGGCCGGCCAGGCAGTTACGGCACTTGCCGCACACCAGGTGGCCCTCGCCGCTGACCCGGTCGCCGACCCGGATGTCGGTGACGTCGCGGCCGGTCTCGACGACCTGCCCGACGAACTCGTGTCCGAGCACGAGCGGAGTGCTGATGGCCTGCTGCGCCCAGCCGTCCCAGGCCCGGATGTGCAGGTCGGTGCCGCAGATACCGGTCCGCATGACCTTGATCAGTACGTCCCCGGGACCGATTTCGGGCTCGGGTACGTCCGCGAGCCAGAGCCCGGGCTCGGCCTTCTCCTTGACCAGCGCCTTCAACGCTACGACTCCTGTGGGTGAGGTCCCGGTCGAGGGCATGCCGAAGGAGCCCGCACCGGGTCAGAGGGGTGGAATCACCCTGCAATCTGCCGTATGCGAGGGCCGGGGTCCATCGAGCTTTTCTTAACCGCCGCCTCAGCTTTCCTTCACGCCTCCCGGACCCCCACGGTCGTGTCCGTCCCCGCGGGCACCTCAGATCGTCAGCCCGTCGTCCGCGGACCGTGCGATGCGTACGACGAGTTCGGCGGCCAGCGCCTTGATGGTCTCCAGCCCGGCTCTCCCCCAGGCCCGGGGTGCGATGTCGAAGGCGCACACGGTGCCGAGCGCCATGCCGTAGCTGTCGATGAGCGGGGCGCCGAGGTAGGAGCGGATGCCGTACTCGTCGACGACCGGGTTGCAGGCGAAGCGGGGATAGTCGCAGACGTCCTCCAGCACCAGGGCCTTGCGGCGGACCACCACGTGGGGGCAGAAGCCATGGTCGCGCGGCAGGACACGGCCGACCTCGGGCCTGCTGCCGTCCTCCCGGACCACCGGCGCGGCGACCGGGGTGCGCAGGCCCGCGAAGTACTGGTGGTTCTCGCCGACGAAGTTGACCATGGCGTACGGCGCGCCGGTGAGCTGGGCGAGATGGTGCGCGAAGGCGTCGAGAGCGGGTTCGGGCCGCTCCCCCAGGCCGAGTCGGCGCAGTCGGGAGATGCGGGCGGGCGCCTCCCTGTCCTCGGGGGTGAGCAGCAGACCCCGGACCGGTCGGGGCGGCTCGTAGCTCATGGCCGGGCTCCGGCGCTGTGGGTGTGTCTCATAGGGCGGCTCCGTGGGCGGTATGGCGGGATCACATGTGGGCGCCGTGGCTCGGCGCGGGCGCCGGGGCGTGGGCGATGAGGTGGCGTACGAGGGTGAGCAGGGTCTGCACGCCGGAGCTGGAGATGCGTGCGTCGCAGCAGACGACCGGGATCTCGGGGTCGAGGTCGAGGGCCACACGCACCTCCTCCGGGTCGTAGCGGTAGCCGCCGTCGAACTCGTTGATGGCGACGATGAAGGCGAGGCCGCGCTCCTCGAAGAAGTCCACGGCCGCGAAGCACTCCTCCAGACGGCGCGTGTCGGCGAGGATGACCGCGCCGAGCGCCCCTTCCGACAGCTCGTCCCACATGAACCAGAACCGCTCCTGCCCCGGCGTGCCGAACAGGTACAGGACGTGCTCCGGATCGAGGGTGATCCGGCCGAAGTCCATGGCGACCGTCGTCTCGACCTTGTTCTCGATGCCGTCGAGGTTGTCCGTGGCGGCGCTGACCGTGGTGAGCAGCTCCTCGGTGCTGAGCGGGGCGATCTCGCTGACCGCTCCCACGAAGGTGGTCTTGCCGACCCCGAACCCGCCCGCCACCAGGATCTTGAGGGCGGTCGGAAACGGGTCAGAGCTGTCGTCGTAGTCCATCGAGCACTGCCTCCAGCAGAGACCGGTCAGTGGGGTTGTGGTGGAACGCGGGGGGCTTGGTGGTCAGCGCCCCGCAGTCGACGAGGTCCGAGAGGAGCACCTTGGTGACCGCGGCGGGCAGTTTCAGATGCGCGGCCACCTCGGCCACCGAGACGGGCGCGCGGCTCAGGTCGAGCGCCTGGGCGTGCTCGGGGCCGAGGTAGCCGAGCGGGGTGACACCGGTGGCCATCACCTGCGACATCAGGTCGAGGGCGATGCTGGGCTCGGTGCGGCCGTTGCTGACCGTGAACGGGCGCACCAGCCGTCCGGCCGCGTCGTCGAGCCAGGGCCCGTCGCCGGCTGCGGCCACGTTCAAGGCCTCATCGCCGTGGATTCGACGGCGTGCTGCCGGGGTGCGGTCACCAGGTACGGGCGGACGCTCTTGACCAGCATCGCCATCTCGTAGCCGAGCACGGCGGCGTCGGCCTCGCGGCCTGCGAGCACGGCCAGGCAGGTGCCGGAACCGGCGGTGGTGACGAACAGCAGCGTCGAGTCGAGTTCGACGACGACCTGGCGGACGTCCCCGCCGTCGCCGAACCGGACCCCCGCGCTGCGGCCGAGGGAGTAGAGGCCGGAGGCCAGGGCCGCCATGTGGTCGGCACTGTCCGGGTCCAGGCCGTGGACGGACTTCACCAGTCCGTCGCACGACAGGAGCACCGCGCTGCTGGTGTGCGGTACGCGCTGCACTAGGCCGCTCAGCAGCCAGTCGAGGTCGGATGCCGGGGCGGTCGGCGCGTCGCTCGCCATGGTGGATCGACTCCTTGGGGTACGAAGGTCAGCGGGAGCGCTGGGGGTGGGGGGTGGTGCGGGACTGACGAGGGTGGTCATCCGGCTGGTGCGCTCCCGTCGGACCGGCCGGGGCCCTCGGATACGGGCGCGTGCGTGTGCATCTGGGTTATGGGCGTCTGGGCCAGGGGGTTGGCCGCGTCCATGGGGTGGGCAGCCATGGGGTTGGCGCCCAGTGGGCTTGCGTCGACGTGTGCGGGGTGCACATGGGGCGACACCGTGGCCGGTGCCCTGTGGGCCGGGCCCGCGTCCGGGTGTCCGGGCACCGCGGGTGCGGTCTCCACACGGGGTGAATCCCCGTGTGCCGACTCCATGTTCTGCTGTGCCTCGGCGAGTCCGATCCCCCGCTGGAAGGCCGCCATCAGGCCGGGGTCGTGGCCCGGGACGACGTCGCCGTCCTGGCGGGGAACCGGGCCGCCGCGCAGTTGGGGAACGATGTGCTCCTGGGCGCGCCGGCGGGGCAGTTGGGGCTTGTCCATGGTGCCGCGGACCGCACCGGTGCGCGGGGTGGGCGGGGTGCCCGCGTGGGTCTCGAGCACCGACCGGTCCTCGGCGTTGATGCCGGGCACGGCTTCGGCGATGTTGGGTCGTTGCTCATGGGCGCCGCGCACGGGCAGCGGGGGCGGTGAACCCGTGCCCTGTGAACCCCCGTTCTGGGCACCCCCGTTGTGCATGCCCCCGCCTTCGGGGGTGCCGCTGTGTCCGGATCCGTACTGCGTGTGCCGCCGCCGTCCGGCTGCCGGGTCCGGTCCGTTCCCGACCTGCCCTCCGGCCCGCGCGCTGCCCGGGTCACTCGTGCCGGGTCCGCCGGCCGGACCCGCCCCGGCCGCGGCTCCCGGCAGGTGCTCGACGGATGCCGCACGCCCCTGCTGCGGCACCTGGGGGGTCACCACCGGATCCTGGGGCTGCGGTGCGGCTCCCCGTACACCCTGCGTCGTGCCCAACAACGCCTGCGGGACCACGAGTACGGCCTGCACACCGCCGTAGATGTTGGTCTGCAGACGCACGCCGATGCCGTGGCGCCGGGCGAGCTGGGAGACGACGTAGAGGCCGATCCGGCCGTCGGCCAGCAGGCTCGCGACATTGACCTGGTCGGGGTCGGCGAGCAGGGCGTTCATCTTGTTCTGTTCGCCGACCGGCATGCCGAGCCCGCGGTCCTCGACCTCCACGGCGAGCCCGGAGGTGACGAGGTTGGCGCGGAGCAGCACCTGGGTGTGCGGGGCGGAGAACACCGTGGCGTTCTCGACGAGTTCGGCGAGCAGGTGGATGACGTCGGCGACGGCGTGGCCGCGCAGTTCGCCGTCGACGGGCGGCACCAGCTTGACCCGGGAGTACTGCTCGACCTCGGCGATGGCGGAGCGCAGCACCTCGGTCATGCTCACCGGGTTGCTCCACTGCCGGCGGGAGACGGCGCCGCCGAGCACGGCGAGGTTCTCGGCGTGCCGCCGGATCCGGGTGGCCAGATGATCGACGTGGAACAGGCCCTTGAGGAGTGCGGGGTCCTCGATCTCGTGTTCCAGGTCGTCGAGGATCGAGATCTCCCGGTGCACCAGGGACTGGAGCCGCCGCGCGAGGTTGACGAAGACCTCGAGCTTCTGCTCGCTGCCCGCCTGGCTGGAGAGCCGGCTGGCCTGCACGACGGCGGTGACGGCGCCGTCGTACGCGTGGGCCAGGTCGGCGGCGAGCAGCTCGAAGTCGTCGGCGCCCTGCGGCGGGCGGCGGCGCGGCCCCTGCTGCGGCGGGGTCTCGCCGTGGCGCAGTGCCTCGACGAGGGCACGCAGATCGGCCTCGCCACGCGCGGCGCTGCGGCGCAGGGCGACGACACGGTCGCTGACCGAGCGGGCGGCCCGGTCCGCGGCCACGGCGGCGATCATGATGCCCGCGACGGTCACCGCGACCGCTCCGGCGAGCACGACCCACAGGGTGGGCGCGGGGCGTGCGCCGGTGGAGCGGATGCTGAACAGGACCGCCGCGCTGGCGCTGAGCGCGACCGCGACGGGCGGCAGCACGGCGAGCCGCATGAGCTGAGGCCGTATATGCGTCTCGGGCAGTGCGGGAGCGGGTCGGGCGACCGGTCGTCCGTGGCGACCGCCCTCACGGCGGTCGGCACGGGCGGCCGGTGCACGGAGGTGAGACATCTGCGTCCTCGTACTGGTCCGTCGGGCTGCCATCCGGACACTCACAGTAGTCGCATGAGCATCACGTGCGGTGGGCAGTTGACAAAGTCACCCGCAGAGGATCCCGCTCTGGTATGAGGCTTCGTACGACAGACCGATAACCGTGTCGCACCCATCGATCCAACCCGAAAGAGACCGAAACAACCTGCTCAAAAGCGGTCACGAGAACGAGGGGGAGATCCGCGCTCCGGAGCCCCCTCCACATCACCTCAATCCCGGCACGAGACACGAGACCCCCGCCGAAGCGCTCCGGCCACCCTCCACCCGCTCCGAGAAATTGTCACGGAGAGTATCAGCGATGGCCTTGGCTCAAGGTCGGACAGACGCCGCACGCGGGCCATCGATCACCCGTGGTCGAGCCCCTTGCGCACGCCGGGCTCGGCGGCCAGTGCCCCGAGCGCCCGCCAGGTGCGGCGGACGGTACCGGAGACGCCTCGCCACCAGGGCTCGGCGGGGAGCTTGCCGGCGGGCTCGAAGGGCTCGCCGGGTCGGGGCAGCGCCACCGCCTGGCCGGCCTCCTCGGCGGCTTCCTTGGTCCACTCGCCGGGTTCGGCCCACGGGTGCGGGGCAAGGTTGAAGGTGCCCCAGTGGATCGGCAGCAGCACTCCGTGCGGGTCGCCGCCCTGGAGGTCGAGGTGGGCGCGCAGGCCCTCCTCGGGGGTCATGTGGATGTCGGGCCAGAACTCGCTGTACGCGCCGATCTGGATCATCGTGGCGTCGAACGGGCCGTGGGCCGCGCCGATGTCCTTGAAGCCGTCGAAGTAGCCGGTGTCACCGCTGTGGTAGACCCGGTGCTCCTCGCCCGCCACGGCCCAGGACGCCCACAGGGTGTGCTGGTTGTTGCGCAGGCCGCGGCCGCAGAAGTGGCGGGCCGGGGTGGCGGTGAGGGTGAGTCCGCCGACCTTGGTGGCCTCGTGCCAGTCGAGTTCGCGCAGCCGGTCCGCGGACACGCCCCAGTGTTCGAGATGGGCACCGACGCCCAGCGGCACGGCGAACACGGTGTCCGTGTCGGCCAGCGCCTTGATCGTGGGCATGTCCAGGTGGTCGTAGTGGTCGTGCGAGACGACCACCACGTCGACCGGGCCGAGCGCGGCCAGCGGCAGCGGCACCGGGTGCAGCCGCTTGGGCCCGGCGAAGGGGAACGGGGAGCAGCGCTCGCCCCAGACGGGGTCGAACAGGATCCGGTGGCCGTCGATCTCCACGAGCACGCTGGAGTGGCCCATCCACGTCACCCGCAGCCCCGTGGCCGGCGGCTTGGCGAGGTCGGCCAGGGTGGTGGCGTGCACCGGGACGGTGCCGCGGGGGGCGCGCAGCGGCCGGGTGTCCTTGTCCAGGAACACCTTGGCGAAGTCGAGCATGGAACCGGAGGGCCGGGTGCGAGCGGTGCCGCCGGGGTTCTGGAAGACGCCGTCCTTGAAGTGGGGGGAGCGGCGGATGCGGGCCATGCGCTCACCGCTCGGTTCCGCGCCGAAGGCCTCGGGCTGAAGCATGCCGAGCCCGAAGCTCTGGGAACGCAGACCGGTCACGGTACCTCCTGGTGGAGTCGCTGAGGTCCTCCATTATGGTCGGCGCCCCCGACAGGCCGGGGTGGCCGGGGTCACAGTCCGGCGTCCTGCGCGCACAGCTGAGGATCCGTCGCACGTTGACAGGCCGTCCACCGGCTCCGAATACTGACTCGCGATTCAGTAACCCTCACCCGGGAGACCCCCATGACCGCCCCTCTGATGTCGCTCGTCTGGACCGACCACATCACCGGCCGCCGGGGTTTCCTGGTGGTGGACCGGCTGGTGCGGGGCGTGGCCAGCGGCGGGCTGCGGATGCGGCCCGGCTGCACCCTGGAGGAGGTCGCCGGACTGGCCCGCGGCATGACGATGAAGGAGGCTCTGCACTACAACCCCGAGGGCCGTTATGTCCCGCTCGGCGGCGCCAAGGGCGGCATCGACTGCGATCCGCAGGACCCCGGGGCGTACGGGCTGCTCGTGCGCTACCTGCGGGCCATGCGGCCGTACATCGAGAGCTTCTGGACCACCGGCGAGGATCTGGGCCTCACCCAGGACCTGGTGGACCGCGCGGCGGCGGAGGCGGGCCTGGTCTCCTCGGTGCAGGCCGTGTACCCGCTGCTGGACGACGAGGCGGCGGCTCGCAAGCGGCTCGCGGACGCCTTCGCGGTCGAGGTGGACGGCATCGGCCTGGACGAGCTGGCGGGCGGCTGCGGGGTCGCCGAGTCGGTGCTGGCCGCCCTGGACCGGGCGTCGGTGCCGTACCGGGGCACCCGGGTGGCCGTGCAGGGCCTGGGCACGATGGGCGGGGCCACGGCCCGCTTCCTCGCGCGCGCGGGCCTCACGGTGGTGGCCGTTGCCGACATCAAGGGGACCGTCGCCAACCCGGACGGTCTCGACGTGGAGGCGCTACTGGCCGCGCGGGACGCCTACGGCACGGTCGACCGCTCGGTGCTGCGCCCCGGCGACCGTGAACTGCCCGGCGACGCGTGGCTGTCCGCGGACGCGGAGGTGCTGGTGCCGGCCGCGGTGTCGTACGCGATCGGCACCGCCGAACAGGAGCGGATCACCGCCCCCTGGATCGTCGAGGCGGCCAACATGCCCGTCCTGCCCGAGGCGGAGGCTCTGCTGGCCGCGCGCGGGGTGACCGTGCTGCCGGACGTGGTGGTCAACTCCGCCACGAACGCCTGGTGGTGGTGGACCCTGTTCGGCGACATCGGCCCGGACGCCGACGAGGCGTTCGCGCACATCCGCCGTTCGATGCGCGCCCTGGTCGACCTGATGCTCACGCGCGCGGAGGCCGACGGTACGACGCCGCGAGCCGGCGCCCACGCCCTGGTGACCGACCGACTGCCGGTGATCGCGGAGCGCTTCGGGTGGTACCGCTGACACAGGCCGGGCGCCCACGGGACCGCGGCACGCGAAGTGGCCGCGGGAGCCGGGCTCTTTCGGTGCGGCCCTGGGCGACGGATTAGGGTGACCGCGTGGCGAGAGTGCGGTTGAGTGTGGCCGAGCGGCGGGAGGAGTTGCTGCGGGCCGCCATCGAGCAGATCGAGGCGCGGGGCGTGGCGGCGGTGAGGATCGCCGACGTGGCCTCTGCGCTCGGTGTGAGCAACGCGCTGGTGCTGTACCACTTCTCGACCAAGGAGAAGCTGGTCGCCGAGGCCTTCACCTATGCGGCCGCGGACGACCTCGCGCATCTGCGGGGGCTGCTGGACCGGCGGACCTCCGCGCTGCGCCGCCTGCGGGCCGCCGTGCGCTGGTACGCGCCCACGGGCCAGGCCAAGGGCTGGCGACTGTGGATCGAGGGCTGGGCGGTGGCACTGCGCGAGCCCGCCCTCCGGCAGGTCACCCGCGATCTGGACCAGCAGTGGAAGGCGGCGATCACCGCGGTCATCGCGGAGGGCGTGGCGGGGGGCGAGTTCGAGTGCGCCGACCCCGCGGGAGCGGCGCTGCGGCTCACCGCGCTCCTCGACGGTCTCGCGGTGCAGCTCACGTCGTACCCGGGCTCGGTGCCGCGGTCCCGGGCGCGGCAGTGGGCGGACGAGGCCCTGGCCCGGGAACTCGGGCTGGGCCGGGAGGCGTTGACCGAGCCGAAGCGGTGAGCGTCCGGTCGGTGCGGTGGTACGGATGTGCCCCGCACCGCCGGGCTCGCGCGGTGCGGGGCACGGACGCCGGCCGTCACGCCACCGACGCGATCCGCATCTTGATGTCGTCCGGCGACAGGGTGCCCTTCGCCGTCACGTGGTCGCCGGAGGACTCGCCGCGCAGCCGGCGGCCGATCCACGGGACGAGGTACTCGCGGGCCCAGTGGACGTCGTCGCGGCGGACCTCCAGGGTGCCCCGGGGCGGGAGCGGCGGCCAGGGCTGCTCCGGGTCGGCCGGGATCTGCAGGCCGAGGGCCTGGCCTGCGCGCAGCGCCACGCGCGTGTGCCCCTCGGGTGAGAGGTGGAGCCGGTCGTCGTCCCACGCCCTGCGGTCCTGGACGGACTTCAGGGACCACAGGTCGAGCACGGGGCACCCGTACCGGTCGGCGATGGCGCGGACGTGCCCGTTGTAGGTGGCGATCTTGCCGCGCAGATGCTTGAGCAGCGGGACGCCACGGGTGTCGAAGCCGGTAGTCACGAGCACGGTGCCCGCGACGTCGGTGAGCTGGGACACGGCCCGCTCGAAACGCTCGGCCACCTCGTCCGGGTCGGTGCCGGGCCGGATGATGTCGTTGCCGCCCGCGCAGAAGGACACGAGGTCCGGGGCGAGTTCGACGGCCTTCGGGAGCTGGTCCGCCATGATCTGGTCGAGCAGCTTTCCGCGCACGGCCAGGTTGGTGTACGCGAAGTCGCCCTCGGGACGCCGGTCCGCGAGCAGTACCGCGAACCGGTCGGCCCAGCCCACGAACGCCCCGTCGGGGCCGGGGTCGCCCACGCCCTCGGTGAAGCTGTCCCCCACCGCCACGTACGACCCGATCAGTGATCTGTTGTCATTCTTCGAATCGTCTGCCACGTCGGACCATGATTCACCTTCGGATGTGACCTACGCGACCGTAGGCAGGGGTTGACGAACGGTGAGATGAGACACCCTTAAATGATTTGCCAATCCTGGAATAACGCCACGGTCAGGCGTGTTGACGGTGCGCACACGCTCAGACGGCGACGCCGTGCGAGCGGAGGTAGCCGAGCGGGTCGATGTCCGAGCCGTAGTTCGGCGTGGTGCGGATCTCGAAGTGCAGGTGCGGGCCGGTCACGTTGCCGGTCGCGCCGGAGAGGCCGATCTGCTGGCCCGCGGTCACGGTCTGGCCGGCCGAGACGGAGAGCTGCGAGAGGTGGGCGTACTGGGCGTAGTAGCCGTCGTTCAGCTTGATGACGACCTGGTTGCCGTACGCGCCGCCCCACCCGGCGGAGACGACGGTGCCGGCGGCGACGGCCTTGAGCGGGGTACCGGTCGGCACGACGAAGTCGACGCCGGTGTGGTGGCCGCTGGACCACATGCTGCCGGCCACGTGGTAGGCGGTGCCGATGGTGGCGCCGACGACCGGGAGGGTGTAGCCGGTGGAAGGCACGGAGGGCACCGAGGGGGCGGAGGGTGCGGTGGCGGCACCGGAGGCCTGGCCCGACTGGGACCGGGCCGGGGATGCCGGCGCCGGGGCGGAGGGCTCGGTGTGCGTCCGGGCCACCTTCGCGCCGAGCGACAGCTTCAGGCCCGGGTGGATCAGCGAGGGGTCCTGGCCGACGGCCTGCCGGTTGGCGTCGTAGAGCCGCTGCCAGCCGCCGCTGACGTGCTGCGCGTCGGCGATCTTCGCCAGCCAGTCGCCGGACTGCACCGTGTAGGTGCGCACACCCGAATTCAGCTGCGCGGCCGCCTTCTTCACGGTCGTCTTTTCCACGGCCGGAAGGGACTGCACGGCCTTTCCGGAAACGGACTGCGTGGTGGCGGCGTGCGCTCCGGTGGCCCCGAGGAGCGGCAGGGCCAGCGCGGCACCGCCGGTTCCGGCGACGGCGATCGAGCGGGTGAGACGCGGGGTCTTGGGACGGCGGTGCTTACCCTTCGTGGGCATGGCGCTTTCCTCTCCGGCGCCTGCGAGGTGAGCTGACGGGTTCGGGCTGGAGCTGCCCGGCCGCGCGGTGCGTGGCTGCACCCCAGCCTGTTCCGGAGACCGGGACAGGCAGTCGTACCTGGCGGGTCCCCCGCTCCTGCCGAACACGGGTGAAGTGTGTGGGGACTCCGGGCGGCGGCAGGATTCGGCGTTCCGTCCGGATTGGTGGCGAACGTAAGCGAGCAAGACGCAACCGGACAAGAAGCAGTTTCCCGGCGTCGGCGTTTCAAGTGATCGAATTCGGGAATTCACGGTCACTCTCCGTGAATTCCCGAATCCTCCCCCTTTTCAATTGCCTTCGCTTTTATGGGGATTACGTGGACATGACGCGCGACGCACGGTCACGAATATGACGCTCCTCACGCGCCGACTTCCCACGCCCCCTTACTCCAGAGCGAGTTGGAATGAAGGCTCCAATTCGGACAGAACACTCAGATGCGGCGTAGCCGGAGAACCGTCGCATCCAGGTCACCCTTCAGTCCGGTGCGCAGCCCGTGGTGCAGCAGGACGACCCCGCGGTGCACTTCGCTCGTTTCGCGGCATTCGTACGACGCCTTCGGGTCGAGTCCGCGCAGCCGCAGCGCCGGCACCGGCTCGCCGTAGTGCTGCGCCTGGAGGCAGGCGAGGACCACGGCCTCGCCCCCGAGGACGTACTGGACGGCGCTCAGACCGCCCGTCGGGGGCCGCAGCCGGTACTGGTCGCCGCGCTGGACGACCGGTCGGATCTCCTTGTAGAGGTCCACCCAGCGACGAGCCTCGGCCAGCTCCTCCCCGGTCCACTCGGTGAGGTCGCCGCCGACGCCGAGGACCCCGGCCATCGAGCTGACGAAGCGGAACCGCAGCGAGCTCTCCCGCCCGTTGAGCTGGGTGTTCGGGCTGTCGGTGACCCAGGCGGCCATGACCCGCGCCGGATGGATCTGGCTGAAGCCGTGCTGGATCGCGAGCCGGTCGAGCGGGTCGGTGTTGTCGGAGGTCCACACCTGGTCGGTACGGCTCATCACGCCGAGGTCGATCCGCCCGCCGCCGCCCGAGCAGGACTCGAAGGCGACCGAGGGATGGGCGGCGCGCAGCCGGTCCAGCAGGGCGTACAGGGCGCGGACGTGGTCCACCCACAGACGCTGCGGGTACGGCTCCCCGGGCCAGCCGGCGTCGGTGAAGCAGCGGTTGAAGTCCCACTTCACGTAGTCGATCGGGGCGCTCGACAGGAGGGTGTCCAGCTGCTCCCAGAGGTACTCCTGGACGTCCTCGCGGGCGAGGTTGAGGACGAGCTGGTTGCGCAGTTCCGTCCGCTTACGTCCCGGTTGGTACTGCACCCAGTCGGGGTGGGCGCGGTAGAGGTCGCTGTCGGGGTTGACCATCTCCGGCTCGACCCAGATGCCGAACTGCATGCCGAGGCCGTGCACCTGGTCGGCGAGGGGCTTGAGGCCGTGCGGGAAGCGGTCGGGGTTGGGCGTCCAGTCGCCGAGGCCGGCCCGGTCACTGGTGCGGGCACCGAACCAGCCGTCGTCCACGACGAACAGCTCGACGCCGATCTCGGCGGCCCGCCGGGCGAGGGCGGCCTGCTGCTCCTCGGAGATGTCGAAGGTGGTCGCCTCCCAGGAGTTGAACAGCACCGGCCGGTCCTGCTCCGCGCCCGGGATGACGTACGCCCGCTGGTAGGCGTGCCAGGTGCGGCTGGCCCCGCCGAACCCGCCGTCGCTCCACAGGCCGGCGAAGACGGGGGTGGTGTACGACTCCCCCGGCTGGAGCAGCAGCAGGCCCGAGTCGTCGTATCCGGCGCCGCCGGTGATCTGCACGCGCGCGTCCGGGAGTTGGGCGACGGCGATCCGCCAGGAGCCGGACCAGCCGAGCGCGCAGCCGTAGACCTCGCCGCGCTCCTCGGTCGCGTCGGCGTCCAGCGCGACCCAGGGCAGGTGCTGGTGGCCGGTGTGGCCGCGGCGGCTGCCGATGACCTTCTCGCCGTAGGTGAGGGGGGCGGTGGTCAGCAGCGACTCGGCGGCCCAGCGGCCGTGCAGCTGGGACAGCCGCCAGCCCTCACGGTCGGGCAGGGTCCAGGTGGCGGCGTCGGCACGCAGCAGCTCCACGCGCGCGTGCGAGCCGTTTTCCATGGTCACCCAGCGCTCCACGACGTCCCCGCGCATCCGGTAGTGCAGGGTGACGGCGAGCCCGTCGTCGTCGAAGCGCAGCCGCAGTTGGTCGCCGTCGGTACCGCCCTCTGTGTCGTACGACACGAAGCGCCACTCGGTGCCGCGCCGCTCCTCGGTGCGCACGGACAGAGCCGGACGGACGAAGCGGGGGCCGCCCTCGACGGGGTACTCCTCGCGGCCGTCGAGCGGGGACTCGAAGGGCCAGTAGGCGGGCAGCGGGCTCAGCGCCAGTGCCTCGGCGTCGGCGAGTGCGATCCGTGGCCCCCAGTGCAGGTGCAGCAGTTCGTCCGCCTCGGTCAGGTGCAGCGCATAGCTGCTGCCGGGGCCCGACAGGAGCCAGGTACGACCGTCTTCGGCGATGTCCACCATCGAGACCTCACAGGTGCCAACAGATCCGCTCAAGTGCGAACATCATTAGGCCCAGCAGCCCCTGGTGGCAACGCCTGTGGACAACTCATTGCCCGAGGTAATCGATGTCGTATCGTCGACGGAGCGCCCGTCGACGAGCCGCGCCGGCGGGGCCGACCGTGAGGAGCCCCCGTGACGCAGCAGGTCCCCTCGACCGAGCCCGAGCTGGCCGGAGTGCGCAATTTCCGCGATGTGGGCGGACTGCCGACCGTGGACGGACGGCGGGTGCGCCCCGGGGCGCTGTTCCGCAGCGGCCACCTCGCGCACGCCACCGAGGAGGACGCGGCCTTCCTCGCGTCCCTGGGCCTGCACACGATCTTCGACTTCCGCAACGCGGCCGACCAGAAGCTGGAGGGCCCGGACGTCGAGCTGCCCGGCGTGCGGAACGTGAACCTGCCGCTGAGCGACCCGGCGGACGGCGCCGAGTTCTGGAAGATGGTCCGCGACGGCGACATCGAGCAGCTGCGCGGCATCCTCGCGGACGGCAAGGCGGCGGCCCGGATGGTCGCCTCGTACCGGACGATCGTCAAGGAGCGCACCGCCGAGCACTCACGGGTCCTGCACGCCATCGCCGAGGACAGCGTCCCCGCGCTGATGCACTGCGCGGCGGGCAAGGACCGCGCGGGCATCTCCATAGCCGTCACACTCCTGGCCGTGGGCGTGGAGCGCGACGCCGTCATCGCCGACTACCTGGAGTCCAACGCCAAGCACCGGCGCTACAAGGTCCGTCGCAACGGCAGCCCGGACACCGCGTACACGCCCGAGGTGATGGAGCTGCTCAGCCCGCTCTTCGACGCCCGCGCCGAGTATCTCCAGGCGGCCTTCGCGAGCATCGAGGAGACGTGGGGCGGCACCGACGCCTACTTCGCGCAGGGCCTGGGGCTCACCCCCGAGACCCGGGAGCGGCTGCGGGAGCGGCTGCTGGACTGAGGGCGCGGTCAGCCCTTGGCGCCCACCGCGAACAGCAGATAGAGGAACGCGGCGAACAGGTGGCCGACGGCGATGTAGATGATCAGCCGGATCCACAGCGAGCGGGGGAACTTTTCCTCGAAGTTGCTCATGACAGCTCTCCAGTGACGGGGCCCAGGCACAGCGTGGCCGTGGGGCTCTGCAGCAGGGTGTGGACGAACAGCAGCTCCACGCCGTCGTGGTCCTCGGCGGCGAGGCGGTGCGGGGTGAGCGAGTCGAAGTGCGCGCTGTCGCCGGGCGTCAGCAGGTGCTCGGTGTCCCCCAGGCGCAGCCTGAGCCGCCCCTTGAGGACATGGAGCCACTCCTCACCGGGGTGGACGCGCACGATGTCGCCCTGGGTGCCGTACGGCACCCGGACGCGCAGCGCCTGCATGCCGCGACCGGGGGCTCCGGCCTGGAAGTAGGTCCAGCCGCCCGCGTGGGTCGGCTCCATGTCGGCGGCGCGCACGACGGCGTCCCGGTCGGCGACCGTCTCGCCGAGCAGCTCCGAGACGGTCGTACCGTAGATACGGGCGAGCGCGAGCAGCATCGGCAGCGAGGGCTGGCGCTGCCCGGTCTCCAGCCGGGACAGGTGGGCAGGCGAGAGCCCGGCGGACCGGGCCGCAGCCTCCAGGGTGAGGCCGTTGCGCCGGCGCAGGGCGCGCAGCTGCGGCGCCACGGCGGGCAGGTCGTCGCCGTGGCCCGCCGGTGGCGCGGCTTCTGAGGCGTTCATGCCTCCATTCAGCCGGATCCTTGCCTCTGCGGCAAATTACTTGCCTCAGAGGCAAAAGCCCGGCTTCAGCGGTTGGCCACCGCCTGCTTGATCAGGGTCTTGCCGAAGTCCCACATCAGGCCGCCGCCGCTGTGCGCGTCGTCCATCACCGCCGTGAAGGCGTCCACGAACCGGTCCACGTCGGCCTCGTTCACGACCAGCGGCGGGATGAGCTTGATGACCTCCAGGTGGTCGCCGGAGACCTGGGTGAGGATCCGGTGCCGTTGCAGCAGCGGTACGACCACCATCTGCGCGAACAGGCCCTTGCGCGCGGCCTGGAGCATGGTCCAGCGGCTGCGCAGCTTCAGCGAGCCGGGCTTCCCGAACTCGATGCCGATCATCAGGCCCCGGCCGCGGACGTCGGCGAGCAGCTCGTACTTGTCGATCAGCGCGGTGAGCCGGGACTTCAGCAGGTCGCCCGTGGTGCGCACCCCGGCGACGATCTGCTCGTCCTCCATCACCGACAGCACGGCGAGGCCGGCCGCCATCGCCTGCGCGTTGGACCCGAAGCTCGCCGAGTGGACCAGGACGCGGTCCATGGACGAGTAGACCTTCCTGAAGATCCAGTCCTTGCCCAGGGTCGCGCCGACCGGGACGTAGCCGCCGGACAGCGCCTTGGCCACGCACACCAGATCCGGTTCGACGCCCTCCTCGTGCTGGTAGGCGTAGAAGTCGCCGGTGCGGCCGAGGCCGGTCTGCACCTCGTCGGCGATGAGCAGCGCCTTGTGCCGGTGCAGCAGGTCCTGCGCGGCGCGCAGATAGCCGGGCGGGGCCTCGTGGACGCCCTTGCCCTGGATCGGCTCCACGATCAGCGCGGCCACGTCGCCCTTCTTCAGCTCCCGTGCGAGCGCGTCGAGATCGCCGAGGGGTACCGCGGTGTCGGGCAGCAGCGGGGCGAAGCCGTCCCGGAAGCCGTCCTCGCCGTTGACCGACAGGGAGCCGGTGGTCAGGCCGTGGAAGGCGTGGTCGCAGTAGAGGACGCGCGGCCTGCCGGTGGCGTACCGGGCGAACTTCAGGGCGGTCTCGACCGATTCGGTGCCGCTGTTGCCGAAGAACACCCGGTCCAGGTGCGGGCTGTGGGTGAGCAGCCGCTCCGCGAGCAGGCCGGGCAGCGGCTGGCAGTCGAAGCGGGTGAGGTCGGCGAGGTCGAGGTCCAGGACGTCGTGCAGCGCCTTGCGGACGACCGGGTGGTGGCGGCCGAGGCCCATCACCCCGAACCCGGCGAGCATGTCCAGGTAGTCGTTGCCGTCCGCGTCGTAGAAGTGGGCGCCCTCGGCGCGCTCGTAGACCTTGTCGAAGCCGATGGTGTGCAGCATGCGCGGGAGCTGCGGGTTCAGGTACTTCGCGTGCAGCTCGTAGCGCTCGGCTCCGCGGTCGGCGAGGAGGGCGCCGAGGTCGAACTCCTTGGTCATTCAGCTTTCTCCTTGACTCTGCCCCCCGCGTTCTTGACGGCCTGACGCGTCTCCTTGACGGCGAGACCCGGGTCCTTGACGGCCAGGCTCGCGCCGATCCGGCCGGCGATCTCGACGGGCGTGAGGCCGATGTCGGCCAGCACCTCGCTGCGCTTGGCGTGCACGAGGAACTGCTCCGGGATGCCGAACCGCCGTACCGGCACGTCCACGTCGGCGTCGCCGAGGGCGAGCGCCACGGCCGAACCGACCCCCGCGGCCCGGCTGTTGTCCTCCACGACGGCCACCAGCCGGTGTGCGGCGGCCAGCACCGGCAGCTCCGGGTCGACGGGCTTGACCCAACGGGGGTCGACCACCGTGCAGCCGATGCCCCGCGCCGCCAGCAGCTCGGCGGCCTGCAGGCACACCGGCGCCATCACGCCGACGGCCACCAGCAGCACCTCGGGGTCTTCGCCGCGGTGCAGGACGTCCATGCCGCCGACGTGGTCGACCGCAGGGATCCGCGGGCCGACGGACTCCTTCGGGAAGCGGACCAGAGTGGGCGCGTCGTCCACGGCGACGGCCTCGCGCAGCTGGGCGCGCAGCTGGTCGGCGTCGCGCGGCGCGGCGATCCTGAGGCCGGGGACGACCTGCAGGACGGACATGTCCCACATGCCGTTGTGCGACGCCCCGTCCACGCCGGTGACGCCGGCCCGGTCCAGCACGAAGGTCACCCCGCACCGGTGCAGGGCGACGTCCATCAGCAGCTGGTCGAAGGCGCGATTGAGGAAGGTGGCGTAGACGGCGACGACCGGGTGCAGTCCGCCGGTGGCGAGACCGGCGGCGGAGACGGCCGCGTGCTGCTCGGCGATGCCCACGTCCCACACCCGGTCCGGGAAGCGCTCGGCGAACTTGCCGAGGCCCACCGGGTGCAGCATGGCCGCCGTGATCGCCACGACGTCCTCCCGCTCCTCACCGATCCTGACGATCTCGTCGCCGAACACCGAGGTCCAGGAGGGCCCGTTGGACGGCACGAGCGGTGCGCAGGTGAGCGGGTCCATCACGCCGACGGTGTGGAAGTGGTCCTCCTCGTGGGCGAGGGCGGGTTCGTAGCCGCGGCCCTTCTCCGTGAGGCAGTGGACCAGGACGGGCCCGTGGAAGCGTTTGGCCCGCCGCAGCGCCGACTCGACGGCCTTGATGTCGTGCCCGTCGATCGGACCGACGTACTTCAGGCCCAGGTCCTCGAACATGCCCTGCGGGGCGAAGGCGTCCTTGAAGCCCTTCTTCGCGCCGTGCAGGGACTCGTAGACGGTGTGGCCGACGACCGGGGTCCGCAGCAGCACGTCCTTGCCCCAGGCGAGGACCTTCTCGTAGCCGTCGGTGGTGCGCAGGGTGGCCAGGTGGTTGGCCAGGCCCCCGATGGTCGGGGAGTACGACCGCTCGTTGTCGTTGACGACGATGATCAGCGGCCGGTCCTTGGCGGCCGCGATGTTGTTCAGCGCCTCCCAGGCCATGCCGCCGGTCAGCGCGCCGTCGCCGATGACCGCGACCACGTGGCCCTTCTCCCCCTGCACCTGGTTGGCCTTGGCCAGGCCGTCGGCCCACCCGAGCGCGGTCGAGGCGTGGCTGTTCTCGATGACGTCGTGCTCGGACTCCTCGCGCGAGGGATAGCCGGACAGGCCGCCCTTGCCGCGCAGCTTGGAGAAGTCCTGACGCCCCGTCAGCAGCTTGTGGACATAGCTCTGATGGCCGGTGTCCCACAGGATGCGGTCGACCGGCGACTCGAAGACCCGGTGGAGCGCGATGGAGAGTTCCACCACCCCCAGGTTGGGCCCCAGGTGGCCGCCGGTTCTCGCCACCGCGTGCACCAGGAACTCACGGATTTCTTCGGACAGTTCACCGAGTTCCGCCTCGGACAGCGCCTTCAGGTCGCGTGGTCCCCTGATGCTCTCCAGAATCGTCACGCTGGGCCCCCTCTCGGTCCGTGCCGTGCTTCAACCCCAACTCACTTCGTCTGTTCCGCGAGCTTCATGGCCTCCTCGATGAGGGTCTCCACGATCCTGGACTCGGGGACGGTCTTGACGACCTCGCCCCTGACGAAGATCTGGCCCTTGCCGTTGCCCGAGGCAACCCCGAGATCTGCCTCGCGGGCTTCGCCGGGACCGTTGACGACACACCCCATCACCGCGACCCGCAGCGGCACCTCCATGCCGTCCAGCCCCGCCGTGACCTCGTCGGCCAGCTTGTACACGTCGACCTGGGCCCGCCCGCAGGACGGACAGGAGACGATCTCCAGGCGCCGCTGCCGCAGCCCCAGGGACTCCAGGATCTGGATGCCGACCTTGACCTCCTCGGCGGGCGGGGCGCTCAGCGAGACCCGGACGGTGTCGCCGATCCCCCGCGACAGCAGTGCCCCGAAGGCCACCGCCGACTTGATCGTGCCCTGGAAGGCCGGGCCGGCCTCGGTGACCCCCAGGTGCAGCGGGTAGTCGCAGCTCTCGGCGAGCAGCCGGTAGGCCTCGATCATCACGACCGGGTCGTTGTGCTTGACCGAGATCTTGATGTCCCTGAAGTCGTGCTCCTCGAAGAGCGACGCCTCCCACAGCGCGCTCTCGACCAGCGCCTCGGGCGTCGCCTTGCCGTGCTTCTGGAGCAGGCGCCGGTCCAGGGAGCCGGCGTTGACGCCGATCCGGATCGGCGTGCCGTGGTCCCTCGCCGCCCGCGCGATCTCCTTCACCTGGTCGTCGAACTTCTTGATGTTGCCCGGGTTCACCCGGACCGCCGCGCAGCCCGCCTCGATCGCCGCGAACACGTACTTCGGCTGGAAGTGGATGTCCGCGATCACCGGGATCTGCGACTTCCTGGCGATGGTCGCGAGAGCGTCCGCGTCGTCCTGCGTGGGGCAGGCGACGCGGACGATCTGGCAGCCGGACGCGGTGAGTTCGGCTATCTGCTGCAGGGTGGCGCCGATGTCCGACGTACGGGTCGTCGTCATCGACTGCACCGACACCGGGGCTCCGCCCCCGACCGCCACCGGACCGACATGGATCTGCCGCGACACGCGCCGCGGTGCGACCGGCCGGGCCGGTACCTCGGGAACGCCCAAGGGGACGGCGGTCATGGCGTCACTCCCGGTTTCCGGCGACGGTCTCGCGCATGGCCCGCAGCGACTCCTTCAGGGAGCCCATGGTGGCGAGGACGGCGGTGGGCTCGTAGCCGCAGTGCGCCATGCAGTTGGCGCAGCGCGGGTCCTTGCCGCGGCCGTACTTGTCCCAGTCGGTCTCCTCGACGAGTTCGCGGTACGTCGGCACGTACCCGTCGCTCATCAGGTAGCAGGGGCGCTGCCAGCCGAAGAGCGAGTAGTTCGGGATCGCCCACGCGGTGCACGGGAAGTCGACCTTGCCCTCCAGGAAGTCCAGGAAGAGCGGGGAGTGGTTGAGCCGCCAGCGCCTGCGGTTGCCGCCCGAGAAGGCCTTCTTGAACAGCTCCCGGGTCTGCTCGACGCCGAGGAAGTGCTCCTGGTCGGGCGCCTTCTCGTAGGCGTAGGCGGGCGAGATCATCATCTCGTCGACCTCGAGGTCGTCGTTGAGGAAGTTGAGCACCTCGATGATGGTCTGCGGGGTGTCGGTGTTGAAGAAGGTCGAGTTGGTGGTCACCCGGAAGCCGCGCCGCTTGGCCTCCTTGATGGCCTCCACCGCCTCGTCGAACACGCCCTCCTTCGCGACGGACTCGTCGTGCCGCTCGCGCAGCCCGTCGATGTGCACAGCGAAGGCGAAGTAGGGCGAGGGTGTGAACTTGTCCATCTTCTTGCGCAGCAACATGGCGTTGGTGCACAGGAAGACGTATTTCCGCCTGGCCACCAACTGGCGCACGATCTCGTCGATCTGAGGGTGCATCAGCGGCTCGCCACCGGCGATGGACACCATCGGCGCACCGGACTCCAGCACCGCGCCCACGGCCTGCGCCACCGGCATGCGCTGCTTGAGCACACCCGCCGGGTGCTGGATCTTGCCGCAGCCCTCGCACTTGAGGTTGCAGGCGAACAGCGGTTCCAGCTCGACGATGAGCGGAAACTTGTCCCGCCTGCGGATCTTCTGTTCAGCCAGGTAAGTAGCGACCTTGATGGACTGACGCAGCGGCATGGCCATCTGGCTCACCTCCGGGGGAGCAACAAAGAACGGTGCCATTCGAAAAAAGCAGGAAGGACGGTACGAAGAACGCGGAAGGCTGATATTCCACCGCGCACCGTGCCGATCCGGACGAGTTCATGTTCTGGAGCGTCCACGACCACCCGTACGGCCGCAACCGGGCGCTCGCCGGCGCGGACGGCGCTCAGGAGCGTGGCCGCGGACTCCATGTCGACCGCGATCGCGCCGGTCGCGAGCAGGGCGGACCGCTCATGGCCGCGCACGACATGGTCGGAGCCGGTGACGGGCCCGGTGTGGACGGTGCGCCCGGGCAGGATGCGCACGAGTTCCTTGACGAGCAGGTCGGTGCCCACGCACGGGACGGTCCCGTGCGGGTCCCGGGTCTCCTCGGCGACGACCAGGTCGCCGGGGTGCATCCCGGGTGCGAGCCCGGCGCAGAAACCGGTGGCCAGGACGGCCGCGTCGGCCAGCGCCGGGTCCGCGAGGAGCCGGGTGACGGAGCGTTCCGCCGCCCTGGGACCCATGCCCGTACGGACGACGGTGAACGACCCACCCGCACCGCTCCGATCACCGGTGCGCAGGGCGAGGTGCTCGATGCCGAGCGCGCAGGCGATCAGCAGCGGGGCCGGGGCGGGCTGGGCGCTCATTCAGCTCCCCTTGGCCTCGGAGAGCGGCTTCTCGGTCTTGGCGAGCAGTTGCCGCTCGAACGGGTCGCCGTGCAGGTACCGGCCGAGCGCGGTGAGCGGGAAGACCTGCCGGTAGAGGTGGTAGTTGATGGAGAAGTCCCAGGGGAAGCCGGTGCCGGTGAAGTACGGCTCGTCCCAGGACCCGTCCTCCTGCTGGGTCTCGGCCAGCCACCGGACACCGCGCTCGACAGCCTTGGAGTCCTGCTCCCCCGCCGCGAGCAGGGCCATCAGCGCCCAGGCGGTCTGCGAGGCGGTGGAGGCGCCGCGGCCGCTCCACTCCTTGACGTACTTGTAGGAGCGCAGGTCCTCGCCCCAGCCGCCGTCGTCGTTCTGGACGCTCTCCAGCCAGCTCACGGCCCGCCGGATCGCCGGGTGCGAACCGGGCAGCCCGGCCGCGGTCAGCGCGGGCACCACCGAGCCGGTGCCGTAGACGTAGTTGACGCCCCAGCGCCCGAACCACGAGCCGTCCGGCTCCTGTTCGGCGAGCAGCCACTGGATGCCGCGCCGGGTGCGAGGGTCGTGGGTGAGGCCCTCGGCGGCCAGCATCTCGACCACGTGCGCGGTGACGTCCGCGGACGGCGGGTCGATGACCTCGCCGAAGTCGCAGAACGGCAGCCGGTTCGGGAACGGGCTGGTGTTGTCGACGTCGAAGGCGCCCCAGGCGCCGTTCTTCGACTGCATCCCGAGGTTCCAGCGCACCGCGCGTCCGATCGCCCCGTCCACCCGGTCGGGGTCGTGGTGCCTGACCCGGCGCAGCGCGAGGGCGACCTCGGCGGTGTCGTCGATGTCCGGGTAGTTGTCGTTGTGGAACTCGAACGCCCAGCCGCCGGGCGGCAGTCCGGGCCGCTTCACGGACCAGTCGCCGGGCCGGACGATCTCCTCGCCGAGCATCCAGTCGGCGGCCTTGACCAGTTGGGGGTGGTCGACGGGCAGGCCGGCGTCGACGAGCGCGATGGTGGCGAGGCAGGTGTCCCACACCGGGGACTGGCAGGCCTCGATCATCCGGGCGCCGTCCTCGCGCCATACGGCGAAACGGTCCAGCGAGGCGAGGCCCTCGCGCATCACCGGGTGCTGGAGGTCGTAGCCGAGCAGGTGCAGGGCGATGACCGAGTACACGGCCGGTGGCTGGATGCCGCCCCAGCAGCCGTCGTTCTCCTGGCGCTCGATGATCCAGCGGGCGGCGGAGTTCATCGCGGCCCTGCGCAGGCGGCGCGGCGCGACCTTGCGCAGCTGGTGCAGCGCCTTGTCCAGGCGCTGGAACGCGCCGTCCCAACTGGCCACCGGCGCCAGCGGCTTGGCCGGGTTGGGGTCCGCCGGGTCGGTGTGCAGCTCGTCCAGCGGGAAGGGCGCCGGGCGGACCGGGCGCTTGGCCGAGACGATGGTCAGCGGCACGATGGTCTGCCGGGCCCAGCAGCCGAAGTCGTAGATGTTGAGCGGCATCCAGCTGGGGAAGTAGATCAGCTCCGGCGGGAGTTCGGGCAGGTCCTCCCACTTCCACCAGCCGAACAGGGCCAGCCAGATCCGGGTGAACACCCGGGCGGCGGCGATCCCGCCTCGCTCGCGGATCCAGGCGGAGGCCTTCGCCATGTGCGGGGCGTCGGGCGCGTCACCGGCCAGACGGAGGGCGACGTACGCCTCTACGGTGGTGGACAGTTCGCCGGGCCCGCCGTAGAACGTGGCCCAGGTGCCGTCCGCGCGCTGCTCGCCGCGGATGAACAGGGCGGCGGCCTGTGTCGTCGCCTCGTCGCGGATCCCCAGGAACTGACGGAGCAGCAGGTCCTCGGCGTCCATGGTGACGTTCGTCTCGAGGTCGCCCTTCCACCAGCCCTCGGCGTCCTGCCGTGCCAGCAGGAAGTCGGTGGCGCGCCGTGCGGCGCGTTCGGCGGCTTCTTGTACCCCGGCCGCCGCGGGGGTGGCGATGTCGGTTTCGCTGGCCGCGGCAGCGCGGGGCGGGATGGTCGCCCCGGTGCTTCCGTCGGTCGTCGCTGTCATGGCTTCCCCTTAGTGCAGTCGTGCGAGTCGTGCTGCTGTGGGTCCGCCGTCGGCCGGTGTCCGTCGTCCCTCGACACCGGCCGGCGACTACGCGAGGGCTATTCGACCGATAATGATCATCTCTTTCGTACGACGACGAAGTCGGCGAGTGCCGTGAAGGCGGCCCGCACCTGTTCGGGCATGTCGACGGCGCCGAGGGCTTCGATGGCGATGGTGTGCTGACGGCGTGCTTCCTCGGCCGTCCACTCGCGGCCGCCGGCCTCCTCGATGAGGGCGGCGCGGGCCGCGAACTCCTCCTCGGAGAAGTTCTCGAAGTCGCTGCTCTTGGCGTCGGCGGCGAGGATCTCGCCGAGCCGCTCGGAGGCGGAGCCGCCCGCGGCGAGCGCGGCCACGACCGGCAGGGACTTCTTGCGCTGGCGCAGGTCGCTCCAGGTCTGCTTGCCGGTGGAGTCCGGGTCGCCCCAGATGCCGAGCAGGTCGTCGACGGCCTGGAAGGCGAGGCCCAGGTGGTAGCCGTACTTCTCCAGGGTGTCGGCGGTGCGGTCGTCGGCGCCGCCGAGCACCGCGCCGATGGAGCTGGAGGCGGCGAGCAGGGCGCCGGTCTTGTTGCCCTCCATCTCCAGGCACTCCTCGACGCTGACGCGGTCGCGGTGCTCGTAGGAGATGTCCTGCGCCTGACCGTCGATCAGGGCGCGGCTGGCGGCGGTCAGGCGGCGGGTGGCGCGGCCGGCCTCGACGGTGCCGAGCTCCAGCAGGATCTCGTTGGCGAGGGCGAACAGGGCGTCGCCGACCAGGATGGCCTGGGCGGGGCCGTGCACCTTCCAGACCGTGTCGCGGTGCCGGCGTTGCTCGTCGCCGTCCATCAGGTCGTCGTGCAACAGCGAGAAGTTGTGGACGAGTTCGACGGCGACGGCCCCGGGGATGCCCACCTCGGGTGCGGCGCCGGTGACCTCGGCGGAGAGGACGGCCAGGGCGGGGCGCACGGCCTTGCCGCCGTCGCCGTCGGCCGGGTTGCCGGCCGCGTCGATCCAGCCGAAGTGGTAGGCGGCGACGGTGTCCATCGGAGGCGCCAGGCGGTCCACGGCCGCACGCAGGACCGGGGTGGCCAGGGTCCGGCCGCGCTCCAGAAGCGCGGCTACGTCCACCGCGGTCCTCCGAGCGGGCGTCGAGGCCGGGGGAACAGTGGGCACAGTCTCTCCTCTTGTTGCGGTACCGGGGGTGCGGGGGCCTGCCGCGTGCTGATCGAGCGTCACGCCGCCTCCTCGAACTCGAAGAGGCGGCGGGGGCGGGGCCGGCCCAGGGTGCTCAGCGCGGCGTCGGCCGCGCTCACTCCACTGCGGACCGCACTTTCCATGGTCGCGGGCCACCCGGTGGCGGTCCACGCTCCGGCCAGGTACAGGCCGGGGGCCTTGGTGCGGGCGCCGGGCCGCAGCCGCCCGACGCCGGGGGTGGGAGCGAACGTCGCCGTGCGCTCCCGGGTCACGAAGAAGTCCTTCACCGCCGCGCCGCGTGTGCCCGGGATGAGGCGCTCCAGCTCGGGCAGGTAGCGCTCGCGCAGCTCGGCGACCGGTGCGTCGATCTCGTCCTGCGCGGCGGACTGGGAGAGGGCCAGGTACTGCCCCTCGGCGAGCCCGGACGCGTCCGTGCGGTCGAAGACCCACTGCACGGGGGTGCCGAGGGCGGCGAAGAAGGGCCGGGCGAGCACCTTGCGGTCGTAGACGACATGCACGTTGAGGATCGGCGCGGTGCCGATCCTCAACAGCTGTTCGGGGGCGTCGAGGGCGCCGGGTGGCAGCAGGTCGTACGTCTCGCGCTGGGGTACGGCGAGGACGACCGCGTCAGCTTGGAGCGTCTCGCCGGGAACCTGAACGCTCCAGGTCCCGTTTTCGTTGTTGGAGACGGAGGTGACGCGTGTACGGACCTCGGTACGGACGCCCGCGGAGTCGAGCGCCTTGCGGGCCAGCCGGTCGTGCAGTTCGCCCAGCGGGACATGGGCCCAGCCGATGTCGGCCGCGCCCGGGTCGGACAGCAGACCGGTCTTGAACACCATCGCGGCGAGCCCCAGCGAGACGTCGCCCGCGACCGCGTTGAGGGTGGCGACCCCGACCAGGTCCCACAGGGCCTCGACGGCACGCGCCGACTGGCCGTGGGCGGCCAGCCAGCTGCCGAAGTCCTGGGTGTCCAGGGTCGGATCGGCGAGGTCGAGCCCCTTGAGCGCGAGCGCGGCACGCCCGACCGCGGCACGCTCGGCGAGCGACAGGTGCGGATAGGTGGCCAGGCTCCGGCCCAGATGCAGGGGTACGGGCAGGGCGTCGCGCCGCAGCCTGCCGAGCCGGCGTCCCTCGGGCCGGTTCACGTCGAGAACGGGCACGTCGAGACGATCCTGCAGCGGTGCCAGCGCCGCGCCCTCGATGCGGTCGAGGAACCAGCGGTAGGCGGTGCAGCAGCGCAGGTACACGTGCTGGCCGTTGTCGACGGTCAGTTCGCCGCGCTGGAAGGAGAAGGCGAGGCCGCCCAGTCTCGGCCTGCCTTCGAGCAGGGTGACCCGGACGCCCGCGTCGGCGAGCGCGAGCGCAGCGGTGATCCCGGCGAGGCCGCCGCCGACCACGACGGCGCTGCGTCCTGCCGGTGCCGGGGTGTCGGCGTGCGCCTGCGAGTGGTGTGCGCCGTCGCTCATCGTGCGTCCTTCCGTGCCTGCCGGGCGTGCTGGATGAACGGTGCACGCTCGGCCGTCGCAGTCAGGGACGCCACGCCGCAGCGGAGGGTTGCCCGCCGCATCGGGCCGTCGGAATCCGCCTCGTCAACAGAGTCCATCAGGCGCGCCTCCTGAGGGTCCGCCGGGACACGTGCCGGGTGTCGAGGCCCGACAGTCCGCGTACGGCGACGTACGCCTTCTCGCGTCCGGGCAGCGAGACACGGCCGCGCAGCACGGCCTCCGGGTCGCGCTCGATGCGGTCGAGCAGGCGGCGGTAGATGCCGGCCATGGCGGCGACGCAGGCGCCGCTGCGCCGGTCGAGCATGGGGAGGAGCCGGTATCCCTCGGCGAAAAGGGCGCGGGCCCGCCGCACTTCGAAGTGCACGAGGCCCGCGAAGTCGGAGCCCTCCGGTGGGGTCGGCCCGTTGAAACCGGCCGAGCACCCGAATTTCGCGAGGTCGTCGGCGGGCAGATAGGTACGGCCGCCCTCGGCGTCCTCGCGGACGTCTCTGAGGATGTTGGTGAGCTGCAGTGCGAGACCGAGCGTGTCGGCGTACTCGGACGCGCGCTCGGCGCCGCGCGCCCCCGGTTCCGTGCCGAACACGCCGAGCGAGAGGCGGCCGATGGCGCCGGCCACGCAGCGGCAGTAGACCTTCAGGTCGTCCCAGGTCTCGTAGCTCTCCCCGCGCACGTCCATCTGGACGCCGTCGATCAGCTCGTCAAGGCCGCCGAGCGGGATCGGGAAGGCGTGGGAGGCATGGGTGAGGGCGACGGCCACCGGGTCGGTGTCGTCCTCCTCGACCCGGCCCGCGCGGACCCGGTCGAGCAGCGCCCGGGTGTCCTCCAGGCGCGCGACCTTGACCTCGCCGGGCAGGTCGCCGTCGCCGATGTCGTCGACACGCCGGGAGAAGGCGTACAGCGCGGACATGGCACGGCGCTTGGGCGCCGGCAGCAAGCGGATGCCGTACGCGAAGTTGCGGGCCTGCTGCCCGGTGACGGCCTCGCAGTAGCTGTAGGCGGCGAGTACCGGTGCGGACACGTGTGGCACAGACTCCACGGTCCGGATCACCCCTCTCCTCGCAGGGTCACGCCCACCTCACGCAGCAACTGGACCTTGCCGGGTCTGGGCGGGCCGGGAAGTACGTCGTATTCGGCGGCGGCGATCGCCCGGATCGCCGCCCTCCCCCCTGCCACGAACCCCGCGAGCAGCAGCTTCAACCTGCCGTGGACGCTACCCACCAAGGGGGCGCCTTCATTCAGCAGATCGCGGGCGCGTTGCGCTTCGTATGCAACCAGAGCGCGCAACGATGCGCCCGTGGTTTTCGCGGCAAGATCCGTTTCCTGGACGTGGAAGCGCTTCATGTCCTCGGCGGGCAGATAGATCCGGTCACGGCCGAAGTCCTCGGCCACGTCCTGGAGGTGTTCCACGATCTGCAGTGCGGTGCAGATGGCGTCGGAGAGGCGGATCCGCTCGGGGGTCGAGGTACCGGTGACGGCGAGGACGAGGCGGCCGACGGGGTTGGCGGACAGTTCGCAGTAGGCGATGAGGTCGTCGTAGGTCTCGTACCGTGCGACCAGCTGGTCCTGGCGGTTGGCGGCGATCAGGCCGAGAAAGGGCTCGGGGGTGAGGGCGCGGCGGCGGACGGTGGGCTGCAGGCGGCGGAGCAGCGGGTGGCGGGGCGTGCCGTCGAAGACACGCCGCAGGTCGGCCTCGAAGGCGTCGAGGAGGGCCAGCCGGTCCTCGGCCTCGGTGACCGTCACGCCCAGGACGCGCGCGTCGGCTCCGCCGGGGGCCAGGTCGCCGTCGCCGATGTCGTCCACCAGGCGGGCGAAGCCGTACACCGCCATGAGGTCGGCACGCCAGGCCCGGGGCAGGAAAAAGGGGGCCACGGGGAAGTTCTCGCTCGCAGCCTTGTCCAGCGTGGCGCGCTCCAGTTCCGGCGCCGTTTCGGTTCCCGTCACCGCGCGCTGCCCGGGGCGGGGACGGCACATGCTGCGTTGAGCTGGGGAGTTTCCGTAGCCATTGCCGTCACATCTCCCGTTCTACACTGCCGATCCGATACACACTATTTCGGACACGCCGCCCGGCCCTCCGGGGGGTTGCCGCCGGGAGGGTGTCGCGCATTATGGCCCTACTTGCCGCTTTCCGGCACCCGTACAGCTTACGTTGTACAACGCAGCAAGGTCCGTCGGGGTGTCCTGCACATCACAACAACACACCGATTGGCGTCAAGATTCCTAAGGGCGCCGGGAGTTGACGCTTCTTTTGCAGACGCAGGGCCCCACCGGACGGTTGCCGACGGGGCCCTGGCCGAAACGGCTCAACGGGTCACTTGCCCGTGAACTTCTCGTACTCCTTGAGGACCTCTTCGGTCGGCCCGTCCATGCGCAGTTCGCCGCGCTCCAGCCACAGGACACGGTTGCAGGTGTCGCGAATGGACTTGTTGTTGTGACTGACCAGAAACACCGTGCCGGCCTCCTTGCGCAGTTCCCGGATGCGCTCCTCGGAGCGCTTCTGGAACTTGCGGTCACCGGTGGCCAGCGCCTCGTCGATCATGAGGACGTCGTGGTCCTTGGCGGCGGCGATGGAGAAGCGCAGCCGGGCCGCCATGCCGGAGGAGTAGGTGCGCATCGGCAGGGTGATGAAGTCGCCCTTCTCGTTGATGCCCGAGAAGTCGACGATCTCCTGGTAGCGCTCCTTGACCTGCTCACGGGACATGCCCATGGCGAGGCCGCCGAGGATCACGTTGCGCTCGCCGGTGAGGTCGTTCATCAGGGCAGCGTTCACACCGAGCAGCGAGGGCTGGCCGTCGGTGTAGACCTTGCCCTTCTCGGCGGGCAGCAGACCGGCGATGGCGCGCAGCAGGGTGGACTTGCCCGAGCCGTTGGAGCCGATCAGGCCGATGGCCTCACCGCGGTAGGCGACGAAGGAGACTCCGCGCACGGCGTGCACCTTGCGTACGCCCCGCTCCTCGCCGCGCTTGATTATGCGGCTCAGGGCGGCCGTCGCACTGCCCTTGCCCGTCTTCGCGCCGTTGACCCGGTAGACGATGTGCAGGTCGTCGGCGATGACCGTCGGGCGCCGCTCGGCGCTGCCTTGGGGGTTCTGCTCAGCCACGGCCATACCTCTCCTCCGCCTTCCAGAAGTACACGAACCCGCCGGCGAAGGCGGCCACGGCCCAGAACAGGGCGATGGCCCACACGTGCGGCGGCAGGTTCGAGGCGCCGTACCCGTCGATCAGCGCGAAGCGCATCAGGTCCATGTAGACGGCGGCCGGGTTCACCTGCAGCAGGCGGACCACCCACTCGGGACGGCCCTCCATCATCTTGCTGATGGAGAACATGACTCCGGATGCGTACATCCAGGTCCGCAGGATGAACGGCATCAGCTGGGCCAGGTCCGGCGTCTTGGCGCCCATGCGCGCCACGATCAGCGCGAGCCCGGTGTTGAACAGGAACTGCAGCACCAGGACCGGCACGATCAGCAGCCAGGACAGGCCCGGCCAGCTGCCGAAGCCGATCGCCACGATGAACATCACGATCATCGAGAAGAGCAGCTGCTGCAGCTGCTGCAGCGAGAAGGAGACGGGCAGCGAGGCGCGCGGGAAGTGCAGGGCGCGCACCAGGCCCAGGTTGCCGGAGATCGCGCGGACGCCCGACATGATCGAGCTCTGCGTGAAGGTGAAGACGAACACGCCCGTGACGAGGAACGGGATGTACACGTCCTTGGACATGCCCCGGCTCGCGTGCAGGATGACGCCGAAGATGAAGTAGTAGACCGCCGCGTTCAGCAGCGGGGTCGCCACCTGCCACAGCTGGCCGAGCTTGGCCTGGCTGTACTGCGCGGTCAGCTTCGCCTGCGAGAAGGCGAGGATGAAATGGCGCCGCCCCCACAGCTGCCGGACGTACTCGGTGAGCGAGGGCCGAGCACCGCTCACGGCGAGCCCGTACTTGGCGGCGAGCTGGGCCGCCGTCAGTCCCTCGTCGGGCGACGGGGCCGCGGTCACCGCGACACCGCCGTCGGTTGTTGTCTCACTCACAGGTGGAAGCTTTCGTCTTCGAGTGCGTCGGGTTCGTCGTGAACGTCGTGGTCGGCGTGGTTCGTCGTGCGTGCGCCGTCCCGCTGCGTCGGATCCGGCTTCGGGCCCGCCCTCAGGGCGCGGCCCGCACGGTCGAGCTTCTCAGATGACGGGGGGCCGGCCCAGTCGTGTGAGCCGCCACACAGTGCGCCACCGCATCGGGCGGCGGGGGCCGCACGGGGAGGTCCAGCCCTCCTTGAAGCCGCCGAACCAGGCCCTCAGGGCCGGTCCCGAGGGGCGGCGCAGCAGGGTGAGCAGCAGCCAGACCCCGAGGTAGACGGGGACGAGGAGCGCGGGGAGGTTGCGCCGGGCCAGCCAGACCCGGTTGCGGGCGACCATGCGGTGGTACACCGCGTGCCGCGAGGGCGCGGTCGTCGGGTGGTACAGCACCATGTCGGACCGGTAGTCGATCATCCAGCCCGCGTCGAGGGCCCGCCAGGCGAGGTCGGTCTCCTCGTGGGCGTAGAAGAACTCGTCCGGGAGCACGCCGGCCTCGGCGAAGACCCGGGTGCGGACCGCGTTGGCGCCGCCGAGGAAGGTGGTGACCCGGGAGGAGCGCATCGGGTCGGAGGCGCGCAGCCGCGGGACGTGCCGGCGCTGGGTCTCGCCCGTGTCCGGGTCGGCGATGCGGAAGCTGACGATGCCGAGCTTCGGGTCGGCGGCGAACGCCTCGCGGCACAGCTCGGCGGTGTCGTGGCGGGCGAGCAGGCCGTCGTCGTCGAGGAAGAGGAGTATGTCGACGTCGCGGCCGCTGGGGCCGAAGGCCTCTATGCCGACGTTGCGGCCGCCGGGGATGCCCAGGTTCTCGGGCAGCTCTATGGTCCGTACGCCCTCGGGGACGTCCGGGACGGGCGAGCCGTTGCCGACGACGACCACCTCGACCGGGTCGCCGTCCTGCTTGGCGACCGAGTCGAGCAGCGCACGCAGCTCCTCGGGCCGGTTGCCCATGGTGATGATGACCGCGCCGACCTTCATGCCGCTCACCTCAGCCTGCTGGAGGCGAGGATGGACACCAGGTGCAGCACGGTCTGCAGCACGGCGATGCCGGCGAGCACGGCGGTGCCGAGCCGGGTGAAGAACAGGTCGCCGTGGATCTGGTCCAGGATCGCGAGGACCAGGATCAGCAGCGAGGCCTCGATGCCGAGGATCAGCCGGTGGAACTTGAGCGCCGAGGCGGCCCGGCGGGCCAGCGCCATGCCGGAGGAGCGCGGCTCGGACGCCGCCTCCTTGACCGGCGCCATACCGGCCTGGTGCCGGGCGACACCGACGAGGTCGGTCTCGGCCTTGATCAGGATCGCGCCGAGCGCGGCGAGGGTGCCGAGGAAGGCCCACAGCCAGTCGATACGGCCCGTGCCCCACAGGTCGGCGGCGCGCAGGCCGAGGCCGACCAGGACGGCCGCGTCGGTCAGGTACGCGCCGACGCGGTCCAGGTAGACCCCGCCGAGCGAGTACTGCTTCTTCCAGCGGGCGATCTCGCCGTCGACGCAGTCCAGCAGGAGGTACAGCTGGGTGGCGACCACGCCGAGCACGGCGCCCGCGATCCCCGGCACCAGCAGTGCCGGGGCCGCGAGCACACCGCAGACGGTCATCAGGTACGTGAGCTGGTTGGGCGTGACCCTGGTGTTCACCAGGTAGCGGTCGACGCGCAGGGACACCTCGCGCATGTAGAGGCGTCCCGCCCAGTGCTCACCGCTGCGCCGGTCCTTCACCCCGGCGGGGTGGACGACCGGTCGGAGTTCAGCTACCGATGGCCTTGACATAGTCGGCGTAGATGTCCTTGATCTGGTTCGTCTTGAGGTCGAGGTGCTCGAGGATCGTGTAGCGGCCGGGTCTGGTCTCCGGAGCGAACTCCACGGCGCGGACGAACTCGTCCAGCGTGAAGCCGATCTCCTCCGGCAGTACCGGAAGCCCGTGCCGACGCAGCACCTCGGCCATGTACGCCGACTCCTCGTGCGCTCCACGCAGGTACATCGCGAAGGCGGCACCGAGCCCGCACTGCTCGCCGTGGCTCGCGGCGCGCTTGGGGAAGAGCAGGTCGAAGGCGTGGTTGATCTCGTGGCAGGAGCCCGAGGCGGGCCGGGAGTCACCCGAGATCGACATGGAGATACCGGTGAGGACCAGCGCCTCGGCGAGCACCTGGAGGAAGTCGTTGTCGCCGATGCCGCCGGGGTGCCGGAGCACCGCCTCGCCCGCCTGGCGGGCCATGGCCGCGGCCAGACCGTCGATCTTCTCGCCGTTGACGCGGTGGGACAGCTCCCAGTCCGCGACCGAGTTGATGTTGGAGATGGCGTCGCCGATGCCGGAGCGGACGAAGCGCGCCGGTGCCTCGCGGATCACGTCCAGGTCGATCAGGACGGCGATCGGGTTCGGCACACCGTAGGAGCCGCGCCCGGCGTCGTTGTCGAGGGTGGCGACCGGCGAGCACAGGCCGTCGTGCGCGAGGTTCGTCGGCACGGCGACCAGCGGCAGGCCGACGCGCGCCGCGGCGAACTTGGCGCAGTCGATGATCTTGCCGCCGCCGAGGCCCACGACCGCGTCGAAGTGGCCGGCCTTGATGTCGCCGGCCAGCCGGATCGCGTCGTCGAGGGTGCCGCCGCCGACCTCGTACCAGGTGGCGCCGGGCAGCGAGGGGGCGATGCGCTCGCGCAGCTTGGCGCCGGATCCGCCGCTGACGGCGACGGCGAGCCGCCCCGACTGCGAGATCCGCTCGTCGGCAAGCACTCCGGCCAGGTCGTCGAGGGCACCCGGGCGGATGTCCACGACGACCGGCGACGGAATGAGCCGTGTCAGTACTGGCACGCGATCTCCCGTCCGCGGGCGAGGTCGTCGTGGTTGTCGATCTCGACCCACTGGACGTCACCGATCGGCGCGACGTCGATCTTGAAGCCGCGGTTCACCAGCTCCTGGTACCCGTGCTCGTAGAACTGCTGCGGGTCGGTCTCCCAGACCGTCTTCAGCGCGTCGGCCAGGTCGGGAGCGGCGTCGCCCTCGATCAGGGTGACGCCGATGTACTCGCCGGTCGCCTCGGCGGGGTCCATCAGCTTGGTGATCTTCTGGACGCCCTTGGCGGGGTCGACGACGACCTTCATCTCCTCGTCGGCGAGGGACTTCACGGTGTCCAGCGCGAGGATGATCTTCTTGCCGTCGCCGCGGGCGGCGAGCAGCGTCTTCTCGACGGAGACCGGGTGCACGGTGTCGCCGTTGGCGAGGATCACACCGTCCTTGAGGGCGTCACGGCCGCACCACAGGGAGTAGGCGTTGTTCCACTCCTCGGCCTTGTCGTTGTCGATGAGGGTCAGCTTGAGGCCGTACTTCGCCTCCAGGGCCGCCTTGCGCTCGTACACGGCCTCCTTGCGGTAGCCGACGATGATCGCGACCTCGGTCAGGCCGATCTCGGCGAAGTTGCCGAGCGTGAGGTCGAGCACCGTGATCGAGTCCTCTATGCCCGCGGGGCCCACCGGCACGAGTGCCTTGGGAAGGCTGTCGGTGTAGGGGCGAAGACGCCGTCCGGCGCCGGCCGCCAGCACGAGGCCGATCATGCGGGTTCTCCTTCATCGTGTACGGCGGGTGCCCCTGCGGACACCCAGAAGCGGATGCTCTCGATGAGCACCACCAGGGCGACGACCACGGCGAGGACCGTGAGCGCGACCTTGAACTGCGAGGCGGCGAGGACCGCCGCGAGGACGGTGACGAGCACCGTCCGCCCCTCCTGGCCCCCGATGGCACGGACCAGCCAGGCCGGGGGCGCTCCGGCGTTGCCGCGGATGCGGTACACCGTGTCGTAGTGATGGTAGGCGACTGCGGCCACCAGGCCGAAAGCCGCAGGGAGGGCTCCGTTCACCCCTGCGTCACTCGCCAGGACGAGCACCGTGCCGTACTCGGCGGCCCGGAACAACGGCGGGATCAGCCAGTCCAGGGCGCCCTTGAGGGGGCGGGACAGGGCCCAGCCGGAGGTGACCGCGTAGACGGCGGCACCCAGGACGGGCCACCCGACGAAGAGGTTCACGGTGAGGACCGCCACACCCGCGAGTGCCACCAGGAGCGGGGCGCCGGGGCGCAGGCGCGTCAGGCGGACCACGAGGGCGGCGAGCGGTCCGTTGTCGGCGAGGTCCGCCAGGGCCTGGGCGGCCCGGTCCGTACGCTTCGCCCTGCGGGTCACCGAGCGCAGCACACGGCCGGCCGTGGTGTACGTCGCGGCGAAGGCGCACCCGACGAGGAGCACGTAGAAGGTGATGCGGGGGGTGGTGGCCGCGGTGAGGACGGCGATCATGGCCCACCGTTCGCCGATGGGCAGGACGATCATCCGGCGCAGCCAGACCGTCCAGCCGACGCTGTCCAGCTTGTCGGAGAGGGCGGCGGTGGGGCTGGTGTTGGCGGTGGCGTCGTGGTTGGCCTCGTTGAAGGAGAAGTCCACGACGTGCCGGCAGGTCTGCAGGATCATCGCGCCGAGGGCGAGGGCCCACACGTCGTCGCCGCCGCGCGCCGCGCCGAGGGCGAGTCCCGCGTAGTAGGCGTACTCCTTGGCCCGGTCGAAGGTGGCGTCCAGCCAGGCGCCGAGCGTGGAGTACTTCAGGGCGTAGCGGGCGAGCTGGCCGTCGGTGCAGTCCAGGACGAACGAGGCGATCAGCAGCACGCCGGCCGCGACGAACCCGGCGCGGGTGCCGGTCGCCGCACAGCCCGCCGCTATCAGCGCGGTGAGCAGCGAGGCGGTGGTGACCTGGTTGGGGGTCAGGCCCCGGCGGGCGCACCAGCGGGCGATGTAGCGCGAGTACGGGCTGATGAAGAACGTGGTGAAGAAGCCGTCGCGGGACTTCACGGCCGACTTCAGGCGTACGGCCTCGTCGTCGACGGCGGAGACGGCCTGCCGGGCCTCGTTGCGGGCCTGCGGGTCCTCCGGCACGGCGGCGACGAGGCTGCCCAGCTCGGGACGGTGGACCGCGCTGCCGTCGGCGTCGAGGGCGGTGACGACGCGGTCGGCGACGCTGTCGACGACCACGGCCGTACCGCCGCCGACGGAGGTCTCGCGGGCCAGGGCCCGGGTCAGCGCCTGCCGGGCGGCGGGCTGGGCGGTGACGGCTCCGGGGACGGCGGCGAGCGGGAAGCGCGGGTCGGTGAGGCCGAGGCGCAGGGCGTGCAGGTGGCCGACGAAGCGAGCGTCGACCAGGGCCACGCGCCGGTCGGTCGGGACGGCCGCGAGGAGGCTCTCCGCCTCAAGGGCGTCGGTGGCCGCGCGCACGTCGAAGCCGAGGGACCGCAGATCGTTCTCGAGCGACGATCCGGGCACCGGCTGACCGGTGACGATGGCGGTCGACAACCGAACTCACTCCCTGGGTGCCGGCGTGGCGGCGCCGGTCTTCTGCGTGGTTGGGGCGCCCCGGCCAGCGGCTCCCGGGCGGCATGTCGGCGAAGGGTATCCGATGGACTCGATCCCTTGTTCACCGGCCGTTCACGGTCCGGCCCACGGGGGCTGCCCCGGCCTTTGCCGCGATCATCATCGGTGATCCGGGGCCCGCCCCACAAACCGTGGCCCCAGACCCGGGCATCAGGGACATGCGGACGGGGCGGCATAGGGTGGGCGACCATGACGTGGCTGATCACCGGCGGAGCCGGATACATCGGGGCGCATGTGGCACGGGCCATGACGGGCGCGGGAGAGAGCGTCGTGGCGCTCGACGACCTGTCGGCCGCCGTGCCCTCGCGCCTTCCCGCGGACGTCCCGCTCGTCGAGGGTTCGACGATGGACGGCGACCTGCTGAAGCGGGTCTTCGCGGACTACGGCGTGACGGGTGTCGTCCATCTCGCGGCGCGCAAGCAGGTGGCCGAGTCCGTGGCCCAGCCCACCCGCTACTACCGGGAGAACGTGGGCGGGCTGGCCACCCTCCTGGACGCGATGGCCGAGGCCGGCGTCGGCCGGCTGCTGTTCTCCTCGTCGGCGGCCGTGTACGGCAACCCGGACGTGGACCTCATCACCGAGGACACCCCGTGCGCGCCCGTGAACCCGTACGGCGAGACCAAGCTCACCGGGGAGTGGCTGGTGCGAGCGGCGGGAGCCGCGCACGGAATCTCCACGGTGTGCCTGCGCTATTTCAACGTGGCGGGCGCGGCCGCGCCGGAACTGTCGGACACGGGTGTGTTCAACATCGTGCCGATGGTCTTCGACCGGCTCACCCGCGACGAGGCCCCGCGGATCTTCGGCGCCGACTATCCGACGCCGGACGGCACCTGCATCCGTGACTACATTCACGTGGCCGACCTCGCCGAGGCGCATCTCGCGGCGGCCCGGCGGCTGGCCGATGGGGACCTGTCCGGCGATCTGACGCTGAACATCGGCCGCGGCGAGGGCGTCTCGGTGCGCGAGCTGATCACGGTCATCGGTGAGGTCACCGGCGACCGGCGGGCGCCGCTGGTGGAGGGGCGCCGCCCGGGGGACGCGCCGCGCGCGGTCGCCTCGGCCGAGCGGGCCGCCGAGACGCTGGGCTGGCGGGCCCGGCGCGGGGTGCGCGAGATGGTGGAGTCGGCCTGGCAGGGCTGGCAGCTGCACCACGGCAAGTAGGCCGGCAACGCCCTGACCAGCGGTTCGTTTGCGCAGGTCAGGGCACATGACAACGGTGTTCAGTGCCGCGTTGCCCGATACCCCCCACCCGTAGTTGACTGTCAGCTCGGGAGCAACACGGAAGGGTGGACTTCTCATGGGGGCAGGGCACGACCACGGGCATACGCACAGCCATGTGCCGCCCACGGGCACGGCCGCGGCCGCCTACCGTGGCCGGCTGCGCGTGGCGCTGGGCATCACGCTCATGGTCATGGTGGTCGAGATCGCCGGCGGTCTGCTCGCGGACTCGCTCGCCCTGATCGCGGACGCGGCCCACATGGCGACCGACGCGGTGGGTCTGGGCATGGCGCTGCTCGCCATCCACTTCGCGAACCGCCCGCCGAGCACCAACCGCACCTTCGGCTACGCCCGCGCCGAGATCCTCGCCGCCCTGGCCAACTGTCTGCTGCTGCTCTGCGTCGGCGGCTACGTCCTGTACGAGGCGATCCAGCGGTTCGTCACGCCCGCGGAGACCCGCGGCGGCCTGATGATCGTGTTCGGCTTCGTCGGCCTGGTCGCGAACACCGTGTCGCTCACCCTGCTGATGCGCGGGCAGAAGGAGAGCCTGAACGTGCGCGGCGCCTTCCTGGAGGTGGCCGCGGACGCGCTGGGCTCGGTGGCGGTGCTGATCTCCGCGACGTTGATCCTCACCACGGGCTGGCAGGCGGCCGACCCGATCGCCTCGCTCGTCATCGGGCTGATGATCGTGCCGAGGACGCTGAAGCTGCTGCGCGAGACGCTGGACGTACTGCTGGAGGCGGCCCCCAAGGACGTCGACATGGCGGAGGTGCGGGCGCACATCCTGGCCCTGGACGGCGTGGAGGACGTACACGATCTGCACGCCTGGACGATCACCTCGGGCCTGCCCGTGCTCTCCGCGCACGTGGTGGTCAGCTCGGAGGTGCTCAACGCCATCGGGAACGAGAAGATGCTGCACGAGCTGCAGGGCTGCCTGGGCGGCCACTTCGACGTGGAGCACTGCACCTTCCAGCTGGAGCCGGGCGGGCATGCGGAGCACGAGGCACGTCTGTGCCACTGACCGCACACACATTCGTTCGATATTCCGTGACGGTTCCCTGCTGGGCCCGCCGGGCACGATGACCTACCGGGCCCCACCTCGGTGCCGCCCCCCGCGCGGGACATGCGGACGTGCCGGGAAGTGCCGGGAGTGCCGGATTCGTACGGCAGACTTGGGGTGCGAAGACCGAGGCGAAGGATGGGTATGCCGATCACACCTGCCACCGAGACGCACAGCTCGTCGAACGGCACCGCAGAGGCGATTTTGCTGGAACTGGTCGACGAGAAGGGCGTGACGATCGGCACCGCGGAGAAGCTCGCCGCCCATCAGCCACCGGGACAGCTGCACCGGGCGTTCTCGGTGTTCCTCTTCGACGAGCAGGGCCGGCTGCTGCTCCAGCAGCGGGCGCTCGGCAAGTACCACTCCCCCGGTGTGTGGTCCAACACCTGCTGCGGCCACCCCTACCCCGGCGAGGCGCCCTTCGCGGCCGCGGCCCGGCGGACGTACGAGGAGCTGGGCGTGTCGCCGTCGCTGCTGGCGGAGGCGGGCACGGTCCGCTACAACCACCCGGACCCGACCTCGGGCCTGGTCGAGCAGGAGTTCAACCACCTGTTCGTCGGCCTGGTGCAGGCGCCGCTCGCGCCGGACCCGGAGGAGGTCGGTCAGACCGCCTTCGTGACGGCGGCCGAGCTGGCGGAGCGGCACGCCCGGGACCCGTTCTCGGCGTGGTTCATGACCGTGCTGGACGCGGCCCGTCCGGCGGTCAGGGAGCTGACGGGCGAGTCCGCGGGCTGGTAGTCCACCGTCAGGCGAGGGTCACGGGCTTGAGCGGCAGGGCGGCCCAGATCACCTTGCCGCCGCTCGCCGTGTGCTCCACGTCGACCACCCCGCCCGCCTCCTGGGCCACCTCACGGACCAGGAGCAGCCCGCGCCCGCCGGTCTGGCCGTGATCGGCCTCCAGGGCGGTGGGGCGGTAGGGGTGGTTGTCCTCCACCGACACCCGCACCCACTCGGCCCCGACGGCCACCTCCACGGCGAGCACCGGCGACAGCAGCGCCGCGTGCCGGACCGCGTTCGTGACCAGCTCGGAGACGATCAGCAGCAGTCCGTAGACCAGGTCGTCGGAGACCGGCACGCCCTGGCGCAGCAGCAGGTCCCGTACGGCGTGTCGCGCCTGCGGGACCGACGCGTCCACGGCGGCCGCGGTGAACCGCCACACTCCCTCGTACGGCAGTGGATCGGGCGGCCGCTCGGCGCCCCCCGCTGGGCGCGGGTCGTCCCCGCGCCCGTGGTTGTCCATCGTCCGGTCGCCACCCTCGCGCTCGATTGTCACCACACGTCGAGTGTTGGTAACGATCCGCTCCGCACCGAAGGACTGAACACAAGTCAGCGCTTATCGAACGGTTCTGACCGCGTGCGTATGACAACGGCAGTTGTGGGACCGCTCCTGTCCCCCTGACGCCAGTTCACGAACTATTCGTGTTGTGGGAAAACTCCCAAAGAGCCCGACGGAGCGTCCGGATAGCATCCACCGCATGGATCCCCAGCTGTCGCACCAGGTCGTCGACGCCGTCGCCACGGTCGTCATCCGTCACCCGGCCAAGCGCAACGCGATGACGGCCGCGATGTGGCGAGCCCTGCCGCCGTTGCTGGCCCGGCTGGCCGGAGACCCGGACGTGCGGGCACTGGTGCTCACCGGGGAGGGCACGACCTTCTGCGCGGGCGCGGACATCTCCACGCTCCAGGGCTCGCCCGCCGAGGCGCAGGGGCTGGCCGTGGCGGCCGAGGAGGCCCTCGCCGCGTTTCCCAAGCCGACGCTCGCCGCGATCCGCGGCCACTGCGTGGGCGGCGGGGCCCAGCTCGCCGCGGCCTGCGATCTGCGGCTGGCGGAGGAGGGCGCGCTGTTCGGGGTGACGCCGGCGAAGCTCGGGATCGTGTACGCGGCCTCGTCCACCCGGCGGCTGGTCTCGCTGGTGGGACCGGCCACCGCCAAGTACCTGCTGTTCTCGGCCGAGTTGATCGACACCCAGCGGGCGCTGCGCACCGGGCTCTTGGACGAGGTGCTGCCCGAGGGTGAACTGGACAAGCGGGTCGCCGAGTTGACCCGGATCCTGGTGTCGCGCTCCCAGCTCACCCAGGCCGCCGCGAAGGAGTTCGCGAACGGCCGCACCGACCGGGACGCCCACTGGGCGGAGCAGGCACGCGGCAGCGGCGACACCGCGGAGGGGGTCGCCGCTTTCCTGGAGCGCAGGCAGCCGCGCTTCACCTGGACTACGACAGGATGAAGCGGCTCCGTGCGCGCAGCAGCTCGACGATGTGCGCGGGTGCCTTCTCCGGCGAGCCCGCGTCATAGGGCGGCTGCGGGTCGTACTCGGTCCCCAGCTGGACGGCCTGGGCGTGCTCGTCACCCGCGATCCGGCCGAGCAGGGCGAGCCCCATGTCGATGCCGGAGGACACACCGGCCGCGGTGACGTACTTTCCGTCGAAGACGACGCGTTCGCCCGTGGGCTCGGCCCCGAACCGGCTCAGCTGATCGAGGGCCAGCCAGTGGGAGGTTGCACGGCGCCCCTTGAGAAGCCCGGCGGCGGCCAGGAGCAAAGAGCCGGAGCATACGGAGGTCGTCCAGGTGCTGGTGGCGTCGGCGGCGCGCAGCCAGTCCAGCAGGGGCTCGTGGTCCATCAGCGCGCTCTGACCGGGGCCGCCGGACACCAGCACGATGTCGGGATCGGGTACCGCTGACAGTGCCTTGTCGGCGCTGATCGCGAGAAATCCGGTCTCCGTGCGCACGAGGCCGGCCTCCTCGGCGACGAACACCGTCTCCGCGTCCGGGACCCGGGAGAGGATCTCGTACGGGCCGACGACGTCGAGGGCGGTGAAGCGGTCGTAGACGACGATTGCGATCTGCATCGGTTTCCTTTCAGTGGGCGGATGCGGGCCGGAAGCGGCGGCGGTACTCGGCCGGGGCCGTTCCGAGAGCCCTGACGAAGGCGCGGCGCATGGCCTCCGGGGTGCCGTACCCGCTGGCACGGGAGATCTCCTCGATCCCGCCGCCCGTGTCCTCCAGGAGGCGGCGGGCGTGTTCGAGACGGACCCGGTCGACGAAGCGTCCGGGGGTCATGCCCGTCTCGGCCTGGAACGCGCGGGCGAAGTGGCGCGGTGAGAGGCTCGCCCGGGCCGCGAGCGCCTCCACGGTGAGGTCCCCGGCCGGGTGCTCGGTGATCCACTGCTGGACCTCCCGCAGCGGGTCGCGCTGCGCGGTCTGGGCGGCGAGCTGGGCGCTGAACTGGGCCTGGTTTCCGGGCCGCCTCAGGAACACGACCAGGTGGCGGGCGATGACCAGCGCCGCCTGACGGCCCAGGTCCTCCTCCACCAGGGCGAGGGCGAGGTCGATGCCCGAGGTGACGCCGGCCGACGTGGAGATGTGTCCGTCCCGTACGTAGATGGGGTCGGGGTCGACCTCGACGGCCGGGTGGTCGCGGGCGAGCTTCTCGCAGTACGCCCAGTGGGTCGTGACGCGGCGGCCGTCGAGCAGGCCCGCCTCGGCCAGCAGGATCGCACCGGTGCAGACCGAGACGAGGCGCCGCGCGCGCGGGCCGTACGTGCGCAGCCACTCGGTCAGCAGCGGGTCGGAGCTGCGGGTGCCCTGACCGCCGGGGACCAGCAGGGTGTGCGGGTCGGGCACCTCTCCGAGTGCCGCGTCCGGTACGAGGGTCAGACCGCTGGAGGTGCGCACGGGGCCGCCCTCCAGGGAGGCGGTGCGGATGCGGTACGACCCCGGCGTGTGCGTCTCGGCGCCGTTGAACACCTCGAGAGGGCCGGTGACGTCGAGGCTCTGCACGCCGTCGAAGAGGACGAGGAGGAGGGTGCGCTGCGGCATGTCTCGATTCTTCGAGGGTGGGTGCGTGGCCGCAATGACGGATACCCCACCTTTCCTGCCATACGGCACGGGGCAGGCACGGCTTCTGGGCCCCGCGCCCCGCCGTGTGGCGCCCTGATCCCCGGTTGTCGGTGTCGCCTGCCACAATTGCCGCGCAAGCTGACGTGGAGAAGGCGGTACGGGATCGTGACGACACCCCTCGTAGGGTCCATCGAAGGCAGGATCGCCGAGGAGCTCGGCGTACGGGAGCGGCAGGTGAAGGCCGCGGTGGAGCTGCTCGACGGCGGTTCGACGGTGCCCTTCATCGCCCGCTACCGCAAGGAAGCGACGGAGATGCTCGACGACGCGCAGCTGCGCACGCTCGAGGAGCGGCTGCGCTATCTGCGGGAGCTGGAGGAGCGGCGGACCGCGATCCTGGAGTCGGTACGCGAGCAGGGCAAGCTCACCGAGGAGCTGGAGGCGCAGATCCGCGGCGCCGAGACCAAGGCACGGCTCGAGGACATCTATCTGCCCTACAAGCCCAAGCGGCGCACCAAGGCGCAGATCGCGCGGGAGGCGGGCCTGGAGCCGCTCGCCGAGGGGCTGCTGGGCGACCCGACGGTCGAGCCGCTGGCCGCGGCGGCCGCGTTCGTGGACGCCGACAAGGGCGTCGCCGATCCGCAGGCCGCGCTGGAGGGCGCGCGGGCGATCCTGACCGAGCGGTTCTCGGAGGACGCCGACCTGATCGGCGAGGTGCGCGAGCGCATGTGGGTGCGCGGGCGGCTGGCCGCCAAGGTGCGGGACGGCAAGGAGGAGGCGGGCGCCAAGTTCGCCGACTACTTCGACTTCGCCGAGCCGTTCACCGAACTGCCCTCGCACCGCATCCTGGCGATGCTGCGCGGCGAGAAGGAGGAGGTCCTCGATCTCGTCCTGGAGCCGGAGGAGGCCACGGAGGGCCCGTCCTCGTACGAGGGGATCATCGCCCACCGCTTCGGGATCGCCGACCGGGGCCGCCCTGCCGACAAGTGGCTGACGGACACGGTCCGCTGGGCCTGGCGCACCCGCATTCTGGTGCACCTCGGCATCGACCTGCGCCTGAGGCTTCGTACGGCGGCCGAGGACGAGGCGGTGAACGTGTTCGCGGCGAACCTGCGCGACCTGCTGCTGGCCGCCCCGGCCGGCACGCGCGCGACGCTCGGCCTGGACCCCGGCTTCCGTACGGGCGTGAAGGTCGCCGTGGTCGACGCCACCGGCAAGGTCGTCGCCACGGACGTGATCTACCCGCACGTCCCGGCCAACAAGTGGGACGAGGCGATCGCCAAGCTGGCACGGCTGGCGAAGGAGCACGCGGTCGACCTGGTCGCCATCGGCAACGGCACGGCGTCCCGGGAGACCGACAAGCTCGCCGGTGAACTGATCTCCAAGCACCCGGAGTTGAAGCTCACCAAGGTCATGGTGTCCGAGGCGGGCGCGTCCGTGTACTCGGCGTCGCAGTACGCCTCGCAGGAACTGCCCGACATGGACGTCTCGCTGCGCGGCGCGGTCTCCATCGCCCGCCGGCTGCAGGACCCGCTGGCCGAGCTGGTGAAGATCGACCCGAAGTCCATCGGTGTCGGCCAGTACCAGCACGACCTGTCCGAGGTGAAGCTGTCCCGCTCGCTGGACGCGGTCGTCGAGGACTGTGTGAACGGCGTCGGTGTGGACGTCAACACCGCGTCCGTGCCGCTGCTCTCGCGGGTGTCCGGCATCTCCTCGGGCCTGGCCGAGAACATCGTCGCGCACCGGGACGCGAACGGGCCGTTCTCGTCGCGCTCCGAGCTGAAGAAGGTGGCGCGGCTCGGCCCGAAGGCGTACGAGCAGTGCGCGGGCTTCCTGCGCATCCGCGGCGGCAGCGACCCGCTGGACGCCTCCAGCGTGCACCCGGAGGCGTACCCGGTGGTGCGGCGCATGGTGAAGACCTCGGGCCAGGAGGTCGCCTCCCTCATCGGCAACACCGGTGTGCTGCGCTCGCTGCGCCCGGCGGACTTCGTGGACGACACCTTCGGTCTGCCGACCGTCTCCGACATCCTCAAGGAGCTGGAGAAGCCCGGGCGCGACCCGCGGCCCGCCTTCAAGACGGCCACCTTCAAGGAGGGCGTGGAGAAGATCTCCGACCTGTCCGCCGGGATGGTGCTGGAGGGCGTGGTCACCAATGTGGCGGCCTTCGGCGCGTTCGTGGACGTCGGTGTGCACCAGGACGGTCTGGTGCACGTCTCGGCGATGTCGAAGACGTTCGTGAAGGACCCGCGGGACGTGGTCAAGCCCGGTGACATCGTCAAGGTGAAGGTCCTCGACGTGGACATCCCGCGCAAGCGGATCGCGCTGACGCTGCGGCTCGACGACGAGGCCGCGCCGCAGGGGCAGGGCGGCAAGCAGCAGCGGGGCGGCGGCTCCCGGCCGCCTCAGCAGCGGCAGGGTGGTCAGGGCCAGCGACAGGGTGGTCAGGGCCAGGGGCAGCGGCAGGGCCGCGGCGGTGACCGGGGCGGGCGTCAGGCGCCGGCACCGGCCAACAGCGCCATGGCGGACGCGCTGCGGCGGGCGGGGCTGCTGAACCCGAAGGACGGACGCCGCTGAGCCGGGGCTACACCCCTGCGGGGACGCGTTCATGCGTCCCCGCGGGGGTCCGCGTCGGGGCAGCTCCGTTGCGCCCCGCCGCGAGTTGGTCTCCCCTCCCTGCACGAACAATTCCGTGGACACGGATCACCCGATCACCAGACTGATGCCATGACTGGATCAGATCCCAAGGCCGACCTCCAGGTGTATCTCCAGGACGCCCGTGACGTGCTGCTGTGGAAGCTGGAGGGTCTGTCGGAGTACGACGTCCGGCGCCCGCTGACCCCGACCGCGACCAATCTGCTGGGCCTGGTCAAGCACCTCACCGGCGCCGAGGCGCTGTACTTCGGGGCCTGTTTCGGGCGGCCCTTCGACGGGGCACCGCTGTGGATCACCGGGGACGCCGAACCGGACGCCGATCTGTGGGCGCGGCCGGACGAGAGCCGCGAGGAGATCGTCGGGCGGTACCGGGAGGCATGGGCGCACTCCGACGAGACGATCGCCTCGCTGCCGCTGGACGCGGTCGGCCGGCTGCCGGGGGATACGGGCACCGAGCTGACGCTGCACCGGATCCTCACGCACATGATCGCCGAGTCCCAGCGGCACGCCGGGCACGCCGACGTCGTGCGGGAGTTGATCGACGGGGCCGTGGGGCAGCGGCGGAACGGCCTCAACACGGCGCCGTTCGATCCTGAGCACGTCGAGCGGGTCGAGCGCGCAGCGAAGGAGGCCGGGCAGCAAGGCCGGTAAACGGCGGACGGCGGACGGCGGACGGCGGACGGCGGACGGCGGACGGCGGACGGCGGACGGCGGACGGCGGGATCATGTACGTTCATCGCCGCATCTCCGCAGCCTCTGCGGCCATCGTCCGCGTCTGCGCCAAGAGCGATCCGTCAGCGTCGTGATCGGCTGACCCGTCCGGGCGGTCACTCCGGCGTGGGCTCCGTCAGCCGCCGTTCCAGGTCCCGCAGGTCCTTGCCGATGGACGAGCGGACCTTTCTGGCCATCACCGGGGCGGCCGGAGCCCGCGTCGCCGCGGACCCGGATGCGGGCCAGGGTGCCCCGCGGGTGCTCGTCGAAGGTGGAGGTGACGTGCATGGCATGGGTCCCGCGAGGGACACCATGTCCAGCAGCCCGGGCGGCTCGTGCGCGGCGACCCGCAGGACATCCGCTCATCCGGGCGCGGTTCTCCGCGAGGAGTTCCTGCACCCGGCGCTCGACCTCCTCGGGGTCGACGCCCAGGGCGCGGCCCATGTGGATCGACCACACCTCCGAGCGCACGTTCGTCTCGAAGTCCGCCCGTACGTTCTCGCGGGCGGCCTGGCGGTTCTGACTCACCATCACGAAGGTGGACAGGAAGATCGCCTCCAGGCTGACGATCATGGTGAGCAGTCCGAAGGGGTAGGGATCCCAGACCGCCTCCCGGCCGAACGTGCCCTCGTTGCACACGATCCAGACCGTGAACCACAGGGCGTGCAGATAGACGAAGAGCATGGTCCCCGCGAAGGCGGTGATCACGTCCGCGATCTTGTCCTCGGTGCCCCTTATCCGCGCGAGCACGTCCTGCTCGCGCAGCAGCCGCAGAGCCGGACCGCCCGGACCGCCCGGACCGTCCGGTCGGCCCGGACCGCCTACCGCACCGCTCATGCCCACTCCCCGGCCGACCGTCTGTGGATCAGCCGTGAGCCTACGCGGCGGGCGGAACCGATCCCCAGTGCGGCAAGAGGTCGGGTCAGCGTTCCGTGACCTTGCCCGCCGCCACTTCCAGTCGGCGGGTCACCCGGACCGCGTCCAGCATGCGCCGGTCGTGTGTGACCAGCAGGAGGGTGCCCTCGTAGGCGTCGAGCGCGGACTCCAGCTGTTCGATGGCCGGCAGATCCAGGTGGTTGGTCGGCTCGTCGAGGACCAGGAGGTTGACGCCGCGGCCCTGCAACAGGGCGAGGGCCGCCCGGGTGCGTTCGCCCGGGGAGAGGCTCGCGGCCGGGCGCATGACGTGGTCCGACTTCAGGCCGAACTTGGCGAGCAGGGTACGGACGTCGACCGGCTCGGTGTCGGGGACGGCCGCGCAGAACGCGTCGAGCAGGGACTCGGGGCCGTGGAACAGCTTGCGAGCCTGGTCGACCTCGCCGACCAGGACACCGGAGCCGAGGGCGGCGTGTCCAAAGTCGAGCGGGACCCGGCCCAGCAGCGCGCCGAGCAAGGTCGACTTGCCGGCGCCGTTGGCTCCGGTGACCGCGACCCGGTCCGCCCAGTCGATCTGCAGCGACACCGGCCCGAAGGTGAAGTCGCCGCGCCGGACCTCCGCGTCCCGCAGAGTCGCCACCACCGCGCCGGAACGCGGGGCGGCCGCGATCTCCATGCGCAGCTCCCACTCCTTGCGCGGCTCCTCGACGACCTCCAGGCGCTCGATCATGCGCTGGGTCTGCCGGGCCTTGGCGGCCTGCTTCTCGCTGGCCTCGCTGCGGAACTTGCGGCCGATCTTGTCGTTGTCGTTGCCCGCCTTGCGCCGGGCGTTCTTGACGCCCTTGTCCATCCAGGAGCGCTGCATCTGCGCGCGGTCCTGGAGGGCGGCCCTCTTGTCGGCGAACTCCTCGTAGTCCTCGCGGGCATGCCGGCGGGCGACGTCCCGTTCCTCCAGGTAGGCCTCGTAACCGCCGCCGTAGAGGTTGATCTGCCCCTGGGCGAGGTCGAGTTCGAGGACCTTGGTGACCGTGCGGGTGAGGAACTCACGGTCGTGGCTGACGACCACCGTGCCCGCGCGCAGGCCGGTCACGAAGCGTTCGAGGCGCTCCAGGCCGTCCAGGTCGAGGTCGTTGGTCGGCTCGTCGAGCAGGAAGACGTCGTAGCGGGAGAGAAGGAGGGAGGCGAGACCGGCGCGGGCCGCCTGGCCGCCGGAGAGCGAGGTCATCGGCTGGTCCAGGTCCACGGCCAGACCGAGGGAGTCGGCGACCTCCTCGGCGCGCTCCTCCAGGTCCGCGCCGCCGAGGTCCAGCCAGCGCTCCAGACTGGTCGCGTACGCGTCGTCGGCGCCGGGCGCGCCGTCGACCAGCGCCTGCGTGGCCTCGTCCATCACGCGCTGCGCCTCGGCGACGCCGGTGCGGCGGGCCAGGAACTCCCGGACGGTCTCCCCCGGCCTGCGCTCCGGCTCCTGCGGCAGATGGCCGACGGTCGCGGCCGGCGGGGACAGCCGCAGCTCGCCCTGCTCGGGCGCGGTCAGCCCGGCGAGCAGCCGCAGCAGGGTGGACTTGCCCGCGCCGTTGGCACCGACCAGCCCGATCACGTCGCCGGGCGCGACGACGAGGTCGAGCCCGGAGAAGAGGGAGCGGTCGCCGTGCCCGGCGGCGAGGTTCTTGGCGACGAGGGTGGCAGTCATCAGGAGGCCGATCCTAGTGTCCCGGGCACCTGGCCATCGGCCGGGTTTCCCCGGGGCTGCCCGGCCGTCACTTCCTCATCGGCTCCACCAGCACGCTCCCGGACGTTCTGGCCACCACGAACGCCTCCCCCTTCACCGCCTTCGGGTCCAGCGGAATGCGGTGGCGGCCGGGTTCCAGGACGCCGTCGAAGACCTCCTGGGTGTGGGTGCGGTAGAGGCGGTCCAGGCGGTAGGCCGTGACCCTGACCCGGCAGGGCGAGGTGACGTCGACGGCCGCCTCGTCGTCGGCGGCGACCAGGCCGGTCAGCCGGCGCTGTGCGAGCGGGCTGCGGTCCAGGGCGTGTTCGATCTGCGCGACGAGCAGGGGGATGATCGGGGCCAGGCCGCTGACGTAGGCGACCTCGACCCCGGCATGCTCGAACGCCTCTCGTACGGCGGCCCGTTCCGCCTCGCCGACCGCACGGCCGAAGGCGACCGCGCCGTAGCCGCGCAGCTCCTCGGCGGGGACGGCACGGGCGTCCTGGGTGATGTCCGCACCTATGCCGATGGTGCGCAATGCGGCGGCGAGCTTGGCGAGGACCGCGACGCGGGCGCCGATCAGGAGCACCCGGCGGCGGGGCGCGGGCGGGCCGTCGGCGTCCTCGATCAGGGCGGCGAGGGCGGCCCGGTACTCGGGTCCGGCGAAGCGGAACGGCCCTATGCCGTGGTAGCCGTTGAGCTGCAGGTCGGCGTGCTCCTCCGTCTGCCAGGCGAAGTCCCGCCAGATGAAGTCCTCGCCGTCCCGCTCGATCACGGCGGTGACGGCACCACAGGCCAGGTCGGCGCACTCGGGGCAGCCGTAGATCACGAACCGGCCCTCCGGGAGCGGTGGTCCGGTCTCCAGCAGCAGGCTGCGCACCTGCGCGGTGAAGATGGCGGGCGGGATGTCGGAGGCGAGCGGCGAGACGGCGTCCAGGTCGGAGAGCTGGAACAGCAGCGGCCGCCCGTCCACGATGAAGTCGACGAAGTCCCGGTGGACCTGGTAGCCGCCGTCGGCGAGGACACCGCCGGCGCGCATCGCCGGTGCCAGGCCGAAGGTCGCGTATGCGGCAGACATGCTGTGAGTATCCCCACACCGGGACGGATGTGAGCGCGGCATGACATATTCCGTTAGCGTCCTGGCGTGAAGCGTGAGTCGAGTGACGAAGTGATCGTGGTCGGCAGCGGGGTCGCCGGGCTGACGACGGCCGTGGTGCTGGCCGAGTCCGGCCGCCGGGTACGGGTGTGGGCCCGGGAGCCCGCCGAGCGCACGACCTCGGCGGTCGCCGGCGCGCTGTGGTGGCCGTACCGGATCGAGCCCGAGCCGCTCGTCGGTGCGTGGGCGCTGGACTCCCTCGGCGTGTACGAGGAGCTGGCCGACCGTCCCGAGGAGACGGGCGTACGCCTGGTCGAGGGTGTACACCGGGGGACCCGGCTGGACGAGCTGGGTGCCTGGGCGGGCCGGGTGCCGGGGCTGCGGGCCGTGGCCGACGGGCTGGCGGCGCGGCTCCCGTTGATCGACATGCCGGTCCATCTGGCGTGGCTGCGGGAGCGGTTCGCCAAGGCGGGCGGCCAGGTGGAGGAGCGGGAGGTCACCGATCTGGCCTCCGTGCCCGCCGGGGTGGTGGTCAACTGCACGGGGCTCGGGGCGCGATCGCTGGTGCCCGATCCGGCGGTGCATCCGGTGCGCGGGCAGCTGGTCGTGGTGGAGAACCCGGGGATCACGACCTGGTTCACCTCCGTCGACCACGCCTGCGACACCTCGACCTACTTCTTCCCGCAGCCCGGCGGGCTGCTCCTGGGCGGTACGGCGGAGGAGGACGCCTGGTCGCTGGAGCCGGACCCGGCGACCGCCGCGGCCATCGTCGCGCGGTGCGCGGCCGTCCGGCCGGAGATCGCCGGGGCACGGGTGCTGGCGCACCGGGTGGGGCTCCGGCCCGCCCGGGATGCCGTACGGCTGGAACGGCAGGCGCCGGCGGACGGGCGGGTGCTGGTGCACAACTACGGGCACGGCGGGGCCGGGATCACGGTGGCCTGGGGGTGCGCCCGGGAGGCCGCCGGGCTGGCCGGAGCCTGAGCCGGAGGGCCCGCCAAGCCCTCCGCATACGGGCCCCGCGTACCGGTGCCGAGCGGGCGACCGCGCGAACGGTCGGCCGCCCAGCACCGGCTGATTCCCCGCTGGGGACCGAGTACTGCCTGGCTGATCAGCTCGCCGGGACGTGCCGGGTGGCGTGCGGGGCGCGGACGCCGTCCAGGGTGCGCGGCGCGGGTGCGGCGGTCACACTGCCGGAAGTGGCCCGTTCGAAGGCCGCCGTGCCGCCGACCAGCGGGACCCGGGCCGTCGTACGGGACAGGTCCAGGGTGAGGGTCGGCTTGGTGGACGGAGGGTCGATGAGGTCCTTGTCGGTGCCTGCGACGATCAGTGCCAGGCGGTGCCCCTTCGGGATGACGTGATCGGTCGCCGCCAGGGACAGGGTGATCGTGTACGCCTTGCCCGGGGTGAGCGGAACGCCCTGGTCGAGGGAGGCGTAGTGGCCGAGGTCGGCCCAGCCGCGACTGAACACCGTGGAGCCGACCTGGGCCGTCTTCGCCTTGGTCGCCTTGAAGCAGGCGCTGTCCCCGGGCGTGCTCGCGCCCCAGCAGGTGCGGTTGGTGAGCGTGGTGATGCCCTCGGCGCCGTCGGCGTAGTCGCGGATGGTGTCCGGGCCGAGGTCCACCAGGACGGCGGAGAGGTGGGCCGAGGAGGTGGTCGGGGTGGCGGTCACGGTCACCTTGGAGGAGCCGGACAGGCGCAGGTCGCGGGTGAGCGGCGCCGTGACGAAACCGGCCTTCTCGGGTGTGGACGTGGTGAGGTGGGCGGCCCAGTCGGTCTCGCTCAGCTTCGGGTCGTCGGTGAACGTCTCGGTGCCGGTGGCCGGGCCGAGGCCGAGGGTGCCGACGCCGGGCTCGGTGCCGTGGGCCGGGTGGAGCGTGGTGGCCCGGGTGCCGTGCGGCGGCCAGACCTTGGAGGTGACCCACTGGTCGGGGTGGCGCTCGATGTCGGCCATCGGCTCGCGGTCGATGCCGTTGTCGTAGCCGAGAAGCTCGTGGTCGAACCAGCGGTGCAGGGTGTCGACCCAGGCGCCGCGCCGGTAGTCGAAGGGGTCCACGTGCCCGGTCTGGGAGAGCCAGATCTTGCGCTCGGCACCATGCTTCGCCAGGGCGTTCCACCACTGGCCGAAGTGCTTGGTGCGCACGTTGAGGTCCTGCATGCCGTGCACGAGGAACACGCTGGCCCTGACCTTGGCCGCGTCCTTGACGTAGTTCCGCTCGGTCCACAGCGGGGTCCAGTCGCCGGTGCGCGGGCTGCCGTCGGCGAGCCTCTTCTGCACGGCCGCGCAGTGGGCCGTCGCGCCGTCGCTCTCGACGTAGCCGGCCAGCTCGTCGGGGCCGCCGTCGTACAGCGGGGCGCCCTGGGCGAAGTAGTAGTCGTACCAGGAGGAGATCCCGCTGATCGGGACGATCGTCTTCAGGCCCTTGACGCCGGTGGCCGCGACACCGTTGGCGATGGTGCCGTCCCAGCTCTTGCCGATCATGCCCGTCCGGCCGTTGGTCCAGCTCGCCCTGACGGTTCGGGTGCCGGTCCGGGTCGTGTACGCCTTGGCGCGTCCGTTCAGCCAGTCGATGACGGCCTTCGCGGACCGGATGTCGGAGCGGCCGCCGACGTCGACGCAGCCGTCGGAGCGGTTGGTGCCGGCGAGGTCCACGCCGACGATGGCGTAGCCGCGGGGCACGAAGTAGTTGTCGTAGAACAGCGGCATCTGGACGACGTGGCCGTGCGCGTCGTACGTCTTCTTCTGGCTCTCGTTGCCGCGTCCGCAGCAGGAGTAGTAGGGGCTGGCGTCCATGATGACCGGCACCTTGCGGCCCTGGCGGGCGGGTTCGGCGGGGCGGACGATGTCGGCGGCGACGCGGTCCTTCTTCCCGTCGCCGTCCTCGTCGAGGCCGGTGTCCACCCAGACGGCCTCGCGGATGGCGTGTGCGTACGAGTAGACGGGGCGGCTCTCACGGGGCGCCGCGTGCGCGGCGGCGGGGACGAGGAATGCGGCCAGCAGGGCTGTGACGGCCGCAGTCGCGAGCGGTCTCCAGATCGTGAAGCGCGTGCGCATGGTCGAACGAATCGGCATGCGCGGACGGTACTCCGGACAACTCCCGTACAGAAGAGGGCTTTACGGCGCCTCGCGTGGCTGTGACGGCTGAATGGCGATCGTGTGACAGCGGGGCCTGTGGACAGGTCGGGGGCCACAGCTACTGAATAGGCTCCGAACAGACTTCCTGTCCCGACGACTTGGAGCTGACGTGCACCGCAGAATCATCGCGCCGGGCGCACTCGCGGCGGCCACCCTCCTGCTGGCGATCCCGGCATCGGCCGCGAGCCACTCCCCCGGCGCGCCGGGCATCGGCGACCCCTACTACCCCGACTACGGCAACGGCGGCTACGACGTCTCGCACTACGACCTGAGGCTGCAGTACCAGCCGAAGACGGACGAGCTGCAGGGCACGGCGACCATCCTGGCGAAGACCACGCAGGACCTGTCCAGCTTCGACCTGGACTTCCTGCTGGACGTGAGCGAGGTGCGGGTCAACGGCGCCAAGGCGTCCTTCGCGACGTCCGGCCAGCACGAACTGGTCGTCACCCCGAAGACGCCGCTGGCCAAGGGCGCGGCGGTGACCGTCGTCGTCCGCTACAGCGGGGTGCCGTCGGCGAAGAGCGCCTACGGTTTCACGACCTGGCACCGCACACCGGACGGCGCTGTGGCGGCGGACGAGCCCGAGGCCGCCTGGTGGTGGTTCCCGAGCAACGACCACCCGAGCGACAAGGCGACCTACGACGTGTCGGTGGCCGTCCCGGACGGCACGCAGGCCATCTCCAACGGCACGCTCCAGTCCACCAGTTCGAAGCTGGGCTGGACCCGCTACAACTGGCGGCAGAACAAGCCGCAGGCGACCTATCTGGCCACGCTCGCCCTCGGCAGGTTCGACATCACCACCAGCACCTCCGACGGCGGAGTGCCCGTCATCAACGCCTACAGCAAGGACCTCGGCGACAACGACGGTGCCGCGCGCGCCAGTGTGGAGCGCACCGGGGAGCTGGTGGACTGGCTGAGCGGCTATTTCGGGCCGTATCCGTTCAGCACGGCCGGCGGGTACGTGCCGAACACCACCACCGGCTACGCGCTCGAGACGCAGACCCGCGTCTACTACAGCCCCAAGCAGTTCGCGAACGGCTCCAACACCTCGGTGGTCGTGCACGAGCTGGCCCACCAGTGGTACGGCGACGACGTGTCGCTGAAGGACTGGCAGGACATCTGGATCAACGAGGGCTTCGCGCGCTACGCGCAGTGGCTGTGGTCCGAGCACGAGGGCGAGGGCACCACCCAGGAACTCGCCGACTACGTGTACGCCTCCCACCCGGCCGACGACGCGTTCTGGACGGTCAAGCCCGGCGACCCGGGCCCGGACGACCAGTTCGACATCGCCGTGTACGACCGGGGTGCGCTCGCCATCCAGGCGCTGCGCGACGAGATCGGTGACGACGCCTTCTTCGCCGTCCTGAAGGGCTGGCCGAAGGAGCACGCGTACGGCAACGCGTCCGTGGCCGACTTCCAGAGGTACGCCGAGCAGGTGTCCGGCAAGCCGCTGACCGCGCTGTTCCACACCTGGCTGTTCCAGCCGTCGAAGCCGGCCGCGGCCGCGGCACGCACGGCGTCCCTCGTGAAGGCGGGTACGACGGTCCCTCAGCCTAAGTCGTGGAAGAGGATCGAGGCGACGAACGACGTGCACGGGCGCTGACCCCCGGGCGCCTCAGGGTCTCGGCTCGGCCGCCTGCTTGAGCAGTTCGTCCCGGCCCATCGCCTCCGCGCGGGTGGCCGGGACCGTGCAGGCGTACGCCCCGGCGACCGCCCCGTACCAGGCGCACCGCCGGGGCGGCTCGCCGGTGAGGCGGCCGTAGAGGAAGGCGGCGGCGAAGGCGTCGCCCGCGCCGTTGGAGTCGACCACCGGCGCGGGCGGGTCCGCCACCGGTATCCGGGTCAGCTCACCGTCGGCCAGCAGATACGCGCCCTCGGCGCCCGCGGTGGCGACGACGGTCTCGGCCCGGCCGCGTTCGGCGATGCGCCGCATGGTCCGCTCGGGGTCGGTCAGTGCGGCCGCGGAGAGGAAGACGACGTCCGCCGCGAGCGCGAACGGCTCGTGGTACGGGTTCTCGCCGTCCCAGTCGTGCAGGTCGGTGGAGAGGGGTACGCCCGCCTCGGCCAGCGCCGGCAGCGCGTGGGCGCAGGGCTGGGTGATGGTCACGTGGACGTGCCGGCTCGCCGCGGCCAGCTTGCGCAGGGTCTCCTCGGGGAAGCGGTCGTCGGGGTGGGCGCGGCTGGTGTCGTACAGGGACAGGCGGCGCCCGTCGGGGCCTACGAGGTTCACCGCGCGCTTGGTCCCGGCGGGTTGCGGGAGCGCGGTGAGCCCGACGCCCCGCTCCTGGTGCAGGGCACGGACGAGGTCGCCCTCGGGGTCGTCGCCGAGCAGGTCGAGGTGGTGCGTGCGCAGCCCCAGCGCGGCCAGGCCCACGGCGACGAAGTCCCCGGTCTGCCCGGCGCGGGTACGGATCCCGGAGTCGATCATGTAGCTGTCGGCGTACGGGAGCGGCAGCTCCGGGACGTACACGATCGTGTCGACGCCTGCTCCGCCCAGCACCAGAACGTCGTGAGCACCTGCCTGTGCGGTCATCCCCCGCCCTCCCCGTGGTCGTACACCGTGACCGCGATACCGCGGTCGACCAGCCGCTCGGTGATGAGCGGCTCTACGCGGGACCACTTGCCGCCCGCCAGGCCGCAGCCTATGCGGGGCATGTGCACGGACGCGCCGAGTTCGATCACTTCGTCGGCGAGGCGGCCGAGGGCGGTGTCGATCGCCTCGTAGCGGACGGGGACGCCCTTGCTGCCCGTGCGGATGCCGCGCTGACCGACCATGTTGGCCACCCACACGTGCGGGTCGACCTTGACGAGCTGGACCGCGCCCAGCCCGAAGTCGTTCTTGGCGCGGTCGCGGTGCCACGCCCGGTAGGCCGCCTCGGGCTCCGGCCAGCGCCGCGAGAGCGCGAGGACGAAGCCCTTCCCCCAGCCCCCGATGTCGTTGCAGACATGGGCGATCACCTTGACGCCCTTGACCGACGGAACGGTGGCGTCACCCCGGACATACGTGATCTCCGACATGACGCCACCGTAGGCGATGCCACTGACAGTGGCGGTGAGCTGCTACTTCGTCAGCTGCGACAGTTCCTTGTCGGTGTTCTTGGACACCTGGCGGCGCACGCCGAACCAGCCGGCGACCAGCATCACGGCGATCAGCGGGATGAGGAGCAGGGTCTTGCGGCCGACCTCGGGGTCGTTCCACATCATGCCGAGGCAGACCAGCAGGAAGGTGATCGTGGCGATCTCCGTGACCGGGCTGCCCTTCAGGCGGAAGTGCGGCCGGGTGGCCAGGCCCGCGCGGGCACGGCGGACGAAGATCATGTGGCAGAGCATGATGATCACCCAGGTGCTGATGATGCCGAGGGAGGCGATGTTCAGCACGATCTCGAAGGCCTGGCTGGGCATCAGGTAGTTCAGGCCGACGCCGAGAACGCAGACCGCGCAGGTCAGCAGGATGCCGCCGTAGGGGACCTGGCTGCGGTTCATCCGGGCGGTGAACTTGGGCGCGGAGCCCGCCATGGCCATGGAGCGCAGGATGCGGCCGGTGGAGTACAGGCCGGAGTTCAGCGAGGACATGGCGGCGGTCAGGACGACCAGGTTCATCACGTCGCCGGCCGCCGGGACGCCGATCTTCGACAGGACCGTGACGAACGGGCTCTGGTCGGCGGAGTACACGGAGCCCGGCAGCAGCAGGGCGAGCAGCACGACCGAGCCGACGTAGAACAGGCCCACACGCCACATGATCGAGTTCACCGCGCGCGGGACGACCTTCTCCGGCTCGGCGGTCTCGCCGGCGGCGACACCGACCAGCTCCAGCGCGGCGTACGCGAAGATCACGCCCTGCATGACCAGGACGACGGGCATCACACCGTGCGGGAAGATCCCGCCGTGGTCGGTGATCATGCTCAGACCGGGGGTGTGGCCGCCGACCTTGTGCTGGGTGGCGAGCAGGAAGATGCCGATCAGCATGAAGCCGACGATGGTGGCGACCTTGACGATCGCGAACCAGAACTCCAGCTCGCCGAAGATCTTCACCGAGATCAGGTTCACGGCGAGGACCACCGCGAGGGCGATCAGGGCGAGCACCCACTGCGGAATGGTCGTGAACATGCTCCAGTAATGCGTGTAGAGCGCGATCGCGGTGATGTCGGCGATGCCGGTGGTCGACCAGTTGAGGAAGTACATCCAGCCGGCGACGTAGGCGCCCTTCTCGCCGAGGAACTCGCGCGCGTACGACACGAAGGAGCCGGAGGACGGGCGGTACAGGACCAGCTCGCCCAGGGCCCGGACGACGAAGAAGGCGAAGACGCCGCAGACCAGGTAGGCCAGGGCGAGCGCCGGGCCCGCGTTGTGCAGGCGGCCGCCGGCGCCCAGGAGCAGTCCGGTGCCGATGGCGCCGCCGATGGCGATCATGTTGACGTGGCGGGCCTTGAGGTCCTTGCTGTAGCCGGCGTCGCCCGCGTCCGCGGGCGTCTGGGCCGCCTGGGGACGGGTGGCCGCCTGGGCCGATTCCACGGCTTCGTTGCTCACGGGTGGTTCTACTTCCTGGTGCGCCCGGACCTCGTGGGCCCGGGTGTCCGTACAGTTCGGCCCGCACTGCCCTGGTGGGTCGCGGCACAGACCAAGGCAGCAGCTTCCCAGAGAGATCACGGGTATGCGGTGGCCCATGTCACAGAGCGTTACTTCTCACATGATCCATACGGAGTACACACAGTGTTCATTCGGGGTGTCACAGCATTGGTGGGACAGCGATACTGCTGCACATGACAAGCGAGGCCGAGGAGCCGACCCTCACCATCGACGAGCTGGCCGCCCGGGCGGGCGTCACGGTCCGCACCGTGCGCTTCTACAGCAGCAAGGGGCTGCTCCCGCCGCCGGTGATCGGTCCGCGCCGGGTGGGTCACTACGGGGACGGGCACGTGGCACGGCTGGCCCTCATCGAGGAGTTGCAGCGGCAGGGCATGACCCTCGCGGCGATCGAGCGGTACCTGGGGCAGCTGCCGCCCGACCTCACCCCGCACGATCTGGCCATCCACCGCGCGGTGGTCGCCTCGTGGGCGCCCGACCTGGTGGAGACGGTGTCGCGGCGGGAACTGGAGCGGCGCGCGGGACGGCCGCTCGCCGCCGAGGACATCGAGCGGCTGGCGGCGATGAGCGTCGTCGCGCCCGGGGACGGGGACGACGCGGAGACGTTCCGGGTCGACTCCGGGCTGCTCCGGCTCGGCGTCCAGCTCATGGACGTACCGCTGTCGCAGGACGCGATCCTCGCGGCGCGCAAGGTGCTCATCGAGCACTCGCGCGCCGCGGCCCACGAGCTGGCTCAGCTCTTCCGTGGCGAGGTGGCGGAGCGTGACGCCCGGGACGTGAAGTCCCTGTCGGCGCACATGCACCCGCTGGTGGTGCAGGCCCTGCTGACGACGTTCCAGCGGTCGCTGCGGGAAGAGCTGAGCGAGTGGCTCAGCGGATCACGAGCCGGCTGAGTCGCTGAACCGCTCCCCCTTCTCCGCCTTCTCCACCAGCAGCGCGGGCGGGGTGAAGCGCTCGCCGTAGCGCTCGGCGAGTTCACGCGCGCGGGCCACGAATCCGGGCAGGCCGACACCGGCCCCGGCGCCGCCGTCGTAGCCGTTGATGTACTGGAGCACACCGCCGGTCCAGCCCGGGAAGCCGATGCCGAAGATGGAGCCGATGTTCGCGTCGGCGACCGAGGTCAGGACGCCTTCTTCGAGGAGCCGTACGGTGTCGAGCGCCTCGGAGAAGAGCATCCGCTCCTGCATGTCGCGGAACGGGATCTCGTACCCGGGCTTGGTGAAGTGCTCGCGCAGACCCGGCCACAGCCCGGCCCGCCTGCCGTCCTCCGCGTAGTCGTAGAAGCCGGCGCCGCCGCTGCGGCCGGGGCGGCCGAACTCGTCGACCATGCGGTCGATGACCGCCTCCGCAGGGTGCGCGGACCAGGTGCCGCCCGCCTCCTCGACGGCCTTCTTCGACTCGTTGCGGATCTTGCGCGGCAGGGTGAGGGTCAGCTCGTCCATGAGGGAGAGCACCTTGGCCGGGTAGCCGGCCTGGGCGGCGGCCTGCTCGACGGAGGCGGGCTCGACGCCCTCGCCGACCATGGCGACGCCCTCGTTGATGAAGTGGCCGATCACCCGGGAGGTGAAGAAGCCGCGCGAGTCGTTGACGACGATCGGCGTCTTGTTGATCTGCCGGACCAGGTCGAAGGCGCGCGCGAGGGCCTCGTCGCCGGTGCGCTCGCCCTTGATGATCTCGACCAGGGGCATCTTGTCGACGGGCGAGAAGAAGTGCAGTCCGATGAAGTCGCCCTGCCGCTCCACGCCCTCGGCGAGGGCGGTGATGGGCAGGGTGGAGGTGTTGGAGCACAGCAGCGCGTCCGGTGCGACGACCGACTCGATCTCCTGGAACACCTTGTGCTTGAGGGACGTGTCCTCGAAGACGGCTTCGATGACGGCGTCGCAGCCCGCGAGGTCGGTGGCCTCGGCGGTGGGCGTGATGCGCGCGAGCAGCGCATCAGCCTTCTCCTGGCTGGTGCGGCCCCTGGCAACGGCCTTGGCGCACAGCTTCTCGGAGTAGCCCTTGCCCTTGACGGCCGCTTCGAGGGAGACGTCCTTCAGCACGACCTCGATGCCCGCGCGGGCGCACGAGTACGCGATGCCGGCGCCCATCATGCCGGCGCCGAGGACGGCGACCTTGCGGACCGGGCGGGGCTCGATGCCCTTGGGGCGGTTGGCGCCGGAGTTGACGGCCTGGAGGTCGAAGAAGAACGCCTGGATCATGTTCTTCGAGGTCTGCCCGGCGGCCAGCTCCACGAAGTAACGGGCCTCGATGACCTGGGCGGTCTCGAAGTCGACCTGGGAGCCCTCGACGGCCGCGGCGAGGATGCTGCGCGGGGCCGGGTAGGGGGCGCCGCCCGTCTGCTTGCGCAGGGTGGCCGGGAAGGCGGGCAGGTTGGCGGCGAACTTGGGGTTGGCCGGGGTGCCGCCCGGGATCTTGTAGCCCGGCTTGTCCCAGGGCTGCTGCGACTCGGGGTTGGCGTCGATGAAGGCACGGGCCTTGGCGAGCAGCTCCTCCGGCGTGGCGGCGACCTCGTGGACGAGACCGTTCTCCTGGGCGCGCCCGGCGTTGTACTGCTGGCCCTGGAGGAGCACCTTCAGGAGGGCGTCCGCGATGCCCAGCAGCCGTACGGTGCGGACGACTCCGCCGCCTCCGGGAAGCAGGCCGAGGGTGACCTCGGGGCAGCCGATCTTGGTGCCGGAGGTGTCGAGGGCGACCCGGTGGTGGCAGGCGAGGGCCAGTTCGAAACCGCCGCCCAGGGCGGCGCCGTTGATCGCCGCGACGACCGGCTTGCCGAGGGTCTCGATGCGGCGCAGGTTGCGCTTGATGGCGAGGCCGCCGTCGAACAGGTCCTGCGCGGTCTCGGGCGTGACCCGGATCAGGTCGCGCAGGTCGCCGCCCGCGAAGAAGGTCTTCTTCGCCGAGGTGAAGATGATGCCGCGGATGGAGTCCTGCTCGGCCTCAAGGCGGTCGGCGATCGCGGCGAGGGAGTCGCGGAACGCCTGGTTCATGGTGTTCGCGGACTGGTTGGGGTCGTCGAGGACGAGGGTGACGACACCGGTGTCGTCCTGCTCCCAGCGGATGGTGGTGCTCTCGGTCATGACAGTCGTCTCCGTTGAAGTCTCGTGATTCCGCGGGGAGTTCAGATGCGCTCGACGATGGTGGCGATGCCCATGCCGCCGCCCACGCAGAGGGTGGCGAGGCCGTACCGCTTGTCCTGGCGCTCCAGTTCGTCGATGAGCGAGCCGAGGATCATCGCGCCGGTCGCGCCGAGCGGGTGGCCGAGGGCGATGGCGCCGCCGTTGACGTTGACCTTGTCCAAGGACAGACCCATGTCCTTCACGAAGCGCAGCACGACCGCGGCGAACGCCTCGTTGATCTCGACCAGGTCGATGTCGTCGATGGTCAGGCCGGCCTTGGCGAGCGCCTTGCGGGTGGCGGGCGCGGGTCCGGTGAGCATGATGGTGGGCTCGGAGCCGGAGACGGCCGCGGCGACGATCCGCGCGCGGGGGGTGAGGCCGTAGCGCTCGCCGACCTCCTTGGAGCCGATCGCGACGAGCGAGGCGCCGTCCACGATGCCGGAGGAGTTGCCCGCGTGGTGGACGTGGTCGATCTTCTCCACCCAGTGGTACTTCTGCAGCGCGACGGCGTCGAAACCGCCCAGCTCGCCGATGTCCGCGAAGGACGCCTTCAGCTTCGCGAGGGAGTCGGCGGTGGTGCCCGGGCGCATGTGCTCGTCGTGGTCGAGGACGACCAGGCCGCTGCGATCCTTGACGGGAACGACGGAGCGGTCGAAGCGGCCCTCCTTCCAGGCGGTCGCGGCGCGCTCCTGGGACAGGGCCGCGAACTCGTCGACATCCCGGCGGGAGAAGCCCTCGATGGTGGCGATGAGGTCGGCGCCGATGCCCTGCGGCACGAAGTTGACGGCCAGGTTGGTCATCGGGTCGTTGAACCAGGCGCCGCCGTCCGAGGCCATCGGCACGCGCGACATGGACTCCACGCCGCCGGCCAGCACCAGGTCCTCCCAGCCCGAGCGGACCTTCATGGCGGCCAGGTTGACGGCCTCGAGGCCCGAGGCACAGAAGCGGTTCTCCTGGAGGCCCGCGACCGTGTCCGGCAGTCCGGCGGCGATCGCGGCGATCCGGGCGATGTCGGAGCCCTGGTCGCCGACCGGGCCGACGACGCCGAGCACGATGTCGTCGATCGCGGCCGGGTCGAGGCCCGGGAAACGGTCCTGGATCTCGTGGATCAGGCCGACGACCAGGTCGATGGGCTTCGTGCCGTGCAGGGCGCCGTTCGCCTTGCCGCGGCCGCGCGGGGTGCGGATCGCGTCGTACACGTACGCTTCGGTGCTCACTGATGTGCCTTTCGGGAGGGTGGGCCGAGCGGGAGTCGGTCGCCGAGGGCGGGTGGTCGTCAGGTGTGCGGGGTCAGTCGCCTTCGGTGACGAGGTCGTCGTTCACGAGGTCAGGTATGCCCCAGTCGCGCGCCACCGTCCCGGTGTCGGCGCCCGGCAGGGCCGGGCCGGTGCGGACCGTGGTGGGGGTCGCGGAGAACCGGGGGGCGGGGGCGGGCTGGGTGATGCCGCCGTGGTCGGTGAAGGTGCCGCGGGCGGCCAGGTGCGGATGGTGCGGGGCCTCGCCGAGGGAGAGGACGGGGGCCACGCAGGCGTCGGAGCCCTCGAAGAGGGCCGTCCACTCGTCCCGGGTGCGCGACTTGAAGCGGGCGGCGACGCGTTCACGCAGCTCGCCCCAGCGGGTCCAGTCCTTGCGGGCCGGGACCAGGTCGTCGAGGCCGAGCAGGTGCAGGAACTCCTCGTAGAACTGCGTCTCCAGGGCGCCGACCGCCATGTGGCCGCCGTCGGCGGTCTCGTAGGTGCCGTAGTACGGGCAGCCGCCGTCCAGGAGGTTGGCGCCGCGCCGGTCCTGCCAGCCGCCGGCGGCGAGCATGCCGTGGATCATCGCGGACAGGTGCGCGGTGCCGTCCACGATGGCCGCGTCCACGACCTGGCCGGTACCCGTCGCGCGTGCGTGGTGCAGGGCGGCGAGGACGCCGACGACCAGGTAGAGGGAGCCGCCCGCGTAGTCGCCGAGCAGGTTGGCGGGGACGGCCGGGGGCTCGTCCGGGCGGCCGATCATGCCGAGGGTGCCGGTGAGGGCGATGTACGCCACGTCGTGGCCCGCGCGGTCGGCCAGCGGGCCGTCCTGTCCCCAGCCGGTCATGCGGCCGTAGACCAGACGGGGGTTGCGGGCGTGGCAGTCCCCGGGGCCGACGCCGAGCCGCTCGGCCACCCCGGGGCGGTAGCCCTCGATGAGGACGTCGGCCCGTGCGGCGAGGTCCAGGACGCGGGCGGGGCCGTCCGGCGCCTTGAGGTCGACGACCACCGAGCGCTTGTTGCGGTTGGTCACGTCGTACGCGGGGTCGATCCCGAGGCCCGGACCGCCCGGGCGGTCGACCCGGACCACGTCGGCGCCCAGGTCGGCGAGGAGCATGGCGGCGAACGGACCCGGTCCGATGCCTGCCAGCTCCACCACGCGCACGCCGGAGAGGGGGCCGTGCCCCGATGTCGTCGGCGTCCCTGCCGTCGTCATGCCGTCCTGCCCCCAACCGTGTGACACAACTGATGTAACACCGGTGATGCTAAGAACACGTTCCACCGGACACAAGACCTGAACGAGCAAGCGCTTAGCCAAGTGCCCGGCCGGACCAGCCGAGGCCGTGTCGGGAGTCCGTACGCTTCACGCTAGCCTCAGCCACCGACAGCGGCGCGGCTGCACGACCAAGGGGTGTCATGAGCAGGCTGAAAAGGACGGACCGTCCCTACGACATCGTGCTCTTCGGAGCCACCGGCTTCGTCGGCACGCTCACCGCGGAGTACCTCGCCGCGCACGCCCCCGAAGACCTGCGCTGGGCGATCGCCGGCCGCGACGAGGGCAGGCTGGAGCGGCTGCGCGACCGGCTGCCCGGCGGCTCCGGCATCGGGGTGCTGCGGGCCGACGTGAGCGAACCGGCCACCCTGCGCGCACTCGCCGAGCACGCGCGCGTGGTGGCCACGACCGTCGGGCCGTACGTCACCTACGGCGAGGAGCTCGTCGCCGCCTGCGCGGACACCGGGGCCGACTACCTCGACCTCACCGGCGAGCCCGAGTTCGTGGATTTGATGTATGTCCGGCACGACGCACGCGCGCGTGAGACCGGCGCCCGCCTCGTGCACGCCTGCGGTTTCGACTCCGTGCCGCACGACCTGGGCGTGTACTTCACGGTCCGGCAGCTGCCGGAGGGGGTGCCGCTGACCGTGGACGGGTTCGTGACGGCCGACGCGGCCTTCTCCGGGGGCACACTGGCTTCGGCGCTGAACCAGTTCGCGCGCGGGCGGCAGATGGTGGCCGCGGCCCGCGAACGCGGCCGGCACGAGCCGCGCCTGATGGGGCGCCGGGTGACGGCACCGACGGGCGCTCCGCGGTTCGCCAAGGAGGTCGGCGCCTGGGCGGTGCCCCTGCCGACCATCGACCCGCAGATCGTGCGCCGCTCGGCGAAGGCCCTGGACCGGTACGGCCCGGACTTCCGTTACCGGCACTATGCGGCAGTCCGGCACCTGCCGGTCGCCGCGGGCGGCGTCGCCGCCGTGGGCGCGGTCGCGGCCGCCGCCCAGCTGCCGCCCGCCCGGCGCTGGTTGTCGGACCGGCTGCGGCCCGGGGACGGGCCGAGTCCGCAGAAGCGGGCGAAGAGCTGGTTCCGCGTGCGCTTTGTCGGCGAGGGCGGCGGGCAGCGTGTCTTCACCGAGGTCGCGGGCGGCGACCCGGGCTACGACGAGACGGCGAAGATGTTCGCCGAGGCGGCCCTCGGCCTGGCTTTCGACGAGTTGCCGCCGACCGCCGGTCAGGTCACCACGGCCGCCGCGATGGGCGACGCGCTGACCGAGCGGCTGCGCGCTGCCGGCATCACCTTCCGGGTGGCCGCCGAGCAGTAGCACGCCGACGCTACATCTGCCATCCCAGCAGGGTCCAGAACATCCCGCCGATCCAGGCGAGCCCCGCCAGCACGGCGAGGACCAGAGCGGCCGTCACGGCGCGCTCGACGGGCTGGGCGGGACGGGTCACGACCTTGGCGGAACGGTGCGTCGTCATGGGCGTCAGCCTGCCGTCGGGCCGGTATGGGCACATCCGTACGCGTACTCAGGCGACGTACTCACCCGGCTCCGGGCTCCCTTCTCCCTCATTCTTCTCCCGCATTTGAGACTTTCCGCGCGAGGAGTGCCCGGCCGCCTGCGGCCATGCGCTCGAAGTTTCACAGGGAACTTCAATGAGACGCTGGAAGCCCAGGCCGAAGGAGGGGGAACGGAAGTGAAGTTCGTACTCGAAGTGACCGTGGACGAGGGCGCGTCGGCGGCGGACCGGGCCGGCGAGCTGGGGCGGATCCTGCGCTACTGGGGCGGGAACCTCCACCACTACGCCCTCGAACCCGGCGACGGCTCAGCCGTGTACGACTCGCGGTATCAGGAGGTGGGCGCCTGGCGCGTCGACGCCTCCTGAAGCGCCCGCCGGCACAGCGCGTCGGCCCTGCGCGTGGTCTCCGGCAGGCGGAACTCAGGGGTCAGGGCCAGGGTGTGCGCCAGGGCGTTGTCGAGGCTCACGCGGTGGCCGACGGAGACGAAGACCGGCTTGACGCCGTCCCGGGTGCGCAGGGCGCGGCCGACCTCCTCGGTGCCCGCGAGGAGCGGTGCGGAACTGCCCCGCGCTGGGCCGGGTTCGTCGTACGTGAAGGTGAACGGGTTCTTGGCGACGCCGATGGTCGGCAGGCCGGTGAGCACGCCGAGGTGGCTGGCGAGGCCGAAGCGGCGCGGGTGGGCGAGGCCGTAGCCGTCGCACACCACCAGGCCCGGCGCGCAGGGCAGGGCGTCCAGGGCCGCGCGCACGGTCGGGATCTCGCGGAAGGCGAGCAGTCCGGGAACGTACGGGAAGGAGATCCTGCCGACGGCCGTCGTCTGCGCGACGACGTCCAGGGTGGCCGCGTCCAGGACGACGGCCGCCGCGGCGACGAGATCGCGCTCGTCGTCGTAGGCGACGTCCACGCCCGTGACGTGCCCCGTCCCGGGCGGCGGCCCCGGCTCGTCGAGCACCACCCGCCCGCGCAGCTCGTCCTGTACGGCGCGGGCCTCTTCCTCGGTCGCGGGCCAGCCCGCGGGTACGCCTACGGTCGTCATGATGGCCAAGACTGTACGGCCCGCCGACTCCCGTGCGGGGCCTGGGGGTAGGCTCGCGATCATGTTCGTACTGGAGCTGTCCTACACCGCCCCGCTCGACGCCGTGGACGCCGTGATTCCGGCGCATGTGGCGTGGCTCGACGAGCAGTACGAGAAGGGCTTCTTCCTCGCCTCCGGGCGCAAGAACCCCCGCGAGGGCGGTGTGATCCTGGCCGTCGCGGAGAACCGCGCCCGCATCGAGGAGGTCGCCGCGACCGACCCGTTCATCGCCGCCGGGGTGTGCGAGTACCGCATCACGGAGTTCATCGCCACGAAGACGGCCCCCGAACTGGCCCAGCACCGGCAGACGCTGGACTGAGCCCCGGGGCTCAGCCCTTCCTGGCGTTCAGCGCGCGCTGCAGCTCCGCCTTGTTCATGTGCGAACGGCCCTCGACACCCCGCTGCCTGGCCTCGTTGTACAGCTGGTCGTAAGTGGGCCCCTGCGAGCCCTTGCCGGACCGCCGGCCGCCCCGCTCGCCGGACGACATGTCCTGGGTGGAGGTGCGGCTGGCCGTCCTCGACTCGCCGGACCGGGCGCGTTCCTTGTTCACCGTCCGCGCGGCGATCTCCTCGGCGCGCTGCGTGCTCTCACCCCGGTCGAGCGCGCTCTGCTTGATGTGTTCGTACTGGCGTTCCCGCTTGGAGCTGGAACCGCGTGGCATGACCGCTCACTTCCTCTCGTGCGTGGTGACCGGGTACCCGCGATCCGGCCTCCCGCATCAGCGCTCCAACCGGGCCACCCGCCCCTTCTCCCCAGCCGCCCAGCAGCTCAGGTCGGGGGTGCAGGACACGGTGTCGTACGAGCCGGTGTCGACGGTCCGCCAGGTGCGGCCGCCGTCGGTGGTCAGGTCGGTGCCGGTGGGGCCGACGGCGAGGGCGGCACCGCGGCTGTGCGGGAGCCAGGCGGCGCCGGAGCGGTAGGCGGGCGGCGGGGTCGCGGCGGGGCGCCAGGTGCGGCCGCCGTCGTCGGTGACCGCGGCCGCCTGCGGCGAGGTCTGGTCGGGGCGGTAGTCGCCGCCGACCGCGAGTCCGTGGGTGCGGTCGCGGAAGGCGAGCGCGAAGACGCCCTTGGCCGGATCCCCCGCCGGAACGGGTGTGTCGGCGGCCGTCCAGGTCAGTCCGCGGTCGGCGGAGTGCAGCACGCGCGCGCGGGCGCCGCCGCCGGTCGCCAGCCAGACGTCCCGCGGCCCGGAGGTGACCAGGCACTGGCCGCTCGCGGCGAAGCCGGCCTCGCCGTCCAGGGCGGTCGGCATGCCCTCGGCGGGCAGCACCCGCCAGGAACGGCCGCCGTCGCTGGTGGACAGGATGCGGAACCTGCCGTCCACCGGGTCGCTCATGGCGAGGCCGTGACGGCGGTCGAAGAAGGCGAGGCAGTCGTAGAAGGCCTTCGGGTCGGTGTTGCGGAAGGACTCCGTCCAGGTCGCGCCGCCGTCGTCGGTGCGGTAGACGCGGGAGGCCTCCCCCTCGCCGATGGCCAGCACCACCGCGCGCCGCGCGTCGAACGCCTCGACGTCCCGGAACTGCAGGTCGGCCGCGCCAGGCGGAGAGACGTTCCGCCAGCTCGCCCCGCCGTCGGTGGTGCGCAGCACGGTGCCTGCCGTACCGGCCAGCCAGGCGGTGTCACGGTCGACGGCGGCCAGACCGCGGAAGCGCACCTGCGGGGTGCCGCTGTTCTTCGCGTCCCAGTGCACGGCTCCCCGGCCTCCCTGACCGAGCTGCTCCGCCTCGGCGGCCGGCACCGTCAGCGCGGCCAGCGCCGCTCCGCACGCCAACCCCGCCGCCACCAGCCGGCCCGTCCGTCCCCTGCGTCGCGTGCTCCCCAAGCGCCTCATGGCGGGCGAAGCTAGCCCACCGGCCCGCCGCCGTCCAGAGGGCCTCCCGGCGCACTCCCGTGCATGAAAGAGGTGACCGAGGTCACTCGTTCCCGACGTGCACGCAATGGCCGATTCCATCGTCTCTTCCAGCACCAGGCCCCACCCGCCCGGGAGTACGTCCAGCCGTCACGAGGGAGCAAGGCGTTGTCCACCGTCATCGAGCAGCCCGTAGAGGCCCGCCTCGTCGCCGCCGCACCGCGCATGCCGAGCATTCCCGCCAAGCTGCGCTACGACCGGAGCGACCCGTTCGCCGTCCGCATGACCTTCCCGGCCCCGGCCACCCTGGAGGGTGTCGAGGTCTGCTGGACCTTCTCCCGCGAGCTGCTCGCGGCCGGGCTGCACGGCCCGGAGGGCTTCGGTGACGTGCGCGTACGGCCGTACGGCTACGACCGCACCGTACTGGAGTTCCACGCCCCGGAGGGCACCGCGATCGTGCACGTGCGCTCCGGCGAGATACGGCGGTTCCTGCAGGCGACCGGCGACCTGGTGCCCGTCGGCCTGGAGCACCTGCAGCTGGACCTCGACCACGACCTCGCCGAGCTGATGCGGGACGCCTGCTGACCTGCGCGAAAAGCGCTACGCGCGCGTGAGCAACGCGTTCAGCCCGCCGTAGTCGAGCCCGCCGGCCAGCGCCCCGTACGTCCCCTCCCGCAGCAGCTCCCGCGCGGCACGGCGGACCAGGGCGTGGGCGGCCTCGGCGAGACTCGAGCCGGCGCTGATCCGGGCGACGCCGAGCGCGGCCAGTTCGGCGACCGTCTGCGCGCCGGGGCCGACCAGCACGTTGAGCGGCCCGTCGACGCCCGCGACGAGCGCCTTGACCGTCTCCGGGTCGACGGCCCCGGGGACGAAGATCCCGTCGGCGCCCGCGGCCAGGAAGGCGGCAGCACGTTCCAGGGTGAGGTCCACTCCCCCGGCGCCGCGCAGGAAGGTGTCGATCCGCGCGTTGACGAACAGCGGCAGACCCGCCGTGTCGGCCGCCGCACGGGCCGCGGCGATACGCTCCGCCTGCTCGGCGACCTCCCGCAACGGCTCACCGCCCGCCTCATGGCGGGCGTCCTCGATATTGACGCCGACCGCGCCGGCGGCGATCACCGCACGGACGGTGTCGGCGACACCGGCGGCGTCCTCGGCGTACCCACCCTCGATGTCGGCGGTGACCGGGACCCGTACGGCGTCGACGATGCGGGCGACGGCCGCAACCGCGCGGTCGCGGTCGAGCCGGTCGCCGTCGGCGGTGCCGAGCGCCCAGGCGAGCCCCGCGCTGGTGGTCGCGACGGCGGCGGCGCCCGCCTCCACGACGACGGCCGCGCTGACCGGGTCCCAGGCGTTCGGCAGGACCAGCGGGCGGCCGGGCACGTGCAGTGCGCGGAAGGCGAGGGCGGAGTCGGCAAGCGGATGCTGAAGCGTCATGCGGGGAAGTCAAACAGCCCCGGCGGGGCGGACGCTGGCAGAAATCCGACACCAGCGTGGGCCCTGCCAGGGGTACGGAAATCGGCCACTCGGAAGCACGCGCATTAATCGCGTTGACAGCCTTTCCGGCCCCCTCCTACGGTGTACAGCGTTCCTGTTGCCGTTGATTGGAGAAGGACGTTGCTCGTCTGAGGTCCTGAGACACCGCGTTCACATCGATGAGGTGTGCGTGGCGTTCGACCTCGGCGTCCGAGCCGTCCTCCGGCACAGGCCAACTCTGCGTGCCCCAGGTTCTTCGGTTTGCGCCTCGCGGTGTCTCGACATGCGTCCGCCCACACCGCATCGATCAACCGCGAGGCCTGTATGTCCACTGCCCTCACCTGCACGTCCCTGTCCTTCGCCTGGCCCGACGGCACCCCCGTCTTCGACGGCCTCGATGTCGCCTTCGGCCCCGGTCGGACCGGGCTGGTCGGCGTCAACGGATCAGGGAAGTCGACCCTGTTGAAGCTGCTCGCCGGTGAACTCGAACCGGCCGACGGCACCCTCAAGGTGACCGGCGAGGTCGGTTGTCTGCCGCAGAACGTCACGCTCGACACCACGCTCCGCGTCGACGAGGCCCTCGGCATCGCCCGCCGGCGAGCCGCCCTGCATGCCATCGAGGCGGGCGACGTGTCCGAGGAGCACTTCGAGGCCGTCGGCGACGACTGGGACGTCGAGGAGCGCGCCCTGGCCACGCTCGGCGAACTCGGTCTCGGCCACATCGGCCTGGACCGCACCGTCGGCGAGGTGTCCGGCGGCGAGTCGGTGCTGCTGCGCCTGGCCGCACTGCTGCTGCGCCGCCCGGACGTCCTGCTCCTCGACGAACCCACCAACAATCTCGACCTGTACGCGCGCCGGCGGCTGTACGCGGCCGTCGCCTCCTGGCCGGGCGTGCTGGTGGTCGTCAGCCACGACCGTGAGCTCCTGGAGCTGGTCGACCAGATCGCCGAGCTGCGCTCCGGGGAGGTCACCTGGTACGGCGGCAACTTCTCGGCCTACGAGGAGGCCCTCGCCGTGGAACAGGAGGCGGCCGAACGGATGGTGCGGGTGGCCGAGGCGGACGTGCGCAAGCAGAAGCGCGAACTCGCCGACGCCCAGGTCAAGCTGGCCCGCCGCAAACGGTACGGGCAGAAGATGTACGAGCAGAAGCGCGAGCCGAAGATCGTCATGGGCGCGCGCAAACGCGCCGCCCAGGAGGCCGCGGGGAAGCACCGCATCATGCACGAGGAGAAGCTCGCCGAGGCCAGGGAGCGGCTGGACGACGCGGTGGAGGCCGTACGGGACGACGACGAGATCCGCATCGACCTGCCGTACACGGCCGTACCGCCCGGCCGGCAGGTGCTCACCCTGGAGAACCTGGAACTGGCCTACGGAGCACGTGTCGAGGGCATCCTCGATCTGCGCGGCCCGGAGCGGATCGCCCTCGTCGGCCGCAACGGTGCGGGCAAGACGACTCTGCTGCGGACCGTCGCCGGGGAGCTGGCGGCGGAGGCCGGCGAGGCGCGGGCGCACGTCCCGCTGCGGTTCCTGCCGCAACGGCTGGACGTTCTCGACGACACGCGGACGGTCGCCGAGAACGTGGCCCGGTTCGCGCCGGGCGCCACGAACAACCGGATCCGGGCGCGTCTGGCCCGCTTCCTGTTCCGGGGCGCACGGGCCGACCAGAAGGCCGGGACACTGTCCGGCGGTGAGCGCTTCCGGGCGGCCCTGGCCGCGCTGATGCTCGCCGAGCCCGCACCGCAGTTGCTCCTGCTGGACGAGCCGACCAACAACCTCGACATGGCGAGCGTCCGGCAGCTGACCACGGCCCTGGAGTCCTACGAGGGTGCCCTGCTCGTCGCCAGCCACGACCTGCCGTTCCTGGAGTCGATCGGCATCACCCGGTGGCTGCTGATGGAGGACGGAGAACTGAAGGAGACCACGCCCGAGACGCTCGGCGATCCGGCCTAGCCGGACCGGCGGGGGTCTCAGGTGGGGCACAGGCTGACAACGAGGGTTTTGTCCAGGCCACCGTGCCCTGCATGATGGCGGACCGGCGCCTTGTCACGGGCGCCGGAGCCGCACCGCCGATAACGAAAGGTCCCTCGTGCCCAGCAAGAAGGCCCTCGTCCGCCGCCCCAGTCCGCGCCTCGCCGAAGGCCTGGTGACGCACATCGAGCGGGAGAAGGTCGACGCGGACCTCGCCGTCGAGCAGTGGGAGGCGTACGTCGAGGCGCTGGGCGAGCACGGCTGGAAGACGATCGAGGTCGATCCGGCCGACGACTGCCCGGACTCGGTGTTCGTCGAGGACACCGTCGTCATGTACAAGAACGTGGCGTTGATCACCCGGCCCGGCGCCGAGTCCCGGCGCGCGGAGACCGCGGGCGTCGAGGAGGCCGTGGCCCGGCTCGGCTGCTCGGTGAACTGGATATGGGAGCCGGGCACCCTGGACGGCGGCGACGTCCTGAAGGTCGGCGACACGGTCTACGTCGGCCGGGGCGGCCGCACCAACGCGGCCGGCGTGCAGCAGTTGCGGGCCGCGTTCGAACCACTGGGCGCGCGCGTGGTCGCCGTACCGGTGAGCAAGGTGCTGCATCTGAAGTCGGCGGTCACCGCGCTGCCGGACGGGACGGTCGTCGGGCACATCCCGATGGTGGACCGGCCGTCGCTGTTCCCGGGCTTCCTGTCGGTGCCGGAGGAGTCCGGCGCGCACGTGGTGCTGCTCGGCGGCCACAAGCTGCTCATGGCGGCGAGCGCCCCGAAGACGGCGGAACTGCTCACCGATCTCGGCCACGAGGTGGTCACGGTGGACATCAGCGAGTTCGAGAAACTCGAGGGCTGTGTGACGTGCCTCTCGGTGCGCATGCGGGAGCTGTACGCCTGATCGGGTGATCCAGCATTCCGACAGCCCCGGGACCTGCGGGTCCCGGGGCTGTTTGGCATGCCCCCGAAAAGCCGGGCCGTGGGCGCTGATCAGCGATCTTTACAACGAACTTAACCTACGGCTTCGTAACCTACGGATTCGTAGCCTACGATCTCGTAGGTTTCCGGCTCCGCTCGCCGGACCGTCCCCCGTCTCTCCCCCTTTGTACGGCGTCCCCCTGGAGTTCCTGTGACGATCACCTCCCCTCACCTCGGCAGCCCGTCCGTGTGGACCGACGCGCGGCTGCTGTACGCGCTGGAGGAAGTGGTCGAGAAGGAGCTGAACCGGCATCTGAAGGTCGCCAAGGACTGGATGCCGCACGAGTACGTGCCCTGGACCGACGGCCGTAACTTCCCCGGTCTGTTCGAGGACGGCGAGGCCTGGGACAAGGAACACTCCAAGGTGACGGAGATCGGCCGCACCGCCCTCGTCGTCAACCTCCTGACCGAGGACAACCTGCCCAGCTACCACCACGAGATCGCCTCGCTCTTCGGCCGCGACGGCGCCTGGGGCACCTGGGTGCACCGCTGGACGGCCGAGGAGGGCCGGCACGGCATCGTGATGCGCGACTACCTGCTCACCTCGCGCGCGGTGGACCCGGACAAGCTGGAGCAGTTCCGCATGTCGCACATGAGCGAGGGCTTCGAGTCCGACAACCGGCACTCGATGCTGCACTCGATCGCCTACGTCGCCTTCCAGGAGCTGGCGACCCGCATCTCGCACCGCAACACCGGCCACCAGTCCGGCGACCCGGTCTGCGACCGCATGCTGGCGCGCATCGCGACCGACGAGAACCTGCACATGGTCTTCTACCGCAACCTGCTGAAGGCGGCCTTCGAACTCGCTCCCGACCTGACCATGCAGGCGGTCCGGGACGTCGTGGTCAACTTCCGCATGCCCGGCCACGGCATCCCCGGCTTCGAGCGGGCCGCCGCGCAGATGGCGATCGGCGAGGTCTACAACCTGCGCATCCACCACGACGACGTCCTCCAGCCCGTGCTGCGCTTCCTGAAGATCATGGAGATCGACGGGCTCGGCCCGGAGGGCGCTCAGGCGCAGGAGGAACTCGGCCTCTTCATGGGCGGCCTGGACACGGAGGCCGCCAAGTTCGACGAGAAGCTGGCGGCCCGCAAGGCCCGGATGGCGGCGCGCGCCGCGGGCTGAGCGGCGCTCGGGCCGTCGCCCGAGGTGGGTGTCGGCAGGACGTGCGGCGCAGTCAGTGCGACGTGCGGCCCGGTCAGTGCGACGTGCGGCGCAGGGCGAGGCGCTCCTTCTCGGAGAGGCCGCCCCAGACACCGAAGCGCTCGTCGTTGGTGAGCGCGTAGTCGAGACAGGCGGAGCGCATCTCGCACATGGCGCAGATGCGCTTCGCCTCGCGCACCGAGCTGCCGGGCTCGGGGAAGAAGAAGTCCGCCCCGGTCTGCGCGCACAGAGCCTGTGCCTGCCAGGCGGTGTCGGCCGGGGTGATGGTGTCGATGTGCATGCCCAGAATCGTGCCGGGCGGCGAAAAACGTTCGATCAACGCCGGGTCAACGGCGCGGCCGCGACCCGGGCCGCCCGTTGATGCTCCACCGGAGCCCTGGGCCCCCCGATGATGCTCCGCGTGCAGACGCCCGTGCACGGCGGCGCGCGGAAGCAGTGTGAAAACCCGGAGAACCAGGCGCGGCCCCCAGGGTGAGCGGGGGCATCGGTCCGGCGTGCGGCGGCGCTCCGGCAGCGGTTGTCAGTGGGCGGTGCCAGACTCGGCAGTGCAGAGGACGGGACCGATTCCGGACACCCCTTCAAGGGTTTCCGGACCCCCTTTCAAGGAGGGCGAAGATGCTCACCACCCGTTTCGTCGACGGCGCTCCGAACTGGATCGACGTCGGCACCCCCGACCTCGACGGCGCCCTCGCCTTCTACGGCGGGCTGTTCGGCTGGCAGTTCCAGTCGGCGGGGCCGGACGCCGGCGGCTACGGCTTCTTCCAGCTGGGCGGCAGGACCGTCGCCGGCGGCATGCAGACCGGACCCGAGCAGGGGCCGCCGGCCTGGACTGTGTACTTCCAGAGCGAGGACGCGCAGGCCACGGCCAAGGCGGCCGAACAGGCGCACGGCAGCGTGCTGTTCCAGCCCATGGACGTGATGGGCCAGGGGCACATGGCGGTCCTCGCCGACCAGGCCGGCGTGCCGTTCGGGATCTGGCAGCCCGGGCAGACCAAGGGCGTGGACGTGGCGAACGAACCGGGCGCGCTGTGCTGGGTCGAGCTGTACACGCCGGACATCGCGGCGGCCGCCGCGTTCTACCAGAGGGTGCTGGGCCTGGAGACCTCGGCCATGCCGTTCCCGGGCGGCACGTACACCTGTGTGAACCCGGGCGGTGCCGGTGAGGACGCGATGTTCGGCGGGATGGTCCCGCTGGCCGACGACCCGACGGAGGCCGATGCGGGCGCGTACTGGCTGCCGTACTTCGAGGTCGAGGACACCGACGCCGTGGTCGAGAAGGCGCAGCAGCTGGGCGGCACGGTGCGTATGCCGGCGACGACCATGGAGGGCGTCGGCCGGATGGCCAAGCTCGCCGACCCGTACGGCGTCCGTTTCGCGGTGATCAAGAGCGAGCCGCCGCAGGGCTGAGGCGCCGACGGGCGCGGTGTGCCCGGGCGGGCGCGCTGTGCCTGGGCAGGCCCGGTGTGCCTAGGCGGACGCGCGTCGTATCAGGGTCGTCGGCAGGACGACGCTGGAGACGGCCGCGTCCGCCGGGGCCGCGTCGCGCGTCCGGCCGGCCAGGCCGCGCAGCAGGAGACGGGCCATCAACCGGCCCATCTCCTCGATGTCCTGACGGACCGTCGTGAGCGGAGGATCGGCCTCTTCGGCGATGGGCAGCACATCGTCGAAGCCGATGACGGCCACGTCGTCCGGCACGCGCCGGCCCCGCTCGCGCAGCACGCGCAGGGCGCCGAGCGCGGTGAGGTCGTTGGCGGCGAACACCGCGTCCACGTCCGGGCAGCGGTCCAGCAGTTCCCGCATGGCGCGCTCGCCGCCGCCGGGGGTGAAGTCGCTCTCCACGACGAGCCGCGGGTCGGCGTCGCCCACCACGTCCCGGTAGCCGTCGAGCCGGTCCACCGCCGAGGTCTGGTCCAGCGCGCCGGTGATGTGCGCTATCCGGCTGCGGCCGAGGTCCACGAAATGGCGTACGGCCTCGCGGGCGCCGCCCCGGTTGTCGCTGTCGACGTACACCGGACCGGGGGTGCCGTCGCTCCAGTCGGGGCGGCCGCCGAACACGGTGGGCACGCCCGCGTTCCGGATCAGGCCGGGCAGCGGGTCGTCGAGGTGGAGGGAGAAGACGAGCGCGCCGTCGACATGGCCTCCGGCCAAATAGCGGGCCACACGGGCGTGGTCGGCGCGGCCCTCGGTCAGCAGCAGCACGAGCTGGTTGTCGTGGGCCGTCAGCTCCTTGCTGATGCCGCGCAGTTGCAGCGCGAAGAAGGGGTCGGCGAAGACCCGGGCCTCGGGTTCGGCGATGACGACGGCGACGGCGTCGTGCCGCTTGGTGACCAGGCTGCGTGCAGCCTGGTTGGGCACGTACCCGAGTTCCTCGACCGCCTGCCGGACCCGTTCGACCAGGGGCTCCCTGACCCCGTCACCACCGTTGACGACCCGTGATACGGTGGCCCGGGACACCCCGGCCCGCGCGGCCACTGCCTCCAGCGTGGGACGCGACACTGCCTCGGTCACTTCGGGACTCCTCATCGGCGGCTGGCGATCAGGATAACCGCGCTGCGGTGGGGCCGTCGGGGCCGGAAAAGGGGTTGCCTCCCGGCATCTCGCCAGGTGAAGATCGCCGCATGAAGACGAGAAAGGCTCATGCCGGCTGAGCGCCCCGAGACGCGGCTCGTGCCCTACGCACGACTGCCGCGCACCTACCGCGACCGGCACATCGTCCACAGCTCCGTCGACGCATTCGGCCGGGCCCACTGGCTGCTCACCGAGCAGGCACCCAAAGACCTGGACACCGATCTGTACGACGCGCTGGTGGTGACCGTCGAGGACGGCGCGTGCCACGAGACGTACCTGCATGCGGTGTTGCGCTGGTGCCGCCGCATCGAGGCCCTGCCCGACGGCGGGTTCGTGCTGGCGTCGCCCCGGGCGGACAAGGACGACCAGCAGCAGGTCCAGGTCTTCGACGCACTGGGCCGGGCGACCGGCACGTTCCGCGTGGGAGACGGCATCGAACACCTCCTGGCCGACCGGGCGGGAGACCTCTGGGTCGGCTACTTCGACGAGGGAATCCACGGCGACGCGTTGAGCGCGCCCGGCCTGCGCCGCTGGAGCATCACGGGCGAACCCCTGTGGTCCTACAGCCCGGTGTCCGACGCGGGATGGATCGACGACTGCTACACCGTGAACGTCGCGGGGCGCACCGCCTGGGCGTGCCCGTACATGCGCTTCCCGCTCATCGAGGTGGACGAGGGCCAGGTCGTCCGGGTGCGACAGAACCCGGTGCGGGGTGCGAACGGGCTCGCCGTCCTGGGCGAACGGGCAGTGTTCTTCAGCGGATACGGCGAGGACCGCAACCGGCTCGTCGACTGCCGTCTGACGGAGACCTCCGTGGAGCCGGTGGCCGAGAGCCGCCTGGTCCGCCCCGACGGCGGCCGGCTCGGCCGGCGCCGGATCGTCTCCCGTGGTTCCCGGATCCATCTGCAGGTCAATCCGTTCACCGAGTGGTTCGTGTTCGACCTCGCCTGAGGGTTGTCCACAGGCCCGGGCCGCTGTCAGTGGCGTGCGGCATCCTGTGATCAGTGGCGGAACACGCGCCATGAGCCACGGGGAGGGCCGGATGTTCAGGGGGATCGACGACGTCGACTGGGCGTCGATGGGGCATGCGTACACGGATTCGGCGACCGATGTGCCGGAACTGCTGTGGGGGTTGGCGTCGGACGACCCGGAGCGCCGGGAGATCGCGCTGGACGGCATGTACGGCGCGGTGCACCACCAGGGGGATGTGTACGACAGCACGGTCGCCTGCGTCCCGTTCCTGTTCGAGCTGGTCGCGAACCCGTCGATCGCCGACCGGGGTGCGGTGATCGGCCTGCTGTGCAGCATCGCCCACGTCTCGGACGGCGACGAGGACGAGTGGGACGAGGAGGAGGCCGAGGCCTTCGCCGAGTTCGACGAGGACGAACACGAGGAATGGCTGCGGCACTTCTTCGTCGCGCGTGACCTGGTCCGCGAGCGGGCCGGGGACTTCCTCGGGCTGCTCGGCGATCCGGATCCCGGAGTGCGGGCCGCCGTGCCGGGTGCGCTGGCGCGGCTGCACCCGGACCCGGTGCGGGTGTTCGGCGCCCTGCGGGATCGGGTGCCCGTGGAGACCGACCCGGAGGCCGCCCGGTCGCTGGTGCGCGCCCTGGGCACGCTGGCCGGACGGCACCCCGCCGAGCTGGGTGGCGAGGCGGTCCGGATGCTGAAGGATCTCGTCGCCGGCACCCCCGATCCCCAGTTGCGGATGACGGCACTGGCCCGGCTGGCGCGCAGTGCGCCCGGCGAACTGCCGCCGGACACCGCGGAGATCGCGCTGGACGTGATGCGGCTGGCCCGGGAGGCGGACGAGCTGGGCCCGCCGCCCGCCGCGCCCGAGCGGCCGCGCACGGACACCCTGATCTCCCATGTGCGCGAGCTGCACGCGGAGCACCGCAGCAGCCTGGACCTGGACGACGCGGCGGACCTGCTCGAAGAGCTGCACACGGAGCTGCGCGACCGGGTCGACCTGCGCTTCCCGCTCCTCGTCGGCCAGTTGGGCAGTCCCGGTTTGCGCCAGCGCAGGCACGCCGTCGGCATGGCGGGACGGCTGCTGACCGGGTGGCGGGCTCCCGACGACGAACCGGTGCTGGCGCTGGCCCGGCTGCTGGCCGATGACGATCTGCGGCTGCAGAAGGCGGTGCTGTCGGAACTGCGGTATCTCGCACCGGTGGCACACCGCGTGTCCGAGGGGGTGGCGGCGTACGTCGAGAGCGGGGAGGGCCGCCCGCTGGAGACCGACACGGTCTTCCGGGACATGGCCCTCGGCATGGCGTTCGAGGTGCTGGCGCTGCAGGGCGACGGCCGGATCGTGCCGGCGCTCACCCATGTGCTCGAAGTGGTCGAGCTGCCCGAGAAGCTGTCCCGGTGGCTAGAGGCGCTCGGTCCCGAGGCGGCGGCTCCGCTCGGCCCCGTGCTCCACGACCGGCTGGCCCGGCTGGACCACCGCACACCGTCCGCGGAGCTGGACGGCCTCGTCGAGGCCCTGGGCACCCTTCGGCACGCCGGGTCGGTGCCCCTGCTGACCCGCATCCTGGCCGATGCCGAGCACTTCCGGACGACACGGGAGGTCCTGGAGGCCCTCTCCGCCTACGGCCCCCAGGCTGCCGAAGCAGCCCCGCTGGTACGGCGGTTGTGGGAGGACGACACCCTCCCGGACGAGCACCGCATCCATGTCGCACGCGCCCTGTGGGCGCTGACCGGCGAAGCGGAGGCAGTGCTCCCCGTCGTCCGCGAGGGCCTGCGGTCGCGGTCCTGGAGCCCGTGGTACGCGGCCCTGCAGCTGACCGAGTCCCTGGGCCGGTCCGGTGCCGCACTCGCACCCACGTTCCGCGAGATGATCGCGGAAGGCCACACACCCGCCCGGGCGGCCGTCGGCCTGTGGCAGGTCACCGGGGAGACGGACGAGACACTCCCCGTGCTCCTGACCGAGTGGTCGGCCACGCCGGCCCAACGCCCCGCCATAGTCGGCTGCCTGGCGGGCATGGGCCCGGCGGCCGCACCGGCGCTGCCGCTGATACGCACGGAGCTGGCCTCGCCCCGCCGTCACAACAACGACGACTCCACCGGCAACATGCGCTACGACGTTCCCACCGACGTGGCCCTCCAGCAGGACTGCCGGCGTGTGCTGGCCGGGTTCGGCGAGCGGATCGACGCCCCGGTGCGCTAGCGCCGGGTCGGATCAGACGGGTCAGGAGTCCTGCTCGCGGCGGGCCCGGCTCGGCTGGACGCGCTTGGGCTCGCCCGGCATCTTCGGGTACTCCGGCGGGTACGGCAGGTCGCCCAGGCCGTGGTCGTGTTCGTCGCGGCGGGCCAGTTCGAGGAGGGCGTCGAGGGAGTAGGCGTGGTCGTCCATGTCGGCGTGCACGTCGCCGAGTTCGGCGAAGCGGGCCGGCATGGTGGCGAGGTCGAAGTCGCGGGGGTGGGCCACGCCGACCTCGTCCCAGCGCAGGGGTGCGGAGACGGGGGCGTTCGGGCGGGGCCGGACGGAGTAGGCGGAGGCGATGGTGCGGTCGCGGGCTGTCTGGTTGTAGTCGAGGAAGATGCGCTCGCCGCGCTCCTCCTTCCACCACTTGATCGTGACCTGGTCGGGCATCCGGCGTTCCATCTCCCGGCCGACCGCGATCGCGGCGCGCCGCACCTGGGTGAAGGTCCAGCGCGGTTCGATGGGCACGAAGACGTGCAGGCCGCGGCCTCCCGAGGTCTTGGGCCAGCCGCGCAGGCCGCCGAACTCGTCGAGGACGGCTCGCAGTTCGTGGGCGGAACGGACGGCGTCGTCGTAGTCGGTGCCGGGCTGCGGGTCGAGGTCGATGCGGAGTTCGTCGGGGTGGTCGACGTGGGTGCGGCGCACCGGCCAGGGGTGGAAGGTGAGCGTGCCGTACTGGGCGGCCCACACCACGGCGGCTTCCTCGGTGGGGCACATCTCGTCGGCGCTGCGGCCGCTGGGGAAGGTGATGTGGGCGGTGGGGATCCAGTCGGGCATGCCCTTGGGCGCGCGTTTCTGGTAGAACCACTCGCCGTCGACGCCGTCCGGGTAGCGCTGGAGGGTGGTGGGGCGGTCGCGCAGGGCACGCAGGATGCCGGGGCCGACGGCGGCGTAGTACTGGGCGACGTCCAGCTTGGTGAATCCGCGTTCCGGGAAGAAGACCTTGTCCGGGCTGGACAGCCGCACGGTCCGGCCGGCCACGTCCAGTTCCACCGCTGCACCCATGCGGCCACGGTAGGCGCACCCGGCACACCCCGCATACCAGGCGTCAGCTGACGTATGCGAGCAGAATCGGACACATGGATCTGCCGGTGATGCCGCCCGTGAAGCCGATGCTCGCCAAGTCGGTGGCGAAGATCCCGCCGGGCATGCACTACGAGGCGAAGTGGGACGGGTTCCGCGCGATCGTGTTCCGGGACGGGGCCGAGGTCGAGTTGGGCAGCCGTACCGGGAAGCCGCTGACCAGGTACTTTCCGGAGCTGGTCGCGGCGTTGAAGGAGCGGGTGCCCGAGCGGTGCGTGCTGGACGGGGAGATCGTGATCGCGCGGGGCGGGCGGCTGGACTTCGACGCGCTGACCGAGCGGATCCATCCGGCGGACTCACGGGTGCGGATGCTGGCCGAGAAGACCCCGGCCTCCTTCGTGGCCTTCGACCTGCTGGCGCTGGACGACCACGCCCTGCTCGACGTGCCGCTGACCGACCGGCGTGCCCTGCTGGAGCGGGCGCTGTCCGGGGTGGGCGCGCCGGTGCATCTGGCGCCGGCGACGACCGACGTGGAGGTGGCGCACCGGTGGTTCGAGCAGTACGAGGGCGCCGGCCTGGACGGGGTCGTCGCCAAGCCGCTCGATCTGCGCTATCTGCAGGACGAGCGGGTCATGTTCAAGATCAAGCACGAGCGGACGGCGGACGTCGTCGTGGCGGGCTACCGGTTCCACAAGAGCGGGCCGGTGGTGGGCTCGCTGCTGCTGGGCCTGTACGACGACCGGGGAGCGCTGCAGCACGTGGGCGTGTCGGCGGCGTTCACCATGAAGAAGCGCGCCGAGCTGGTCGAGGAGCTGGAGCCGCTGCGCATGGACGACGTGACCGGGCACCCGTGGGCGGCCTGGGGCGACGAGGCGGCGCATGAGACGGCCCGGCTGCCGGGGGCACCGAGCCGCTGGTCGGGCAAGAAGGACCTGACCTGGGTGCCGGTCCGGCCGGAGCGGGTCGCCGAGGTGGCCTACGACCACATGGAGAACGGCGCCCGCTTCCGGCACACGGCCCGCTTTCGCCGCTGGCGCCCGGACCGGACACCGGAGAGCTGCACCTACGCGCAGCTGGAGGAGCCGGTGCGCTACGACCTCGCGGAGATCCTTGGGGCCGAGGAGGACGGCTCCTAGGTCCGCTGCACGTCGTTCACCCGGATGCCGCCTAGGGCTGCAACAGGATCTTGATCGCGCCGTCCTGCTTGTGCTGGAACATCTCGTACGCGGTCGGCGCCTCGTCGAGCGGCAGCCGGTGGGTGGCGAAGTCGTCGACGCCGAGTGGGTCCTCGTCCGTGAGGTAGGGCATGATCGCGTCGGTCCACCGGCGGACATTGGCCTGCCCCATCCGCATCTGGATCTGCTTGTCGAACAGGGTGAGCATCGGGATCGGGTCGGCCGTGCCGCCGTAGACGCCGACGAGGGAGAGCGTGCCGCCCCGCCGGACCAGGTCGATGGCCAGGTGGAGGGCGCCGAGCCGGTCGACACTGAAGCGTTCCGCGAGCGGCGCGCCCAGCTTGCGGGGCAGCATCGCGGACGCCTGCTGGGCGAGCCGGGCCGCGGCGCTTCCGTGGGCCTCGGTACCGACGGCGTCGATCACGGCGTCCGGGCCGCGGCCGTCGGTCGCATCGCGGATCACGGCGACCAGCTCCTTCTCGTCGTCGAAAGCCCTGAGGTCATACGTCCGCACACCGCGCCGGCTCGCCCGGGCCAGCCGCTCGGGCACCAGGTCGACGCCGAACACCCGCTCGGCTCCCCGGGCCAGCGCGACCCGGCAGGCCATGTCGCCGATCGGGCCGAGGCCGAGGACGGCGAGGCTGCCGCCGGGCGGGAGGGACGCGTACTCGACGGCCTGCCAGGCGGTGGGCAGCACGTCCGAGAGGTAGACGAACCGGTCGTCCGGCGGGCCCTCGGGCACCTTGATCGGGCCGTACTGCGCCTGCGGGACGCGCAGGTACTCGGCCTGGCCGCCCGGCACGGAGCCGTACAGGCGGGTGTAGCCGAACAGGGCGGCGCCCATGCCCTCGCCGGTGACCTGGGTCGTCTCGCACTGGGTGGGCAGCCCGGTCAGGCACATCCAGCAGTCTCCGCAGGCGATCTGGAACGGGACCACGACCCGGTCGCCCGCGGCGAGGTCCGGCACCCCGGCACCGACCTCCTGGACGATGCCCATCGGTTCGTGGCCGAGGATGTCACCCGGGGTCATGAACGGGGTGAGCACCTCGTACAGATGCAGATCCGAGCCGCACAGACCGCTGGACGTGACGCGGATGACGGCGTCGGTGGGCTGTTCGATCCGCGGGTCGGGCACATGCTCCACCCGCACGTCCCGCCTGCCCTGCCAGGTGACTGCCTTCATGGGGTCGCGCTCCCTTGCTCGCGTGCGCGCCGGTTCGCCCTGGCGCGTCCGGTTTGCGGTGGCGCCCGGGTACCCGCGCATGCCGCGACGAACACCTGCGCGCCCCGGTGGATCGGACCGCCCGGGCCACGCCGTGGACCCGATCGACCCACGGAAGGCGCAGGACCGGAACCGACCAGGGATGGCCCGCGATGACCCGATGAGCACACAATCGACAGATACGAACGGGGGCAACGGTGGTCATAGGACGCAGCGCGCGCACGCGACGCACGACACTGACGGCGGCCCTGGTCGCCGTCACGATGACGGTCTCCCTGACGGCAGGCTGTACACGGCACGGCCCGGCCGACGACGCCCACGCCCCGCACGGGACCCCGTCGCCGACCGGCCCGGCCGCGCCCGCGGACGGCTCACTGCTAGCCGTGAAGATCGACAACGTCCCGGCGGCCCGCCCGCAGACGGGACTCGACGCGGCGGACGTCGTGTACGCGGAGCAGGTCGAGGGCGGCCTGAGCCGCCTGATGGCGGTGTACGCCACCACCCTTCCCAAGACGGTGGGTCCGGTGCGCAGCGCCCGCGAGTCCGATCTGGAGCTGCTGCGCCAGTTCGACGAGCCGACGCTGGCGTTCTCCGGGGCCCAGCGCAAGCTGCTGCCGCTGATCCACCAGGCCCCCGTGCGGGCCGAGTCGCCCGACGAGGCCACAGACGCCTACTACCGGGGCACCGACAGGGCCGCGCCGCACAACCTGTATCTGCACCCTGCCCGGCTGCTGCCCGCGGCGCCGGGCAAGGCCGCGCTGACCAACGGGTTCCGCTACGGTCCTGCGCCCTCCGGCGGCACTCCCGAGTCCGCGCGGACGGTGCGCTATCCGTCGGCGCGCTTCACCTTCACCTGGTCCGCGGGGCGGGGCGGCTGGCTGGTCGCGATGGACGGCACGCCGACGGTGACGACCGACGGCGTGCGGCCGGCGCCGGCCACGGTCGTCGTGCAGTACGTGAAGATCCGCGCGTCGCAGTACCACGACGCGCTCGGCAACAGCACGCCGTACACCGAGACGGTCGGCTCCGGAAAGGCCGAGGTGCTGCGGGACGGCCGGTCCTTCGACGCCACCTGGTCCCGGCCGTCCGCGACGGAGGGCACGGCGTTCACGGCGGTTGACGGCAGCCCGATGAACTTCGCCACCGGTCAGGTGTGGGTGGTGTTCGCCGAGGCGCCCTCCTGACCGGGCCGCCGTTCAGCCCTGCCCGGCGGCCAGCGGCTCGGCCGGGTTGCGCAGGTCCTCGGCGGCGTCCGCGACCCGGCGGATCAGGTCGAAGAAGACGGTCTGCTCCTCGGGGGAGAGCGGGGCGAGGAAGACCTGGTTCATCCGCGCGGTGCGCACGGTCAGCTTGCGATGGACGCTCAGGCCCTCGTCGGTGAGACGGAGCAGGAAGCGGCGGCCGTCCTGCGGGTCGCGGACCTTGTGCAGCAGCTCGCGGCGGGTGAGCCTGCTGATGACCTCGGCGATGGTCGACCGGTCCAGGCCCACCCGCTCCCCCACCGTCCGCTGATCGAGACCAGGCTCGGCGACGAGCGCGTTCAGCACCGCGAACTGCGGTGAGGTGATCTCCTCGGAGACCATGGTGTTCCACAGCAGGTAGTGCGCCTGCTGGAGTCGCCGGGCCAGGTGCCCGGGATGGGTGGCGAGGTCCACCGCGGCCATGTGCACTCCCCTGATCGATTCGTTGGTGTACTGAACGATACTCGCGCTGGGGCGCACGGCCTGCATGGGGAATCCCGCGTATTGCAAGGTCTTGACGGTTCTTGCGTCCGATGGCAGCGTGAGGAGCACCTCGCCGAAATGCTCAGTACACTGACTAATAGAGATGAGGCTTCACGGATGGACAAGGTGGTCGCCACTGCCCTGGAGGCGGTGGCCGATGTGCCGGACGGCGCGTCCCTCGCGGTCGGCGGCTTCGGGCTGAGCGGTGTCCCGAACGTACTGATCCAGGCGCTGTACGAGCGCGGGACGACCGGTCTGGGCGTGGTGTCGAACAACTGCGGTGCGATGGAGTCCGGCCTCGCGGTGCTGCTGTCCGCCGGCCGGATCGCCCGGGTGACCGGCTCCTACATCGGCGGCAACAAGGAGTTCGCCCGCCAGTACCTGTCCGGCGAACTGGAGGTCGAGCTGATCCCGCAGGGCACGCTCGCCGAGCGGCTGCGCGCGGGCGGCGCCGGGATCCCCGCCTTCTACACCCCGGCGGGCGTGGGCACGCAGGTCGCCGAGGGCGGGCTGCCATGGCGGTACGACGGAGAGGGCGGGGTCACGCTCGCCTCGCCGCCGAAGGAGGTCCGGGAGTTCGACGGCGTGGAGTACGTCCTGGAGCGAGGCATCCGCACCGACTTCGCGCTGGTCCGCGCCGCCAGGGGCGACCGGCACGGCAACCTCGTCTTCGGCAAGTCCTCCCGGAACTTCAACCCCCTTGCCGCGATGGCCGGCCGGGTGACCGTCGCCGAGGTGGAGGAGCTGGTGGAACCCGGGGAGATCGGCCCGGACGCGGTGCACCTGCCCGGCGTCTTCGTGCAGCGCGTGGTGGCGCTGACCCCCGAGCAGGCGGCGGACAAGAAGATCGAGCAGCGGACGGTGAGGTCCTGATGGCCTGGACACGCGAGGAGATGGCCGCCCGCGCGGCCCGCGAACTGAAGGACGGCCAGTACGTCAACCTCGGCATCGGCCTGCCGACGCTGATCCCGAACCATCTGCCGCCGGGCGTCGAGGTGGTCCTGGAGTCGGAGAACGGCATCCTCGGCACCGGCCCGTACCCCGCCGAGGACGAGGTCGACCCGGACCTGATCAACGCCGGCAAGGAGACCGTGACGGTCCTGCCGGGCGCCTCCTACTTCGACTCGGCCCTGAGCTTCGCGATGATCCGGGGCGGACACATCGACGTGGCCGTGCTGGGCGCGATGCAGGTGTCCGCGGGCGGCGACCTGGCCAACTGGGCGGTCCCTGGGAAGCTGGTCACCGGGATCGGCGGGGCGATGGACCTGGTGCACGGTGCCCGTACGGTCGTCGTCGTCATGACGCACACGGCCAAGGACGGCTCCCCGAAGATCCTGGAGCAGTGCACGCTGCCGCTCACGGGCAAGGCGTGTGTGAACCGAGTCATCACGGATCTGGCGGTGCTGGACGTCACGGATGCTGGGCTCGTCCTGGTGGAGACCGCGCCGGGCGTGACCGTTGAAGACGTCGTCACCCGGACCGACGCTGAACTGACCGTCGGGGAGAACGTGCTGTGAACCCGGTTTACATCGTCGACGCCATTCGCACTCCGATCGGCCGCTACAACGGCGGGCTGTCCTCCGTGCGACCCGACGACCTCGCCGCCCACGCCCTCCGCGAACTGCTCGCCCGCACGCCCGACCTGGACCCCTCCCGCATCGACGACGTCTACTTCGGCAACGCCAACGGCGCCGGCGAGGAGAACCGCAACGTCGCCCGGATGGCCGCCCTGCTCGCGGGCCTGCCGACCTCGGTACCGGGCGTGACGGTCAACCGGCTGTGCGCCTCCGGTCTCGAAGCGGTGATCCAGGCCGCCCGCGCCATCGCGGTCGGCGACGCCCGGATCGCCGTGGCGGGCGGTGTGGAGTCGATGACCCGCGCGCCGTACGTCCTGCCCAAGTCGGACAGGCCCTTCCCCGCCGCACACACCGAGCTGTACTCGACCACGCTCGGCTGGCGCATGGTCAACCCGGGGATGGACCCGCAGTGGACCATCCCGCTCGGGGAGAGCGCCGAGCTGATCGCCGACAAGCACAGGATCAGCCGCGAGCAGCAGGACGAGTACGCGCTGCACAGCCATCAGAAGGCGGCCGCGGCCCAGCGACAGGGCCTGTTCGACGCCGAGTCGGCGCCCGTCCCGGTCCCGCAGCGCAAGGGCGACCCGGTCGACTTCGCCGCCGACGAGTGCGTACGGCCCGACGCCTCCCTGGCCGCCATGGCGAAGCTCAAGCCGTCGTTCCGTAGCGAGGGAGGCACCGTCACCGCGGGCAACGCCTCCCCGCTCAACGACGGCGCCGCCGCCCTGCTCCTCACCGACGAGGAGGGTCTCAAGGCCATCGGCCGCGAACCCCTCGCCCGGGTCACCGCGACCGGAGTGTCCGGGATCGACCCGCAGCACTTCGGGCTCGCTCCCGTCGAGGCCGTCAACCGCGCACTCGCCAAGGCGGGCAAGGGTTTCGACGACCTGTCCGTGCTGGAACTCAACGAGGCGTTCGCCGCCCAGGTCCTCGGCTGTGTCGCCGAATGGCCCGAGTTCGACCCGGCGATCCTCAACCCTCAGGGCGGGGCGATCGCCCTCGGCCACCCCCTCGGCGCCTCCGGTGCCCGGCTCGCCGGCACCGTGGCCCACCAGCTCGCCCGCCGTGGCTCCGGCACCGGCGTGGCCACCCTCTGCATCGGCGTGGGCCAGGGCCTGGCCCTCGTCCTCGAACGCTGAGGACTCGTCCTCGCACGTCAAGGACTCCTCCTCGAACGCCAAGGAAGCGTCAGGTATCGACCAATGACTCTCACCCAGCAGGACATCGACCAGGAGATCGCGGCCGAGCACGCCGCGTACGAGAAGCGGGTCGCCGACGGAGCGCCCGTCGAGCACCACCCGCGCCGCGACTACGCGCCCTACCGCTCCTCCATGCTCCGCCACCCCAAGCAGCCCCTGGTCGCCATCGACACCCGCCAGGACCCCGAACTGGTGGAACTGCACTCCCCCGCCTTCGGGGAGCGCGACCTCACCGACATCGACAACGACCTCACCCGGCAGCACACCGGCCAGCCGGTCGGCGAGCGGATCACCGTGTCCGGACGGCTCCTCGACCATGCCGGACGCCCGGTACGCGGCCAGCTCGTCGAGATCTGGCAGGCCAACTCGGCCGGCCGCTACGCCCATCGGCGCGAGCAGCACGACGCCCCGCTGGACCCCAACTTCACCGGCACCGGCCGCACCCTCACGGACGCCGAGGGCCGCTATCACTTCACCACCGTCCAGCCCGGCCCCTACCCCTGGCGCAACCACGTGGGCGCCTGGCGCCCGGCGCACATCCACTTCTCGGTCTTCGGTACGGCGTTCACGCAGCGGCTGGTGACGCAGATGTACTTCCCGAACGACCCGCTGTTCCCGTACGACCCGATCCTGCAGTCCGTGACGGACGACGCGGCCCGGCAACGGCTGGTCGCCACCTACGACCACGGCCTGTCGGTGCCGGAGTTCTCCCTCGGCTACCACTGGGACATCGTGCTGGACGGCCCGGCCGCCACCTGGATCGAGGAAGGACGCTGACGGAAGCGATGACGAAGACCGACACGAGCAGCCCGCAGAGCGTGCCGCCCACCCCGTCCCACACGGTCGGCCCCTTCTACGGGTACGCGCTGCCGTTCCGCGGCGGCGAGGACATCGCGCCCCTGGGGCACCCCGACACGGTCACCGTGCACGGGTACGTCCTCGACGGCGAGGGCAATCCGCTTCCGGACGCCCTCGTCGAGCTGTGGGGGCCGTGCCCCGACGGCACCGTCCCGCAGGTGGACGGCTCCATCCGGCGGGACCCGGCCACCGGCGGCCATCTGGGCCGCAACGGTGTGGAGTTCACCGGCTGGGGCCGCATCCAGACCGACACGAACGGCCACTGGTACGCGCGGACGCTGCGGCCCGGCGCACGCGGGCAGAGCGCCCCGTACCTGAGCGTGTGCGTCTTCGCGCGCGGACTGCTCGTGCACCTGTTCACCCGGATCTACCTGCCGGGCGACGAGGCCGCGCTCGCCGCGGACCCGCTGCTCGCCCGGGTGGGCGACCGGCGCGACACGCTGATCGCCGGCGACGAGGGCGGCAGCACCTACCGTTTCGACATCCGCCTTCAGGGTGAAGGCGAGACGGTCTTCCTGGAGTTCCAGTGACATCTGCGTCCCCGCCGTACGCCGACACGGGCCTGCTCGCCCCCGAGTGGGGGCTGTCCGAGGCCGCCTCCGAGACCGGCGACCACGCCTATCTGCGGGCCCTGCTCGACGCCGAGGCCGCGCTGACCCGGGCGCAGTCCGCGCTCGGGCTCGCCCCGGCCGAGGCCGCGCCGGCGGTGACCGAGGCGGCCGTCCCGGCGAACTTCGGCATCCGTTCGCTGGCGGCCCGCACCCCGGCGGGCGGCAACCCGGTCATCCCGCTGGTCGCCGACCTGACGGCGGCGGTCGGCGCGGAGTACGGCCCCTACGTCCACCGGGGCGCGACCAGCCAGGACATCATGGACACGGCGACGATGCTGGTCGCCGTACGCGCCCTGGAGCCGATCCTCGCCGACCTCGGCCGCACCGAGCGCGCGCTGGCCGGGCTCGCCGCGGAGCACCGCGACACGCCGATGCCCGGTCGGACGCTCACCCAGCACGCCGTTCCCACGACGTTGGGGTTGAAGGCGGCCGGCTGGCGCTCGCTGGTCCTGGACGCCCGCGACCGCGTCATCCGGGTCCGGGACTCGCTCCCCGCGCAACTCGGCGGCGCGGCGGGGACCTTGGCGGCCTTCCAGGCGTACGGCGCCCAGGACGCGGACGCGCTGACCCAGGCGTACGCCCGCGAAGTCGGCCTCGCGGCACCGGCGTTGCCCTGGCACACGCTGCGCACACCCGTCGCCGACCTGGCCGGCTGCCTGGCCTTCACCGCGGGGGCGCTGGGCAAGCTCGCCGTGGACGTGCTGACGCTGTCGCGCACCGAGGTCGGCGAGGTGAGCGAGGGCAGCGGTGGCGGCTCCTCCGCCATGCCGCACAAGGCGAACCCGGTGCGGTCCACGCTCCTCGCCGCCGCCGCGCGGCGCGCCCCGCAGCTCGCGGCCACCCTGTACGGCTGCCTGGCCGCCGAGGACGAGCGGCCGGCCGGTGCCTGGCATGCCGAGTGGCAGCCGCTGCGCGACCTGCTCCGGCTGGTGGGCGGTGCGGTCGCCCATGCGGCCGAGCTGACCGAGGGGCTGCGTGTGCACCCCGCCGCGATGCGCCGCAACCTCGACACGACCCGGGGTCTGATCGTCTCCGAGCGGCTGTCCGCCGCGCTGGCACCCGTCCTCGGCCGGGCACGGGCCAAGGAGCTGCTGACCGAACTGGCGCGCCGTGCCCACGAGGAGGGCCGCCCGCTGCGTGAACTCCTCGCTGAGGAAGCAGAGTTGAAGGACGTCGCGCTGGACGACCTCACCGACCCCGCCCACTACACCGGTTTCGCCGGTGCCCTCACCGACCGTGCCCTGGAGCGACGTTGACCGTGAAACTCCTCAACCACCTGGAAGAAGGCCCGGCCTCCGCTCCCCCGCTGCTGCTCGGCCCGTCGCTCGGCACCTCGTACGCCCTGTGGGACGCGGTCGCGCCCGAGCTGTCGATCACCCACCGGGTGGTGCGCTGGGACCTGCCGGGGCACGGCGGTTCGGCGCCGGATCTGATCGGGCCGGGTGCCACCGTCGGCGACCTGGCCGCGCTGGTGCTGGCGCTCGCCGACGCGCTCGGCATCGAGCGGTTCGCCTACGCGGGCGTGTCGCTGGGCGGCGCGGTCGGCCTGCATCTGGCCGTGCACCACCCCGAACGGCTGACATCGCTGGCCGTCATCTGCTCCTCCGCGCACTTCGGCGGCAGCGCGCCCTGGCGGGAGCGGGCCGAACGGGTGCGCCGGGAGGGCCTGGAGTGGCTGGTGGAGAGCGCCGACGCGCGGTGGTTCACGCCCGGCTTCACCGTGCCGCGGCTGGTGCGGGACCACCGGGAGGCCGACCCGGAGGCGTACGCCGCCTGCTGCGACGCGCTGGCCGCGTTCGACCTGCGCGACCGGCTCGCCGACATCGCCGTACCGACCCTGCTCGTGGCGGGCCGGCAGGATCCGGCGACACCGCCCGCGCAGCTGCGGGAGATCGCGGACGCGGTGCCCGCTGCCGCGCTCGTGGAGCTGCCCGGGGCCTCGCACCTGGCGCCCGCGCAGTGCCCGCAGCCCGTGCTGACCGCTCTGCGCACCCAGGTGACCGGGGCCCCGGCGAGCGGGATGGCGGTGCGCCGGGAGGTGCTGGGCGATGCGCACGTCGACCGGGCGCAGGCCCGGCAGACCCCGTTCACCGCGCGGTTCCAGGACTTCATCTCCCGCTACGCCTGGGGAGAGATCTGGGCCGACCCGACCCTCTCGCGCCGCGAGCGCAGCATGATCACGCTGACCGCGCTGGTCGCGTACGGCCACCACGACGAGCTGGCCTTGCACGTCCGGGCGGCGCGGCGGAACGGGCTGACGCCTCAGGAGATCGGCGCGGTGCTGCTGCAGACCGCGGTGTACTGCGGGGTGCCCGCGGCCAACTCGGCGTTCGCGACGGCCCAGCGGGTGCTCGCCGAGGAGGACGAGGCGGACGGGAAGGACGGGAACGACGAGGACGGGACGCCCGGGCGAGGGTGACCCTGCTGGTCGTAGCCTCAGCAGCACCTCCTTCCCGGGGGCGGGCCGTGTCTAGGGTGGGGGCATGTCGACTGTTCTGATCACGGGCGCCACCTCCGGGCTCGGCCGGTACATCGCCTTCGAACTGGTCCGGGACGGCCATCTCGTCCTCGCCCACGGCCGCGACCGGGCGCGCACCGAGCAGCTGGTCGCGGAGCTGCGCACCGAGGGCCGGGCGGAGGGGTTCGTCGCCGAACTGGCCTCGCTCGCCGAGGTGCGCGAGCTGGGCGCCCGGGTCGCCGAGGCGCATCCCGAGCTGGACGTGCTGATCAACAACGCGGGCCTCGGTGGCGGTCCGCACGGCTCCGGGCGGGAGCTGAGCGCCGACGGGCACGAGCTGCGGCTCGCGGTGAACTACCTGGCGCCGGTGGCCCTGACCCGCGCCCTGTTGCCGGTCCTGCGCGCCAACGCGCCGGCCCGGATCGTGAATGTCGGGTCGGCCGGCCAGGAGCCGTTGGACTTCGCCGACCCGGAACTGACCCGTGGCTACAGCGGCGTGTCGGCGTACTGCCGCAGCAAGTTCGCGCTGGCGGCCCACACGTTCGCCCTCGCCGAGGAGCTGGCGGGCACCGGGGTGTCCGTCAACGTGCTGCACCCGGCGACCTACATGGACACGGCGATGGTGCGCGACGCGGGCGTGACGCCGTGGAAAACGGTCGCCGACGGCGCGCCGGGTGTCCTGGCCCTGGCCACCCAGGACCTGGGCACGGGCAGCTACTTCGACGGCACGAGTCCGTCACGGGCGCACGAGGCGGCGTACGACCCCGAGGTGCGGGGGCGGCTGGCGTCGGTCACCGACCAGTTGCTGGCCATGTGATCTACCGCAGTCCCCGCCCCGTCTCCAGCACCTCGCGCGCCTGCGCCACCAGCCCGTCCGCCCCGATCGAACGGGCGAGCGCCAGGCCTCGGTTGAGTTCCGCGACCGAACGGATCGCGATGCCGTACTCGACCCGGGCCGCCGCGTGCTCGTACTGGCAGGGTGAGGCTTCCAGATAGGCGACGGCCTGCGCGGCCAGGTGCGCCGCGCGCTGGCCGGTCTCCAGGGCGGCGGCACAGCGCAGGGCCTCGCCGATGGCGGTGTCCGTGCCGAACCGCTCGGCCTGTCGGCGGGCGTCCGCGGCGAGCTGGGCGGCCCGGGCGGGGTCCTGCGTGGCGAGGGCCTTGGCGAGGTCGATGGACCAGGGTGCGAGGACGGGGTTGTGACCACCGCGGGAGCCGGCGGTCTTCTCCGCGGCCTCCAGCTCGTTGATGCCCTCCTCGGTGCGGCCCGTCGCGAGCAGCAGCCGGCCGCGTACGGAGCGGATGTCGGGCAGAATGATGGTGGACGGGTAGGGCGGCGCGAAGCCGTACTGCTCGGCGATCGACCAGGCCTCCTCGACATGGCCGCGGGCCAGCAGGGTGTCGACGAGTCCGCAGGTCGACGCCCAGTACAGCGGCAGGCCGCGGCCGACGCGCTCGGCCAGGGTCAGCGCCTCGCGCAGCGTGGTCTCGGCGTCGCGGAGCCGGCCCTGCCTGCGGTAGGCGAGGCCGAGGAAGGCGTTGGCCAGGGAGAGGTGGCCGCCGCGCCAGCCGGCGCCGGTGTAGGCGCGCAGGGCCTCGGCGAACAGGCTCTCGGCGCGGTCGAGCCGGTCGGCGTAGGCGTACGCGCTGCCGAGCATCATCAGCAGTTCGATGCCCCACTCGCCGTCGGTCCAGCCGAGGCCGGGTGCGAGACGACCGTTGACGAGGGCGCGGTCGCACAGCTGGAGGACCTCCTCGGCGTTCTCGCCGTGGGTCATCGCGTCGAAGCCGCGCAGGATCAGCAGGGCGCGCTCGGAGTTGTCCCGGCCGGTGCAGGTGCCGGCCAGTTCGGCCAGGCGCCGGGAGCGTTCCTGGGAGACGGTCTCGCCGTGGATGCCCTCCCACATGAACTGCACGGCCTGCAGCCGCAGCTTGACCGGGCCCGTCTCGTGCCGGGCGGCCTCGGCCTCGACCGTGCGGACGGCCTCCTCCAGCTGGTCGTTGTGGAGCAGCGCCTGGGAGAGCCGGACCACGGCGTCGACCCGCTGTGTGCCGTTCAGGCCGGACATGGCGAGCGCGGACTGGAGGTGTTCGATGGTGACGGAGGGTGCGGTGAGCAGGGTGGCGTGGCCCAGTTCGAAGAGCACCTGTGCGTGCACGTCGGGGAGCGGCGGCTCTGCCAGGGCGCGCTCCAGGCAGCGGCGGGCCGCGTCGGGCGCGCCGACGGCCAGGTGCTCGCGGGCTGCCTCGCGCAGCTGCTCGACGAGTTCCTCGTCGTCGTCCGGGTGCACCTTGAGCAGGTGCCGGGAGGCCTCGGCGGCGCTGTGCCCGGTCTCGGTGAGGATCTGCGCGGCGACGCCGTGCATGGCGGTGCACACGCCCGGCGGGATGGAGTTGTAGACGGCGGAGGCGATCAGCGGGTGGACGAACTCCAGCTCGCCCTCCTCGGCCTCGGCGCCGGCCGCCGGGTCGGGTTCGGTGAGGATGCGGGCGGTGCGGAGCAGGTCGGCGCAGCGCTCGGCGACGTCGGGGTCCATGGAGGCGAGCCGTGCGACGAGGCCGACGGAGATGCCGGTGCCGAGGATGGCGGCGGCCCAGGCGAACTGGGTGGCGTCGATGCCGAGTCCCTTGAGCCGGTCGACCAGGCCGCCGCCGCGGGCGGAGCGGTTCAGGTCGCGCAGTTCGCCGGCCCGGGACTCGACCGGATGGACCTCGCTGTCCAGCACCTTGGCGAGGAGTTCGACGGTGTCGTACGGGTTGCCGCCGGTGACGGCCCAGACCTCGCGGCAGAACGGGTCGTCGGCGTGCCGGCCGACGGTGGCGCGGGTGAGCCCGGCGGTGGCCTCCGGGGTGAGGGCGCTGAGGTTGGTGACGGCGCGGCCCGCCGCGGCGGCGATCGCTTCGAGGTGGCGGGCGCTCTCACCGCTCACCTCGCCGGGGCGGCGGGCGACCAGGACCAGCACCGACAGGTCGTCCAGGCGTTCGGCGAACGCGGCGAGCCAGCGCAGGGTCTCCTGGTCGGCCCAGTGTGCGTCGTCGATGATCAGCACCAGCGGCCACTCACGGCGGGCGAGCCGGCGTACGGCCGCGACGAGTCCGTCGCAGACGTACTGCGGGTCGACGCTGCCCTCGCCGGGGTCCACTATCCCGAGGGCGGGGCCCGCGATGTCGTACCAGTCGCCGAGGTACTCGCGGGCCTCTTCCGGGAGCAGGGAGACCAGCGCCGGCTGCAGCAGCTGCCGCACCACGTTGAACGGCACGGACCTCAGGGTCTCGCCGCCGCGGGCGTACCACACCGTGCAGCCGCGGCGCTCGGCGATGCGGCGGGTCTCGGTGAGCAGCGCGGTCTTGCCGAGTCCGGCCTCGCCCCGGAAGACCAGCAGGCTGCCCGCGGATGACTGATCGGCACACAGGACGTCGAGCGTCCGTGTGACGGTGGCGATCTCCGCGTCCCGCTCCCACAGGGAAGCCGCGGCGGCCGCCGACGGCCGTCCCTCCGTCATCCCGTTACCTCCCCAGGTCGCCCGAATGACGTACAGACCACGAGCGTAGCCGTCCGATGGGATGTGTGGAGGCCGGTCGGGGCACGTGTTGCCCCGCCGGGTGAACGTTGAGGCGAGTGGGCGACGCACATGCTGTCCCACCAGCCGCTGTGGAGCCGACGAACCGTCAACAGGGCCTGGAATGAAGCTGATTTTCGAACCCCCCGGAGACAGCGGGGATCATGGGGAACGACGCGACCGCGACGAGCGCGGATCCCGCGGCGGTACGGCCGCCCGCCCGCCGACGGTGCGAGCGGTGGCGGCGGGGTCGGTGGGCAATCTCGTCGAGTGGTACGAGTTCGGTGTCTACGGCTATCTCGCGACCGTCCTCGCCGAGCGGTTCTTCACGCCGGCGGGCGGAACTGCCGCCGAGGGGCTGGTGCGCACGTACGCCTCCTTCGCGCTGGCGTTCTTCTTCCGGCCCCTCGGCGCGGCCCTGTTCGGCAGGCTGGGCGACCGGATCGGGCGGCGGCCGGTGCTGATCGCGGTGATCGCGCTGATGGCGGCCGCGACGACGCTGATCGGCGTGCTGCCGACGTACGCCACCGCGGGCGCCCTGGCACCGTGGCTGCTGACGTTCCTGAGGGTGCTTCAGGGACTGTCGGCCGGCGGGGAGTTCGGCGGTGCGGTGGCGCTGATGACGGAGTTCGCCCCGCCGGGGCGGCGCGGTCTGTACGGCGCGTGGCAGTCGTTCACCGTGGCGCTGGGCCTGCTGGGCGGTGCGGGTGTCGCGGCGGCGACGGCCACGGTGCTCGGCGAGGACCAACTCGTCGGCTGGGGCTGGCGGTTGCCGTTCCTGCTGGCGCTGCCCCTGGGGCTGGTGGCGCTGTGGCTGCGGGTCGGCCTTGAGGAGACACCGGAGTTCCGGGAGCGGGACCGGGAGCGGGAGAGGACGGCTGCCGGCCCGAGTGGCGCCGGGGTGGTCGCGTCGGCGGTGCTGCTGGGCATCGGGCGGGTCATGGGCTGGTCGGCGGCCGGGTACACGTTCCTCGTCGTCCTGCCCTCGTATCTCCAGGCCTCGCTGCACACGGGTGTCCGGGAGGCGCTGCTCGCCACCGTGCCGGCCAATGTCGGGTTCGCCGCGGCGATCCTCCCGGCGGGGCTGCTCAGCGACCGGTTCGGGCGGCGGCCGGTGATGCTCACCGGGGCGGTGCTGGTGGCCGGACTCGCGGTGCCGTTGTTCAACCTGTTGCAGAGTAACGGGACTTCGGCCGCGACCAGGGGTGTGGCCACGTGTGCCGCGGGCGCCCTGGTGGGGCTGATGGCCGGCCCCGGGCCCGCGCTGCTCGCCGAGATGTTCCCGGCGCGGGTGCGCTGCACGGGCCTCGGGCTGGCCTACTCCCTGTCGAACGCGGTGTTCTCCGGATCCGCGGGGCTGATCATCACGGAGGCCGTACGCCGGACCGGGAACGTGGACGTGCCCGCCTACTACGCGGCGGCGGCGTGTGCGGTGAGCGCGCTGGCGCTGATGAAACGGCAGACGAGAAAGGTGAGTTGAGCGATGCGGGTGATCGGGCTCATGTCGGGGACGTCGTACGACGCGGTCGACGCGGCGGCCGCGGATCTGCGGCTGGACGGGGACACGCTCGTGCTGAAGCCGCTGGGGATGGTGAGCGCGTCGTACGACGGCAAGCTGCGCGAAGCGCTCGCCGCGGCGCTGCCGCCGGCCGCCGTCCCGCTCGCCGAGGTGTGCCGCCTCGACACCCTGATCGGGCGGGCGTTCGCCGCGGCGGCCGTCCGGGCCGACCGTGAACTGTGCGGTGGGCGAGGCGAGTTGGTGGCCTCGCACGGGCAGACCGTCTACCACTGGGTGGACAGCGGCCGGGTGCACGGCACGCTCCAGCTGGGGCAGCCGGCGTGGATCGCCGAGGCGACCGGGCTGCCAGTGGTCGCCGACTTCCGCGCCCGGGACGTCACCGCCGGCGGCCAGGGCGCGCCCCTGGTGAGCCTGGTCGACCTGCTGTGGCTGCGGGGCAGGGCGGGCACGCCGGTGGCGCTGAACATCGGCGGCATCGCCAACCTGACCGCGCCGGACGGAACCGCCTTCGACACCGGTCCCGGCTGCGCGCTGCTCGACGCGGCGGCCAGGGAGTTCAGCGGCGGGCGCCTGGCCTACGACGCCGACGGGGCGCTGGCCGCGCGGGGCCGGCCGGACCTGCGGCTGCTGGACCGGCTGCTCGCCGAGCCGTACTACGCGCTGGTCCCGCCCAAGACGACCGGCAAGGAGCTGTTCCACGCCGGGTACCTGCGGGCGGCCGGGGTGGACGGCCTGCCCGCGCCGGACGTGCTGGCGACGCTCACCCTGCTGACGGCCCGGACGGTCGCCGACGCGGTACGGTCCGTGGGCGCCACGGAGGTGATCGCCTCCGGTGGAGGCACCCGCAACCCGGTGCTCATGTCCCGGGTCCGGGAGTTGCTCCCGCACACCGCCGTACGCACCTCGGACCAGCTCGGCCTGTCCGCCGCCGCGAAGGAGGCGTACGCGTTCGCGGTCCTCGGCTTCCTCACCGCCCATGGCCTGCCCGGCACCGACCCGCGCAGCACGGGCGCCCGGCACCCGAGCGTGCTGGGCTCGCTGACACCGGGGCGGGAGGGCCTGCGTCTGCCGCCGGCCCCGCGGGTCGGGCCGGTGCGGTTGGTGGTGGCGGTGTGAGGAAGCCCACCGTGCCATGCCGTGCCGCGGGTCGGGCCGGCTGTGGCGGCCGAAGCGCGGGAGTCCGCGGCGAAAGCACGGAAATCCGAGGTGGAGGCGGAGAAATCCGAGGTGAAATGTGCCGGTCCGAGGAGTTGGCGACGGATCCTCTCATCCGGCTTTCACCGATGCCTCATACGGTGGGGGCATGACGCAGGTGACTCCTCCCGGGTGGTACCCCGACCCCGGGCAGACGAATGACGGTCCGCCCACCGAGCGCTGGTGGGACGGCAAGGCCTGGACGGACCAGACCCGCCCCGCCGGGACGGCCGCCACGTGGGGTCCCCCGGCGCAGCAGTTTCCCGGCGGCCCGCAGTCGGCTCCCCCGGCGTACGGGGCCGCCTTCCCGGGATATCCGGCGTACCCGGTCCAGTCGCCGGCCGCGCCCCGGCGCGGTCTGCGCACGGGCATAGCCGTCGCGGCGGCGGCCGCGGTCCTGGTGTGCATCGGGGTCGGCGTGTACGCGCTCAGCAACGACGGCGGGGGCGGCGGGGGCACCGACCGCGCCGGTTCCCAGCAGGGACCGGGCGGGCAGAACGGCGGGCAGGGCGGGCCCGGCGGCGGATCCGGCGGTCCGGGCGGGTCCGGAGGTTCGGGCGAGTCGCCCTCCCCGGGGCGGTCCGCGGCGCCCAAGATCCAGGGCGGCGGCACGGTGCCGGATCCGGTGAACGGGATCAGCCTGCCTGTGCCGGAGGGCTGGACCGGGCAGACGATCAGTGTCGGCGCGCAGGTCACGTCCGACGACTCCTACAAGTGCCCCGGCAACAAGGAGCAGACGTGCACCGCGGGCGGCGCCTACTCGGCACCGGCCGTCGCGCTCGGCACGGACGGCGACACGGCCGAGGCGGTCGCCAAGGCGGACATCGCGGCCAACGCCAAGGAGTCCTACGGCGGCACCACCTACGGCAGCATCACCTCGCACGAGGTGCTGGCCTCCAAGGCGGTCACGGTGGCCGGGCAGAAGGGCTACCTGGTGCGCTGGAAGGCGGTCACCGCCAACGGCGCCGACGGTTACGTCGAGTCGGTCGCCTTCCCCTCGCCCAACGACACCAAGCAGATCGTCGTGGTGCGCTTCGGCGTGGACGTCGGTCAGAAGGTGTCCGTCATCGACGACATCCTGAAGGGGATCAAGGTCTCGTCGGGCGGCGGGAACGGCCAGAACGTCTGAGGACGCCGGCAGACAGAAGTCGGCCGGGTGGGGTTCCCCTCCGCTCAAGAGGAACCCCACCCGGCCAGGGGGTGCGCGCCGCCCCCGTCCCCACGGTGCGGCGCCGGCAGGTCATCGTTCAGTCATCCCGTGAACGGTGGCCTGGGTCCTGGGTGAGTCCGAGTGCGGGCAGCACGGTGGACTCCACGAAACGGTCGAGATAGTCGGCGTCGGCGTACTCGCCGCTCAGCACCGGGCGCACCCGCAGGACGCCGAACATCATGGCCGGGACGTACTCCAGCGCGGGGTGGTCCGCGGGCACCTCGCCCCTTTGCACGCCCCTCTTCAGCATCTCCTGCAGTGCGGCGATCTCCGGCGTGACGAGTGCGTCGCGCAGCGCCTGCGCCAGTTCGTGGTCGGCCGTGACCGCGTGACCGAGCGCCTGCAGGAGCTGGGCGTCCTTGTTGGACCAGTCGCCCGCGGCGCGTGCCGCCTGGCGCAGGTCCTCGGCGAGTGAGCCGGTGTCGATCCCGGCGAAGCGCACCTTGCGGTTGGCACGCAGCGCGGCCGCGACGAACTGCGGCTTGGTCTTCCACTGCCGGTAGAGCGTGGACTTGCTGCACCGGGTGCTGGCGGCGACGCCCTCCATGGTCACGGAGTCGTAGCCGCACTGACGGATCTGCTCCAGCACGGCGTCGAAGAACTCCCGCTCACGCTCGGGCGTGATCTTGGAGCGGCGCGAGGCGGCGACCGTCTCCGGTCCGTCCGCGGCCTGCGACGTCATGCGTGGCTTCCCCTCACTCGTACCCGGTCCGCTGAAGATCCGCGCAAGGGCGGCTGCGGACCCTGTCTCCAGTGTGTCGCACATCAATCGATACGCAAGTGTACCGGTACTCAAGCGTATCGGTACACTGCCGTATCGGTACACTCGCGTATCGGTACTCGGACGTATCGGTACCGAGGTGTATCGATGAGCTTCGGACCCCGGTCCGGGTCTCACAGCCCGCACCACCACACGCACGACCGTCAGCGAAGGGGCCGGGGGATGAATGCCCGAACCGAGCCTGCAGAAGCGGAGCCGGACGCGATAACGCGCCCGCCGCTCCTCCGTGAGTTCCTGCTCGTCGCAGGGCTCTTCCTCGTCTACAAGCTCGGGCGGCAGCTGGCCACCGGCCACACCGCGGACGCCTTCCACAACGCCCACCGGGTGTGGGACCTCGAGCGGGCCGTGCACCTTCCCCACGAGACCGCCGTGCAGTCCGCACTGCTGCACGGCGACGCCCTCGTGCACCTGGCGAACACCTACTACGCGACCGTCCACTTCCCGGCCACACTGGCCTTCCTGGTGTGGCTGTACCTCCGTCAGCCCGCCCACTACGTGTGGGCCCGCCGGGTCCTGGCCGTGGTCACCTCCGCGGCCCTGGTGCTGCCGTTCGTGTTCCCGCTGGCCCCGCCGCGGATGCTGACCGGCACCGGCCTGGTGGACACCGCCCGGATCTACGGCCCCTCCGCCTACGGCCCGCCGTCCAGCGACCATCTCTCCAACCAGTTCGCGGCGATGCCGTCGCTGCACTTCGGCTGGGCCCTGATGGTGGCGATCGGCCTGATCGCGGCCACCCGGTCGCGCCGGCGCTGGCTGTGGCTGCTGCACCCGGTGATCACCCTGCTGGTGATCGTGGGCACGGCGAACCACTACTGGCTGGACGCGATCGTGGCGACCGCCATGGTCGGCGTCGCCCTCGCGGTCGTCCACCCGCCGAAGCGGACGTCCAGCACGGCGGGACGCGGTGCCCGGCGGCGGCTCGCCCCGAAGGAGCCCGTCCTGGTGGGAGCGGGCCGATGAGCCTCGCCGCACTCCTCGCCGTCGGCCTGTCCCTGATCTCGGCCGTCGCCTACGCCGCGGCCGCCGTCGCCCAGGAACGCCTCGCCTCCCGCAGCCCCGGGACCGGCCTCCTGCGGCTGCTGGGCACCGGCGCCTGGTGGTCGGCGGTCGGGCTGAACGCGGCCGCCGCTCTGCTGCACGTCGTGGCCCTCAGGTACGGCCCGCTCACCGTCGTCCAGCCGCTGGGCGCGCTCACCCTCGTCGCGGCCGTGCCGCTCGGGGCGCGGGCGGCCGGGCGGCGGGTCAGCGCGGTGGAGTGGCGTGGTACGGCGCTCACGCTGCTGGGGCTGGCCGGGCTGCTGGTCACCGCGTCGGGTCCGGCGCCCGAGCGGGTGCTGAGCCTGACCCAGGCGCTGGCGGTCGCCGGTACGACCGCTGCCCTGATCGGCGTGCTCTCCCGGCCCGGCGCCCGGCCGGGCCTCAGGCACGCGACCGCCTCCGGGTTCGCCTCGGGTGTCGCCTCCGCCCTCACCCAGACGGTGACGGTGGCGGCGACGGACCGCACGGGCCCGGCGCTGAGTGCCGAGGTGATCGTGGTCGCCGTCCTGGTCGCGGCGTTCGCCACCGGCGGGCTGCTGCTGTCGCAGACGGCCTACCGTGGTGGTCTCGGCGGCCCGCTGGCCGTCGTCACCCTGGCCAACCCGGTGGCCGCCGCGATCATCGGGCTGACCCTGCTCGGGCAGGGCCTGCGGGGCGGAGCCGGCGGTGTACTGCTGGGGCTGGCCGGGGCGGGGCTGGCGGCCTGGGGCGTGGTCCTGCTGACCCGCTCGGCGCCCGTACCCCACCGGTCCGACGAGCACGACGACCACCCCGTCGCCGCGGTCCTGGCCCTGGAGCCGGGCACAGCGGCGGCGGAACCGGTGCTGATGCCCCGACAGCCGGAGCAACCCGGGCATCTCACCGCACTCTGAGCAAACACCCGATCCGACCGGACACCCGGCCCGACCGGACACACTGCGGCGGCCGGACACACTGCGGCGGCCGGTGCGCGCGAAGTCCGCGTGCACCGGCCGCCTTTGCCGTACTCCCCGTGTGGATCCTGCTCAGTTCCAGCCCCGGTTGTCCTGCTTGAGCGCGGTGTCGACGGTCAGAGCCGTCGCCACGACCAGGCTCAGCAGCGGCTCGGGCAGCTGGTAGTGGATCTGCAGGACGTAGTTGTCCGCCGTCGTGAACAGCGTCTTGGCGAGGCCTTCCCAGGTCTTGGTGATCCGGGCCACCTCGTTGTCCGAGTGGTCGACGATCGCGAAGTTCCAGGCCCGCCAGTTCTCCGCCTTGATCGCGCCGACCTGCTGGCCGTTCACGTTCATCGCGAAGTTGATCTTCCCGATCATGTTCTGCTGGACGATCTCACCGACCGGCGAGCCGTCCGGACGGGTCACGATGACCCGGGACTTGATGAACTTCGCGGGCCGGGTCAGCACCAGCTGCGGCTGCCCGTAGGCGTCGCGGATCTCCAGCTTGTGCGTCATGAACTGGTCGAGGCTGGAGACGAAGCGCAGGATCTTCTTCAGCGCGCTCTGGCCGACCTGGACGACCGCACCGATCTCGCGGCCGTTCTGGTCCATGACCTTGTACTCGTTGGTCAGCTCGATCAGCTTGGCCTTCTGGTTCACCACCAGGACCGGCTCGGTGAAGAGGGTGCCGCCACCGGGACCGCCGGCCGCGACCCCGGCCTGCTGCTGCACCTGGCGCTGCACCTTGGCGTCGGGGCCCTGCTGGTGCGGGATGTGGGCGGCGGGCTGCTGGGGCGCGGCCTGCTGGGGCGCGGCGTGCTGCTGCGGAACCTGTCCGGCGGCCTGCTGAGCCGGGTTCGTGTGCTCGGTCCACTGCGCGCCGTCCCAGTAACGGAGCGTCTGGGCAGCCCCGTGCGGATCGGGGTACCAGCCTGCAGGAGTGTTCGATTGCGTGGTCACCGGGGCACACTACCCTGATGTGACCGGTACCTGACCAGCCCGCACGGGGCGGTGTTCATCGCCCTTTCACTCCGTTCACGCCGTGATGATGGCCGGGTCGCTGACGCCGGCGTGCCCGTTCTCCACGTGACCGGCGAAGCCGCGCAGGAAGGCCGGGTCGCCGTCCGAGGTGACCGTGAGGTCGTACCACCGCTTGCTCGCCGCGAGGGCGACGGTGTGCTTCACGGTGGCGCCGGGCCGCACGGTGACGGCGACCGGGCTGCCGCCGTAGCGGTTCACGAGCTTCAGCTTCACCGTGCCGGAGCCCTTGTTGGTGAAGGTCAGCTCGACGTCGTCGCCGGCGTACCGGGCCGTGACCTCGGGCCCGGCGACCTTGTTGCGGCCCTTGAACTCGCGCAGGAAGCCGTTCGGGCCGTGCACGGCGAGGTCGTACGAGCCGCCGGAGTAGAGCGAGTTCCAGGTGTCGGAGAGGGTCTTGCCGGCCTCGGTGGTGTAGGGCCAGGGACCGTCGGTGCGGTTGTTCGAGGTGACCAGGAACGCGGCGCCCGCCTGTGCGCCGGAGGCGAAGGAGAGCGTGAACTTCCCGGCCGCCGTGTCCGCGGAACCGTCCACCACGGGGGCGTACTTGAGCGGGCGGGTGGGGCGGCAGCCGCGCTCCTGCTTGGGCAGGGCGGGGCTGGCGGGCGGGACGGGCACGTAGTCGGGGTGCCTGTCGTGGTCCGGCGGCTGGTAGCCGGCCGTGGACGGCAGCGTGACCGGCACGGTGTCCTTGCGGGAGAAGTCGAAGGCGGCGGTCAGGTCGCCGCAGACCGCGCGGCGCCAGGGCGAGATGTTCGGCTCCTGGACACCGAAGCGCCGCTCGATGAACCGGATGATCGAAGTGTGGTCGAGGGTCTCGGAGCAGACGTAACCGCCCTTGCTCCAGGGCGAGACGACCAGCATCGGCACCCGCTGGCCGAGCCCGTAGGGGCCGGCGGGGTGCCCGATGTCGCCCTTGTACAGGTCCAGCGAGGGGTCCACGGTCGACAGGCCCTGGGCGGCGGAGGCCGGCGGGAAGGGCGGGATCACGTGGTCGAAGAAGCCGTCGTTCTCGTCGTAGGTGATGAACAGCGCGGTCTTGCCCCACACCTCGGGGTTGGCGGTGAGCGCGTCCAGGACCTGGGCGACGTACCAGGCGCCGTAGTTGGCGGGCCAGTTGGGGTGCTCGGTGAAGGCCTCGGGGGCGACGACCCAGGAGACCTGGGGCAGCTTGTCCGCCTTGACGTCCGCCTTGAGCTGGTCGAAGAAGCCCTCGCCCTTGCGCGCATCGGTGCCGGTGCGAGCCTTGTCGTACAGCGGGTCGCCGGGCTTGGCGTTCCGGTACTGGTTGAAGTAGAGGAGGGAGTTGTCGCCGTAGTTGCCGCGGTAGGCGTCGTTGATCCAGCCCCAGGAGCCGTTCGCGTCCAGGCCGTCGCCGACGTCCTGGTAGATCTTCCAGGAGACGCCGGCCTGCTCCAGACGCTCCGGGTACGTCGTCCAGCCGTAGCCCTTCTCGTCGTTGCCGAGGACCGGGCCCCCGCCCTTGCCGTCGTTGCCCGTGTAGCCCGTCCACATGTAGTAGCGGTTGGGGTCGGTCGAGCCTATGAAGGAGCAGTGGTAGGCGTCGCAGATGGTGAAGGCGTCGGCGAGCGCGTAGTGGAAGGGGATGTCCTCACGCGTCAGGTACGCCATCGTCGTGGACGACTTGGCGGGCACCCACTTGTCGTACTTGCCCCCGTTGAAGGCCGCGTGTCCGTCGTTCCAGCCGTGCGGGAGGTCCTGGATGAACGCCATGCCCAGGTCGTCGGCGTTCGGGTGGAACGGGAGGATGTCCTTCGTGCCGTCGGACTGCTTCCAGACGGACTTGCCGTTCTGCGTCACCGGACGCGGGTCGCCGAAGCCCCGCACACCCCGGAGCGAGCCGAAGTAGTGGTCGAACGAACGGTTCTCCTGCATCAGGACGACGATGTGCTCGACGTCCTCGACCGAACCCGTGCGGTGGTGCGCGGGCAGTGCGGCCGCACGCTGGATGCTGCTGGACAGCGCGGTGAACGCCGATGTGGCACCCGCGAGTTGAAGGAAGCGCCGCCGGTTGACTTCGGTCATGAGTGAGGGTCCTCTCGTCCTGACGTACGTGATGCCGCTAGATGACGGAATCTGCGCGCAGCGAGTGTTCCAAGAGCAGCAAACGTCAGGGAAGGGTCTGATGGCGGCGATGTGAAAGTCGTCGGTACGAAGGGGGTTGGGGCGACTGCTCCCTTTACCCCCGGTTCGGAGAAGTCCCCATATGGGGGTATTGAAAGGCTGAAGAGATGTAATATCCCGCGCACATGACGCCCGCCGAGCCGTCCTCGGCGGTGCGGGAGGGGGCGGAAATCCATGATCAGAAAGTGCGTACCCGCACTCGCGGCGTTACTGCTCGCGAGCGGTTGCGGCGACGGCTCGTCGCACGACCGGTCGACTGCGGAGGAGTCCCCGTCGGCGGACGTCTCCGCGTCGGCCTCCGACACGGCCTCGGGGACACCGAACGTCGACGGCTCCTCCTCAGACCCCACCCCCACCACACAGGAACCCGTCGAGGAGACTCCCACCGAGGAGAGCGCCACCTCCGACACTCCGGACAGCTGGAGCGGGAGCGACGCGAGGGACGACGACCAGCCGGCGGAAGACGGCAGCCAGGACTGCGGCAGCCTCGCGGGCAGCGGCACCTTCACCGACCCGCTGCAACTCGGCGTCGTGGACGGCCTCGTGACGGCCCGGGACTGCGCCCCGCTGACCTCGGGCTCACCGTTCAACGTCCGCTACTTCTCGTTCACCCTGCCCGGGACGCCGGGCACGAACGCCCACGCCGGGGCGTCCTTCACCCTCACCCAGGACGCGCTCGGCCCGGTGTACCCGGCGATCGTCCAGCCGAACGGATGGGTCCTCAAGCACAGCCTCGGCTCCGGGTACTGGACCGGAACGGAGCCCGACTTCACCGGCCGCTACCAGAAGATCTCGGACCTGGCTCCGGGCACGTACATCCTCCGCACGGAGAAACTCGACTCCCCGCTGCACTCCCTGTCCACGCCTTCGTACGACGTCGTCGTCGACGCGGACGGGTCCTGAGAGACCTCGAAGGGTGTTCTCGTGCGCCGTAGATCCTTGTGCACAAGCCTCCTGAGCTGTGCCGCGTTACTCCTACCGCTGTATCTGTCCGCGGCGCCGGCGTACGCCGCGGACCCGACCGCGCCCTACGCCGAACTGACCCCGGATTCCGGGGAGATGGCGCCCGGTGGCGATCCGCTGACCATGGACGCCACGTTCCACAACACGCTGGACACCGACATCACGGACAGCTTCATCGTCGCCGTCGGCATCCGGCTCGCGCCGCCCGCCGACCGGCTGACACCCGATCAGGTCACCGTGGAATGGTTCGACGCCGGCCCGTCCGTGTGGCGGCCGGTGGAGTTGACTCCCGGGGACACCGCGCTGAGCGGCTACCTCAGCACGGACGCCGGACTGCCCTCCGTGGGGTCGCTCCCGGCGGGCGACTCGGCCCGCATCCCGCTGCGCGTCTCCCTGGCCTCCGGAGTGCCGGCGCCCGCCACGCTCCAGTTCGTCACGCAGGGCCTGATCCAGCCGACGACCTCGGCCGACCCGGCGCCCCTGATGGACGGCAGAGCGTCGTACTCCGTGGTCGAGCAGGCGACGCCCCCGCCACCGACGCCGGACACGCCCTCGGCGAGCCTCGCGCAAGGGAGTCCGGTGAGCGAGGCGACGACACCGACCGACACCCCGTCCCCCGCGCCCTCCTCGGCTCCCCCGTCCGCCACCACCCCCGCCCCGTCGGCGCCGTCCGACGGCGCCGCAGCAGGCGGGCTCACGGACGGCGGCACCTCCGCGTCGATCGTGGCCGCCGGCGTGGCGGGCCTCGTGTTCGCCGCCGTTGTCGCCGTCGGGGTGACCCTGCGGCGTCGCCGCAGCCGGTACTGAAACCGCCGCGGTCGAGGCAGGCCGCCGCCGTCAGCACGAGCGCACCGCCCGGCCAACCGCCCATCCGTCCGTCCTCACAGGAGGAACTCATGCACGACCGCACGGGTCAGGACGTCCTGCGCGACGTGGTCCGCCGCGTCGCTCCGGCCGAACTGGAGAAGCTGGACGAGACCTGCCGGGCGTATCTGGCCCGGCCCCATCCCCCGCAGCGCCTGCACCGGCCGGCCGGGGATCCGCTGGGCATCGGCTTCGAGTCGGCGGTGGTGCTGCCGGTTCTGGTGGCGGTGGTCTCACAGGTCCTCGCCGACCTCGCCTCCGGGCGCATCCAGGCGGGCGGCACCCGGCTCAAGCACTGGTGGCGGCGCCGGCGCGAGGCCGACAACGAGGGCAGACGGGCCGCGCTGACCTCGGCGGTCCCTGAACTCTCCGGGGTGACCCGGCAGGAACTCGCGGACTGGGCCATGGCCGTGGGCCGTTCCGCCGGTCTGTCCGCGTTCGAGGGCGAGAGCTGCGCGGAGGTCATCGTCGTGGCTGTGGTGCGCGGGAGCGCGGGGGCGCGGTCGTTGCCGGACGCGGCGGCTGCGTCGGTTGTGTCGGCGGACCCCGGGCACCTGGCGGAACCGGAGCCCGAGCGCCAAGTCGCCCCGGACCAGAGGGCTGCGGCCGCCGGGGCGGGCGACGACGCGGGAGCGGGACTCCCGCCCGACACCGGTGGCGCGCCGGAGACCGGTGGCGCATCGGCAGCCGCGAACCCGTCGCAGTCGTGAGCACCGTGCCGGGCCCCCAAGGCTCGCCCTCCCGCACCCACTCCCCCACCGCCACCACCGCCACCACCGCCACCACCGCCGAGCGGCCGGACGTAGCCCGCGCCCTCATGTCCAGCCCCCTGCCGCTGCCGACCACCACCCGGCTGGCCCTGCTGGTCCTCGTCGCCGGCGCCGGTGCCTCGTTCGCCACCTGGTGGTGGCTGGTTCTGGGCCGGGACAACTGGCCGGGGTCCCAACTCGCCTGCCTGCCCAGCGCCGACGCCGTGCCCGACGAGGTGCTCGCCCGCTTCACCGGCTGCGTGAACGACGTACGGCTGGCGCAGTCGGCGGTGGTGCTGTGCGGGCCGCTCGCCCTGCTGGCCCTCGCCGTGCTCTGCCGAGCCGCCGGACGCCGGCTGAGCCTGTGGCGGTGGCAGGCCGCGCCGGACCACTCCTCGGCGCTCGCCCGGCGCCTGGCCGCCGTGGCGCCCGAAGGAGCAGGACCCCGGCCGGTGCTGTGGGTGCGTGGCCGGGGCGTCGGGATCCGGGCGCGTGCTTCGGGCACCGTCCGCCGGCCCCGGATCGTGGCCGACTCCTACGTCCTCAGCCTGGCCGACCGGAGCGTGGACGCGATCTTCCGGCATGAACTGGCCCATCTACGGCTGCGGGACGTGGGCCGGGTACGGCTGGCCATGGCGGCCGGGTGGCTCCTGCTCCTCGGCGTCACACTGCCCATGGTGGTCGCGCTGGCCCGCGACCCCGGACTGCTGGGCGCCGGCCTGCTGATCCGGATGGCGATCGTCCTGGTCGTCGTGCTGCTCACCCTGTGCGCCGTGCTGCGCGTGCGGGAGCACGACGCCGACCTCGCCGCGGCGGCGGATCCACGCGCACCACGGGGCGCCACCGCCGCCCACATCGGCTCGGCCCTCGCGCCGCGCCGCACCGAGCGCCTCGTACGGTCCCTGGGCCTGGCCACGCACCCCGCACCCGCGGTCCGCCTGGCCGTCCTCGCCGATCCGGCGCGGTCCTGGGGGCTGTCGTCCCTGGAGTGCCTCACCACCGGGCTCGCCGCCGGCCTGGTGTTCACCGACCTCACCCTGCTGGTGGCCGCACTGCTGCCCGATCGCACCCAACTCGCCTACATCGTGGGCGGGTTGTTGACGGGCTGGATCGTGGCCGGGGTGGTGACCGTGGCGTGGTGGCGGGCCGTCGCCGTGGGACACCGGGACGCGTCCGGCCGGCGCGCGGCACCGGCCGGGGCCGCGCTCGGACTCGGTGTGCTCCTCGGCAGCCAGCTCGCCGGGCGGGCGGCCGGTGACTGGGTACGGGACACCGGTACGGCGGACGGACTGGCGACCGCGCTGTCCCTGACCCAGTCGCCCCTCGTGCAGGCGCTGGCCTTGGGGGTGGTGCTCGTGGTCGGCGGGGCCCTGTTCGCCCTCTGGAGCACCTCCCTCGCCAGAGCCCTGGGGGCCACGGTGGACGGTCCCCGTTCCGCACCCTTCTGCGCGGCGGCCGTAGGACTGTCCGGGCTCCTGCTGGCCGTGCCGCTGGGTAGTTGGTTCCTGTTCGCTCGGCTGGCGGCGGCCCGCGCCGCGCCCGACATCCGGTGGGCCGTGATCGACACGCCCTGGTGGGTGGCGGGGGTGCTGACGACCGTCGTCGGCGCACTGGTACCGGCGGCCGCCGCCCGCGGATCGAGGCACGCGGGGCCGCTCGACGCCGGGCGGTTCCGGCCTCTGGTCCTGCTGGCCGCCGCCACGGTCCTGGTCACGGCCGGGGCCGGTTGGGCGGCTTTCGGTAGCGAGCCGAACCAGGCACCGGCCACGCACATCTCCGGCGACTCGCCGGTGTCCGCAGCCCAGACGGACGCGCCGAACTCGACGAACCCGACGAACTCGCCGGAACCGACTGACTCACCCGTCTCCGGCAGCGGTGACCGCACCGTCCCCCTGGACCAACTCCCGGTGCTGCCGCCCAAGGAGGAACGGACGGATGCCATGCGGACGGACACCGCCCTCGTCTGCCGTGCACTGTCCCTGGGCGGCACCGCCATCTGGGCCGATCCACAACGCCGGGCCGACATGGCCGAGTTGCTCGGCGGCCTCGACGACACGGTACTGCGGGCCGCCTCCGCCGTCCTCCAGCGCGACCCGTCGGGCCCCGTGGACAGCCACGCGCTGGTCGCCTCCGTCCTGCGCTGCGACCTGTACTTCCGCTACGGCCGCTGACCGGCCGCGCCAGACGATCGCCCGCCGTCCGAAGGAGGCACCCGTGAGCCCGAGATCCGCTGCGACGTCCGCCACCGGGCGCCGACGGCTCGCCACCCTACCGGTCGTGGCGGCGCTGCTGGCGGGTACGACCCTCACCGGCTGCGGCAGCCAAGGCCACCGGTCGGACACCGTGGCTCCGACGCAGGTACCCTCGCCCTCCGCCTCCACCGGCCCCGAGGATCTGTCCGCGGCCCTGCTCACCACGGCCCAGTTGCCGCCCGGCTATGTGAAGACCGTCCTCCGAGACGATCCCCCGGCGCACTCCGACCGCCCCGAATGCCTCACCGCGCTCAACTCCCTGGAGTCCGCCCGCAGTTCCCGCCCCGACGCGGTCGAGGCCAGGGTCAACTTCGCCATGAGCCAGAGCGGACCGTTCCTCCAGCAGGTGCTGCGCAGGCTGCCGGGAAGCGGAGCACGGCAGGACCTGGAGCAGGCCGCGCGTACGCTGTCCGGCTGCCCCGCGTTCTCCATCGGCTGGAGCGACGGCTCCACGGGTACGGAGCAAGTGGTGCCGCACGGCTCGGCCGGGATCGGCGATGCGTCGTGGCACGCCACGGTCACCGCGACCACCGGGACGTTCACCGTCCAGGAGACCCTGGTCCTGGTGGCCGTGGACAAGACCCTGCTCGTGCTCAGCGACGCGGGCAGCCCCACGGCACCCGAACGCTCCCGGACACTGGCTCTGGCCCGCACCGCCGTATCCAGGCTCCGTTGATCCCCCTGAACAGCCGCTTTCGAAGCACCCTTCCGTGAGGCGGAAGCCGTGTTGCGCCCCTGTGCAGCCCGTCCCGACGATGTCGCAACGACCCACAGACGGGAGCCGCTTCCATGCCTCATGTGACCGCGTTCGCCAGGAACCAGTGGTACGTCGCCGCCTACAGCGAGGAGGTCGGGCGCGAGCTGCTCGGCCGGACGATCCTCGGTGAACCGCTCGTGTTCTACCGCGCCGAGGAGGACGGCGCCCCGGTCGCCCTGTACGACCGCTGTGTGCACCGCCGCTACCCGCTGTCCGAGAGCGGCCTGGACGGCGACCGGATCGTGTGCGGGTACCACGGGTTCACCTACGACCGCACCGGCGCCTGCGTGTACGTGCCGGGGCAGAACCGGGTGCCGCGCACCGCTCGCGTCGCCGCCTACCCGGTCGTGGAGCGGGACTCGCTGGTCTGGGTGTGGATCGGCGATCCGGCCCTCGCCGACCCGCGGACGATCCCGCGGGCCCGGCACCTGGACGCGCCGGGCTGGGTGACGGTCCGGGGCATGGAACCGATCGACGCCGACTACGGCCTGCTCGTGGACAACCTGCTGGACCTCTCCCACGAGACCTATCTGCACGGCGGGTACATCGGGACCCCGGAGGTCGCCGAGACGCCCATCACCACCGAGGTGGACGAGGGCGCGGGCGTCGTGCGGGTCAGCCGGCACATGGACGACGCCGAGTGCCCGCCGTTCTACGCCCGTTCGACCGGGATCGAGGGCCGGATCACCCGCTGGCAGGACATCGAGTACCACGCGCCCTGCCTGTACCTGCTGCACAGCCGCATCGCCCCGGTGGGTGTCGTACCCGAGCCGGACGGCAGCGACCCGCACGGCTTCCACACCGAGATCACGTACGCCATCACGCCGTCGTCGGAGGGGAAGGTGTACGACTTCTGGGCCGTCTCCCGGGACTGGGCCACCGAGGACGCCGAGGTCACCGAGTTCCTGCGGGGCAGCAACCACACCGTGGTGATGCAGGACGTGGACGCGCTCAACCTGCTCCAGCGCACGCTCGGCACCGAGCGCACCGGCTACCAGGAGCTGAGCATCAACATCGACACCGGCGGCCTGGCCGCCCGCCGCATCCTGACCCGGCTGGTCGAGGAGGGCGCCAAGCCCGTGGAGAAGGTCCGGTGAGCGCAGCCACCGGGGAGATCTACCGCATCGACTGGCTGCCCGGCAGCGACCTGCTGCACGGCACCTGTCACTGCGGGGCCGAGCACACCGCACAGGACCCGGTCGAGATGTGGGAGTGGATGCTCGGGCATCCGGAGGGGCATCTGCTTCAGGAGGCCGCACGATGAACGAGGCCGAAGTCGTCGTCGCTGCACGGGAGTTCGTTGCCGACGGCGTTCTCGCCCTGACCCTGCGCGACCCGCTCGGCCGGGACCTGCCCGGCTGGGGGCCCGGCGCCCATGTGGACCTGCTGCTCGCGCCCGGGCTGGAACGGCAGTACTCGCTGTGCGGGGACCCGGCGGACCGGTCCGCGTGGCGGATCGCGGTGCTGCGGGAGCCGGACGGGCGATGGGGGTCCCCCCGGCCGAAGGCTGGGGGAGGATCCGCTTACGTCCACGACCAGTTGGGCTTGGGTGACAAGGTACGGGTGCGCGGGCCGCGCAACCACTTCCGGCTGGAGCCCGCTCCCCGCTACCGGTTCGTCGCGGGCGGCATCGGCATCACCCCGATCCTGCCGATGCTCGCGGCGGCCGAGACCGCGGGCGCCGAGTGGTCCCTGTTGTACGGCGGCCGCAGCCGCGGTTCCATGGCCTTCGCCGAGGAGTTGGTGCGTTACGGCGACCGGGTCTCCCTCGCCCCACAGGACGAGACCGGGCTTCTCGACCTCGGCGCGGTGCTGGACGAGGTTCCCGACGGCACCCTGGTCTACTGCTGCGGTCCGGCGCCCCTGCTGGACGCGGTCGAGGAGCGCTGCCCGGGCGGGGTGCTGCGAGTGGAGCGGTTCCAGCCGAAGTTTCAACAGGGGTCCATCGACTGCGAGTTCGAGGTCGAGTTGGCGCGCAGCGGTCGTACCGTCGTCGTCCCGGCGGGCGTCTCCGTGCTGGACGCGGTGCGCGGCGCCGGGGTCGAGGTGCTGTACTCCTGCACCGAGGGGACCTGCGGTACCTGCGAGACGGACGTCCTGGACGGCGCCCCGGACCACCGGGACTCGGTCCTCACTGAGGAGGAGCGGGCAGCGGGCGACACGATGATGATCTGCGTGTCCCGGTGCCGGGGCGCTCGCCTGGTGCTGGATCTGTGACGCTCGGGCCGGGTCAGGAGGTGAGGTAGGCCTCCACCTCGCTGAACTGCCCGGCCGGCCAGCCGGTGTTGGCGCTGACGCTCAGGCGGAGGTAGCGCAGGTCGGTGCCGCCGGGGAGGGCGACGGTGGCCGTGTTGCCGGTGGCCGCGTCGAAGCGGTAGCCCTGGGAGCCGGCCACGGTCGAGTAGGTCGAGCCATCGGTGCTGCCGAGCACCGTGATGGTCTGGGTGCGGGCGCCCCAGGCCGGGGACGGGGGCAGTTTCAGCACGAGTCGGCGGACCGCGTAGGAGGAGCCGAGGTCGACCGTCCAGGACTGCGGGAACGCATTGTTGGTGGACTCCCAGTAGCTGCCCGCGTCGCCGTCGACCGCCTTGCCGGGGGTGTAGACGTCCTGGGAGCCCGTCGCCGTGGCCGGGCGGCCCATGGCGAGGTTGCGGTTCGGGTCCGGGTCGGGGTTGCCCTGGCCGGGCTGGGGCCAGGTGGAGCAGTCCGACCAGGTGCTGGACCAGCCGGAGTTGCCGCCGCCGTCGGTGAGCGTGAAGGAGCCGGAGTTCGCCGGGTAGGGGCAGTTGTAGATGCCGGCGGCGCCGACCTGGGTGGCGGTGACGTTGTGGAAGGTGGCCGCGCCCTGTGCCTCGGCCTGGACGACGACCGTACCCGTGTTCCGCACGGTCGCCCCGGTCACGTTGACGTTCCTGACCGGATGGCCCTGGCCGCCCCCGGAGACGAACTCGAAGGCGCTGTAGGGGCTGTCGGTGATCGTCGTGTTGGTGATGTTGACCGTCGCGTTGATCGCGCTGTCGTAGGAGTCGACGCGCAGGGCACCCATCGGATGGTTCCAGTTGGGGTTCATCGCGCCGGCGCGGACGAGGGTGTTGCCGTCGACGGTGATGGTGCCGGACAGGGGGTGGAAGGGGTCGAGGAACTTCTGGTTGGAGATCGCGATGCCGCTGCCGAGGGCGTTGGTGTCGGAGATCAGGTTGTTCTTCACCGCGATGTCGGTGCCGCCGTAGACGGCGATGCCGTTGGCGAGGTTGGGCTGCGAGATCGTGTTGTTCTCGAAGCTGGAGTTCGTGTCCGGGGAGTACAGCGACCACATGGCGAGTGCGTCGTCGCCCTGGTTCCGCAGGAAGTTGTTGCTGACGCGCACGCCCTTGGCGGTGCCGTTGAGGTTGAGGCCGTCGGCGGTGGTGTCGAGGATGCGGTTGTTCTCCACCACCAGGTTGTCGTTGTCGCCCATCAGCCAGAGGCCGACCTTCATGTGCTGGATCCACATGCCGGAGACCGAACTGCCCGGTCCCAGAGAGCCGTTGACGAAGTTGTCCGGGCTGGAGTCGACGCGCTCGGTGACCTCGCCGATCACCGCGAAGTCCTTGATGCGCACGCCTCCGGAGGAGCTGGACTGGTCGATGAACCGGGAGGTGTGCACGACCGAGTACCAGCTGCCCGCGCCCTGCAGGGTCACGTTCTGTACCCCGCCGAGGGAGGAGGTGATCCGGTAGTCGCCCGGCGGGATCCACACCACTCCCCCCTGGGCCGCCGCGATGGCGTCCCGGAAGGCCTGGGTGGAGTCGCCGTTGCCGCTGGGGTCGGCGCCCTTGGACACGACGGACACCGAACCGGCGGGCTGGGCGGTGGCGGCCGCGACCTGCTCGAAGTCGGCGACGTCCACGGTGACCTGGGTGCCGGTCGACTCGAAGGCGATCTTGTCGCCCGCCTGGACGTTCTGCCCCAGCAGCAGCCGGGCGTTGTCGAAGAAGTGGTGGGTCTTCGCGCCCGGGATCCAGCCGGTGTCGATGTAGGAGTACTTGGAGGTCACCGGGAGCGTCTTGGCGAGCTCGGTGCCGTTGACGTACACGTTGAGGGAACCGGACTGCCCGTCCGGGACGCTGTAGGCGACGTTCACGGCGTTGGACGCGCGCGGCACGGTGAACTCGACGCGCTGCCCGGAGGTCAGCCGTACGGCCTGCCGTCCGGAGGCCTCGGAGGCGAGGGTGCCCTGGGTGTAGTCGGGGCCGGTCTTCGTGCCGGTGGTGCTCGCCGACTCGGCCTCGACGGAGGTGAAGGGGAGCGTGGCGCCCGAAGCCGCGTGGGCGGTGGGGGCCACGGCGACGAGCATGCCGGCGGCCAGGGCGACGACCGCCCCGATGGCTGGCATGCGCCTGACATGTTCGGCGGTGCTGCTGTGCATGTGCTGATCCCTTCGTGGTGGGGGTGCGTGGGACAGCAGGGAGTGCGGGGGCGGCTCAGGCGCGCAGCCAGGCCGCCGTGTCCTGCGGGAGCCGGCCCCGGTCGTCCAGCGGGCCGCTGCTGTGCAGGAGTTCGCGGTGCGCGGGCAGCTCGGCGGGTGCGGCGGCGAGGTTCACCACGCACGTCACGCCCTGCGCGCGGGAGAAGGCGAGCACACCTTCGGGGGCGGGCAGCCAGGTCAGGGGTCCGTCGCCGAAGGCCGGGCGGGTGGCGATGGCCTCGCGGTAGAGGGTCAGCATGGAGGACGCGTTCTGCTGCTGACGGTCGACCGCGTACGACGGCCAGTCGACCGGCTGCGGCAGCCACGGCTCCTCGCGTGAGCCGAATCCCGCGTACGGCGCGTCGGCCGTCCAGGGCAGCGGCACCCGGCAGCCGTCGCGGCCCGGGTCGACGCCGTGCGACCGGAAGTACATCGGATCCTGGATGCGGTCGACCGGGATCTCGGCCTCCGGCAGGCCCAGCTCCTCCCCCTGGTACAGGTAGACCGCCCCGGGCAGCGCCAGTGACAGCAGTGCCGCCGCCCGGGCCCGGCGGGTGCCGAGCGCCGGGTCCGTCGGGGTGCCGAAGGCCTTGGTGGCGAAGTCGAAGGCGGTGTCCGAGCGGCCGTAGCGGGTGACCGTGCGCGTCACGTCGTGGTTGCACAGCACCCAGGTGGCCGGGGCGCCGACCGGGGCGTGTTCGGCGAGGGTGCTGTCGATGGCGGCGCGCAGCCGCCCGGCGTCCCAGGGGCAGGACAGGAAGGCGAAGTTGAAGGCGGTGTGGAGTTCGTCGGGGCGCAGGTAGCGGGCGAAGCGTTCGGGGTCGGGGAGCCAGACCTCGCCGACGAACACACCGCCGTAGGCATCGGCCACGGACCGCCAGGAGCGGTAGATGTCGTGGAGTTCGTCGCGGTCGACGAAGGGGTGCGGTTCGGGGTGTGCGGCGAGGTCGGGCAGGTCCGGGTCCTTGGCGAGCAGGGCCGCCGAGTCGATGCGCACGCCGGCCACTCCGCGCTCGAACCAGAAGCGCAGGATGTCCTCGTGCTCCTGGCGGACCGCAGGGTGGGCCCAGTTGAGGTCGGGCTGCTCGGGGGTGAACAGGTGCAGGTACCAGTCGCCGTCGGGCAGCCGGGTCCAGACCGGTTCGGTGGAGCCGGCGAACTGCGAGGGCCAGTCGCTGGGCGGGAGTTCGCCGTGCGGGCCGCGTCCGGGCCGGAAGTGGAACAGCTCGCGCTCGGGGCTGCCCGGCCCTGCGGCGAGGGCCGCCCGGAACCAGGGGTGCTGGTCGGAGACGTGGTTGGGCACGATGTCGACGATCGTGCGGATGCCCAGCTCACGTGCCTCGGAGATGAGCTTCTCGGCCTCGGCGAGGGTGCCGAAGGCCGGGTCGATCGCACGGTAGTCGGCGACGTCGTAGCCGCCGTCCTTCATGGGTGACAGGTACCAGGGGTTGAACCACAGGGCGTCGACGCCGAGTTCGGCGAGGTACGGCAGCCGCGCGCGGACCCCCGCGAGGTCGCCGGTGCCGTCGCCGTCGCCGTCCGCGAAGCTGCGGACGTACACCTGGTAGATGACGGCCGAGCGCCACCAGTCGTGGTCCGTCGGGGCATGGGTGGGCTGTCCCACTGGGCTTGCCTTTCTGTAGACGGGGCCGCTGTCTCAGCCCTTGGTGCTGCCCGCGCTGATCCCGGCGATGATGTGCCGCTGGAAGACGAGGAACAGTGCCACCATCGGGATGCTGGCGATCACCATCGCGGCGATGAGCACGGTGAGCTGGATGTTCTGCGACAGCTGGACGAGGGCCACGCTGATCGGCTGCTTGTCGGTGTCGGAGAAGACCATCAGCGGCCACAGGAAGTCCTGCCACACCGCGACGAGCGCGAAGATCGACACCACGCCGAGAACCGGCCGGGACATGGGCAGCACGACCGACCACAGGATCCGCAGCTTGCCCGCGCCGTCGATCTCGGCGGCCTCCATGACATCGCGCGGCAGCTGGTCGAAGAACCGCTTCAGCAGATAGAGGTTGAAGGCGTTGGCGACGGCCGGGAGCCAGATGGCGAGGGGGTCGTTCAGCAGGCTGGTGTGGATCAGCGGGAGGTCGGCGACGGTCAGGTACTTGGGTACGACCAGCGCCTGGGCCGGGACCATCAGGGTGGCGAGGATGCCGCCGAGGATCACCTTGCCGAAGGCGGGCCGCAGCTTGGACAGGGCGTAGGCGGCGGCCGTGCAGAACACCAGCTGGAACGCCCAGGCGCCGGCCGCCTGCACCACCGTGTTCCACAGGTGCTGCGGCAGTTGCATCAGGTCCCAGGCGTCGGTGTAGCCGCCGGTGTGCCAGTGCTGCGGGACCAGCGTCGGCGGGGTCCGGGCCGCCTCGTCCGGGGACTTCGCCGCGCCGGTCACCATCCAGTAGACCGGGAAGAGGAAGGCGAGCGCGAAGAGCAGGACGACGCCGGTGAACACGGTCCAGTAGGCGGCCCTGCCGCGGGGGCGGGCGAGCGTGGCCGGGGAGATCAGGGTCCGGGTGCTCATGCGTCCCCCTCGGCGCGGGTGAGCCGCAGATAGCCGGCGGAGAAGGCGCCGAGCAGCACGAGGAGCATCACGCTGAGCGCGCAGGCGCCGCCGAAGTCGTTGTAGAGGAAGGCGTACTTGTAGATGAGGTAGAGGACGGTGACCGTGGCGTTCTCCGGTCCGCCGCCCGTGATGACGAACGGCTCGGTGAACACCTGCATGGTGGCGATGATCTGAAGGAGCATCAGCATCAGGATGACGAACCGGGTCTGTGGGACCGTCACGTGCCGGATGCGCTGGAGCAGGTTCGCGCCGTCCAGTTCGGCGGCCTCGTACAGCTCGCCGGGGACGGACTGCAGGGCGGCCAGGTAGATGAGGACGGTGCCGCCCATGTTGGCCCAGGTCGCCACGATCACCAGGGAGATCAGTGCGGTGTCGGTGCCGTTGGTCCAGTTCGAGGTGGGCAGGTGCAGGAAGCGCAGCGTCTCGTTGGCGAGGCCGGCTCCGGGGTCGTAGAACCACTTCCACAGCAGGGCGCTGACCACCGGCGGGATCATCACGGGCAGGTAGACCACGACCCGGAAGAAGGCCTTCGCGTGCCGCAGCTCGTTGAGGACGAGGGCGAGGACGAAGGGGACGGCGAAGCCGATCAGCAGGGCCAACAGGGTGAAGGTGAGCGTGTTGCGCCAGGCCGCCGTGAACTCGGGGTCGTGCCAGACGCGGGTGAAGTTGGCGGTGCCGACCCACTCGGGCGAGGAGCCGGGCGTGTACTTCTGGAAGGCGATGACGACCGCGCGGATCGCCGGGTACCAGGAGAACAGCGCGAAGCAGATCAGGCCGCCGAGCAGGAAGGCGTGGGCGCGGGCCTGGTCGGCGAGGCGGCGCCGCCCCCGGCCCCCTACCGGGGACGGCGCCTGCACCGGCTGGACGGCGGGCTCCTCGACCGGGCGCCGGTCGGCCGTCTTCGGCATGGCGGTCAGCTCCGGGCCAGAATGCTGTCGATCTTGCCGGACGCGTCCCCCAGGAGCTGGTCGATGTCCGCGTCCTTCTTGGTGAGGACGGCGGAGACGACGCCGTCGAGGACGGAGTAGATCTGCTGGGCGTCCGGCGGCTCGATCTTCATCCGCAGCTGCCGGTTGCCGTTGAGGAAGGCCTGGTAGTTCTCCACCGGGACGTTGGCGTTGGCCTTCTTGACCTGCTGGTCCTTGGCGTCGGCGGCGCCGGTGAACAGGCGTGGCTCGGGCAGGCCGACGGGTGCGTCGTTCTTCTTGGCGCGGGCGTAGTCGCCGAGGAAGCCGGCTCCCGGGGTGAGGAACATGTGGTCGAGCCACTTCAGGCCGGCGCGGATCTGGGCGGGCGTGTCCTTCTTGTTGAACATGTAGCCGTCGCCGCCGATGAGGGTGCCCTTGCCGCCGGGCATGGGGGCGAGGGCGAGGTCCTTGTAGTCGCCGCCCTTCTCCTTGACCAGGATCGGGATGTTGTCGGGGGCGCTGAGGTACATGCCTAGCTTGCCCGAACCCATCATCTGCTGCACGTCGTTGATGACGAGGAGCTGCTTGCTGCCCATCGAGTCGTCCGTCCACCGCATGTCGTGCAGGTTCTGGAGGACGTTGTGGCCCTCGGGGGTGTCGACGGTGGCCTGCTTGCCGTCGGCGCCGACGACGTCGCCGCCCTGCGAGTACAGCTCGGCGGTGAAGTGCCAGCCGCCCTGGTTCTGCGCGCTGTAGTCGGCGTATCCGACGGTGCCGTCGCCGAGGGCGGCGATCCGCTTGGCGTCGGCGCGGACCTCGTCCCAGGTCGCCGGGGGCTTGTCGGGGTCGAGTCCGGCCTTCTCGAAGAGCTTGCGGTTGTAGATCAACCCCATGCTGTATCCGGTACGTGGTATGCCGTAGACCTTCCCGTCCACGGTGTAGATGTCCCGCAGCTGCTTCTGGATGGTGTCGTAGCTCTTGAGTTCCTTGAGGTACGGCGTGAGGTCGGCGGCCTGGTTGATGTCGACGACGTGCCCGGCGTCGGTGAAGTACGTGTAGAAGACGTCCTCCATCTGGCCGCCGGCGAGCTTGGCGTCGAAGGTCTTCGGGTCCTGGCAGGGGAAGGCGTCGTGCGCGACGACGTCGATGTCCGGGTTCTGCTTCTCGAACGAGGCGATGTCCTGCTCGAAGAACCGCCGGTCGACCTTGGCGCTCTTGGGCGGCTCGCAGTTGACCGTGATGCGGGTCTTGCCGCCCGCCGAGCCGTCGTCGCCCGACCCGCAGGCGGACGCGGCGAGAGCGAGGCAGGAACAGACGCCGATCGCGGCGAGGGTACGGCGGAACCCGGTGCTTCTCATCGGTGGACCCCTCAAGGCAGGAGCGGTGGGCGCCGCACACTCAAGCACCGACGACATCAGCCCGCAATATATCGCGCAGAATCTGAAATTATTGGACAGCTGAGTGGATCTCAGGAACGAGGTGCTTGCGCGGTCGACCCCCGGACCACCAGTTCCGGTTCGAACAGCAGCTCCTCCGCCGGTACGGCCGTCCCGCCGATCTGCACGTTCAGCAGCTCGACCGCCGCCCGGCCCATGGCCTCGATGGGCTGGCGGACAGTGGTCAACGGGGGTTCGGTGCAGTTCATGAACGCGGAGTCGTCGTAACCGACCACGGAGACCTGGGACGGGACGTCGAGCCCCTTGCGCCGGGCCGCCCTGATCGCGCCGAGCGCGAGCGGGTCACTGGCGCAGATGATGCCCGTGACGCCCTGGTCGATCAGCCGGGAGGCCGCCGCGTGGCCACCCTCGATGGAGAAGATGGCCCGGGCGACGAAGGCGTCCGGCAGCTCACCGGCGAGCGCCCGCGCCGCCGCCAGCTTCCGCGCCGACGGCACATGGTCCCCGGGCCCGAGCACGAGACCGATCCGCTCGTGCCCGAGGGAGGCCAGGTGCCGCCAGGCCTGCTCGACGGCGACGGCATCGTCACAGGACACGCCCGGAAAGCCGAGGTGCTCGATGGCCGCGTTGACCAGCACGACCGGGATGTTGCGGTCAGCGAGCAGCCGGTAGTGGTCGTGCGGGGCGTCGGCCTGCGCGTACAGGCCGCCGGCGAAGACGACGCCGGAGACCTGCTGCTGCAGGAGCAGCTTCACGTAGTCCGCCTCCGAGACCCCGCCCTTGGTCTGCGTGCACAGCACCGGGGTGAGTCCCAGCTGCGCGAGGGCGCCCCCGATGACCTCGGCGAACGCCGGGAAGATGGGGTTCTGCAGCTCCGGCAGGACCAGGCCGACGAGGCGGGCGCGTTCGCCGCGCAGCTGGGTGGGGCGCTCGTAGCCGAGGACGTCGAGGGCCGTCAGCACCGCCTGCCGGGTGGCATCGGAGACACCGGGCTTGTTGTTGAGCACCCGGCTGACCGTGGCCTCGCTGACCCCGACCTTCTTCGCCACTTCCGCAAGTCGTCGCGTCATGCACGCAAGAGTAGCGCAAGTTACGCAAGCCGTTTGCGTAGACAGGGCATGGGGTGTCGCAGGACGGACCTGGGGCGTCGTGGGGCGGAGGGGGTTTCCGGCCCGGCCCCGTCGGCGACCTGAACGCCGACGGAGCCGGGTCAGTCCTCGGGGTCCGGAACGACCGCCAGATGGGTGCCCGCTCCGCGCGCCCGGCGCGGCCTGCGTGAGGCCGCGGCCGGGCGGCGGGCGTCACGCAGGACCATGGTCAGGCGGGCGCAGCCGATCTCCTGGAGCGTTCGGGGCGTCTCCTCGACGATCCGGCACTCGATCGGGCCCCGCCGCGGATCGGGGTGGACCAGGAGGCGTACGGCACCGTCGAGCTGTGTCCCGGCCTCGCCGACGGCGCGGATCCAGTGCGGCAGACCCTGCCGGTAGGCGGCCTCCATGATCGGGTCCTGGGCGATGTCCCGGCGGACGGCCTGGAGTTCGTGGTCGTGGCCGTAGCGCTCGACGGCGGTCTCGAAGTGGGCCAGCATCGGCAGACACCAGCCCGCCTCGTGGTCGCCGAGGATCTCGGCGGCGTCGGGGTGGAAAAGGACGAACCGCAGGAAGTTGTCCCCGGGCATGGCCGTCGGATGAGGGCGCACGCCCCGAAAAAGTGTCTCGAAAGCGCCGTTGGCCAGAACCACGTTCCAGCGGTGGTCGACGACCAGGGACGGGAGCGGCAGAGCCTCCAGAAGCGTGGCGTAGTCCTGTAGGTACGCCTGGACCTCGCAGCCCTCGGGGACGGGCCGCGGCGCCGGCCACTGCCCTCCTGCCTGATGTGCCATCGGGAGGTCACCCCTCTTGCCTCTGCCGGCCTTCACGCGGCGAAGCGATCCTGCTGCCCCGACGAGATCCATGTCAACTATCGTGGCATTTCATGCCGGTTGACGGCTGAAATTCGCCACAGTTGTGGCGGGACCTGGCTGCGAGTTCGAAGCACCCGCTACTCTCCGGGAAGTTCACGACAACCGCTTGTGACAAGCGACGCACCTCAAGCCCTCGAGAGACGTAGGAGTTCTGTCGGTGACGGATGGCTACGAGGATCCGGGCGCCACGGAGACCGCTCAGCTGCCGGCCGTCGTCGCCCGCGTCACCGCACTCGCCGACCGGCTCGGCGTGCCGCACGCCGAGGTCTTCGACATCGGGCGGCTCTCCGTCGCCTGCGGTGTCCCGGAGCCGGTGGTCAAGGCCCTGCTCAGCGGCCGCCCCGCGGGCGAGCCGGACGTCCAGGCCCGCTTTCTGCAGCGCCTGGACCTGCTGCGCCGCACTCGGCTGAAGCCCAACGGGCGCAAGTACACCCAGCAGGAGATCGCCGACGGCGCGGGTATGTCCCGGCAGCAGGCCGGCGCGCTCATCAACGGCGACCGGCGGCCCACCATGGAGCACTGCGACGCCTTGCAGCGGTTCTTCCGGGTGCACGCCGGCTTCCTCACCGCGGAGGACCCCGAGGCCCTCGCGGGTGCGCTGCAGCGCACCGAGCAGGAGCTGCTGCAGAAGCTCGCCGACCGGGAGCGGGCCACGGCCGAGGCGGCGGACGATCCGCTGGAGCGGCTGCTGCAGGACCACGGGGTGCGCGGGATCGCCTGGCGGGCCGCGCAACTGCCCACCGACCAGCACCGGGACAAGGTCGCGGAGTGGCTCGACATGCTGCTGGAGAGCGTCAAGCGGCCCGAGTCGTGAAGCAGGGGAGGACTGTGGGCATCGGCAGGGACATGCGCCGGTTGTGCGCCGAGTTGGTCGGGGACCTCACCCTGCCCGCGCCGGCCCCGCCGCAGGAGCTGTACCGGGCGCTGTGCGACACGATGAGCCGCCGCCGCGGCCGCCCCGTCCACTTCCGTACGGCCGCCTTCCCGCCCGGTACGGCCAGCGGCCTGTGGCTGGACATGGCCGACCGCGACCTGATCGTCGTGGAGCAACGCACCGCGCCCGCCCACCAGTTGGTCATCCTCGGTCACGAGCTGTGGCACATGCAGGCCGACCACAGCGGCCACCACCTCGACCATGCCGGAATCGGCGTCGCGACCCGGCTGCTGAGCGACGACACCGATCAGGCCGCCCTGCAGGCCACGATCCACCGCGTCGCCGCCCGCACCCGCTTCGACCAGACCGAGGAGCGCGAGGCCGAGACCTTCGGCCTGCTCCTCGCCAGCAAGTGCCGCACCTGGCTGTCCGGTTCGGCCCTGCGCGGCCCGGGCCGCCGGGACGACGTGGCCGGCCGCATCGAGGCGTCACTCGGGTATCCGGGACCGCAGGGCTGACCCGCCCGGCACCCCGCCGCGAACCTCACGTCGCCATGCGTCCGCCCGCCGGGCGCGGTCGCGGCATGTCGGCCACCCCTGCATCCAGGGGATTCCGGTGGCGTCGCCTCGGCTAAGCGGGCGAACCGAAGCAGAGCCGAACGGCGTTGTCAGTGGTGGACGGCAAGCTGGAGGTGTGCGCCGTGCGACTGCGGTGCACGGCGCCGCAGGGCGCGCGACCGTGACGCCGAACCGGGGAGAGCCGACCGATGCCCACCGCCCTACTGACCGACCGTGAGCGCACCGCCGTACAGGCCTATCTGAGGCTGCTGCACACCGTGCGCGCCGCCTTCGACGGCCCCGTGGACGGCGGCCGGCCCATCATGGTGCCGCCCGCCGTGCTCGCCGAGGCGGACGGGGCCCTGGCCCGGGCGGGACTCGCGGGCAACGAGGAAGAGTTCTTCAGACTGCTGCGCCACTGGTGCCCACAGGAGTGAGCCGGCGACCGGTGGCCGTCCCGTTCAGTGGTGCGGGACGGCCACCGTCGTCAGGACGAGACCGTCCGACACCAGCCAGCGGCCGTCGAACCCGGTCAGGCGTACGCCGTCCACCTCCGGCCCCGGGACGAGGAGCCGGGCATGGAAGCGGCCGCGCAGGCCGGGGCCGGGTTCGCTGACCAGCTCGATGTCGGCCTCGGAGAAGTCCAGCCAGGCGCGGGCGAGGGGAAACCACGCCTTGTAGACGGACTCCTTGGCGCTGAACAGCACCCGGCCCCAGTGGACCCCGGGCCGGGTGGCCCACAGATGACGGTCGCGGTCCTGCTCGGCGGGCAGTGCGATGCTCTCGAACACACCCTCCGGCAGTGGTCCGTGGACCTCGGCGTCGATCCCGAGGGAGGCCAGATCCGCGGCGCGGACCAGTGCGGCGGCGCGGTAGCCGTCGCAGTGGGTCATGCTGCCGACCAGCCCGGCCGGCCAGCGGGGCGCACCGCGCTCACCGGACAGCACGGGCTGCGGCGGCACGCCCAGCTTCTCCATGGCGCGCCGGGCGCAGACCCGTACGGCCGCGAACTCCCGGCGGCGCTTGGCCACCGCCCGAGCCACGAGCTGCCGCTCCTCCGGGTACAGCGAGCTCTCCTGGTCCTCGTGGTCACCGAACGCTTCCACGGCCACCACCGACTCCGGGAGCAGCTCCTCGATCACCGGGTTCGACCTCCATCGGCAGGATGCGGCGCGGCTGCCCCGGGGGTACCGAGCGCTTGCGCCATTCACGGGGGTATCCCACGGACACCTCTTCGAAGCGGACACCCTCGTGCCAGGTGGTCCGCGGGATGTGCAGGTGTCCGTAGACCATGGTCTCGACCCGGAACCGGCGGTGCCAGTCGGCGGTGCGGGCGGTGCCGCACCACATGGCGAACTCCGGGTGCCAGAGCACGTCCATCGGGTGCCGGTCGAGCGGGTAGTGGCCGGCGAGGACGGTGGGCAGGTCCGCGGGCAGCTCGGCGAGTCTGCGCTCGGTCTCGGCGACGCGGGCCCGGCACCAGTCCTCGCGGGTCGGGTAGGGGTCGGGGTGGAGCAGGTACTCGTCGTTGCAGACGATGCCGGTGCTCTCCGCGTAGGCCAGCCCCTCCTCCTTGGTGGCGCAGCCGGCCGGTAGGAAGGAGTAGTCGTACAGCAGGAACAGCGGGGCGACGACGACCGGGCCGCCCGGGCCGTGCCAGACCGGGTACGGATCCTCGGGCGTGGTCACGCCCAGTTCCCGGCACAGGGCGACGAGGTGCTCGTACCGGGCGACGCCGCGCAGGGTGACGGTGTCCCTCGGATGGGTCCACAGGTCGTGGTTGCCGGGCGCCCACAGGACCTTGCGGAAGCGGCCCGCGAGGGTGGCGAGGGTCCAGCGGATGTCCTCGACGGTCTCCGCGATGTCCCCGGCCACGATCAGCCAGTCGTCATCCGTCCCGGGCCGCATCCGCTCGACGAGCGCGCGGTTCTCCGGATAGGAGATGTGCAGGTCACTGATGGCCAGCAGCTGTCCGGCCCCGGCCGTCGACTCCACCCCGCACCCCTTCCGATCATCCTGTCCGCACCACGACAACACATTTCACCGGCCGGGGACAAGGGGATCCCGCGCCGGTCGGGTCCCGCTGGACGGGCGCTGGACGAGCGCTGGACGGGGCTGGAAATCCGTAACATCCACGTTGCACGCGGGGGCTCTTGAAAGCCGTATGATCGCCCCAACGCCAACGCCCCTGATCCCCCTTCGCACAGGGCCGTTTGGTGACCCTTCCTCTCTCCTGCCCGGGCACGGGCCGCTGAGCCCTGCCCGAAAACCCCGAAAGGCGGCCTGCATGCTCTCTCGCGTACGCGTCTGGCTCAACCGCACGTACGCGGAGAACGTGTTCTTCATGGATCAGCTGCGGAGAAATCCCAGCGACCGGGCGGTCGAGATCCATGCCACGCACGGGGACGCCGACTCCCCCGTGCTGGCCGCTGCCGACACCGCCGACCTGGAGCCGGAGGGCCTGTCCCCGGCCGCGTACGTCGAGTACGCCCTCGACCAGTGCGCGCGGCGCGGGATCGACGTGTTCGTGCCGCGGCTGCACCAGGCGGCGATCGTGGCGCACCGCGCCGATTTCGCGGCCGTGGGCACGGCTCTTCTGGCGCCGACCCCCGAGGCGGTGGCCGTGTTCGAGGACAAGGCGACCGCGTACGAGGCGGTCCGCTCGGTCGGCGTGCCGGTGCCGCCGTGGTGGCGGGTGCGTACGGCGGACGAACTCGTCGCCGCGGTCGAGGAGTTGGAGGCTGCCGGACACAAGGCGTGCTTCAAGCCGGCCGCCGGCGCGGGCGGGGTCGGCTTCCGCGTGATCACGCGCGCCCCCTTCTCGCTCATGCACCTCAACGGCTTCCCCGGCCCGTACGTCCAGCTGGACCTGGTCGTCGAGGCGCTGGAGCGGGCCGAGGAGACCGTGGACTGGCTGGTGATGCCGCGTCTGGAGCAGCCGGAGGTGTCCGTCGACTGCCTGACCGGTCCGGACAACCGGGTCCGGCTGGCCGTGGGCCGCACCAAGAACGGCCGCCGCCGGGGCTTCACGCTGCACGAGCAGTGGCTGGAGCCGGCCCGGCTGATCGCGGAGGGCTTCGGGCTGCACTACCTGTCCAACATCCAGTTCCGCATGTTCGGCGACCGTCCGGTGCTGCTGGACGTCAACACGAGGCCCGCGGGGGGGCTGCACCAGCTGTCCCTCTGTGGGGTGAACGCGCCTTGGGCAGCTGTTCAGTTGGCGCTGGGCGAGGACCCTGGCGTGGTGGAGCCGCCGTTCCTGGGGCAGGACTACACGGTGGTGTCCGGGCCGCGCCCGCTGCGGCCGGTGTCGCTGCCGCAGCAGAGGGTGGAGGAGACCGAGGCGTTCCTGCCGGCCGTGCCCTCGCCTGTCGAGTCGGCGGAGGCCGGAGCGGCGGCAGAGGCGCTGCCGCTCTAGCCTCGGTCCAGCCCCGATCCTGCGTGTCGGCGAGGCGCTCCCGCTACCTCTTGGCGGCCGGTGTGGCGGCGACCGGGGCGGTGGAGTTCCGGTTGAAGGAAGCCTTGGACCAGAAGTAGCCGACCAGGGCGATGCCGACACACCAGGCCACGGCGACGATGCCGTCGTTGCCGATCCTCGAACCCATCAGCAGTCCGCGCAGCGTGTTGATGATCGGGGTCAGGGGCTGGTTGCGGGCGAACCAGTCGACGCCGGCGGGCATCGTCGAGGCGGGCACGAACGCGCTGCTGAGGAAGGGCAGGAACTGCAGCGGCAAGGTGAGACTGTTGGCGCCCTCCAGACTCCTGGTGGCCAGGGCGAACGCCATCACCAGCCAGGTGAACGCGAGCGTGAGCAGCGCCATCAGGCCGATCGCGGCGAGCCACTCGACCGGGGTGGCGTCCGGCCGGAACTTCAGGGCCACCGCGAGGCCGAGGACCAGGGCGATGCTGAACAGGGTGCGCACGACGGCTTCGAGGACGTGCCCGATCAGGATCGAGGAACGCGCGATCGCCATGGTGCGGAACCGGTCCATGATGCCGGCGGTCATGTCGTTGCTGACGTTCAACGCCGTCGTGGTGAGCCCGTAGTTGATCGTGATGAGGATCATCGCGGGGGCCACGTAGTCGATGTACCGGTGTCCGTCGGTGGACTGGACGCCCAGACCATGCCCCAGGGCGTGGCCGAAGATGCCGACCACCACCAGCAGGATGAACACGGGCTGGCCCACGTACGCGATGATCATGATGGGGTACCGCATCAGGTGCCGCATGTTGCGGCGCAGCATCGTCACCGAATCGGTCAGGGCGTAGGAGACACCGCTCATGACGCACCCTCCATCTCGTTCTTGGCACGGCCGGTCAGGGCGAAGAAGACGTCGTCGAGGTCGGGGGTGTGGATGGTGAGGTTCTGTGCCTCGACCGAGGTGTTGTCCAGAACGTCCAGGACCGCCCGGATGGTGGCGATGCTGCCGTCGCTGGGAATCTCCAGCGTGAGGTCGTCGTCGTTGCGCCGCCCGGTGTCGAACAGCGTGGTGGCGGTGTCCAGTTCGGCGCGGTCGGCGAACTCCAGGCGGATGTAGCCGCCCGGCACCCGGCGCTTCAGCTCCTTCGGCGTGCCCTCGGCGATCAGCTTGCCTCCGTCCAGCACCGCGATGCGGTCGGCAAGCCGGTCCGCCTCCTCCAGGTACTGGGTGGTCAGGAAGATCGTGACCCGGTCGGTGGCGACGAGATCGCGGATCAGTTCCCACATGGTGTGGCGGCTGCGCGGGTCGAGCCCCGTGGTCGGCTCGTCCAGGAAGATCACCCGGGGGTCGCCCACCAGGGTCATCGCCAGGTCGAGCTTGCGCTGCATACCGCCGGAGTAGGTGGAGACGGGCTTCTTCGCCGACTCGGTGAGGTCGAAGCGCTCCAGCAGCTCGGCGGTCCGCCGCCTGCCCTCGGCGCGGTCGAGGTGGTGCAGGTCCGCCATCAGCAGCAGGTTCTCCTCGCCCGTCAGCAGGTTGTCGACGGCCGAGAACTGGCCGGTCACACCGATCGCCTTGCGGACGGAGTGGCCCTCGGCCGCCACGTCATGGCCGGCCACCCGGGCCTCGCCGCCGTCGGCGGGAATGAGCGTGGACAGGATCTGCACGGCGGTGGTCTTGCCTGCACCGTTCGGGCCGAGCAGCGCGAAGACGGTGCCCTCGGGGATGGTCATGTCGATGCCGTCGAGCACGACCTTGTCCCCGTAGGACTTGCGCAGGCCGGCGACGGAGATCGCCGCCGACCGCGTGGGCACGATTGTTTCGGTCACGGTTTCCACGGCGCTCCAGCCTTTCTCCTCAGATGTGTCCGAGGCCGCGCACGGCTTGCCGCGCCCTCGACTTTCACGGTGTTCAAGTCCGGCACGGGCAGCAGGATAGGAGCCAGTTGCACGGTGTGCAAGTGGTTCCTAGAACACTGTGCAAGCGGTGGGTTAGGCTTTGGTCATGCCGCGGGAAACGTTGAATCGCGATCAGATCGTGGAGGCGGCGATCGAGCTGCTCGACGCGGAGGGCGTCGAGGGGTTGAGCATGCGGCGGCTCGGCAAGCGGCTGGGCTCGGCGGCGACGGCCGTCTACTGGCACGTCGGCAGCAAGGAGAACCTCGTCGTCCTCGCCGCCGACCGGGTGTGGGGCGAGATCGAACTGCTCGACCCGGTCGAGAGCGGCTGGCGGGTCGCGGCCCGGGCGCTGGTCCAGGACACGTACGCGATGGTCAAGCGCCATCCGTGGCTGGTGCCCGCCATCAGTACGCACTTCGTCTACGGTCCCGGAATGGCGCGGTTCCAGGACCACTCCTACGCCATCTACGAAGTGGCCGGATTCAAGGGGCGAGACCTCGACTGGGCCGTGAACGCCGCGTTCACGTTCGTGGCCGGAACCGCCCTGCTCGATGCGACCCAGGCGGCCGCGGCGCGGGCCGGCGACAGCGCGGGCGACGTGGTGGCGGAGGCCAACGAGATCGCCTCCCGGTACCCGCGGCTGCGCGCCCGTCTGGAGGAGCGACTCGGGGCCGATCCGGTCGAACTGCTCAGTGAGAAGTTCGCCTTCGGTGTCGAGGTCATCCTCGACGGCCTGACCGACCGACTCCGCGGTGAGGGTGCGCGCCCGCCGGTGACCCGGGAACGGCCGGCCCGCCCCTCGGACGACGGCGCCACGGCTGCCGGCGACAGCGAGGACACCTCGTCCGGACAGGACGCCCCGGTCGGGGAGGGTGCCGAGCCCCAGGAGACAGCGGCATCGCGGGAGGCGGCCGGGAGCCCGAAGAAGCCCGCCCCGGGCAAGGCGGTACGCGGGCTGTTTCGCTGAGCACCCTGAGGGCGCCACTTCGGCGCAACCTTGCCTAAGGGTCTCACTCTCAGCCGCCGCACGGGATGGGTGCGTCAGCCGTCGGGGTCCTCCACCATCGATCGCATCAGCAGGCGCGTCACCGACGGGAGCTCCACAGCCATGCCCACTTTCGACACTCCGAAGCCCATCCTCGCCTCCGTGGAAATGGACGGGGCGGTCGTCCGGTTCCTCGCCGAGGACCGCCGGGACACCGTCGTCGGCGTCCAGCCGGTCGACAGGTCCCGGGATCTCGACGTACGCATCGCCAGGCAGACAAAGGTCTCCTTCGCCGACGGACAGCTGAGGGTCAAGGCGCCCAAGCAGTACCCGGTGTTCAGCCGCGGCGGCAACGTCGAGATCACCATCGCACTGCCGGCCGACTCCCAGATCGAGGCCTCGGTCAACTGGGGAGACCTCGTTGCTGAAGGGCGGCTCGGCGAATGCCGGGTCAAGGCCGCCTCCGGCTCGATCCACATGGACGAGGCGGGCCCGGTGTGGCTGACCGCCAACTCCGGGGACATCACCGTCGGTCGTGCGGTCGGGCACACCGAAGCGGCCACCAGCTCCGGCAATCTGCGCTTCCACTCGATCGACGGCCCCGCGGTGCTGAAGAACACCCACGGTGCCACCACGGTCACCGACGTCACCGGCAGCCTCACCGTCATAGGCGCCACCGGCGACATCACCGTCGAGCGGGCCCATGCCTCAGTCAGCGCCAAGGCGACCCACGGCCGTCTGCGCATCGGCGAGGTGGCACGCGGCACGGTCGTGCTGGAGTCCAGCACCGGCAGCATCGAGATCGGTGTTCGCGAGGGCACGGGCGCCTACCTCAACGTCAGTTCCACCGACGGCCGCGTCCACAACACGCTTGCCGCGACCGAGGCGCCCGGCGACGCCGAGGACACCGTCGAGGTACGCGCCCGCACCAAGTACGGCCAGATCGACATCCGCCGCGCCCGGTCCACGTACCCGAACTGACGGGACCGAGGGGCCATCGGGGTGCGGCCCGAAGAAATTCCGCTTCGGTGCGGTGAGTTCGCCTTTTCGTCGCGGTGTCCCGCCGGCGGGACACCGCGGAGCCGGCTCACTTGTGGCCGGCGGGCCGCCCTGCCCATGCTGTTCTCCGGCCCCCGACACGGCAATCCGCATATGCACGCCTTTACCGGTTCCGCCGAATTCCCCTGTGCCGCTGGGAACATCCGCAGTCGAGACGAAGGGATCCGCAGTGCCGAGGCAACCACAGAATCGAGTCCCCACGGACATCCGTACTGCCCGGCCACGGCATTATCTGATGTGCCGGCCGACCTACTTCGACGTGACCTACTCGATCAACCCGTGGATGAACCCCGACAAGCCCACGTCGGCCGACCTGGCCCTGTCCCAGTGGAAGCGGCTGCACGACCTGCTGGTGGGCCTCGGCCACACCGTGGACCTGGTCGAGCCCGAGCCCGGGCTGCCCGACATGGTGTTCGCGGCCAACGGCGCGACCGTCGTGGACGGCAGGGTGCTGGTCGCCCTCTTCCGGCACGGGCAGCGGGCCGACGAGGCCAGGACGTACCTGGACTGGTTTCCGCGCCACGGCTACCGGGACGTGCGGCAGGCCGACTTCCACGGTGAGGGCGAGGGCGACTTCCTGACCGTGGGCGACACCGTCCTCGCGGGCACCGGCTTCCGCACGGAGCCGCGGGCGCACGAGGAGGCGGCCGCGTACTTCGGCCGGACCGTTCTCGGCCTGAAGCTGGTCGACCCGCGCTTCTACCATCTGGACACGGCGCTCGCCGTGCTCGGCGACGAAGAGATCATGTACTACCCGGGCGCCTTCGCGCCTCAGAGCCGTGCGCTGCTCGAGGAGCGCTTCCCGGACGCGATCCTCGCCACGGAGGCGGACGCTGCCGTCTTCGGCCTCAACGCGGTCTCCGACGGCCGGAACGTGGTTCTCGCACAGGAGGCCGTGCGTCTGGCGGAGCTGCTTCAGGAGCGCGGCTACCGGACCTTCGGTGCCGACATCTCCGAACTGCTCAAGGCCGGCGGCGGAGTGAAGTGCTGCGTCCTGGAGCTGCGTTCCGGACCGTCCACCACGGCATCCGTCTGAACCCCACACCATCCGCGCAGAAGGAGACGACGGTATATGGCTGAGCCCATCGTCAGCCTGATGGACCCGGAATTCACCCATGACCCGATCGGCGCCTACGGCCGTCTTCGGGAGAATTCCCCGCTGGTGCGCATAGGGAATCCCGGTGCTCCGCCGGTCTGGCTGGTCACGCGCTGCGAGGACGTGAAAGCGGCGCTGAGCGACCCGCGTTTCGTGACGGACTACAGCAATGTGCCCGGACACCACGGCATGGGAGTCGTCGACCAGATGCTGGCCGTCTACGACCTGCCCGAGGAATTCCGGGAAGAATTCCGTGGATACGCCAACAACATGATGTTCGTGGACGGCAGGGATCACGCGCGGCTGCGCCGCCTGGTCACCCCCGCGTTCGCCGTGCGCCGTATCAAAGCACTGCGTCCGGGCATGGAGGAGATCTCGGCGCAGCTGCTCGACACCCTGGCCGCGAAGGGAGAGGGCGATCTGCTCGAGGAGTACTCCTCACCCCTGACGGGCACCGTCATCTGCGAACTCATCGGCATCGACAAGGCCGACCAGCCGCACATGCGGGGGCTGATGAACGACTACGCGAACGGCGACGTCGTGTCGAGCGCACAGGGCATGGTCGAGTGCGCCAAGGAGCTGATCGCCCGGCGCCGCACCGAGCCGGCCGAGGACATGATCTCCACGCTGGTCCGCACCCGGGACGAGTCCGGTGACCAGCTCAGCGAGGCCGAGATGATCGCGATGGTGCTGCTGCTGGTGTGGGCGGGGCACCACTCCACCTCGCACTTCATCCCGAACGCCGTCCTGACCCTCTTCGACCACCCCGAGCAGCTCGAACGGCTGCGCGCCGCCCCCGAGTTCCTGCCGCACGCCATCGACGAGCTGATGCGGCTGGCGAACCCCGTGCCGCTCGCCAGCCCCCGCTACGCCACCGAGGACGTGGAGTTCGCCGGCGTGCAGGTCCGCCGCGGCGAGGCCCTGACGGGTTCGTACCTGTCGGCCAACTACGATCCGCGGGTCTTTCCGGATCCGGAACGCTGCGACCTCGGGCGCGAGATGAAGCGCGGCCAGGGCCATGTGAGTTTCGGTGCCGGACCGCACTACTGCGTCGGGGCGGCGCTGGCCAAGCTGGAGAGCGAGGTCGCCCTGGGCGATCTGCTGCTGAACCGGGACGGCCTGGAACTCGCCGTGAAGCGCGAGGAGTTGGAGTACACCGACTCCACGCTCGGAGTGCATCTGCTCGCCAGGCTTCCGGTGCGCCTGTAGACGCAGGGCCCGGCAGGGACACGAAGAGGCCCGCCACCGCAGCACGGTGGTGGGCCTGTTCGTGTTCCTGCTTCGTGTCCCTGCCGAGACGCGGTCAGGACCGCAGGGCGTCGGCGAGCCCGCGCACCGTCGGGTTCAGGTACAGCGTGCGCGGATGCAGTGCGGGAAGGCCCCGCTCCCGCATCACCGCGGCCATGCGGACCGCGAGCAGGGAGTTCCCGCCGAGCCGGAAGAAGTCGTCGAAGGGTTGCACCGAGACGCCGAAGAGCTGCCCCCAGACGTCGAGCAGGTCGTCGCACAGTTCGTCGCCGGTCCACCGCCGCGCGTCGTCCGGTGCGCTCGCCGCGGTCGTCGCGTCCGGTGTCGGCAGGGCTGCCAGGTCCACCTTGCCGTTGGCGGTCGTCGGCAGGGACGGCAGCGCGGTGATGGTGGCCGGCAGCATGTACTCGGGGAGCATGCGGGCCGCCCGGTCACGCAGCCCCGTCGTGCTGCCCTCGGTCAGGACCACGTAGGCGTCCAGCCGGCCGGTGGCGGCGTCGGCCGGATCCTCCTGGCGCAGTACGACGACGGCCGCGGCCACGCCGGGGCTCTCGGCGAGCACCGAACGGATCTCGTCCAGCTCGATGCGGAATCCGCGCAGTTTGATCTGGTTGTCGATCCGGCCGAGGTGCTCCAGCCTGCCGTCGGGCCGCAGCCTGCCGCGGTCACCGGTGCGGTAGATGCGCCCGCCGGTGAACGGGTCGGGCAGGAACCGCTCGGCGGTCAGCTCCGGCCGCCGGAGATACCCCAGCGCGACCCCGGCCCCGCCGACGTAGATCTCGCCGGCGACACCCAAGGGCACCGGTGCCCGGTGCTTGTCGAGAACGCAGAGATACCAGCCGGGCAGCGGCCGGCCCACCGACCTGGAGGCCGTGAGGGCCAGTTCCCGCGTGATGGTCTCGGCGGTGACATGCACCGTGGTCTCGGTGATGCCGAACATGTTCACGAGCCGGCAGCGGGACTCCGGGTAGCGGTCGAGCCACGGCAGCAGCGGCCGGGTGTCGAGCGGCTCGCCGCCGAAGATCACCAGCCGGACCGCAAGCCCCGCGGCGTGCGCCCGGTCGGCCTCCATCAGCTGGGCGAAGCCCGACGGGGTCTGGTTGAGCACGGTGACCTGCCGGGCCAGCAGCAGGTCGCGGAACTGTTCCGGGGACCGGGAGACCCAGTACGGCACGACCACGAGATGCCCGCCGGTCAGGAGGCACCCCCAGATCTCCCAGACGGAGAAGTCGAAGGCGACGGAGTGGAAGAACGTCCACACGTCGGCAGCGCTCAGCTCGAAATCCTCGCGGGTGGCGTCGAGCAGACCTACGACATTGGTGTGCGGGACGAGCACGCCCTTGGGCCTCCCGGTGGAGCCCGAGGTGTAGATGACATAGGCCGGACCGGCTGCGCCGGTGGTGCTGGGCGGTGGCCCGTCACCCCCGCGCGCGCCACGTTCCGCGAGGTGGGCGGGGGTGACCTGGCGGACCTTCTCGTCGGGGACCGGGAAGTCGGTGAGCGTGGTGACCACCACACCGAGCCCGGAGTTCGTCACCGTGTAGGCGAGCCGTTCGGCCGGGTAGGCGGGATCCAGCGGCACGTACACCGCGCCCGCCTTGAGCACTCCGAGCAGCACCGCCACCAGTTCCGCGGACCGCTCCAGGCAGACCCCCACCAGGTCGCCGTCGCCAACGCCCGCCTCGCGCAGACCGTGGGCGAGACGGTCGGCCCACTGGTCGAGACCGCGGTAGGTGACCTGGATGGCCTCGTCCGACAGCGCGACCGCGTCGGGCTGTGCTGCGGCCCGCTCGGCGAAGACCTCGTCGATGCGCCGCGCCGTGCTCTCCAGTTCCCGCGCGGGGCGCCCGAGGGCGAGCACCTGCTCCCGCTCGGGCCCGCGCAGCAGCTTGGCGGCGGCGGCCGGCAGCCACGGTTTCTCGCTGACCTGGCGGTGCACCTCGACGAGATGCCGTACGAACTGGTTGGCGATCGCCGGCCGTACGATCCGCGGACGGGAGTGGCAGCGCAGGTCGAGCGCTCCGGCCGGGGTCCTTGTCAGGGTGATCGTGAGGGGGAACGGGGGCGCCAGGAACGGTATGTACTCGGTCTCTTCCTCGGCCCGGTCCAGGTCGAAGACGATCCCGGCGGTCACGGGGTGCGCCGTCGCGGGCGGGTCGGCGGTGAGGCGGTCCCGGAACCAGGCGGTGCCCTCGCCGAGCGTGGTGATCCCGTCCGGCTCGGCCCGCACCAGCACGGGTTCCTCGTCCTTGCGGGCGCCGAGGGCGGCCACGACCGGCCGCTCGCGCGGCTCGTAGCGGGCGAGCAGGACGGTGAGCGCGGCCAGCCAGGCGGCCGGTTCATCGGCCCCGTCCCCGGGTGGTCCGATCCGTTCCTCGACCCATTCCTCTCCGAAGTCGGGATCGCCGAGACCCCACGCGGGCTCCGCCTCCTCGATCCCGGTCCCGCGGACGTCGGCATCGCCCCGCTCCGGCACCGCGGTGCCGTCGCCGAGCACCGCGCGGGCCAGGGCGTGGAGGGAACGCCGACCGAACACCGCGCGATGGGCCACGAGGAGCAGGTCGGCCTCGCCACCGGTGTACCCGAGCAGAACCGCGCGCAGGCCGAACCGGGCGGCTGCCGGCCGGGCCAGTTCACGCGCCCGGCGGCGGACGGCCTCCGGATCGTCGCGGGCCGACGGAACGTCCTCGACCCAGAGGCGGGCTCTGCCCTCGAACGCGGCCAGGCGCCGGGCGAGCGGTTCCGGGTCGGCCGGGCGTGCCAGCCGTACCCGCAGCGCGTGGCAGTCACGCGCCTCGTCCCCGCGCACCCGGTCCCGGCGGTGATGTGTCCTGAGCACCATCTCTCCCTGCGATTGGCGAATCCGCGCTCAGCGTGCGGTGAATCCGCCGTCTACGGTGACAACGGACCCCGTGACCTGCCGGGATTCATCGGAGGCCAGCCAGAGGGCGGCCGCTGCGACGTCCTCCGGTTCCACGAGGGCGTTCATGGGCTGCGACTGGAGGAAGGTCTCCTCGTGCTCGGCGACCGGGACGTCCAAAGACCTCGCGATCTCCGAGAGCATCCGCCCCTCCGCCCCGAAGTCGTCCCGGACCGAGCCGGGGCACAGCGCGTTGACCCGGACCTTCATCGGGGCGTAGTCGAGGGCCGCGGCCTTGCTGAGGCCGACCACACCGTGCTTGGCGGCGACGTACCCGGCGAAGTGCCGATAGCCGACCAGGCCCGCGGTGGAGGCTACGTTGACGATGCTTCCGGCGCGCTGTTCGGTCATGATCCGCCCGACCGCCCGGGTCATCCGCCAGGCGCCGGACAGATCGACGTCGATCATGAGCTGCCACTCGGCCTCGGTGATCTCGTGGGTCGTCCGGCCCGAGGGGGCGGCGATGCCCGCGTTGTTCACCAGCACGTCGATGCGGCCGAGACGTTCGTGCGCCTCGTCGACGACGTGCTGCACGGCGTCGAGGTCGCGGACGTCCGCCTGCCGGGTGAGCACGGTGACGCCGTGCTTGCGGCACAGCTCGGCGGTGTGCGCCAACTGTCCGGCGGAGCCCAGCGGGTAGGGCACACCGGGGATGTCGTCGGCGATGTCGAGGAGGACGAGGTCGGCGCCCTCCTCGGCGAAGACGGTGGCGCAGGTCCGTCCGACACCGCGTGCGGCACCGGTGATGACGGCGGTCCTTCCGGCCAGGCGCATGGCTCCCCTCCTTGGTGGACGGCGTTCCTTCGAGCCCGGCCGCTCATGTCCGGGTGACCTCGTCCTCGATCAGCCGCAGCAGCCCGGCCGTGTCCTCGGTCAGGTACATGTGACCGCCGTCCACCTCGACGAGCGTGAACGTGCTGCTGGTGGCCTTGCTCCACTCCCCCGTCTGCTCGCCGGTGACGAGTTCGTCGCCACGGGCCCGCAGGGCGGTGATCGGCGCCGGCAGCGGCCGGTCCGTGCTGGGGGTGTAGTTCTCGTGCATCTCCACGTCGGCCCGCAGCACCGGCAGGATCAGCTCGCGCATCTCCTCGTTCTCCAGGGCGTCGTGGCGGTATCCGGCGAACTCCCGGACCCGGTCCAGGAACTGCTCGTCGTCCAGCCCGGTGGCCTGGACGGGGCGCCTGGTCCATGGGCCGGGTGAACCGCTGACGAAGAGGCGGACGACCTCGATGCCGGGACGGGCGGCCAGCAGATGGGCGAGTTCGTAGGCCAGGACGGCCCCCAGGCTGTGGCCGAAGAGCGCCACGCGGTCCGCATCGCCGATCTCCTCGACGATCTCGGGCAGCAGCCCGGCGGCGGCCTGCGCGGCGTCGCGGTACGGCTCCTCGACGAGCTTCCATTCGCGGCCCGGCGGCTGCACCGCCACGATCCGCAGCTTCTCGCCGGCCAGGGCTTCCCACGGGTGGAAGAAGGAGGCCCCCGCTCCGGCGAACGGCACGCACACCAGAGGTATGGCTCGCATCGGCTGCTCAGGCTCCCTGGGCGCCGGCGGTCGCGGCATCGGCGGCCATGGCCTCGCGCAGGCTCCTGGGCCGGATGTCGGGCCAGTTCTGCTCGACGTACTCCAGGGCCGACGCGCGGTCGGACTCTCCGAAGACGATGCGCCAGCCGGCCGGCACCTCGGCGAAGGTGGGCCACAGGGAGTGCTGCTCCTCGTCGTTCGCCAGGATGTAGAAGCGGCCGTCGGTGTCGTCGAACGGGTTGGTGCTCATGGTGGCAATCCCTTTCGGGTCGAAGTTCGTCGGGGCTTTGCTACTTGCGGCGGTCCAGCAGCGACGCCACGATCTCGCCGCTGCGCACGGCGAGGTTCGACAGCAGCGAGGACGTCAGACCGTGCGTGTGTTCCGTGCCGCCCTGCAGATAGATGCCGCAGCGCAGTTCGGGTGCCGTGGCGATCCGGTAGTCACGTTCGACGCGGTAGCGTCCCCGGGCGTCGCGCAGGCACAGCGAGTCGAGTTCGCCGAGGATCGGGGCGGGGTTCATCGGGTCGTAGCCGGTGGCGCAGACCAGGACGTCCACGTCGAGTTCGCGGGTCTCCTCGGTCGCGACCGACATGACGGTGACGCGGGTCTCGTCCGCGGCGCGCTTGACGCCGCAGACCCGGGACAGGTTGAGGAACTCGATCCGGTTGCGGCCCGCCACCTCGTCGCCGTAGACCCGTTCGTGCAGGCCCTTGATGACCTCGTCGTCGACGACCGAGTAGTTGGTGTTCCTGTGGTGCTGCCAGATGACGTCCCTGGAACGTTCGGAGCCGTAGTAGTAGTCGTCCACGGCGGACGGGTCGAAGACCCGGTTGGCGAACGGGGTGTTGTCCGCGAGCGCGTAGCCGTACGGCGGGAGGATCGCCGTGATGGACGCGTCGGGCAGGGCGTCGTGCAGGTACCTGACGACTTCGGCAGCGCTCTGGCCCGCCCCGACGACCGCCACCCGGTTCAGCTCGCCGGGGTTCCAGGCCGTGAACCGGTCCAGGAACTCCGAGCTGTGCCAGACCCGTTCGTCGCGCTGCACTCCGGCGGGCATGCGGGGCACGAGCCCGGTCGATATCACGATGTTGTGCGCGGTGAGCACCCTGGTGCCGCCCGGGAGCGAGTCCCCGCGCACCTCGACCTCCAGGTGCTCGATCGCTTCGCCGCGCCGGCCCGACGCGGGCAGCCGGATCTGCGTGATCTCCGCGCCGTAGGTGACCTGGTGGGCCAGTTTCGCCTCCGCCCATTCCAGGTAGTCGTGGAACTCCTGGCGAGTGGCGAAGAAGTCCTGGTTGTTCACGAACTGGGGCAGCCGGCCCATCGCGTGCAGATACGACACGAAGCTGAACGGCGATGCCGGATTGCGGAAGGTGACGAGGTCTTTCAGGAACGAGATCTGCATCTTCGCACCCGGAAGCAGCATTCCCCGGTGCCACCCGAGCTGCGGCTTCCGCTCGAAGAAGGCGGCGGTCGGCCGGGGCGTGCCGCCTTCCCGGCATTCCTGAAGGGCGACGGCGAGCGACAGGTTGGCCGGCCCGAAACCTGCTCCCACGACGTCGTACGTCATGGTGTCACTGCTTTCCATGGAGGTCTCCCCGGAAGTGGTGGGCATCGCGGCTATTTCCCTTCACCGAGTTCGCTGTTGATGACGGCGCAGACCTCGGCCACGGGGTCGGGCATGTTCATCTCGAGGTGGGTGCTCTGCACGTCGTGTTCCGTCACACCGCCCAGAACGTGCTTCTCCCACAGGGGCGCGAAAGACTCCTTCCGTTCGTCGAGGGCGGCCTGGAAGTAGAGCGCGCGGCCGGTGAAGACGGGCGACGCGAATCCCTTCATGACCGCCATGTTGTTGGCGAGCACCTTGGTGGCCGCCGTCAGCAGCCGCTCGTGCTCGGCAGGATCCGCGAAACGGCTGATGTACTCCTCCAGGGCGGCACGGGCGTCCATGTGGGCCACGTCGTCCTGCGCCGCGAAGACGCTGCCCGTCGGAGAGTCGAGGAGGGCGAGCAGCGCCACCGCGTGGCCGCGCCGCTCGAGTTCGGCCGCGAGGCTGTGGGCGATGGTGCCGCCGTAGGACCAGCCGAGCAGATGGAAGGGGCCGTCGGGCTGGAACGCCAGCATCTGCTCGATGTAGTCGGTGACCATCTCGTCGACGGACGAGGGGAGTTCGGCAGTGCCGTCGTAGCCGCGTGCCTGGATGCCGTAGACGGGCCGGTCCTTGAAGTGGGGCGTGAAGCCGAGGTAGGACCAGCTGAGGCCGCCGCCCGGATGGATGCACCACAGCGGCGGCCGGGTGCCCTCGGTCTGGAACTTCAGCACCACCGCGAAGGGGTCGTCCAGCTCGTCGGGGATGCTGTTGGGGATCAGACGCGCCGCGAGCTGGGCGACCGTGGGGGCGCGGAACACCGACCGGATGGCGAGGTCGATGCCGAACTCCTGCCGGATGCGCCCGATGAGGCCGGCGGCCAGCAGCGAGTGGCCGCCCAGGGCGAAGAAGTCGTCGTCGATGCCGACGCCGGGCAGGCCCAGCACCTCCGCGAACATCTCGCAGAGGATCTCCTCGCGCCGGTTGCGCGGCCGGTTGCCGCCGGCCGTCTCGGTGTACCGGGGCAGCGGCAGGGACCGGCGGTCCAGCTTTCCGCTGGAGGTCAGGGGGATCTCCGCGAGGGGGATCACCGCGGACGGCACCATGTACTCCGGCAGCCGCGCGGCGACGTGCTCACGGAGCCGGGTGGCCAGCGAGTCGGTGTCCGCTCCGTCCTGCACGTCACCGCTGTCCTGCTCGTCACCGCTGTCCTGGGTGTCCCGGCCGTCCGTCACCACGTACGCCACCAGGCGCTGGTCTCCGGGCCGGTCCTCGCGGGCCACCACGACCGCCTGGTCCACCGCCGGGTGCGAGGCCAGCACCGACTCGATCTCGCCCAGCTCGATCCGGAAGCCGCGCACCTTCACCTGGAAGTCGGCACGGCCCACGTAGTCGAGCACACCGTCACGCCGCCAGCGCACCAGGTCGCCCGTGCGGTACATCCGCGTACCCGCGCCGAACGGATCGGCCACGAACCGCTCCGCGGACAGCCCCGGCCGGTTCAGGTACCCACGCGCCAGGCCCGCGCCCGCCAGGTACAGCTCGCCCACCACACCGGGGGCGACCGGACGCAGCGCACCGTCCAGCACGTACACCTGGGTGTTCCAGATCGGCGCGCCGATCGGCACGCTGGTGGCGCCCTCCTCGGGACGGTGCTGCCACGCGGTCACCTCGACGGCCGCCTCGGTGGGCCCGTAGAGGTTGTGCAGTTCGGTGTACGGCAGCACGGCGGCGAAGCGGTTTGCGAGGTCCACGGGCAGCGCCTCCCCGGCGGCTTCCACCCGGCGCAGCCCGGTGCAGCCGCTCGCGGCGGGCTCGGCGACGAACGCGGCCAGCAGGGACGGGACCATGTTGATCTCGGAGACGTCCTGCTCCTGGATCAGCCGCGCGAGGTAGGCGGGATCGCGGTGCCCGTCGGGGCGGGGGATCACGATGGCCGAGCCGACCTGCAGCGGCCAGAACAGCTCCGGGACCGAGACGTCGAATCCCACGGACGTGTTCAGCATCATCCGGTCGCTGTCGAGGAGTCCGTACCGGTCGTGGCCCCAGGCGATGCGGTTCATGATCGAGCGGTGCGAGACGACGACGCCCTTGGGGCCACCCGTCGATCCGGAGGTGTAGATGACGTAGGCGGCATGGTCCGGCGTCACCGCAACGTCCGGGTTCGTGGCCAAACTGCCGGAGGTGTCGGGCAGTTCGGTGAGCGTCAGCAGCGGTGCGGCGTCCGCGAGGAGGTGGGCGACCCGGTCCTCGGGCACGTCGGTCTCGATCGGCAGGTATGCGGCCCCGGACTTGACGACGCCGTAGATGGCGGTGACCAGGTCGAAGGAGCGAGGCAGCCGGACGGCGACGATCCGCTCGGGGCCGGCGCCCCGCTCGATCAGCCAGTGCGCGAGCCGGTTGGCGCGCTCGTTCAGCTCCCGGTAGCCGAGTGTCTCCCCCTCGAAGACGAGGGCGGGCCGGTCGGGGGTGCGCTCGACCTGCTCCTCGAAGGCCACGCCGAGGGTCCGCGCCGGCACCTCGTGGGCGGTGGCGTTCCACTCGGTGACGACCCGCTCCCGCTCCCCCGGCTCCAGGACGTCCACCGCGCCCACGCGGATCCGCGGGTCCTGGACGACCTGCCGCAGCAGCCGCTGGAACCGGCCCACGAGCCGCTCCACCGTCTCCCGGTCGAACAGTTCGGTGGCATACTCGAGGCTGCCCCAGGCTCCCCGCAGTCCCGGGTTGCCCGCCATGTTGAAGAACAGGTCGAACTTGGCGGACTTGGTCAGGGCCGGCTCGACGGCCACCTCGAGACCGGGCATGCCGAAGTCGGCCTCGGTGACGTTGTGCCAGGCGAACATCACCTGGAACAGCGGCTGGTACGCGGTGGAGCGGTCGGGGTTGAGCAGCTCAACCAGCCGCTCGAACGGCACGTCCTGGTTGTCGTACGCGCTCAGCGCCTTCCCGCGCACCTGCTCGACGAGTTCGGTGAAGGCCGGATCGCCCGACAGGTCCGTGCGCAGCACCCAGGTGTTGACGAAGAACCCGACGAGATCGGCCAGGGCTTCCTCGGTGCGGCCCGCGATCGGCGACCCGATGGTCAGGTCGTCGCCGCCGCCGACCTGGTGGAACAGCACGGCGATCGCGGCCTGCAGCACCATCGACACCGTCGCCCCGTGGGCGGTGGCGATCTTCTCCAGGCCGGCCGTCAGGTCGGCGTCCAGGTCGAACTCCACGACGTCGCCACGGTGGCTGGCCATGGGGGGCCGCTGCCGGTCGAGCGGAAGACGCAAGGGCTGCGGGACGCCCGCGAGTTCCTTCTGCCAGTACCTGACCTGACCGGACAGCAGGCTCTCCGGATCGGACTCGTCACCGAGGAGTTCGCGCTGCCACAGCGTGTAGTCGCTGTACTGGATCTCCAGCGGGGTCCACTCGGGTGCGCTGCCCTCCCGGCGCGCGGTGTAGGCGGCCACCAGGTCCCGCGCCATCGGCGCGGTGGACTCGCCGTCGCAGGCGAAGTGATGCGCGACCAGCACGAACACATGCTCCTCGGGGGCGATCCGCAGGATCCGCGCCTGCACGGGTATCTCGTCGGCCAGCCGGAACCGGTAGGTGACCGCCTCGGTGATCGCGGCGCCCTGCTCCTCGGCGGTCACCTCGATGAGCGGGACGTCGAGCGTGACCTGCTCCATCGGAATGATCCGCTGATGGGGCACGCCGTCCTCGTCCTCGGCGACCATCGTGTGCAGCGGCTGATGCCGGCCCACCAGGTCCCTGACCGCTGCCCTCAGGGCCACCACGTCCAGGACGCCCTTCATGCGCAGGACAGCCAGCATGTTGTACGTGGCGGACGGGCCTTCGAGCTGGTGGATGAACCACAGCCGGCGCTGGGCGAACGACAACGGGATCATTTGGCCTCTCACTCCTCGGTCATCTTGCGCAGAAGGGGCCGACGGGACGCGGCCATCGTCTGCGCGAGGCCGGAGAGGTCGGCAACGGTCGGGGACTCGAACAGCACACGGATGGGGATGTCGACGCCGAGTTCGGTGCGGATGCGGCTGATCAGCCGGGTGGCGAGCAGCGAGTGACCGCCCAGGGCGAAGAAGTCATCGTCGATGCCGATCTCGGGCAGCCCGAGCACCTCGGCGAACAGGGCGCACAGCATCTCTTCGCGCCGGTCGCGCGGCCCGCGTCCGGAGGTTGCGGCCTCGGTGTGGTCGGGCGCCGGCAGCGCCCGCCGGTCGAGCTTTCCGTTGGGCGTCCTGGGCAGTTCGGTGACCGCCAGTACGGCGGACGGCACCATGTAGTCCGGAAGCCGCTCTCGCACGTAGCCGCGCAGCCGCGTCGCCAGCGCTCCCACGTCCCGCGTTCCGGACGGATCGTTCGCCAGGGGACGGCCGGTACGGCCGGAGGGGGTGAACCCTCCGCGGACCGCCCGCCCGGCTACCGGGCCGTCGGGCAGCACGATCGCGTCGAAGCATTCCACGGCGTCGGCGGAGCAGGTCGCGATCAAGCCCCAGCCCTGCCGGTCCGCCCACTCCTGGAGGTCCTGCGGGTCCAGGGAGGGACCCGCGGTTCCGGAGCCGGCGACGAGCGACAGGTCGACCGCCGTCGCGAAGTCGCCGCGCAGCCGCGCGTTGGGGATGCCCGCCACCCGCAGCGGTCCGCCGTCGCCGGCCCGGCACTCCTCGGCCAGCCCCTCCAGGTCGTCGACGTCCCGGCCCCAGGAGAGGGTGGGGGCCGCGTGCAGGTCGAGGGTGTCGGCCGGCGCCTTGTGCAACACCACCTCGTAGCGGTACCGGGTGAGTTCGTTGTGGGCTCGGCCGTTCTTGAGCCGGACATCGACCGCCGCCACCGCGTTGGCCTCGGCCCAGACGCTGAACCACTCGGGGTCGACGACGAGTTCCTTCTCCCGCAGCACCGCCTGCTCGACGGCGCCGCGCACTTCGGCCGGGGACGCCTGCGGGCGGGCCGCCGACTGCACCGCGGCCTGGAGAACCTTCAGCGACCCGGCGTGGCGCACGTCGCCGACGACGATCCGGCCGCCCGGGGCGAGCAGGTCCAGTGCGGTCCGCAACACCTGGTCGAGGTACTCGGTGCCGGGGAAGTACTGCACCACGGAGTTGAGGACGACCGTGTCGAAGTAGCCGAGGGGCAGGCCCGTGGCATCGTCGGCGGGCTGGCAGCGCAGCCGCACCCGCCGTCCGTACCCGGCCTCCTCCGCCTGGTGACGCAGCCGCTCGACGGCGGAGGCGGACAGGTCGGTGCCCCAGTACTCGTCGACCTCACCGACCGCCTTCGCCGCCAGCAGACCTGCTCCGACGCCCAGTTCGAGGACCCGGCGCGGGGCGCCGCGCAGGATCTGCGCGACGGCGGCGTCCCGCCACGCGTGCATCTCCGGCAGCGGGATCGGCTCGCCGGTGTAGACCGACGTCCACAGGGCGAAGTCCTCACCCCAGGCCGCGTCCCGGGATTCCTCGTACGCCAGCTCGTAGACCTCGCGCCACTCCTCGACCTGTGCCTGCGCGCCGGCGTCGGAACTCTCGGTGTCCGGCACGACGTACGCCACCAGGCGCTGGTCTCCGGGCCGGTCCTCGCGGGCCACGACAACCGCCTGCCCGACCGCCGGGTGCGAGGCCAGCACCGACTCGATCTCGCCCAGCTCGATCCGGAATCCGCGCACCTTCACCTGGAAGTCGGCACGGCCCACATAGTCGAGCTGTCCGTCGGCCCGCAGGCGTACCAGGTCGCCCGTACGGTACATCCGCGTACCCGTGCCGAACGGATCGGCCACGAACCGCTCCGCCGACAGCCCCGGCCGGTTCAGATACCCGCGTGCCAGACCGTCACCGGCGAGGTACAACTCGCCCACCACACCCGGGGCGACCGGGCGCAACGCGCCGTCCAGTACGTACGCACGGGTGTTGGCCAGGGGCCGGCCGATCGGCGGCGTGCCGGAGCCGGGCAGCACCCGTGAGGCGGTGGACCAGATGGTGGTCTCGGTCGGCCCGTAGACGTTGACGACCTCCCGTGCCTCCTCGCACAGCGTCTCGGCGAGAGCGGCGGGCAGCGCCTCCCCGCCCACCAGGACGCGCAGTCCGCGCGGTCCCTCCGGCCGGTGCGTCACGAGCATCTGCCACAGCGTCGGCGTCGCCTGGACGGCCGTGATGCCACGGCTCTCGATCAGCTCCAGGACGACGGCGGGATCGGTGCCGATCTCCTTCGGGGCGATCACCACGCGGGCGCCGGACAGCAGGGGCAGGAACACCTCCAACGCCGCGATGTCGAAGGCGATCGTGGTCACGGCCAGCAGGCGGTCCTCGGACCGCAACGGGAACTGCTCGCCCATCGAGGCCAGCAGGTTGCCGAGCGCGCCATGGGAGATCACCACGCCCTTCGGCCGTCCGGTGGAACCGGAGGTGTAGATCGCGTAGGCCGCGTTGGCCATCGTCACGCGCGCGGTGTCCGGTCTGGTGTCCGGGTAGCCGCTCAGGTCGGCGGCCAGGACGTCCGGGGCGAGGGTGACCACAGGCCGCGCATCACCGAGTACGTACTCGACGCGGGTCGCCGGGTGGTCCGGGTCGATCGGCACATATGTGCCTCCGGCCTTCAGCACGGCCAACAGGGCGACGACGAGGTCCGCCGACCGCGGCAACGTCACGGCCACCACGGACTCGATCCCCACCCCCTGACGGATCAGATGGTGCGCGAGCCGGTTCGCCCGGGCGTCCACCTCGCCGTAGGAGAGGGAGTCGTCACCGGCGACGACCGCGACCGCGTCCGGAGTGGCGAGGGCCTGCCGTTCGAACAGCTCGACGACCGTCGGGTCCGGGGTGGGCGCGGCCGTGGCGTTGAGGTCGACCAGGAGCCGCTCGCGCTCGTCGGGGGTCAGTACGTCGACGGCGCTCAGCCGCAGTCCGGGATCGGCGACGACCTGGCGCAGGACGCGGGTGAACCGCGCGGCGACGTCGGCCGCCGTCCCGGGCTCGACCACACCCTGCTGGTACTGCAGCGACAGCCGCAGATGGGGCTCGGCGGAGGCGGTCAGCGTGAGGGGGTAGTGGGAACCCGCGAACGGCCGCAGGCCGGTGACCTCGATGTCGGCCGCCGTCGTGGCCCGGCTGATGCCGGACCGGTCCACCGGATACGACTCGAACAGCACCAGGGTGTCGAACAGGGTGCTCATCCCGCTGTCCCGCTGGATGTCCGCGAGAGCGTAGTGGTGGTGGTCGAGGAGGGCGGCCTGCCGGCTCTGGAGGGTGGTGAGGAGGGCGGCGAGGGTCTGTGCGGGAGTGCAGTCGACGCGGACGGGGAGGGTGTTGATGAACATGCCCACCATCTCGTCGACCCCGGGGAGGTCGGCGGGCCGCCCGGAGACGGTGGCGCCGAAGACGACGTCGTTCCGGCCGGTGAGGGCGGACAGCAGGATGGCCCAGGCGCCCTGGACGAGGGTGTTGAGGGTGACGCCGAGTGCCGCGGCACACCGCGACAGGGCACGGGCGTCCTCGATGGGCACCTCCACGTTGCCGAGACCGGACGCGACCATCGGCTCGGTGCGCGGCACGAGGAGCGTCGGCTCCTCGACGCCCGTCATCTCCTCGGCCCAGGCACGGGCGGCCGCTTCCCGGTCGCGGTGGGCGAGCCAGGCGAGGTAGTCGCGGTAGCTGCGGACCCTCGGCAGCCCGTCGTTGTCACCGTCGGAGCCGTAGAGGTGCATCAGGTCGTGCACGATGTGCGGCAGTGACCAGCCGTCGAACAGCACGTGGTGGGCGGTGAGGACGAGTTCGCTGCGTTCGTCTGTCAGGCGGATCAGCGCCAGGCGGAGCAGGGGCGGCCTCTCCGGGTCGAAGTGGACGCTCCGGTCCTCGGCGACGAACTGCTCGAAGACCGCGTCCCGCTCCTCACCGTCCAGGTGCCGCAGATCGAGGAACCGCCACGGCAACTCGACTCTGCCGGGGATCAGTTGAACGAGGTCTCCGGTGGTGTTGGGGGCGAAGGCTGCGCGCAGGTTGGGGTGGCGGTCCAGGAGGGCCTGGCCTGCGGTGCGGAGTCGTTGCGGGTCCACCTGTCCGGCCAGGTGGAAGACCATTTGCATGTGGTACACGTCGAACTCGGCGTCTGCGAGCTTCGCGTGGAAGAGGAGGCCGGACTGGACCTTGGTGAGCGGCCAGACATCGGTCAGGCCGGGGTAGTTGCTCTCCCAGGTGTCGATGTCGGTCTGGGTGGTGGTGAGGAGGGGGAGGTCGGTGGGGGTGAGGCCGCCGGCGCCGGGGGTGGCGGCGTGGTGGGTGAGGGCCTGGAGGGCGGATTGCCAGTGTGCGGCGAGTTCGTTGACGTCGGCGGGGGTCAGGATGTTGGTGGGGTAGGAGAGCAGTGCGGTCAGCTGGGGGCCGTGGTCGGTGTCGGTGACCAGGGCGTTGATCTCCAGTGCGGACATC